>NZ_JBJXEN010000084.1:0-3273 GCF_046153165.1 Flavobacterium sp. | reverse complement strand
AATCGTCAGCTCCATTCCAGTCATTGTTTACTTGTTGTGATCCCGGACCAGAATATTGATACATAAATACGGGATATTTTTTGTTTGCATCAAAATCTTTTGGCTTAATCATCCAAGCATTTAGTTTATTTCCTTTTGCCGTTGTTAGTTCAAAAAACTCTTTCGATGGCAAATTGTAAGAAGCTAATTTGGTTTCTAAAGCTTCGTTAGATACAATAGTTTTAATAGATTTTCCAGTTTTAGATTCATTCAAAGTATATTTTGGGGCATTTTTAGCACTAGAATATGAATTGATAAAATACTGAAAATTTGGACTAAAAGTCGCTGCGTTCGTTCCTATTGAAGAAGTTAAACGAGTTTTTCCACTTCCGTTTAATTTGATGCTATATACATCACGGTTTATCGAACCATTTTCTACCGATTGATAGTAAATTGTTCCCGTTTTTTCGTCAAAACCATAATAATTAGTTACTTCCCAATTGCCTTTTGTAATTTGGTTTTTAAGTTTTCCTGTTTTATCATATTGATAAATATGATTGAAACCATCTTTCTCAGAAGTCCAAATAAATGAATTGTCTTTTAGGAACGTTAAATTATCAGTAACATCAATATAAGCTTTGTCTTTCTCGTTAAGCACTACTTTTTTAGCGCCTGTATTCCCATCGATAAACAACAAATCTAGATTGTCTTGATGGCGATTTAAAACCTGTACAGACAATGTATTTGCTTCATTTGTCCAATCTAATCGAGCAATATAAAAATCATTGTAATTTCCTAAATCTATTTTTTTGGTATTTGCCGTTTTCACATCATATATATGTAACGAAACTTCCGAATTTTTTTCACCAGCTTTCGGATATTTAAATTTATCGGTTACAGGATATAAATCCTGACCATATATATTCATCGAAAATTCTGGAACTTGACTTTCATCAAAACGAATGAAAGCAATTTTATCACTCGAAGCATTCCAATCGAAAGCACGAACAAAAGCAAATTCTTCTTCATAAACCCAATCCGTAATTCCGTTTATAATAGCATTACGTTTCCCATCGGCAGTAATTTGCGTGATTTTTTTAGAAGCTAATTCATAAACGTACAAATTATTTTCTTTAGCAAAAGCAATTTTAGAACCATCAGGAGAAAAAGTAGGTTCTTGTATTTTATCGTCTGAAATTTTTGTTAATGATTTTGAAGCAATATCATAAATATAAAAATTTGCAACTGAAGAATGTCTGAATATTTGATCTGAATTATTAGCAATCAAGATTTTCTTCTCATCACTACTAAAAGTATAACTATCTATTCCTTGTAAAGCTAAAAAATCTTTACTATTTATTAAGGTTGAAACCTTATTTAAAGTAGCAAAATCATATAGATCAATTGCGCTCGAAGTTCTATCGGAATTTAAAACCGTATATTGGTTAGTGTTTTTTAAAGCCGCCAGCTCGGTCATTCCTTGCGTTCTGAAGGCTCCACCCCAAATTTCTTCTAAAGTAATTTTTTGTTGCGCAATTGCTGACAATGAAGCAAATAAGAATAAAACGAATGTTTTTTGTATTGTTTTCATGTAAAATTATTATAAACGATGCCAATTTTAGTGAAAAATTTGGACATAATCGCAATTATGAGTGTTAAAAGCATATTTTTAGACTATAAAAAAATATCTTTGGATGTAAATCTCATTCAAAAATTAAACTTCAAACCTTATCTTTGCATTTCAATTAACAAGAGTCAATATGACAAAAACGATTACTGGATTCTCAAAATTAACCAAAGAAGAAAAAATAAATTGGATTGCTTCCACCCATTTTTCAAATACCGAAGAAGCAACACAAACCATCAAAAAATACTGGAATTCTGATTTAGAATTGCAAAAACTTCACGATGAATTTATCGAAAACACGATTACTAATTTTTATTTACCTCTTGGTGTTGCGCCAAATTTTCTGATTAATGGTAAAAACCATACTATTCCGTTTGCTATCGAAGAAAGTTCAGTTGTGGCAGCCGCATCAAAATCAGCTAAATACTGGGGAACTCGTGGCGGATTTAAAACCACGGTTCTCAATTCTGAAAAAATAGGGCAAGTTCATTTTGTTTTTAAAGGAAGTTCTGAAAAACTAAAAGCTTTTTTCAATCAACTAAAACCAAAATTATTTGCTGACACCGAAAGCATTACTAAAAACATGCAAAAACGTGGTGGTGGCATTCTCGATATCGAATTGCGTGATAAAACTTCCGATTTAGAAAATTATTATCAATTGCATGCTACTTTTGAAACCAAAGATTCGATGGGTGCTAACTTCATCAATTCTTGTTTAGAGCAATTTGCTAAAACATTAAAAGAAGAAGCTTTACAATCTGAAATTTTGTTTGAAACAGAAAAAAATATCGAGGTCGTAATGTGTATTCTATCAAATTATGTCCCTAATTGCATTGTTCGAGCAGAAGTTTCTTGTCCAGTTTCAGACTTAGCAGAAAAAAATATAGAAAACCCACAAGAATTTGCAGAAAAGTTTATTCGCGCGGTCAAAATTGCCGAAATAGAACCGTTTAGAGCTGTGACGCACAACAAAGGCATCATGAACGGAATCGATGCAGTGGTTCTCGCTACTGGAAACGATTTTCGTGCTGTCGAAGCAGGAATTCATGCTTATGCTTCCAGAAACGGACAATATTCTAGCTTATCACATGCCAAAATAGAAAATGATATTTTTACTTTTTGGATGGAAATCCCATTGGCATTAGGAACCGTTGGCGGATTGACCTCATTACATCCGTTAGTAAAAATGTCCTTAGAAATGTTAGGAAAACCATCGGCACATGAGCTCATGCAAATTGTTGCTGTCGCTGGATTGGCGCAAAATTTTGCTGCTTTAAGAAGTTTAACAACCACAGGAATTCAGCAAGGACACATGAAAATGCACTTGAATAATATCATCAATCAGTTTGAAGCTACTGAAAACGAAAGGGTTTTGATAAAAAATTATTTCAAAGAAAATACGGTATCACATTCGGCAGTTGTCGATTTTATTGAAGGTTTAAGAAAGTAAAATTAGGAGTTATTCCCGCTATTCGTTGCAATCTTTTGCTTTTTAAAGAAAAAAGCAAAAGGATTTCCACTTCAAACACGAAGTGTTCATCGAACACAATTTAAAATTGTAGTATTGTGAGATAATCGGGGCTAAAAAAAGAAACTTGAAAAAAACATTTTACAGTAACGGAAAATTACTCATTACAGGTGAATATGTCGTTTTAGACGGCGCGTTT
>NZ_JBJXEN010000078.1:0-62728 GCF_046153165.1 Flavobacterium sp. | reverse complement strand
TTTCTAGCCGCTTCTACCGCTATTTCTAGCAAATTACCTTCGCCAGTTTGTGCACAAAGTGTTAATTTTTTGAGTGAATCTTGAACTTTTTCAGTATCACGAGTTGCTTTTATTCTGTCTAATTGTTAGAGTTGTTGCTTGCGAACCATCTGATTGTCTACATCGAGAATATGCAACGGATCTTCTTTTTCTAATCGGTATTTGTTTACCCCAACAATAATATCTTGACTAGAATCGATACGAGCTTGTTTTCTGGCTGCAGCTTCTTCTATACGCAATTTAGGAATTCCAGCTTCGATAGCTTTTGTCATGCCGCCTAATTCTTCGACTTCTTCGATGAGTGCCCAAGCTTTGTCAGCTATTTCTTTGGTTAAACTTTCTACATAAAAACTTCCAGCCCAAGGATCGACAGTTTTAGTAATTTTTGTTTCTTCTTGAAGATATATTTGTGTATTTCTAGCGATTCGTGCCGAAAAATCTGTTGGTAAAGCGATGGCTTCATCAAGTGCATTGGTGTGTAACGATTGTGTTCCGCCAAAGGCTGCCGCCATAGCTTCTACAGTGGTTCTCGCCACATTATTAAATGGATCTTGCTCAGTCAAACTCCAACCTGATGTTTGGCAATGTGTTCTTAAAGCTAGTGATTTATCGTCTTTTGGTTCAAATTGTTTGACTAGTTTTGCCCAAATCATTCGTCCTGCTCGCATTTTGGCAATTTCCATAAAATGGTTCATTCCAATGGCCCAGAAAAAAGATAGGCGAGGAGCGAACTCATCGATTTTCATTCCTGTGGCTAGTCCAGTTCTAATGTATTCTAAACCATCAGCAAGTGTGTAAGCCAGCTCAATATCGGCAGTAGCTCCCGCTTCTTGCATGTGATAACCTGAAATAGAGATAGAGTTGAATTTTGGCATTTTTTTGCTCGTAAATTCAAAAATATCGGCAATGATTTTCATAGAAGGCGTTGGCGGATAGATATAGGTATTTCGCACCATAAATTCCTTTAGAATGTCATTTTGAATTGTTCCCGAAAGTAATTCTGGTTTTACACCTTGTTCTTCGGCAGCCACAATATAAAAGGCCATTATTGGTAAAACAGCACCATTCATCGTCATAGAAACCGACATCTCGTCGAGTGGAATCTGATCGAATAATACTTTCATATCTTCGACTGAATCTATGGCAACACCTGCTTTTCCTACATCTCCCACAACGCGTTCATGGTCGGAATCGTAACCTCGGTGTGTTGGTAAATCGAACGCAATAGAAAGTCCTTTTTGTCCTGCTGCTAGATTTCGACGGTAAAAAGCGTTACTTTCTTCGGCTGTCGAAAATCCTGCATATTGGCGAATAGTCCAAGGTCGGCGAACGTACATTGTAGCGTAAGGGCCGCGTAAATTTGGCGCAAAGCCAGCTCCAAAATCAAGATGTTTGAGATTCTCGATATCTTGTTCAGAATAATCGGATTTTACTTCGATTCCTTCGGCAGTTAGATAGCTTTTACCTTTTGCTTCCTGATTGTTGTCTGTTGCCTTTTCTAAGGTAATATGTTGTATGTCTTTTCTCATTATTGCTCTACAATTTTGAACATATAATTACGATAAATTAATGATTTGTTTTTATTATTTAGAAGCGAACCTGTAATTATACTGGCTGTTCCTCCTGCAAATAGTGCAAATGCGGATCCATCGCTAAAAGCTGCAGCTACTCCAGAACCAGCTAATAAACTGGCTCCTGCTCCTAGAAAAATATTTTTAGCTGTTCTTCCTCCTTTTGGAAAATATTTGATACTACTTATATTTTCTGTTTTTGTTTCGATACCGTTTACAGAAATAGTTTGAAGGTCATTTATGGTTAGAAATCCTACCATCTTTTTACGATCGGAAGTGGTGAGTTTTACTCGTTGTCCGTCTTCAAAATAAACTGATTTTCCTGTAACTTTATTTGTTGCTTCTAATTTTTTTACCTGTGAAAAGGTATTTAGAGATATAAATAATACTAAGAATGATAAAATGGTTTTCATAATTTGTGTTTTATGGTTATTTTTCGGTTTCTAGTCTTTCTTGTTCCATTTTTTCAGCCAATCGTTTTTCGATAATTGGTGTGATTAATGTTTTTCTTGGTTTTATTTTCACAAAAGGGAACAACTCTAAATCATGACCCATTTTGTCGTTTTTGTTTGGATACTTGTTTGTTCCTAAAAGTACTTCTTTGCCAGAATCGAATAAATCTTGTTCTTTTTGGGCACTTTCTTGTATTTTTTTCTGAATATTTCCTTCTTTCAGTTGTTTTAAGAATCCGCCATTTGCTTCAATTTCTTTGAATAAAAGTAAGGCTTTTTCGGCCAATTGTGCGGTTAGATTTTCTATATAATACGTTCCGTCAGCAGGATTGTTTACAATATCAAAATAGCTTTCTTTCTTTAAGATTAACAATTGATTTCTTGAAATTCTATCGCCAAATTCATTGTCTTTATGATAAATAGCATCATAAGCCAAATTTGCAACGGCATTTGCACCGCCCAGAATAGCACTCATGCATTCGGTCGTGGTACGTAACATATTTGTGTTATAATCGTATAATGTTTTGTTACGTTTTGTAGGTGTTGCAATGATATGACAATCGAAATTATGATTATACTCTTTAGCTAATGTGTTAAAAAGTAGTCGTAAAGCTCTTAGTTTTGCTATTTCGAAGAAATAATTTGTTCCCACTGAAACTTCGATAGTAATAGGCTGGTCTATATTTTGAATGTGATTAAAATATTCGTTTGTATGTACTAATGTGTATGCTAATTGTTGTACCATATTTGCGCCTGCATTTTGATATGATGTAGCATTTATGTTTATTAATGATACATTTTTGCATTCTTTTGATATGGTATTTAATGTTTCGAAATTGTCTTTTGTTTCGCTTTCAAACCAGTTTCCATCGGAAGCCAATTGGTGAATTGGATCGACCAAGCAATGAATAATTGCATTTTTAGAAAGTGCAATTTCATTTACTTTTTTGATAAAATTTGCCGATAAGAATTTTAAGTTTAGATAAACAGGAATTTTATCAATTGCTATTTCCGAAAGTAGTTTAGTGATATCTAAATCTTCATTTTCAATGGTGAAACGTACACTTTCGGCTCCACGAGAGATTGCATCATTTGCTTTACGAATGGATTTTTCGACATCGAAAACAAAAATATTTTGAACTATTTTTGCTTTTGAAGCTTCGGTAACAATATTTGTTGTTTTGTAATCTTCGTCTTTGTGATAAAATGGTTTTACCTTAATTCCTTCTGGACTTTCCCAAACTAAGGTTTCGTTATAATCGGCACCTTTTAGTTCAAATTGAATTTGTTGTTTCCATTGTTTTGAAGAAAGGGAATCGAAATCGTTGAATAAATTGGTTTCCAAAATGTTTTTGATTTATGGTTTATATAAGGATGATATTTATCTAATATTTTTCTCTAAAGTCTCTCCTTCAAATTCGATGATGTATATGTCTTCACTATCTTTTTTCATATAGTATTTTTCGCGAGCATATTTTTCTATTTGAGCTGGATTTTTTAGCTTTTTTATTTGGTCTTTGTCTTTTTTTATTTCTTCTTGGTAATAAGTTTTATTATCTTCAAGTTCGTCTATCTCTTTGTTTAGTACACGATGATCTAGGTAAGAATAGTTGTCTAAAAATAATATCCAAGTTACAAAAAACACGGATACAATAACATACTTGTTAAGTAGGATTTTGTATGGAATTTTGTTTTTGAATGGATTGTTCATTTTTACTTGTTTTTAGCCCTGATGGAAGCGGTATCCTTTTTCTTGCTTCTTTAGCAAGGAAAAGATTTAGCGGACAGCAGGAATAGCTCCTAAAAATACTAATTATTTATGAAATACGTTGATTTATTACTGCTCTTACCACATCGATAGCAACGGTGTTGTACTTGTCATTTGGGATTATAATATCTGCAAATGCTTTTGTTGGCTCGATAAATTGCTGGTGCATTGGTTTTAGGGTAGTTTGGTATCGGTTTAAAACCTCTTCCATATCACGACCACGTTCTGCAATGTCACGTTTGAGACGGCGGATTAGTCGTTCGTCTGAATCGGCATGAACAAATATTTTGATATCGAATAATTCGCGTAATTCAGGATTTGTTAGGATTAAAATTCCTTCTACAATCATTACTTTTCTTGGATGTGTAGAAATAGTATCGTCTGTCCTGTTGTGTTTTACAAAGGAATATACAGGTTGGTCTATGATTTTTCCTGCTTTTAAATCTTTGAGATGTGCCACTAAAAGTTCGAAATCGATAGCTCTTGGGTGATCAAAATTTATTTGCGAACGTTCTTCGTAGCTTAAATTTTGGGTTTCTTTATAATAAGAATCTTGAGAAATAATCCCTACTTCGGTATCTGGTAACTCGTTCATGATTTGATGAACTACGGTTGTTTTTCCTGAACCTGTTCCGCCTGCAATTCCTATAATGAGCATAAATGTATTGTTTTGTTGGACAAAAATAGCAATTTATCTTTTTATAATTAAGATTTGTTATTCATATCTTTTGCTAAACTTGTTGCAAAATAGGCAATGGCAATTCCTCCTATCGAAATGCAAAGCCACATAAACCAAGATTCCTGCCATAAAGTTTTATTTACTGTAGTTTTAGGATTATTTTTAATTTGTTTTGTTTCAATAATTTGAGCTTCTGGTAAATTTGTAGAAATACTGTTTTTAAAGTTTTCTAAATCATATTGAGGCGTGTTTAAATCTTTATTTCCTGTTGTAATGGTATAATTCTCGTTGGCTTTTAAATCGGTAATTATATAAATTGGAATTTGAAAAAATTGTATATCTGAAAGAGTTAGAGGTTGATTGTCTTGATTTTCTATTTCTATAATAAGCTCTTTTTCGAAAATTTTCGAAATATCAAATGTATTGTTTGCTTCAGAATTTAATTCGAAACTAGCCAGTTGTTCTTGATAGTTTTCAAATTTATGTTTTACTTTTCGAGTTGCTTTTTTGTAAACAGATACATTTCGTTTGTAAAGTTTTGGATTAGAAATAGTAAATGAAATCTGACTTATAATTTGAGGATTGTCAAAATTAATTTGGATTTGTGTCTTTTTCCCCAGTTTAAGTTCTTTTATGGATTTTGATTTATAAGGAACATTAAGTAATGTCTCTTTTGAAATTTTACTGTTAAAAAAACCAACATTTAAAATATTTATTGGAAGTGTTTTTTTATCATTGAAATCGATTTTTAAATACTTGTAAAAGCAAGTTGGAATAGAAACTGTCGAAAATCCAGATGGAGATTCTTCAGGATAAATAGTTGACAAAGAAGTATTGTTTACTAATCCGAACCATTTTTGGTTATCCATACTTCCGCTAATACTATAGGGTTTTGTAATGTTCGAGTTAGCCATTTCTAGTATTACTTCATTGATTGTCGATTTTGGATTTTCGAAAATTAGAACTGTATTTTTGTTTGGTACAACTGTTTTAGAAATAATTTTATAAGGAAAAAATTTAGTATTACTAGATTGATTGCTTCTTGCCTCAAAATAATAGGGAACTTCATTTTTCTTGCTGTCAAAAATTCTAAAATCGCTTAAATCATCATTCGATAAAGAACGAATTTCTGTTGGTAAAACTAGTTTATGAAAACCGTCTTTTCCGTCAGATTCTATTTTTGCTGTTGTAATATTATTTTGTGCAAACGATAAATTGGCAATAAATAACAGGATAAAAAACTTATTCATTCTCATCAATTTTGTTGATTTCTTTAGATTCTTCGGACTTTACATCATCAATAACCAAAACTTTTATTTTTTGATATACAAATGATATGACTAAAATTAAAACGCCTAATAATATGAATGCAATGATTTTTCCAGTTTCGGAAACATTGCTAATATCGTACACAAATAATTTTAGAACAGTTAATCCAAGTAACGATAATGCAATGATTCGTATGGTTTTGTTTTGTTTTTTTATTCCAACAATTAAGAAAATAAAGGCTAAAAATCCCCATAAAATTGGGAAACTAGCTTTCCAGATTTTAGTTCTTGCATCCGAAATATAATCATCCGAAATCAGAAAACGTAAATATTCAGTATCGGCTTTGTAATCTGCATATAGAGTACTACTTTTTAAATCTTGTAGTGTAACTGGTGAATTCATGATTACTAATCCGTGAAGCATTATTTCGCTACTAGCTAAAAATATAATAAAGAAGGCTGAAATCCAGATAAAGATGTTTTTATTAAAGAATTCAGAAAGAACTTTATCTTTTTCCATTTTGTATAATTGGTATCCAAAATAAATAATGATTGCCAGCGAAACATAATGCAGATAAAAAGCAATTCTTTGATGAATTCCGCTGCTAATGTATTGTTCGTGTTCGGCAAAAGCATAATTTGAAAACCAAAATGTAAATAAGAAAATATTTGCAACGGCTATAATTGTGGCAAAATTGTAAGCAAATTCGTTTTTATTTTTTAGTACAATATAAGACAATGTAGCAAGAAATAATAAGTGATAAACTATTGGAAATGCAACAGCTGAATCAGAATTTTGGATATAATCATGAGCTTGATAACTAACTTCGATAATTCCTACAAAATAACTAAGAATAATTCCTATTAAGAAAGTAAGTTTCTTGTAATTTTCTGGGTTAAAAGTAATCCCGAATTGTTTATAGTTTTCGCTTTCATTTCTTAATAAATAATAAACAGCAAATAAGGATGCAATGGAAAACAATCCTGTTATAAAAATTGGATTAATTATAATATTCAGAACGCTATTGCCTCCATAAATTTTTTCCCAATCCATGATCAAACTAATAAGCATCAAGAAATGAACAATTATCGAAGCAAAACGATAGCTAGTTATTTCGGATTTTTGTGCTAACCAAATGAGTAAAACGGCTTCTGTAGCCCAAAATAAAGTGATGTAATGTCCGTTAAATTGGATAGGAATTGCAAGTGTTACAAATGTTAATGTAAGACCAATCAACAAATAAACAGCTGTTTTGTCTAGTCCGAATTTTTTGTACAAAAACCAAGCGTAAGTTAAGTTTAAAAGCGCAATAAATGTTGTGAATAAACCTTTTAGCTCAGGATGATAATTAGATAAAATTACCATCCCAGCAGCATAAAATAAGAAAGTATTTACTGCTAAAAGGGATAGTTGTATTTTGGTAAAAACACCTTTTGTTTTTATATTGTTAATGATGTTTATTAGAATAAATATAAAATAGAAGGCAAATCCAAATAGTAAACCACCAAGATAATGAGGTTTAGGTTCGTTTATTTCTGCCGATAACCAACCGCCATAAAGTAGTACTGTAAAAATGAATGCCAATGTATTTACTAAACTCCATTTTTTGTAATAAGCCAATGCTAATATTCCGATATTAAGAATAATAATATAACTAAATAATACAATATAGTTTCCAGAACCAGTGCTAATCATAAATGGAACGGCAAAACCACCAATTAAGGAAAGTACAGCGAGTTCTATTCTATCATAGGAATACGAAATAAACACACTAAATCCAGTAATAGCTACCATAATTATAAAAGCAACTGTTTGACTAAATAAATGATATTCGTGAAAAGCTATTCCTATAGTAAAATAAAATATTGCAATAGCTCCAGCTACAAAAACCGAACTAAATGCTGCATATTGTTGTCTTAATTTATGAGCTATTCCCATAACCAAAGCACCACTAAGAATACCAATACCAACACGAGCAGGTTCATTTATCCAATTTTTGTCAATAGCATATTTTACAAAATAACTAATTCCCAGAACAAGTATTAGGATTCCTAATTTGCTAATTAGATTCTCACCAATAAATTTTTCTAAATCAGGATTTTTTTCTTTAAAATTTTCCCAAAATGATTTTTTGGGAGGAGCAGGAATATAGGGTTTCTGTATAGGTTTTGATTGTTCTTCTTTTGGGACATTCTTGCTCTCCAATGGAGTGAAAACTATTTCTTTATGTACTTCAGAAATATTTTCTTCTATAACTGGAACAACTACTGGTTGTTTAGTTTCTTCAAAAGTTGTGATAGGTTTTTCCTTCTCGGATATAGGTAAAGGTATAGATTGTACTATTTTACTTTGTGTTTTTAGTTGATCCACAAGTTTATTTAGCTCTTTAAATCTGTCGTCTATTTTGTCAAATCTTGATTTTATAGTATTAGAAATATAAAATAAAAAAAGGAGAGCAAGAATAAGTAAAAATATTTCCATAGTACAATTATAAAACATTAATATTTGTAAATATAATAACATTTATGACTTGTAATTATGTAAGTTAAAATAACTTTTTTAATTTTTTAAACAAAAAAAAGTCTTTTCAAACAAATGAAAAGACTTTAGTCGGAGTGGCAGGATTCGAACCTGCGGCCTTCACGCCGTGGCGTGACGCTATTACTGTTCGTTATTTAAGTCATCTAGGAATCGTTTAGCATCTCTTTTTTTGATTTTCTTTTCTAATAACATTGCTTCAGAACGAGTTTGTAATTGGAAATGATGAATTAATTTCCAAGGAGTGCCTGATTTTGTTGCAATCTCATATCCGGAATTATGCCTGTGAATCCTATCTTCAAGATTGTTAGATTGCCTAATATAATACCTATTATTAGATTCGCTAAAAAGTATATAAACAAAAAACATAAATAGAATAAATTAAAAAAGTCTTTTCAAACAAATGAAAAGACTTTAGTCGGGGTGGCAGGATTCGAACCTGCGGCCTCCTGCTCCCAAAGCAGGCGCGATAACCGGGCTACGCTACACCCCGTGTAAGCGTGTGCAAATATAAGGTTTAATTTTAGTTTTCAAAATAAAATCTAGAAATAATATTTTTTATTTTTTATATAATTGATATAGATCAAATTTTGATTTAATATTTTATAAATTTCATACATTAAAACTATTATCTTTGAAATTAAAAAATATAATGCAATTCAAGAAGTTATTCTTTATTTTAATAACACTATTTTCATTATCTATGAAAGCAAATTTTATTTTGCTTCCCATGGATGAAACCTCGCAAAAAAATCATCTAAAAGCTTACGGAATAACTTATTGGGCTCTAGACAAACAATATAAAGCCAGTTGGTTATTAAACTATCGTGGTGGTTCTTTTCTTTTGCCAGATGTTTTAGAAATTAGAAAAGAATGTCAAATACGAGGCGTAAGTTTCGAAGTGCTTTCGGATGCAGAAACAAACAATATATTGGCAGATATTTCTTCTCCATCACAAAATATGGAAACTGTTGTCTTAGAAAAAGCGCCTAAAGTTGCTGTATATTCTCCGAAAGGAAAACAGCCTTGGGACGATGCAGTAACTATGGTTTTAACTTATGCCGAAATTCCATTTACTACAATTTATGATGAAGAAGTTTTAAGTGATCAGCTTATTTTGTATGATTGGTTGCATTTGCACCACGAAGATTTTACAGGCCAGTATGGTAAGTTTTTTGGTGCTTATAGAACCGCACCTTGGTATATTCAGCAGAAACAAGATGCCGAAGCTTTGGCGAAAAAGTTAGGTTATAATAAGGTTTCGGAAGAAAAATTGGCTGTTGCCAAAAAAATTAGAGATTTTGTGATTGGTGGTGGATTTATGTTTGCGATGTGTTCTGCTACCGATAGTTTCGATATTGCATTAGCAGCAGAAGGTCTCGATATTTGTGAGCCTATGTTTGATGGTGATGAAAGTGAAGCCAATTATCAATCTAAAATTGATTATTCGAAAACATTTGCGTTCAAAGATTTTATCTTAGATAGAAAACCAGAGCATTATGAGTTTTCGGATATTGATATGACCGAAAAAAGAAAAATTCCGTTCGAAAAAGATTATTTTACACTCATGGAATTCTCTGCAAAATGGGATGTAATTCCAACCATGTTATGTCAGAATCATACATCATTAGTCAAAGGATTTATGGGACAAACAACATCTTTTGATAGACAACTAATAAAAACGAACGTTTTAGTTTTGGGAGAAAATCAACTTAATGAAGAAGCACGTTATATTCATGGTCAGAAAGGAAAAGGTTTTTTTACTTTTTATGGAGGTCATGATCCGGAGGATTTTCAGCATAGAGTAGGTGATGAACCCACAGTTCTAGATTTGCATCCCAATTCACCAGGCTTTCGATTGATTTTAAATAATATATTGTTTCCAGCAGCAAGAAAGAAAAAACAGAAAACATAATATTTGAAGCATAATATTTATTTTTACTTTCTGCATTTGTCCCGCTTTCGTTTCAATTCAAGCAAAAAAAGCGTGGGATTTTCTCTATAATCGGGGCTAAATTTAAGCTTTTGAATTTCTTTAAAAATTTTTAAAAAAAATCACTAAAATCACTATGAGTTACGAACAGATTCTAAAAGAAATATACCAAGAAACAAAATCACTTCTAACCATTGGAAATGTTTCCATGTCTATACCTGAACTAGCAAAAATAGAGGCAAGTAAATTTGGAATTCATCTTACAACTATTAACCATCAAGATTTTGGAATAGGAGATAGTAACGAAAAATTTTCGATACAATCAGTTTCAAAAGCTTTGACAGTTGCGTTAGCATTTTCGTTTCTTGATGAAAAAGTTTGGAAGCGAGTAGGAGTTGAGCCATCAGGAAGTGCCTTCAATTCTTTGGTTCAGTTAGAATACGAAAAAGGTATTCCTAGAAATCCGTTTATAAATGCTGGAGCTCTAGTTATTGCTGATATGTTAGTTTCTAGTTTAGAGAATCCAAAAGAAGATTTTTTAAAATTTATTCGTAAAATCTCTGGATGTGAAACTATTAATTATAATCTAAAAGTAGCCAAATCTGAAAAAGAAACTGGTTTTAGAAATGCGGCTTTAGCTAATTTTCTCAAATCTTTCGGTAATATAGATAATGATGTTGATGCCGTTCTTGATTTTTATTTTCATCAATGTTCACTAGAAATGACTTGTAAAGAACTTGCACATTCATTTTTCTTTTTTGCTAATGAAGGCATATCCATTTCAGGAGAACAAATTTTAACCAAAAGTCAAGTAAAACGGTTAAATGCTTTAATGCAAACGTGTGGTTTTTATGATGAATCAGGTGAGTTTACCTATAAAGTGGGATTGCCTGGGAAAAGTGGAATTGGTGGCGGAATTGCAGCTTTATTTCCTAAAAATTTTGTAGTTGCCACTTGGTCGCCACGACTCAACGAAAAAGGAAATTCTGAGCTCGGAATGAGTGCTTTAGAATTGTTGACTACAAAAACTGGGATGTCGATTTTTTAAGAAACAAAAAAAACAATCAATTTATGATTGGTTTTTTTGTTTCTAGCCCTGATTGAAGTGAAAATCCTTTTTATTTTTCCTTTAAAAATAAAAAGATTGTAACGAAAAGCAGGAAATAGCTCCTAATATTATTTATTATTTTCAATTACATAATCCAAAACTTTCTTCATTAAATGAACTCTATCTTTACCTTGAACATTGTGTTTGTGCATTGGGTAAGGGAAGAAATCGACTTGCTTTTCCGCTTCTATAAATTTCTTAACAAGAGCAAAGTTTTGTTGCATTACAACAGTATCATCATTTGTTCCGTGTATTAGAAGCAATTTTCCTTTCAGATTTTTTACATAATTTAAAGTACTTGCTTCGTCAAACCCTTTTTGATTTTCTGCTGGTGTGTCCATATAACGCTCACCGTACATTACTTCATAATATTTCCAATCGGTTACTGGTCCGCCTGCAACACCAACTTTAAAAGTATCTGGTTTACGAAGCATTAATGAAGTTGTCATGAATCCACCAAAACTCCAACCGTGTACTGCTAGTCTATTTCCATCTACATAAGGCAATGATTTCAAGTAATCGACACCTTTTATTTGGTCATCCATTTCGTTTACACCCAATCTTCCGTGAATAACACTTTCGAAAGCAACACCACGGTTATCAGAACCACGATTGTCTACTGTAAATACTAAATAACCTTGTTCTGCCATCCAGTACATCCACAAATTTGCACCATCTAAATAAGAATTGGTAATCATTTGTGCATGTGGTCCGCCATAAACATACACTAAAACTGGATGTTTTTTTGAGGGATCAAAATTGCTTGGTTTGATTAAACGGGTGAATAAATCGGTAGTTCCATCAGCAGATTTTATGGTTTTAATTTCGGCTGTGCCCATCACATATCCGTCATATTTATTTTTACTTTCTAATAAAGTGGTTGATTTCAGCTTTTTGTCATATAATAATGATTTGCTTGGCGTTGTGTGGTTCGAATATTCATCGAAAAAGTAGCTTCCATCAAAATCCGGAATGCAATTATGTACTCCTAAATCTTTGGTGATTAAAGTTTGTTTTCCTTTTAAATCTACTTTATAAGCTAACATATTGGTTCCGTTTTCTCCAGTAGCTTTAAAATAAATTTCACTTCCAGCATTATTTGAACTAATAATTTCTCTAACTGGGAATTTATTGGCTGTTAGTTGTTTGATTAATTTTCCTTCAATCGAATAATAGTATAAATTATTGAATCCATCTTTTTCTGAAATCCAAACAAAATTATTCGATTTAGTATTTGGGAAAAATGCAGCATGTTCTGGTTCTACCCATTTATCACTTTTTTCGTTTAAAATGGTACGTACAAAAGCGCCAGAATTAGCATCGTAAACATTCAAATTCATATCGTTTTGACCACGATTTACTTCGGCAATCAAAATATATTTTTCGTCTGGAGACCACGAAAGGTTGGTTACATAATCTTCAGGATTGCCTTTTGGCGAAATGAAAACTGTTTTGCTCGTTGCTACATTATAAATTCCTACTCTTGGCTTTTCTGATTTTTGACCAATCATTGGGTATTTGATGTTTTCTAATTTACCTGGCGTTTCGGTAATATCTAGCAATGGATAATCCGCAACATTGGTTTCATCTTTTTGGTAAAAAGCTAAATAAGTCGATTTTGGAGACCAGAAAATCCCTCCAGAAATTCCGAATTCACTTCTAGAAATAGTTTGACCAGAAACTATATTTTTGTCAGAATTATTGGTAATCGTAATTTTTTCTTTGTTTTTGTTAAAGAAAAATAAGTTGTTATTTTCTGTAAAAGCTAAATTTTCATTTGCATTATCAAAAGTCTGATTTTCGGCAGATGCTGGTGTTTCTTGAATAGTTTTACCCGATTTAGTTGACACTTCGTAAATGTAAAATTTTGTACCATTTGAAATAGTTAATGTATTTTCATTTTTCCATTTGTAACTAGAAAAAGAATTCATTTTTGAATCTAATGATTTATTTAAATCATCAAGATTAAGTATAAGAGATGAGTTGTTATTGACGGCACTTGCAAGCATCAATTTGGTTCCATTTTCTACATAATAGGTATATTTATTAGTATTAGGTATCCATTGAAATCCAGCTAATCTGTCCGCTCTAAAAAGTCTGTTTTGTTGTAAAACGGATTCTTCGAGTGTGATTTTTTTGTTTTGTGCTGTCGCGAAAACAGTAATAAAGATGCTTAGTAAAAGCAATATTCTTTTGTTCATGATGATTTTTTTTGATTGCGTAAATGTATAAAAAAAGGATAGTGTTTTTAGATTTTATGAATCTCTTAACATTGTTCTTTTATTCATTAAAATTAATTATTTCTCACTTTTTCAAAAGTAGTATCATAATCATCACGAATAGTTCCTAAAAGTCTATCCCAAATAAGTGTGTACAAACCATAATTTCCAAAAAATGATTTGTGATGCTGATTATGTGCTGTGCCGGTATTAATCCATTTTCCTATCCATGTTTTATTAAACCCTTTAGGATATAATTCATAACCTAAATGACCATAAACATTGTAAATGATTTGAAAAAGCATAAATATGAAAAAAGCGGAACGATGTACTGTAATTGTAAATGCAATTAAAGGTGCAATTCCTGCTTCTATGATGGCTTCCAATGGATGGAAAGCATAAGCTGTCCAAGGAGAAGGATTAGTAGATTTGTGATGTATTAAATGTACTTTTCTATATAAAAAGGGATGATGCATAGCTCGATGCGACCAGTAAAAATAAGTGTCGTGTAAAAAATACATCCAAAAAAAACTTAAAGCATATAAATAATTATTTTTAATATCACCATAGTTGATATTGTTGTAAGGCTTTAATAGTGTAAAACTAATATAAGCAATTGTTGCAAAAATGATCATTGAGATTACTGAATAAAGGATATCTCGGTAATAATTTTTGGTGTTTGGAAATTTTTTTTGAATTTTTATTTTCTGAAAAATTCGTGGAAATAAAATATAAAAAACTAAGAAAGCTGTCCCAGCAAGTATAAAATACCTGCTAGAAACAGTTCTGATAGAATGAATCCAAGGTTCTAAATCGAATTCCATTTTTTATGTTTAATTAAACAATTCCTTCTTCATTTTCTTTGTCCAAATATTCTTGAACAATCTCAATTGCATTAGTTACCACATCGCTCAAAGCAGTAATAAAACTTCCATCTTCGGCATTGTCTATGGCATGTTTGATAGCTTCTATTTCTTTAGGAATGATTTCGTGTGTTACTTCTCTGCCTGATTCGGCAATACCTTCTAAAATTAAATTGATAATTTCTTCTTCGGTTCTACCACGTAAATATTTTTCTTGACGAATGATGATATGATCAAACATTCGACCAGCAATTAATCCACATTCTTTAATGTCTTCATCACGACGATCACCAACTCCTGCAATAATTCCTATTTTTTTGGTGGCATCTATGCTTTCCAGATAACCTTCAATACCACGATAACCTGCAGGATTATGAGCAAAATCTATTAAAACTTTAAATTTTTTGAACTCAAAAATATTCATTCTTCCTGGAGTTTGTGCCACACTTGGAATAAATGTTTGTAATGACAAACTAATATCTTCAGTTTTAAAACCATATAAATAACTTGCTAAAGTAGCTGCTAGAACATTTGCAATCATGAATTTAGCTTTTCCGCCAAGAGTAAGTGGAACGTGAGTAGCTCTTTCTACACGTATTTTCCACTCTCCTTTTTTGATGGTAATGTAGCCATTCTCATAAACGGCAACGGTTTTTCCTTCTTTACACAGTTTTTTAATAAGTTCATTGTCTTCACTCAAACTGAAATAAGCGACATTACAACTTAGTTCGTTAGCGATTTTTATGCAATAATCATCCTCAGCATTTAAAATTGCCCAGCCATCTTTTTTTACACTTCTTACTACGGTTGCTTTTACTCTGGCTAAATCGTCTAATGTGTGAATATCGCTTAATCCTAAATGATCTTCTTGAATGTTTGTTACAATGGCAATATCGCAGCGGCTGAAACCAAGTCCTGAACGAAGTATTCCGCCACGAGCTGTTTCTAAAACTGCAAATTCGACTGTTGGATCTTTAAGAATATATTCGGCAGAAACAGGACCTGTTGTATCTCCTTTTTCCATCATGTGGTTTTGTACATAAATCCCATCCGATGTGGTGAATCCAACTTTATAACCATTGTTTTTTACAATATGTGCTAAAAGTCTTGTTGTAGTTGTTTTTCCATTTGTTCCAGTAACTGCGATAATCGGAATACGACTTGGTTTTCCTGGTGGATACAACATATCGATTACAGGAGCAGCCACATTTCTAGGCAAACCTTCTGACGGTGCTAAGTGCATACGAAAACCTGGTGCAGCATTCACTTCGAGGATACAACCGCCATTTTCTTTAAGTGGTTGTGTAAGGTTTTCTGCCATAATATCGACACCACAAATATCAAGACCGATTACTCTAGAAATTCGTTCGCAAAGGAAAATGTTTTCTGGATGCATCATGTCGGTGACATCTACAGAAGTTCCTCCGGTGCTGAGGTTTGCTGTCGATTTTAAATAAACAATTTCATCTTTTCTTGGAATTGTATCTACAGTATATTTTAGTTTTTCTAATAAATCTTCAGTGTCACGGTCAATTAAAATTTCTGTCAGTACATTTTCGTGTCCGTAACCACGACGAGGATCTTTATTAGTTTCTTCGATAAGTTTTGCAATAGAATCTTTTCCATTTCCAACAACATGTGCAGGAACTCTTTTTGCTGCAGCTACTAATTTGTTGTCTATAATAAGGACACGAAAATCGAATCCTGTAATAAATTTTTCTACAATTACTCTATTACTATATTTTTTTGCATAAGCTAAACCTTCTATAGCGTCTTCCCAATTGGTTACATTTATAGAGGCACCTTTTCCGTGATTTCCGTCTAATGGTTTTAATACAATTGGATAACCAATTTTTTTGATAACACTAGTTAAATCCTCTTCATCAACACAAATTCCTCCGCCGGCAACTGGAATAGAAGCGGCATCGAGCATTTTTTTGGTTTGTTCTTTATTGCAAGCAATATCTACAGCAATGCTACTAGTTTTGCAGGTAATTGTGGCTTGAAAACGCATTTGGTTTACTCCGTAACCCAATTGTACTAAGGAATTTGTTCCTAAACGAATCCAAGGAATATCTCGGTTTACGGCTTCCTCAACAATGCTTCCTGTACTTGGTCCGAGGCGAACTTTATCACGAATGACACGCATTTGCTGAATATCTCCTTCTAAATCATATTCTGTTCCAGCAATTAATGCTTCGGCAATATTTACCGCACTTTCGGCAGCAAATATTCCTACATTTTCTTCGGTGTAACTAAAAACGACATTATATATTCCTGGAGTTTTGGTTTCGCGAGTACGACCAAAACCTGTTTCCATTCCGGCAAGTGTTTGTATTTCGAGGGCAATATGTTCGATAACATGACCCATCCAAGTACCGCGTTCTATGCGAGAGAAAAAACCGCCACGACAACCTTCAGAACAACGATGTTCGATCATGGTGGGAAACATGGCTTCTATTCGTTCGCGAAAACCGTCTATTTTATTGGTAGGAAACTGTTCCATTTCCTCTAAATCCAAACGCATTTGGATTAATTTTTTACGTTGAACACTCCAAATGTTTGGTCCACGAAGCGCTTGAATTTTATCAATTTTCATTTTTGGTTAATTTTTTTTGTAATGTATTTGTTAAAAATAGGAAATATTTGTTTTATAGATACTTTTTTTTTGATAGAAATATTAAAAATAGTTATTTTTTTTTGGTTTTCAGTTTTTTAGAGATTTTGATAGTAATTGGTTTTATGAATTTTAGCCCTGATGGAAGTGAAAATCCTGTTTATTGCAAATTTTTAAAGAAAATTTGTAATAAACAGATTGCAACAAACAGCAGGGTAAATGTTGATAAAAACTGTAAAGTTTTGCTTCAAAAAAAAGGAAATACATTTGCATTATTTAAGTTTTTGGTTATTTTTACCAAATGAATATACAAGGAAAATTAATCATTATAGGTGGTGCGGTTGATAAGGGAAGTTTTACTGAAACGGATCTTGATAAGAGTGCAGCAAAAAATTTAAACTTTTTTGAGACTGGAATTCTAAAACGAATTCTTGACGAATCGAAACATAAATTAGAATCTAGAATTGAGGTTATTACTACGGCTTCTAAAATTCCTAAAGAAATAGGTCCTGAATATGTGAAAGCTTTGAGCTATTTAGGCGCAAATAATGTTGATGTTCTAGATATTGAACGTCGAGAAGAAGCGATGTCTCCTGAAATTGTAGCTCGATTAAAAGCTGCTGATGTGGTAATGTTTACTGGTGGAGATCAGTTGCGATTGACATCAATTCTTGGCGGAACACCTTTTCATGATTTGTTGTTAGAGAAATACCATAATGAAGATTTTATTTATGCAGGAACGTCTGCAGGAGCTGCTGCTGCTAGTAATAATATGATTTATCAAGGAAGTAGTTCAGAAGCTTTGTTGAAAGGTGAAGTAAAAATAACATCTGGATTAGGTCTTATTGATGGTGTTATTATTGATACTCATTTTGTGCAACGAGGCAGAATTGGAAGACTTTTTCAATCGGTTGTAGGGAATCCAAAAGTTCTCGGGATTGGTTTAGGGGAAGATACAGGTTTGCTTATTACTAATGGTAAACAAATGGAAGCGATAGGTTCTGGACTTGTTATTCTTGTTGATGGTCGTGAGATAAAGGACACGAATTTGACACAAATTGAGTTGGGTCAACCAATTTCTATTTCACATTTAGTAACTCATGTGATGAGTAAATACGATACTTTTAATTTGGATACTTTTAAAATGACTATTCATTCTTCACAATACGTATAATAGATTATTAGTTTTAACTTTCCTGTTTAGTCTAAAATGTCTAACAATCTAAAAATCTAAGATGTCTAAAATAATCATCCACGGCGGCTTTTTCTCGGAATCCTCTACAAATGCTGAAACAAAATTAGCAAAGCAAAATGCTTTAGAGCGAATTGTAAAATCATCTTATGACTATTTGAAAACGCATTCGGCTCTTGAAACGGTGGTTTATGCAGTTTCTCAACTCGAAGATGATGAACTATTTAATGCTGGAATTGGTTCTCAAATACAAAGCGACGGAAAAATAAGAATGAGCGCCGCTATTATGGACGGCGAAACTCAGAAAATGAGCGGTGTAATAAATATTGAGGAAGTTAAAAATCCTATTCAAGTCGCTCAAGTATTAATGAGTGAAGACGATAGAGTTCTTGGCGGAAGCGGTGCCACAAATTATGCCAGACAACATGGTTTTAAGAAATTTTCGGCTGAAATTCCTCAACGAAGAGCTGAATATGAAGCCAAACTAAAATCGTTGGGAACAGGAACTGTTGGTTGTGTTGCTTTAGATAAAAATAATAAACTTGCCGTTGCTACCTCTACAGGAGGAAAAGGTTTCGAACTTGTAGGAAGAATATCAGATTCGGCTACGGTTGCTGGAAATTATGCTAACGAATTTTGCGGTGTGAGTTTAACAGGAGTAGGTGAAGATATTGTAAGTAACGCAACGGCAGCAAAAATAGTAACTCGCGTTACCGATGGTTTTTCTTTAGATAAAGCATTCGAAAAAACTTTCTCAGAACTCAAGCCTTACGATGGTTTTGCTGGAGCAATTGCTATAGATAGTAAAGGAAATATATTTTATCAAGATTCGCATCCAAGTATGGTTTTTGCGAGTTATGATGGTGTGGAATTTGAGGTTTTTAATTAAAAAACTAACTAATTTTATTAAATATTTTTACTTTGATTGTGCTATAAATTCTAATAAAGTTGGATCTGCATTTTTGAAAGTAGGAGATTGCTCTGTTATAGTAGCTACTCTTTTTTTGTTAAGTTTCATAGTTACATCAGCTTCGGTTGTAAACAATAAAACAGATAAAAAAGGATTATTTATATAAGGAGTTAGTATAAAAATTGCTTCGTCGATACTATGATTTTCAATAATTTCTTCTTGTTGAAATTTAAATTTCAGACACAATAATAGTTTACCATCTTCTACAACTGTTCTTACATAAATATTCATTAGTTGTGTGTTACCAATTGTTTTTGCTAATGTTAGTTTTGCAAAAGTTCCATCATTGATGCTTTCTTTAAATTTATTGAAAATGGTGGTATAAGTTTGACTATTTGGCATTGGGATATTATATTTTTTACAAAAGTAGTTTTTGTGTTTTAAGAATCTGTAGATTCTAGATATTTTTTTATTTAAATTATTATTAATTGAAAAGTTTTATCAAATATCTATTTGAAAAGTTAGACTCTAAGTGAACCACGAAATCCTCTTGCGGCATAGTATGATTCTGCGCCGTTGTGATATATGAAAATGGTATTGTAACGAAAATCAGCAAAGAGCGCGCCTCCTAATTTTCGTATATCAGAAGGAGTTTTTATCCAGCTGGATGTTTTCATGTCAAAATTCCCAAGTTTTTGCAATTCTCGATATTGTTCCTCTGTTAGAAGTTCAATCTCCATGTAAGTTGCCATATCAATAGCATTGTTTTTGGGTTTATGTTCTTTTCTTGATTCTAGAGCTTCTCGGTCATAACAAAGACTTCTGCGATCTTTAGGGCTTTCTGGGGAACAATCATAAAAAATAAACTCGTTCGTTTTTATATCATAATCTACAACATCTGGTTCTCCTCCGGTTGTTTCCATTTCATTAAGCGACCAAAGTTTATGAGGATTAGTTTCCAACTTTGTTTGTATTTTATTCCATTCAAGATCTTTATGGCGACTTTTATTTTTCTCGAAACGGGATTTTAGTACTTTGAGTAATTCTTCACATTGTTTGGGTGACAACTCTATTTTATTTTGCTTTGCCATATTGTTTTCTGTAATGTTATTATTTCTGAAGTCTTGTAATTTAGGGTTTAACTAGTTAAAAGTATAAAATTAAAGATAAAAATACAAGTTCAAAATTAACTTTAGAGGTTTCTTAAAACCACTTTTATCAGAGATTTTTTATAATTTTTCATAGCATCTTCAAAATTTTTTTTTGCAAATTTTTTAGTTAGAAAATCTTCCAAATTAACTAAATCAACTGTATTAATATTTCCATTAAAGAATTCATTGGTGATTATTTGTTTAATTTCAATTTCCATTTTTGTTGAATTATCGTAATGCTAAATATTTGAAGTTATATATAAAATCCCCAATTATTTTCACAATTGAGGATTCAAATTATCTAATCTCTTTTAGGATTATTTTTCTTTTCTCTTTTTTCTTCCTTCTTTTCCTTTGCGGTTTTAAGAGGCTCTTTTTTTTCAGTTTTCTTTGCGTCTTGACTTTTTGCCATGATAATATATTTTTAAGTTAGTTTTTAAGTTTCTATAAAGATAGAAGAATTAGTATAAAGTACCGAATATTATAATCTCTTAATTATAATTAATTTGTTTTAATTTAATTTATTAAAAAATATTATACCTTTGCAAGGTGAAAAAATCACTATTCATATTAACATTATTCATGTTACTCAAGCCAATATTACCTGTTGTTGAGTATGTTGTTAATTACGATTATATTACAAAAATTCTTTGTGTGAATAAAGAAACTCCAATAATGGGTTGTAATGGAAAATGTTATTTAATTAGTCAATTAGCTAAATCTTCTGATACAGAAAAGCCTATTTCTGATAAAAGAATTATTGTAAAAGAGGTTGAAGTTTTATTTTTTCAGGAAATTAAAGAAGTTGTATTTCTTAAAACTTCATTTTTACAAACTCAAGTACTCAATTCTAACTATTCTAATTTATATAATTATTTGAATAGTACTTCTACTTTTCGTCCTCCAACTATTATTTCTTAAAGTTTTTGCACACTAATTGTGCTTTGTCAGTTCTTATTTTGGGAACCGAATGAACGTATGTTCTAAATTGTTTGAAAAACACTTTTTCAAACTACATTTTTATAAACTTTAATAAATAAAAAGATGAAATTTCAATTAAAAAATATAATTGCTTTAATGGCTTTAGTACTAGTATTCACTTCATGCTCAAAAGATGAAGATCCTATAAATGTAATAACTGGAGAAGGAGGAATTGGTTTAGAATTTGACAATGTTTTTGGAAGCGCAAATTTAATTTTAAACACACAAACAAATACTACCTCACAAGGAGAGAACCTAAAGATATCCGATGTAAAATACATTGTAAGTAATATTGTGTTAACTAAAGAGGACGGGAGTACTTATATCTACCCAAAATTGAAAAGCTATTTTATTGTTGATGAATCTAACGAAGCAAGTCAAACGATAGAATTAACAAATATTCCCGCTGGAAACTATACAAAAGTAAAATTTGGTATAGGTGTAGATCAAACTCAATTTAGCCTTGGAGCAGCAGGTCAAGGTAATTTTTTGACACAAGCTCAAGATGCAGGTATGATGTGGTCATGGAGTGCTGGTTATAAGTTTGTAATGTTTGAAGGGATGTTCACTTCTCCAACAGTAACCACAGACACTAGTTTTATGGTGCATACAGGACAAACTGGAACAGCATATAATTATACGGAAGTTACACTTAATTTGCCTGAAAGCGCGACTATTAGAACTACAATTACTCCGGATGTTCATATTTTTGCAGATGTTGCGAAAATTATAGATGGAACAAATAAAATCAAACTTTCTGACAACAATATGGGCGGAATGGGTGCAATGATTATGGGAGGTGCTAATTTGCCATTAATTACTTCAAACCTATCTGATATGTTTATTGTAAATCATGTTCACAACGATTAATAACTTTAATTAAAAAGCGATTAGGTATTTTCTAATCGCTTTTATAATTTTTTAAAAGCATGAAAACAAAATATATATTGTTGCTCATTATGCCTTTTTTTTGGAGTTGTTCTAAAGTTGATAATCCGGATGATTACGTTAATATTCCAATAGACTTTAAAGTACCTTCAAATTTTCCTCCTTTAGTTTATGATTTGGATAATAATCCATTAACGGAGAAAGGTTTCGAATTAGGGAAAAAGATATTTTACGATGGAAGATTATCTTCAGATGGATTAATTTCTTGTGGATTTTGCCATATTCAAGAAAATGCCTTTACTCATCACGGACATTCTGTTAGTCATGGTGTAAATAATGCTGCTGGAACAAGAAATTCTCCACCAATTCAGAATTTAGCATTTCAAACGGCTTTTATGTGGGACGGAGCAACAAGTCACTTAGATTTGCAACCTATTATCCCTTTTACAAGCCCAATAGAAATGAATGGAAATTTTGGTAATACAATTACCATGATGAAATCTGATGCTGAATATCAAAAATTATTCAAAATTGCATTTACTGATGGGCAAATAAATTCCGAAAATATGCTAAAAGCATTAGGACAGTTTATGGTTATGGTCACATCAAGTAACTCTCGTTTTGATAAATACCGAAGACATGAAACAGGAGGAACACTCACACAAGAGGAGTTAGATGGCTATTCTATTTTTAATCAAAAATGTGCGTCATGTCATGCAACAGATTTATTTACCGACAACTCTTTTAGAAATAACGGTTTGGCAGTTAATTTACAAGTTAATGATGTAGGTAGATTTCGTGTCACAGAATTAGCACAAGATTTACATAAATTTAAAGTTCCAAGTTTGAGAAATATAGAAAAAACATCGCCATATATGCATGACGGACGATTTTTTACACTAGACGCTGTTCTAAATCATTACTCTAGCGGTATTGTGAATTCTTCAACATTAGATCCAAGTTTGAATGTAAATGGAGTTTTAGGAATTTCATTAACGAGTTTAGAAAAAACAAAAATAATTGCTTTCTTAAAAACCTTAACCGATAATCAATATCTTACGGATAAACGATTTTCAGAATATTAAAAATAAATGAAAAAATATATTTTAATAGTTTTAATCACATTTCAATTTGCAAATGCAATAGAAAAAGACAGTTTATTGTTTAATAAGAATCCGTTTAGACCTCATTATTTGTTTCCAGAGAAGGTAATGTGTGATGCTTGTGGTTGTTCTGCAAGCGGAGGAAGTATGGGTTTTGCATCGATGTTAAATTCTAATTTTGTAGGGATTAGATATTTTAATCAGCAGTACAAAAGTTCCGACGGATTATATAGTAATTCACAATGGTATAATGAGAATTTTCACACAGTACAGGCGTGGGCACGAATACCAGTTTATAAAAACATTCAAGTTACTGCTTTAGTTCCATATCATTTTCATAATAGAGAAACTAAAACAGGTAATCAAGATATTAAGGGAATTGGTGATATTACAGTTTTAGCAATGTATAGATTGTATCAAACTCATAGAGATAGTACTTATTTTGTTCATACCTTACAATTGGGAGGAGGAGTTAAATTACCAACAGGAGAATTTAATGAGGCAAATAATACGGGAAACATAAATCAAAGCTTTCAGGTTGGAACTGGAAGTTGGGATTATCTATTTGCAACAGAATATACAATAAAGAGAAAAAAGTTTGGGTTAAATACAATGCTAAATTATGTAGTAAAAACCGAAAATTCTAAATTTTATCAGTTTGGAAATCAATTTAATTATGCAGGAACATTTTTCTATTTATATGAAAAAAATAGTATTTCTATTGCACCACAATTAGGTTTTGCAGGAGAAGTTTACCAAAGTAATTATCAGCACAAACAAAAACTAAAAGATACTTCTGGTGATATTATTTTTGGAAAGCTTGGATTCGAAATTGGAAAAGATAAATTATCATTTGGTGCCAATGCAATGCTTCCAATAAATCAAAACTTATCAAACGGAAAGATTGAAGCTAATTATCGTTGGAGTTTGAATTTGAATTATAGTTTATAAAAAAAAATCCTCAATTATACTTGTTGTATAATTGAGGATTAAATATTTTTTAGAATAATAGTTATTCACTAACTAAAACCCATTCTCCAGAAGCTAATAAGCTCTCTGCTTTTTTAAACTTCATTTCTTCTGTTTTTCCTGAAGAAACTTGCTGGATTGTAACAGTGTCGTTACGATTTATTTTTGGTTGATCACGAACGATAGTTTCTGTAACCTGACGTTGTTGTGTTTGTCCAGCTTCATGATTACGTTCTGCTTGCTCTTCTATGTTAAGAATTTCATCTTTACTTTCAATATAATTTTCTTTCTGACGAACTTGAGTTGCTTCTTGAATATTATTTTGTTGTTGTGGCAAATCTCCTTTAAATAAGAATGAAATTACTTCTTTATTGATACCGTCTAACATATTTTTAAACAATTTGAAAGCTTCAAATTTATAAATAAGCAAAGGATCTTTTTGTTCATGAACTGCTAGTTGAACAGATTGTTTCATCTCGTCCATTTTGCGTAAATGTTTTTTCCAAGCATCGTCAACAATGGCTAATGTGATATTTTTTTCAAAATCAGCAACCAATTGTTTTCCTTGGCTTTCGTATGCTTTTTTCAAATCGGTAACTACATTCAAAGATTTTACACCGTCAGTAAAAGGAACTATAATACGCTCAAAACTATTGCCTGGATTTTCGTAAACATTTTTAATAATTGGAAATGCTTCATGTGCATCACGAATATTTTTTTCTGCGTAATATTCAGAAGCTGCTTTGTATGCTTTTCCTGTTAATTCTACATCAGAAAGTTTAGCAAATTCTGCTTGTGTAACTGGCGATGTAATAGATAAATTTTTAATTAATTCGAATTCAAAATTCTTGAAATCACCTGTTAATTTATTTTTTTCTACAATCACTTCGCAAGTATCATACATCATATTAGCGATGTCTAGTTTTAGACGTTCACCGTGTAAAGCGTGGCGACGACGTTTGTAAACAACTTCACGTTGAGAATTCATAACATCATCATATTCTAACAATCGTTTACGAGTTCCGAAATTGTTTTCTTCTACTTTTTTCTGTGCACGTTCGATAGATTTGGTCATCATAGAATGTTGAATTACTTCACCTTCTTTCAATCCCATTCTGTCCATGATTTTGGCAACTCTATCAGAACCAAAAAGACGCATCAAGTTATCTTCTAAAGATACATAAAATTGAGAACTTCCTGGATCACCTTGACGACCTGCACGACCACGTAACTGACGATCGACACGACGCGAATCGTGACGTTCTGTACCAATGATTGCTAAACCTCCAGCCGCTTTTACTTCAGGAGTAAGTTTGATATCTGTTCCACGACCTGCCATGTTTGTAGCAATAGTTACAACGCCTGGTTTTCCTGCTTCTTCAACAATTTGTGCTTCTTGCTTGTGCATTTTTGCATTCAAAACATTATGTGGAATGTTTCTCATTTTTAGCATTCGGCTTAATAATTCAGAAATTTCTACTGATGTTGTACCAATAAGAACTGGTCTTCCAGATTGAGAAAGTCCCACTACATCTTCGATAACTGCATTAAATTTTTCACGAACTGAACGGTATATTAAGTCTTCTTTATCAATACGTGACATACCTCGGTTTGTAGGAATCTCTACAACATCTAGTTTGTATATTTCCCAAAGTTCACCTGCTTCAGTAACTGCTGTTCCAGTCATACCAGCTAATTTGCTGTACATTCTGAAATAATTTTGTAAAGTTACGGTAGCATAAGTTTGAGTTGCATCTTCAATTTTTACATTTTCTTTAGCTTCAATCGCTTGGTGTAATCCGTCAGAATAACGACGACCATCCATAATACGACCAGTTTGCTCATCGACAATCATTACTTTATTATCCATTAATACATATTCTGTATCTTTTTCAAATAATGTATAGGCTTTTAGAAGTTGAGTTAAGGTATGAATACGCTCACTTTTTACACTAAAATCTTGAAATAATTTTTCTTTCAGCTCTCCTTGTTCTTCAACCGAAAGATTTAATTTTTCGATACGTGCAATTTCGGTTCCAATGTCTGGTAGTACGAAGAAGGTATCTTCTGTATCTTTAGACATGATTTCGATACCACTATCTGTTAATTCTACTTGATTATTTTTTTCTTCAATAACAAAATATAATGCTTCATCTACTTTTGGCATTTCACGATTGTTATCGGACATGTATTGATTTTCAGTTTTTTGCAAAAGGGCTTTGATTCCTTCTTCACTTAAAAACTTAATTAAGGCTTTATTTTTAGGTAATGCTCTGTGTGCTCTTAATAATTGAAAACCACCATCTTTAGTGTTTCCTTCTTTTATTAAACGTTTAGCTTCTGTAAGAAATCCGTTTGCCAACTGGCGTTGAATGTTTACTAAATTTTCAATTTTTGGTTTCAATTCTGTAAATTCATGACGATCACCATCTACAACTTGACCAGAAATAATTAATGGTGTACGAGCATCATCTATTAATACAGAATCGACCTCATCTACAATTGCAAAATTGTGTTTTCTTTGAACCAAATCTTCTGGCGAATGTGCCATATTATCACGAAGATAATCGAAACCAAATTCGTTATTTGTTCCGTAAGTAATATCGGCATCGTATGCTTTACGACGTGCATCAGAATTTGGTTGGTGTAAATCGATACAATCTACCATTAATCCGTGAAACTCGAATAATGGTGCTTTCCAAGCGCTATCACGTTTTGCTAAGTAATCATTTACAGTAACTAAATGCACTCCGTTTCCAGTTAATGCATTCAAATAAAGAGGAAGCGTAGCAACCAAGGTTTTTCCTTCCCCAGTTTGCATTTCAGAAATTTTTCCTTGATGCAATACAACTCCACCTATAAGCTGAACGTCATAGTGAATCATATCCCAAGTAATTTCTTTTCCTGCAGCACTCCAAGAATTTGCCCAAACGGCAGTGTCTCCAACAATATTGATATATGATTTTGTTGCCGAAAGTTCTCTGTCTTTTGCAGTGGCAGTAACGGTAATTTGTATGTTTTCTTTGAAACGTTTCGCTGTTTCCTTGATAACTGCAAAAGCTTCAGGAAGAATTTCGTTTAATGTTTTTTCAGAAATTTCATAAGCTTCTTTTTCAAGAACGTCAATTTGTGCATATACATCTTCACGAGCATCGATATCCTGGATGGCTTCAACTTCGAGTTTTAAACTTTCAATTTTGTTGTCTTTTTCGGCACGTGCTTTTTTAATTATTTCCTTAAAATGTGCCGTTTTAGCTCTTAATTCGTCGTGAGACAAATTACTTAAACTACTTTCTAAAGCTCTAATTTTAGCTATGATAGGTTGAATCGCCTTGACGTCTTTTTGAGATTTGTCGCCTACAAATACTTTTAATATATTGTTTATGAAACTCATAATAATTCTGTTTATAATTTTATATAATTAACCAAAAAAAAGTCTCTTGTAGAGACTTTTTTAATAGCTTTTATTTCTAATATTCATCCTCGTTCCAAAGATAATCTTCGTCGGTTGGATAATCAGGCCAAATTTCCTCCATCGATTCGTACGTTTCATCTTCGTCTTCGATAGATTGTAGATTTTCTACAACTTCTAAAGGAGCTCCAGTTCGTATAGCGTAGTCGATTAATTCGTCTTTGGTAGCAGGCCAAGGTGCATCACTTAAATAAGATGCTAATTCTAATGTCCAATACATTTTGTTGAATTTTAATTTAATGCAAAAATAATTTTTCTACTGAAAAAATCAAGTTTTTTTTGATTTATTTTTAAATAAAGTTAAGAACGTGATTTTTAGCCCTGATAGAAGTGAAAATCCTTTTAATAATTGAAGCTTATTTTTGTTAAATAAAAAAAGTGACATAAGGAACTCTTTTTTGTTTTTACAAAAATTGTCGCAATTGAAAAAGATTGTAACGGATAGCAGGAAATAGCTTGAAAAACTATTTACGCGGAATCCATTGTACTTCGTCAGCGTTTAAATCGTGGGACAACTTTCGTGCCAAGACAAAAAGGTAGTCAGAAAGTCGGTTCAAATACTTAATTGTTATGTCAGCAACAGGTTCATTATGGCTTAAATGTACAGCTAATCGTTCGGCACGACGGCAAACACAACGAGCAATGTGACAATATGACACAGTAGTATGTCCGCCTGGAAGGACAAAATGTGTCATTTGTGGAAGAGAATCTTCCATAGTATCGATTTCGTTTTCTAATAATTCGATATCACTTTCTATGATTCCCAGTTTTTGAAGACGTAGTTCTCCATTCTTCATGACTTCTTTTTCGGGTGGCGTTGCAAGAATTGCTCCAACGGTAAATAATCGATCTTGAACTTCAATAAGGATGTCTTTATAATGTTGGTTTATTTCTTGATCACGAATTAATCCAATATATGAATTTAATTCGTCTACAGTACCATAACTTTCAATTCGAATATGGTCTTTAGGAACACGTGTGCCACCAAAAAGGGCTGTGGTTCCTGAATCTCCAGTTTTTGTATATACTTTCATTTTCTTGATTTCAGATTTCAGATTTAGGATTTAGGATTGCTATATAACAATCTAAAGTCTTATTCTAAAATTATTTTGTAGTGTCACTTTCAATCATTCCGTCTCTTAGACGAATAACTCTATTTGCATAAGCCGCAATTTCTTCTTCGTGGGTAACTAATATAACAGTATTACCTTGTTTATGAATATCTGCAAAAAGTTTCATGATTTCAACTGAAGTTTTACTATCTAGATTTCCTGTTGGTTCGTCGGCAAGAATAATAGAGGGTTTGTTCACTAGTGCTCTAGCTATCGCTACTCTTTGCCTTTGTCCACCTGAAAGTTGGTTGGGTTGATGATCCATCCTATCTCCTAGATTGACTTGATTTAATACTTCGGTCGCACGAACATTACGTTCTCCTTTTGAGAATCCTGCGTAAATCATAGGCAGTGCTACGTTATCTAAAGCGGTTGTTCTTGGTAAAAGATTAAATGTTTGAAAAACAAAACCAATTTCTTTATTTCGAATTTCAGCTAGATCATCGTCATGCATCTGACTTACATCATTTCCATTTAGAATGTAACTTCCAGAAGTAGGTGTGTCTAAACAACCCAAAATATTCATTAATGTTGATTTTCCTGAACCTGATGGTCCCATGAGCGCGACATATTCTCCTTTGTTTATTTCTAAATCGATACCTTTTAGAACATTGATAATTTCAGTACCAAGAACGAAATCTCGTTTAATATCGGTTATTTTGATTAATGGATTTGCCATTTTAAGTAATTTACGTTGTTGTAATTAGTACGAATAAAAGGTACAATGTTACAAATATATTGATGAATTATGAATTGTATAGTAATTGGATGAAATTACTTAAGAGTAGACTTCAGATTAGTGATAATTTTTGCTAATTAAAAAGTGAAATATTATTAAGAAAGTGAAATTTGCTCCAAATGTATATTACTGAATAGAATGAGTGCTAAATTAGATGAAAATTCAAAAGCGAAAGAACAATCATAGGTTAACTATTATTTTATGCGAAAAATGGGAGTTAGTAACAGCGATTTTTTTTATTTCTTAATAAAAAAAAATCCTTAAAAGAATACCATCTTTTAAGGACATTTAAATTTTTTATATTAAGGATATTATGGGTTTTGCTCAAATGGTTGATTGATATTTGTAGCTGATTTTCTAACATTTATAGCAGCTCCATCTGCTCCAATAACAAAAGCGACAAAATGCATATTTACTACATTTGTAATATTAGAAGGTACCGATACTGTAAAGTTTTTAGTTACCGTTTGGTTTGCAGTTGTTCCTGTTAATGCATCACCAGTAACACTTGTAAATACTTGTCTAACAACATTGTCATGTCTGAAACCAGCTATAGTACTAACTCCTCCGTAAAATGAAGTGTAATTTGTTTGATCGTAAATTAAGTTATCTTCTAATGCATAAACTACTAATTTGACATTTGTATAATTATCAACAAATTTGATATTAACATCAAGATTTATATTTCCACCTGTTACAGTAGAGTTCATTGCTAATCCTAATCCAACATTATTTCTTGACAAGTTTTTTGCTTGAGTAATATTTGCATTTTCAGGATAATTCCATTCTGTTGTTCTGTTTAACATTGCAGTAGGATAACCTGCAATAGTAGCCGCTAAAGTACCAGTATATTTCATTGGTTCTGTTGAAGATCCTCCGTGAAATGCAACTGCAACAGATCTTGTTGTAACCTCTTCTACTTTTCCAATGCTATAAGCAACTCTAGGACACCATCCACACCATGTTCCGGTATAATCTTCTATTAAAACATTTTTTGTAAACTTTCCAGATACTGGAGCTTCGTCTACAAAAGCAATAGGAGTAGGTGATGTAACTGAAGCATTATCATCTTTACTACATGAAGATGCTAAAATGACCACTAAGGCAAAAAGGTGTAATTTGATTTTTTTCATAATTTTTAAGTTTAGTTGAGATTTTGTAATTAATTACGCAAATAAAAAACTTTTTTTTCAATTTATAGACAAGTTATATTAGAAAAAAATAGTTTATTTGCAAAAAAAAAACACAAATCATGAAAAATCTATATCTAATTGCCTTCTTTGTTAGCATTAATGTGTTTTCACAAGAATTGCCAAATATTAGTCTTCAAAATATTGAAGGAAAAACAATTTCATTAAAGAACGATTTTAAAGAGAATGATAAAATTTATATTTTTTCTTTCTGGGCTACATGGTGCGGACCATGTGTAAATGAATTAGATGAAATGAATGATTTACAAGAGGAATGGAAAAAAAATATTAATGTAGAGATTGTTGCCGTTGCTACTGATGATTCTCGTACACAAAAAAGAGTAAAACCATTGGTTAAAGGAAAAGAATGGAACTATAATGTGCTGTTGGATACCAATCAGGATTTTAAAAGAGCTATGTCTATTGCCAATGTTCCTTATACTATCGTAGTTAAAAATAAAAAAATTGTATACATTCAAAATGGTTATGTTCCGGGTGGGGAGAAAGATTTGTACGAAAAACTTAAAACACTATAAATCCCACACATGAAAAATTATTTAACCTTACTATTGGTTTTACTATCTACAGTATTTTACGCACAGGAACAAACACAAGAACAGCCTCAAGAACCTAAAAAAGACTACGGTAGAGTTTTTGGTGGTTTTGAATCCAATTCTCAATGGTATCTTAACGATAAAAACCTGCATATTGCACATCCGGAAGACTCTTTTAGATCTAACAATTATCTGTTTTTAAATTATAACTATAAAAGATGGACTGTGGGTATTCAAGGAGAAGCTTACGAGCCTAATGCGCTGTTAAACTACAATCCAAAATATGAAAAAACCAACGTTTCGACTTGTTTTATTCAATACAAATCGGATAAGTTAGATGTTACCGCAGGTTATTTTTATGAGCAATTCGGTAGTGGTTTAGTCCTAAGAAGCTGGGAAGACAGGGCGTTAGGGATTAATAATGCCCTAAGAGGAGGAAGGATTATATATAAACCAGTTAGTTACTTAGCATTTACTGGACTTTATGGTCAGCAAAAAAGTGGTTTCGATGTTGCTAATGCCGATATATTTGGTTTTAATTCTGAAATTGGAATTTCCGATATGTTTAAAATTGAATCTTCAGATCTGACTTTAGGTTTCAGTTATGTTGGAAGAGATGAAGTAACCGGAATTGTAAACCCTAATTTTGAATCTTTAACTAACGTTTTTTCAGGACGAATCAGTTTTTCCCATAATGCATTTTATCTTTCTTCTGAATATGATTTCAAATCAGAAGATGCCGTTGTTGAAGTTCAGAAAATTGAAAATGATTTTGTAAAACCTGGAAGCGCCTTTTTGCTAAATATGGGCTATTCTAAAAAAGGATTCGGAGTTGATGCTACTTTCAGAAGATTGGAAAATATGACTTTCTTCTCAGAAAGAGCAGCAAAAGGGAATCTTTATAATGATAAAATCATGAATTTTATTCCTAGTCTGACGAAACAGCATCACAATAGTCTAGCGAATATCTATGTTTATCAGGCACAGGCTGGAGTTTCATTTCCAGATGAAGGTTTGTTAAAATCGGGTGAAATAGGAGGGCAGGTAGATGTATTTTACAATTTCAAAAAAGAGTCTGCTTTGGGAGGTAAAAATGGAACTAAAGTTTCTTTTAATGCATCAAATTGGTATGGATTAAGCGGTTTATATTCTTTCGCGGACCCTAGAGATTATAAAACAGATTTCCTTGGTTTCGGAGAAAAATATTTTTCAGATTATAACATTGAAATAGATAAAAAAATCAGTGACAAATGGCATACTATTTTAACTTACATCAATCAATATTATAATAAGAAATTCATTGAAGAAACTTCAGGTTTAGTAAAAACAAATATTGTTTCTGCAGAAGTTACTTATGCGTTTATGGAAGTTAAATCGATAAGGCTTTTAGGAGAGCATATGTGGGCTGATTCTGATAAAAAGAACTGGGTGGCTGGAACTTTAGAATTTAATGCCAACAAAAAATGGTCTTTCTATTGCTCTGATTTGTATAATTATGGTAATGATCATGTAGAAAAAAGGAAGCATTATTATAACATTGGCTCGGCGTTCAGACAAAATTCAACCAGAGTAGCTTTAAACTATGGAAGACAACGTGGCGGTTTGCTTTGTGTTGGTGGAGTTTGCCGATTCGTTCCTGAAAGTACAGGACTTTCTTTATCTATAAGTACAGCTTTTTAAAATAAATTGAATTGGAAGGTATTAGGTTCTAATCACAAAATGCTCTTTTTCCTGTTCCATTCTAAAGAATACAAAGCCCCATTGAAACGTGTCGATTGTTACAGTTACTTTGGGGTTTTCTTTTATGATTTCCCAAGCATCTTCCATATCTTGTGACCAATGGATATCATCAAAAATCCAAACAGAATCGTTTGTTATTGTGGGTAATAAAAGTTCGAAATAATCTAAAGTTGCTTTTTTAGAATGGTTACCATCGAAGTAAATTAATTGACAATTAATAATTGGTAATTGTTCCGCCAGTTCGCTAAAGCTTATGTGATGATTTTTTAAATAATTTTCAAATTCGGTATTTACAAATTCAATATTTTTGAAGCTTTGAGATTGCAATTGATTTTTTGCTGTCGCCATTGTCATTGGACAACCTTCTAAAGTAATAATCTTAGATTTTGAGTTTCCTAAAGATAGGGCAGAAGTAGCTAATCCTAAAGAAGTTCCTATCTCTAAAATTGTTGTAGGTTGAAAATATTGAACAATTCGAAACAATAATTGGCTTCTTTTCTTAGAAATTCCAGCTGTTTTTGCAATTTTAGCTATTTGGCGTGTATTAGATTTAAAAACTCTCGAACCAGCTCCGAAATCCGTCACTTCAATAGTATTTTTATTTTCTAAAAGTGAGTTTCTATAATTTTTTAAAAGTAAATATTCTGGTTTTGAAGATTTATCATAAAAACATTTGGTAACCAAATCGAATACAAATGGAGAATGTACTCCATGTTCGTTTTTAGAGTTCCAAAGGAATTTTAAGTAGGATTTTATTTGAAATAACATAAAAAAGCAAAAAATAGGTGCGAAGATACAAAGATTAAAGCGAGAGTTGGACACAGTATGTCTTATATTTGCCATCTTGATTTTTAGAGACTAATGAACGAAGAAATAAATAATAAGTGCATAATAACTTCAGAAGAAATTGATCGATGCGTTGCTATTTTGGCACAATTAAATGCAAATACAGATCAAATTTTTGAAATTCCTATAGGACAACGAACAGCTTTAATTAAAGCCGCTGGTCAGTTTTCAAGACCAGATCGAGAGGAGTTTTCCCGTAGAAAAAAAGATGGGAAAGCTTTAGCTAAACGTAAAATGGAAACAAAAGATAAAACTGCTCGAAAAGAAACAGGAATTCGTTCTGCTCGTGAAGCAAATATTTTTGTAGCACCAAAACTGTTGGCTTTTAACGATCTCGAACTCAAAGAACAATTGGAATTAGAAATACCTAGAAATTGTTACGTTTGTAAAACGGCGTTTACTAAAATACATCATTTTTATGACACTATGTGTCCCGATTGTGGTGATTTTAATTACGCCAAACGTTTTCAAAGCGCAGATGTAAAAGGGCAAATTGCCGTAATTACGGGTTCTAGATTAAAAATTGGTTATCATATCGCTTTGATGCTTTTACGCGGTGGAGCAACTGTTATTGCTACAACTCGTTTTCCCGTAGATTCTGCTTTGCGTTTTTCTAAAGAAGATGATTTCATGGAATGGGGACATCGTTTAAAAATTCACGGATTGGATTTGCGACATATTCCGAGTGTGGAAATTTTCTGCAATTTTATAGAGCAAAAATACGAACGTTTGGATATTCTAATTAATAATGCAGCGCAAACCGTAAGACGTCCTGCTGGTTTTTATACCCATCTGATAGAAAATGAGGAACGACAAGTTACATCGTTGACCAAACAAGTACAGGAACTATTACTAGATCATACTAATTGTTTAGAGGAACTAAAAGTACTAACAATAGGAGCATCTTCCAATCAGAATATGCCAGTAACTTGGCATGGTCCTGAACCTGGAATTGGGTTGCGGGCTTCCGCCAAATTATCTCAGATTCCTTATAGTTTTGATAATGCATTGGTAGCAAATGAAGTTTTTCCAGAAGGAGAGCTTGATGCCGATTTGCAACAAGTTGATTTACGAAAAGTAAACAGTTGGCGATTGAAATTAGGACAAATAGAAACTACCGAAATGATAGAAGTACAACTCGTGAATTCGGTGGCACCTTTTGTATTGTGCAATCGTCTTTCGGAAGTGATGAAGAAAGACAATACGGGCAAAAAGCACATTATTAATGTATCGGCGATGGAAGGCAAATTTTACCGTGATTTCAAGGAAGATCGCCACCCACATACCAATATGGCGAAAGCCGCTTTAAACATGCTTACTCATACTGCTGCAGGAACTTTGGCTAAAGACGGCATTTTTATGAATGCAGTTGACACGGGTTGGGTAACCGACGAAGATCCAGCTGAATTAGCCAGAAAGAAGCAAGAAGAACAAGATTTTCAACCGCCTTTAGACATTGTAGATGGAGCTGCACGAGTTATGGATCCGCTATTTGATGGTATTAATACTGGCAAACACTGGTGCGGAAAGTTTTTGAAAGATTATAATCCGATTGCTTGGTAGAAATGATATGTTTATAAAACAAAACGACTACTGGATTTGAGTTGTAGTGGTTTCGATTTTGTTTAATTAGGAAAGATTCTCTAACAGATACGTATTTTACCCTTCAATTTTTGCAGATAATTCAAACCAACGCTCTTCCTTATCTTCCATTTTATTAATGATATTTTCTAACTCTTTTGCTTTAGCAGAAATATCAGCATCAGTGACTTTTCCGTCAGAAAATAATTGCTCGATGGCGATTTTTTGAACTTCTAAGTCTTTAATTTCTTTTTCTATTTTTTGATATTCCTTTTGCTCATTGAAAGTCAAATTTCCTGTCGGATTGTTTTGTTTCCAATCTTTCTTTTCGGCTTTGTTTTCTTCTTTCTGAGCCACATCGGCACTGTCTTCATAAGCACGGAAATCGGAATAATTCCCTGGGAAATTTTCAATTTCTCCTTCGCCACGAAAAACAAATAAGTGATCTACAATTTTATCCATAAAATAACGGTCGTGAGAAACCACAAGCAAACAGCCAGGATAATCAAGAAGGAAACTTTCCAAAACATTTAATGTGACAATATCTAAATCATTTGTTGGCTCATCGAGAATCAAAAAGTTAGGATTCTGAATTAAAACCGTGCACAAATACAAACGTTTTAGCTCACCACCACTTAATTTTTCGACATAATCGTATTGTTTTTTGCTGTCAAAAAGAAAACGTTCTAACAATTGTGAGGCAGATATTATTTTCCCTTTCGTAAGTGGAATATATTCTCCGTATTCTTTTATAATATCGATAACACGTTGTCCTGGTTTAGGATTGATGCCACTTTGCGTGTAATAACCAATTTTTATAGTATCTCCTACTACTACTTTTCCACTATCTGCGGGTATTGTACTGGTTAGTAAATTTAAAAAAGTAGATTTTCCAGTTCCATTTTTTCCAATGATACCAATTCTGGCACCACGCTGAAAATCGAAAGTAAATTCATCTAAAATGACTTTATCATTAAACTTTTTAGAAACTTTGTGAAGCTCGATAATCTTGCTTCCCATACGTTCCATATTAATCTCTAATTCAACTACATTTTCTCTTCGGCGACTTTCGGCTTTTTCTTTAATAACATAAAAGTCATCTTGTCGTGATTTAGATTTAGTTGTTCTTGCTTTTGGTTGGCGACGCATCCAGGCCAATTCTTTTACAAACAAGTTTTGGGCTTTGTCTACACTAGCATTTTCAGAAGTAAGACGTTCTTCTTTCTTTTCTAAATAATAGGAGTAATTTCCTTTGTATTGATATAATTTCCCATTGTCTAATTCGATAATTTCGTTACATACACGTTCTAAGAAAAAACGGTCGTGCGTTACCATAAACAAAGTAATATTTTCTTTGGCAAAATAACTTTCTAACCATTCAATCATCTCTAAATCCAAGTGATTCGTAGGTTCGTCAAGAATTAATAGATCAGGACGATTAATCAGAATAATAGCCAGTGACAAACGTTTTTTCTGACCACCCGAAAGATTTTTTACTTTCAGTTTAAAGTCTTCTAACTTTAGTTTAAATAAAATTTGCTTGTATTGTGTTTCAAAATCCCAAGCATTGTGTTGGTCCATTCCGTCGAAAGCTTTTTGATAAGCTTCTTCGTCTTCTGGATTTTCTAATGCTTTTTCATAAGCTTCAATTATTTTAAGTGTCTCATTATCTGAAGCGAAAATGCTTTCTTCAATCGTTAATTCGTCTTGTAAATTATGATTTTGAGACAAAAAAGCCATGCGAATATCCTTACGAATCACAACTTGCCCCGTATCAGGATCATCAATACCATTCAGGATATTCATGATAGTGGTTTTTCCAGAACCATTTTTGGCAATGAAAGCAATTTTTTGGTCTTTGTTTATTCCAAAAGAAATTTTATCAAACAAAGTTCGTTCGCCAAAAGATTTGGAGATATTTTCAACAGAAAGGTAATTCACAATACTAAATTTTTTGCAAAAGTAATGTTTTTAAACGAAACAAGTTTTGCCAAAATATTTTAATCACTACATTACAGGATATTGATTATCTTCGTAAAAAATCAAAAATTTTATAAAACGAAATGAAAAAAATATTCTTTTTTCTGCTTTTTATTAGTATTGCAAGTTATGCTCAGAAAGGTTATCCAACTCCTCCTGAGACGGCCGATCGATTATTTTATATCCAACATAGTGATAATCATAATACGTTTGTATATGATATTAACTTTATAAGTGATAAAAAAATTGATACTATTGAACCAATCAAAATTTATAGAATTGTATATACAAAAGGAGGAGCTAAAGAAGAACTCACTCACTTGCAGCGAAAAGTTGCTTATGGTGTTGATTTTAAGAAAATCAAGGAAAATCATTTTGAGTTTAGTTTGGTTTCTTTTCCAGATAACAAATTTTATCTCGGATTAGATTCGAAAGGGAAACCTCAGGTAAAAACAACAGTTAATGGAAAAAAAATAATTCTCAAAAAAATTTATATTGCTATGGTTGAATCAAAATCTATTAAGCCTGAGATAAAATTCATTAATTTTTACGGACATAATCAGGACGGTAATGTGGTAATAACGAAAAAATTATAGCTATATAAAAAATTAAAATGAACCTTCTTTTATTCTAATTTTAAAATTAATTCTTTTTCATATTATATTTGTCCAATGCAATTATCCGTCATTATCCTTAATTACAATGTTCGTTACTTTCTCGAACTTTGCGTTTTAAGTGTTCAAAAAGCACTCGAAACTATCGATGGAGAAATTATTGTAGTAGATAATAATTCGTCCGATGACAGTTGTCTTATGATGAAACAACGTTTTCCTAACGTGAAACTCATCGAAAACAAAGAAAATTCAGGTTTTCCAAAAGGAAATAATATAGGAGTTGCTCAGGCAAAAGGTGAATATATTTGTATTCTTAATCCAGATACAGTTGTTGCCGAAGATACTTTTACAAAAATTTTGGCTTTCGCCGAAAGGCAAAAAAACTTAGGAATTGTAGGTTGCAAACTTATAGACGGAACTGGGAATTTCTTGCCGGAAAGCAAACGAGGAGTTCCAACTCCGTTTGTAGCATTTACTAAAATTTTTGGTTTGTATAAATTTTCAAATTACTTCGGAAAATATTATGCACAACATTTGCAGGAAAATGAAACGGGAAAAGTTGATATTCTGGTTGGTGCATTTATGGTTATGAAACGAAAATTGTATCTCGAAGTTGGCGGTTTCGATGAAAATTGTTTCATGTATTCTGATGATATCGATTTGTCTTATATGGTTTTGCAAAATGGAAAATCGAATTATTATTTTCACGAAACAACTGTAATTCACTACAAAGGAGAGAGCACGATAAAAGACGGAACGTATATGAAACGCTTTCAGGAAGCAATGAATTTCTTTTATAAAAAACATTTTAAAGTGTCGGTTTTCTTTTCTCTATTTATGAAAATAGGAATCCTTTTTTTCTCATTTATCAAGATGTTTCAAGGCAAGCAAAAGACAAGAGTAGCACCAGATAAATATGTTTTAATGTCCGATAACGAAACGTTGAGAGAAAAACTAGAGTTTCAGTTAAAAACTGAAGTATTTCTTCAAAGAAATAACATTGAAAAAATAGATTATTCGCAATTTTTAATTAAAAAAAACAATATTGAAATTGTTTTTGATAATAATTATGTCGATTTTGTAAAAATAATTCAAACAATGCGATTAATTAAAAATAAAAAAATCACCTTCAAAATACTTCTGCAAAAGACTGATTTTCTTATTGGTAGTAACAGTAATCAGGATAGAGGTATGATTGTTAAGGTTTGAAAAAAGTATTTTTTTTAACCTATCTCTCTGTGATATAAAATTAATTCGTGTAATTCGTGTTAAATTTATTATTTTTGCATCATCAAAACCAAAAAACCTTTTAGGCAAACAATATGGCAAGATTTGAATTAAAACTTCCAAAAATGGGAGAAAGCGTTGCAGAAGCAACTATCACAAATTGGTTAAAACAAGTTGGTGACAAAATCGAAATGGACGAAGCGGTTCTAGAAATTGCTACCGATAAAGTAGATAGCGAAGTCCCTAGTGAAGTTTCAGGAATTTTGGTAGAGCAATTATTTAACAAAGATGATTTAGTTCAAGTTGGGCAAACTATTGCTATTATTGAAACTGAAGGCGGAGATGTTGCTGTTGTAAAACAAGAAGCAACTCCAGTTGCTGTTGCAGAAGTTGCTAAGACTGTAGAAGCAGCGAAAGATTCAGTTGCAGCGCCAGCTAATTTTTCAGATTCAGAAAAATTCTTTTCTCCATTAGTAAAAAACATTGCTAAAGAAGAAGGTGTTTCAGTAGCTGAACTTGAAAGCATCAAAGGTTCTGGAAAAGACGGAAGAATTACTAAAGAAGATATTTTAAATTACATAAAAAATAGAGGAAATCAGCCAGCAGTTGCTCCGATAGCTATCGGGACTGCTCCAGTTGTAGCAACTCAAAATGTAGCTCCAGTGGCTCAAAAAGCAGCTCCAGTTTCTGTAAATGGAGGTGACGAAATCGTTGAAATGGACAGAATGCGTAAGCTTATTTCTGGTTACATGGTTGCATCAGTACAAACATCGGCACACGTACAATCGTTTATTGAAGTAGATGTGACAAATATCGTAAAATGGAGAAATAAAGTTAAAGATGCTTTCGAAAAACGTGAAGGCGAAAAACTAACTTTTACACCAATTATGATGGAAGCGGTTGCAAAAGCGTTAAAAGATTTTCCAGGAATGAATATTTCGGTTGATGGTGATTATATCATTAAAAAGAAAAACATTAACTTAGGAATGGCAGCAGCCTTGCCTAACGGAAACTTAATTGTTCCTGTAATTAAAAATGCAGATCAATTAAACTTGGTTGGCATGGCAAAAGCAGTAAACGATTTAGGAAATCGTGCAAAAGCTGGAAAATTAAAACCAGACGATACACAAGGCGGAACTTATACTGTGACTAATGTAGGGACTTTTGGTTCAGTTTTTGGAACACCAATTATCAACCAGCCACAAGTAGGTATTCTAGCTCTTGGAGCCATTCGTAAAGTACCTGCAGTTATTGAAACTCCAGAAGGAGATTTTATAGGAATTCGTCAAAAAATGTTCCTTTCCCATTCATACGACCACCGAGTTGTAGATGGTGCATTAGGAGGAAGCTTCGTAAAACGCGTTGCCGATTACTTAGAAGCATTTGATGTGAATAGAGATTTTTAAAAAATAAATAACAATACAATCAAGCGATTCAAATTTTGAATCGCTTTTTTTTAGGAGCCAATCCTGCTTTTCGTTGCAATCTTTTTTTCGGCGAAAAGCCTCAAAAAAGGATTCTCACTGCAATCAGGGCTAGTAAGAAACCTTTACCGCTAACTTCGGGTTTATTTAATCCGCGAAAATCCGCTTTATTTTTGTGATCAGTGGTCAAAAAAATATGTAATTCGTTGCAAAAAAAATTAGGGCAATTACAATCTAACAATTATATTTGTAACAATACAAACAAACTAAATGGAACTCAAATTAACACGTCCAATCTGCTTTTTCGATCTCGAAACCACAGGAATCGATATAGGAAAAGATAGAATTGTAGAGATATCAATATTTAAGGTTTTTCCAAACGGAAACAAAGAAAGCAAAACATGGTTGGTAAATCCTACCATTCCAATTCCAGCACAAACCACAGCAGTGCATGGAATAACAGACGAAAAAGTAGCTAACGAACCAACTTTCAACGAATTGGCTTCTCAAGTTTACAATATGATAAAAGATTCAGATTTAGCAGGATTTAATTCTGATAGATTTGATATTCCGTTGTTGGCAGAAGAATTACTTCGTGCTGGCGTCGATTTTGATATGAAAGGACGAGTTTCTGTCGACGTACAAACTGTTTTTCATAAAATGGAAGAACGTACTTTAAGTGCTGCTCTAAAATTTTACACTGGAAAATCATTAGAAAATGCTCATTCTGCCGAATCAGATACCATGGCAACGTACGAAATTCTAAAAGCACAACTTGATCGATATCCTGAATTAGAAAATGATATGAAATCGCTTTCAGAATTCACAACCCGAAAAAAAATTGCTGATTTTGCCGGAATGATTGCTTTTGATAAAGATAATGAAGAAATTTTCACCTTCGGAAAACACAAAGGAGCAAAAGTTAATAAAGTACTAGAAGCCGAACCAGGTTATTTCAGTTGGATTCAAAATGCCGACTTTCCTTTATATACTAAGAAGGTTTTAACAGCGATTAAGCTTCGAAAACTAAATACTAAATAATTTAATCTTTCAATTTTTGAATCATTAAATCTTTGAATTTTAAGAAATGAAAATAATCTGTATAGGTAGAAATTATACCGAGCACATAGCTGAATTACAAAACGAACGTCCAACGGAACCTGTGGTTTTTTTAAAACCAGATTCAGCAGTTTTGCTCAAACAACATCCATTTGTAATTCCTGAATTTAGTGACGATATTCATCATGAAATCGAAATTATTGTACGAATAAACAAAGTTGGTAAGTATATTGATGCAAAATTTGCAAATAAATACTATGACGAAATTAGTGTTGGAATCGATTTTACTGCTCGGGATTTACAACAAAAACTAAAAGACAAAGGTTTGCCTTGGGAAAAAGCAAAAGCTTTTGACGGTTCAGCGGTTATTGGTGACTTTTTGTCGAAAAAAGATTTCAATTCGCTGGAAAATCTTACATTTGAGTTAACCAATAATGGTAAGACAGTTCAAAAAGGAAATACAAATATGATGTTGTGGAAAATAGATGAATTAATCGCTTATGTTTCACAATATTTCACCCTAAAAATCGGAGATATTATTTTTACAGGAACGCCCGCAGGAGTTGCAAAAGTATTATCTAACGATGTGTTGGAAGGTTTTTTAGAAGGTAATAAATTATTTAGAATTCAAGTAAAATAAAGCATGGCAATACATTATAATTTAGCAAAAGTATACGCGATTTCTGACGATGATAAGGACTTTGTATTGCAAATAGTAAATCTTTTTGTAGAAGAAGTTCCATCTGATGTACAACAAATAAAAGTAGGAATAAATGCTAAAGATCACTCTCATGCATACGGTTATGCTCACAAGATAAAACCCACACTCGATTTATTAGGGATGGAAGCAGCTTATGAAGAAATTTTGCAAATAGAACAATGGACTAAAGACAAAGGCAAGAAAAAAGAAATTAAAGAAATATACAAAAGCATGTCAGGTCGAATCGATTTGGCTTTAGCTGAGATTAAAAAAGATTTTAGTTTGTAATTTTTAATCTTAGTTTCTCAGAATCTTTATTATCTCAAAAAAATCAAAATGAAAGCAACCATAGTAACTGTTGGTGATGAAATCCTTATTGGACAAATTGTAGATACAAATTCGGGCGTAATAGCCAAATTTTTGGATAAAATAGGAATTGGTGTACACGAAATGCTTTCGATAACTGATGATAAACAACATATATTAAAGACACTTTCTTTATTACAAAATAAAGTTGATGTTGTTATTATAACGGGTGGTTTGGGGCCAACAAAAGACGATATTACTAAGAAAACCTTATGTGAATATTTTGAAGATGAATTAGTAATTGATAACAAAGTATTAGTTCATGTTACGCAACTTATAGAGCAATATTTTAAACGACCAATTACAAAACTCAATCAAGATCAAGCACTTGTGCCTTCTAAATGTCAAGTTTTGTTTAATCAAGTAGGAACAGCTCCTGGGATGTGGTTGCAAAAAGAAGGTACCGTTTTTATTTCATTACCAGGCGTGCCATACGAGATGAAATATTTGATGGAAAACGAAGTAATTCAAAAATTAACAGCAAAATACGAACGACCGTTTATTATTCATAAAACCATTTTGACTTATGGTGTGGGGGAAAGCCTATTGGCTGAAAGAATAGAAACATGGGAAGATAATTTACCTGAATTTATTAAATTAGCTTATTTGCCAAGTCCGGGAAGAGTAAGACTGAGGTTATCTGCTCGAGGAACAGACGAAAAATTATTACAAAACGAAATCAAGTCACAAGTCGAAAAATTACAATTAATAATTTCTGATTGTATTGTTGGTTTGGAAGAAGATGAAACTATTGAAGTCATTTTAGGGAAATTGTTAACTGAAAAAAAACTAACCATTTCTACCGCCGAAAGTTGTACAGGCGGAAAAATAGCTTCAGTATTAACATCAATTTCGGGCTCATCAAATTATTTTAAAGGAAGTGTTGTAAGTTATGCAACGGAAGCAAAAGTTAATGTTCTGGGTGTCTCACAAGAGATTATTGACGAGTTTTCAGTAGTAAGTAAACAAGTTGCCGAATCGATGGCATCTCAGGTAAAAAAAATATTCCAATCTGATTTTGCAATTGCCACAACAGGAAATGCAGGACCCAACAAAGGCGATGCCGATGCCGAAGTTGGAACAGTTTTTATTGCAATTGCCACTCCAAAAGGTGTTTTTTCGGAAGAATTTAACTTCGGACAGCCACGAGAAAAAGTCATCGATAGAACCGTAAACAAAGCTTTAGAAATAATTTATAAAGAAATTTTAAAAAACTACTAAAAATAATTTGCGACAACCATTTATTTTTCGTTCTTTTGCACTCTGAATTTTGAATAACAATAAAAGATAATATAATGTCAAGAATTTGTGACCTTACTGGTAAAAGAGCGATGGTAGGAAATAACGTTTCTCACGCAATGAACAAGACAAAGAGAAAATTCTCTGTGAACTTGATTAAAAAGCGTTTTTACCTTCCTGAAGAAGACAGATGGATTACTCTAAGAGTAGCAGCTTCTACAATCAAAACGATTAACAAAAACGGAATTTCTGCAGTTTTGAAAAAAGCGCAGTCAGAAGGATTTATAAAATAATCTGGTCCTAAAAACTATATAGCAAGATGGCAAAGAAAGGTAATAGAATTCAAGTTATTTTAGAGTGTACTGAACATAAAGCTTCTGGCGTAGCTGGAACTTCACGTTACATTACAACTAAAAACAAAAAGAATACTCCAGATCGTTTGGAGATCAAAAAATTCAATCCAGTATTGAAAAGAGTAACTGTTCATAAAGAAATTAAATAATATAAGTCATGGCAAAGAAAACCGTAGCAACTTTACAAACAGCTTCTAAGAGATTATCTAAAGCAATCAAAATGGTAAAATCTCCAGTTACTGGTGCTTACACTTTTGTTGAAGCAATTATGACACCAGAAGAGGTAGATACATTCTTAAAAAAGAAATAATCTAACATAACAATATACTAAAGCTACTTTCTTTCGGAAGTAGCTTTTTTATTTTATATTTGTGCATAATTTTTTTAGAAGCAAAATGTTAGTGCATTTTTACTAATTATAATTCTTGCTGTTTGCTAAATCTTTTCTTTGCTAAAGAAGCAACAAAAAGTTAATTACGAGAGTAATTCGAACATTAGAAGGTTAAATGATAATTGTAAAGGCTTCTATTAATTTTTTAGGTTTTTAGATTAACTATCTGAAAATCTAATTATCTAAAAAACGAAACCAAATGAATTTTTTTAAAAAAATCTTCTCCTCCGAAAAAAAAGAAAACCTAGACAAAGGTTTGGAAAAATCTAGTAACTCTTTTTTATCAAAACTAACAAAAGCCGTAGCTGGAAAATCTAAAGTCGATGATGATGTTCTCGATAATCTTGAAGAAATCCTAGTTTCATCAGATGTAGGAGTAAATACCACACTAAAAATCATTCAGAGAATAGAAGCTCGTGTTTCTAACGATAAATATCTAGGAACAGACGAACTTAACAAAATACTTCGAGAAGAAATAGCAGGACTTTTGTCCGAAACCAACTCAGGCGAAGCCACAGAATTTGAAGTTCCGAAGAATAAAAAGCCATATGTAATTATGGTTGTTGGAGTAAATGGAGTAGGGAAAACAACAACTATTGGGAAATTAGCCAATCAGTTTAAAAAAGCAGGATATAGTGTAGTTCTTGGTGCAGGCGATACATTTAGAGCTGCTGCTATAGATCAATTGCAGATTTGGGCGGATAGAGTTGGTGTTCCAATTGTTAGACAGCAAATGGGAAGTGATCCAGCATCAGTAGCATTTGATACTTTGCAAAGTGCTGTAGCTCAAAATGCCGATGTTGTAATTATAGATACCGCTGGTCGTTTGCATAATAAAGTTGGTTTAATGAATGAACTTACTAAAATAAAACGTGTTATGGAAAAAGTGATTCCAGACGCACCACATGATGTAATGTTAGTTCTTGATGGTTCGACTGGTCAAAATGCATTCGAGCAAGCCAAACAATTTACTGCAGCAACCGAAGTTACTTGCTTAGCAGTTACAAAATTAGATGGAACGGCAAAAGGTGGTGTAGTAATAGGAATTTCAGATCAATTTCAGATTCCTGTAAAATATATTGGTGTTGGAGAAGGTATTAATGACTTACATGTTTTTAATAAATACGAATTTGTAGATTCTTTTTTTAAATAAGATATGAGTAAATTAAATGAATATTACAAAAGCTTGAATCCGTTACATTTATTTATATTTGGAACAGTTTTTATGCTTTTAGCTCGCACAACAAAAGACAACTTTACTTTCGAGATAGGATGTTTATTTGCTTCTTTAATATTATATATCTTGGCTTTAGTTAAGTATATAAAAAAGTAAAACCACTCTTTTTTGAGTGGTTTTACTTTTTTATAATATTTTAGTGTATTTGTTATACTGCTCCTAAAGTATATAATTGTTCCATAGTAGGCGATTTACTTCCGCCAGCTGGTTCTAATGTAATTCCAAATGCTTCAGCATTTCCAGTTTTATTTACTGCAAATATTTTATTATTTTCTGCTGTAAAGTCAGATAACAATCCTATGCTTGTAGGTGTAAGTGCAGGTTTTAGTTTTAGCGACCAAACTTGATAAACCATTCCTTCAGGTGGTTCAGGTAATCCCGAAGCATCCACATATACAACTTGTGTTTCTTTGTTCCAATATACTTTTGCTGATGCTGTTGGTGCAATAGCTTGTCCTGCAAGGCTGATTACAGTATTTTTAGAATCACGAACTACAGCCAAAACTTCCTTAGTTTGCTTGTTTTTATTTTCAGCAGAAACCAATACTTCATTTAATTTTGTTTTCTCTTTTTCAAGTGTAACAATATCATTTTTAAACACTAGTTGCTGGTTATATTGGTAACCAATTCCTAAAAGGAATACTGCAGCTGCTGCCCAGCCTATGTAATTTAATCGATTATTTTTCGGTTTTAAATCTATTACTTTAGTATGTTTTATATCTAGTTTAGATTTTATTTTAGCAAAATTTTCTACCGATAAGAAAGGAGAAAAACTAGTAGAAAGATTAACTATTGATTTTTCTATAGAAATAATTTCATCATTAATCTCTTTGTATTTTTTCGCGATTTGGGCAACTTCTAGGTTTTGGGTTTCGTCGAGTAAACCGTAAACGTAGAGTTCTAATATTCCTGATTCTATATATTCTTTTATGTCCATAACTATAAATGTAAAAAATTTCTTAGATCGTTAATACAATTTCTATTTTGCGTTTTTACAGTTCCTAAAGGAATTTCTAATTCGTCTGAAGCTTCTTGCTGAGTGTAACCTTTAAAGAATAATAAATCTATTATGGCAATACATTTTGGCTTTAGTTTTTTTACAAATTCCTGAATTCCAATAGTATCAATCTTATTGGTTAATTTGTTACTGTCATCTAGTAGATGTACGAAATTATCGGATGATAGGTTTTTTTTGCTATTATTAAAATTTTTAGAACGCATTTTATCTATACTTGTATTTCGAGCAATATTAAGTGCCCAAGTATAAAAACGACCTTTACTTTCGTTATAAGAATCTATATTTTTCCAGATTTTTACAAAAACTTCTTGTAAGACATCTTCAGATTCTTCTCTGTCTTTAACTAAATTATTAATAACCGCAAAAAGACTTTTAGAGTACATATCGTATAGTATGGTATAGGCTCGACTATCTTTTTCTTTTATTAATACTAAAACTTCTTCTTGTGACATAAAATCATTTTTTGATTAATACAAATCTATGTAAAGTTTATTTAATATGATGATTAATGATTCGTTTGAATTTATTAAAAAATAATAATTCAGTTATATAATATTGATAATCAAATATTTAAAATTATTTTTAAAAAAAATTACTTTTTTTAAAACCATAAAGAACTATTCTGCGTAAATCAATTTATAATCATTAAAAATTTAAAACAATGAAAAAAACAAAAATGTATTTAGGTCTATCGTTTGTTGCGATTTCAGGTCTATTATTAATTGCTGCTGATCACGCAGATGCTCCAGCAGTAACAGGTAATGCAAATGATATTACCGATGTATATGCTTTTCAAGGGCAAGATACAAATAACATGGTATTCGTAGTAAACACACAAGGATTGTTAAGTCCAGGAGCAACAGCTGCAGCTGCGTTTAATGAAAATGTTATGACAGAGATTAACATTGATAACACAGGCGACAATGTAGAAGACCTTGTTATTCAAGCAATTAAAAGAGATGGTAAAATGTACTTTTTTGGACCAACTGCTCCAGGAACAACAGGAACATCTAGCACAGTTAAGACTGCTTCGTCTTCAGGAAGTGTTGATATTTCTCAGTACGGACAAGCTCCAATTACTTCAACTTCAAACGGGATGAAGTTTTTTGCAGGACCAAGAGATGATCCATTCTTTTTCGACTTAAATCAGTTTAAAGCTATTCTTGCAGGAACTGCAACTGGATTTAACAATCCTGGGACGGATACTTTTGCTGGAACTAATGTTTTAGCTACAATTATTGAAGTACCAAAATCTATGTTAGGAACTTCTACAACTATTAATGTTTGGGCAGAGACTAAACAAAAACAATAATTTAATTTTTAATAAAAGTAAAAAGATGAAAACAAATAAATTTAAAATTATAGCATTGTCAATTGTAGGTATAGCAATGTTTACAAGTTGTAACAATGATGACGATGTAGTTCCTACAGCACCAACAACAGATTTTTCTGGAACTTATGTGCAAAAAGATCAAATGGCTAGACCAGCTATAAATACTGTTTTTATTGCTTCTGGAGCCCCTAAAGATGCATTTAACGCTACAATTCCTTCAATGATGGGTGCAAATTATCAATCTATTTTTCAGTCAAGATTGTTGGCTTTAAATTCTGGATATACTACAAATGCATTAGGTCAAACAGCGGCTCAGCTTACAGGATTGTTAGCTACTGATGTTTTAGGTGTTGCAAAAACTGGAACTACTACATTTTTTGATGGTACAAATGTATTAACTGGACGCGCTCTTGCTGATGATGTTATTGATACTGAACTACTTTTAATTTTTGGTGGTCCAGCTGGAACTTCAAATGCAGGACTTACTTCTGATCATGTTAATGCAAACGATAAAACCTTTTCTGCTTCATTTCCTTACTTAGCTTCTGCTTGGTAAATTATTATAATTAGAGCGTATAAAAATTATGCGCTCTAATTTTTTAAAAATAAAACATAACATACAAAAACAAACGCAATGAAAACATTCAATTTAGTAATTCTATTTTTTGCCACTTTAGTAATGATAAGTTGCGAAAAAAAAATAGATCAAGTTACAAACCCAAAAGATTACAACGTCTTTCTAGAAATGAAAGAAAATAAATCGTTAGATTTTGCAAAGTCTGAAATAGATTTTTGGCAAAAAAAATTCGATGCAGCTCCAAATCAAATTACTTATTTATCTCAAATAGCTTCGAATTATTCGAAATTATTTGAAATAACTGGAAATATTAATGATTTGTATAAAACTGAAGAATTATTATTAAAATCGAACGAAACTTTCAAATATGCTTATGTAGGTACCATTCGTTCTTTGGGTAGAAATTATATTTCACAACATCGTTTCAAAGAAGCTTTATTATTGGCAAACAAAGCTCTGGCAATTGGAGAAGGAATGAAAGAAACTCAGAAATTACTTTTTGATGTGAATATGGAATTGGGAAATTATACTGAAGCTCAGAAAAACTTAAATTCTCTAACGGACATGAAAGATTTCGATTATTTAATTAGAATTTCGAAATGGAATGATCATCTAGGAGATTTAAAAACTGCCATTTCATTTATGGAAAAAGCAAGAGATATAGCCATTACAAACGATAGTAAAGGATTAAAAATCTGGACATTTTCTAACCTTGGAGATCTAAATGGTCATGCGGGAAATATAAAAGCTTCTTATGATTATTACCTGAAAACATTAGCTGTAGAGCCTAACAATTCGTATGCACTAAAAGGAATTGCTTGGATTGCTTTTTCTCATGAAAAAAATACAACGGAAGCCAAACGAATTATCAATGTAGTTTCTAAAAAACACAATTCGCCAGATTTTTATTTACTAAAATCTCAAATTGCCGAATATGAGAAAAATACTGATAGTGAAAAACAAAATCTAGCCTCTTATTTTAAAATGCTTACAGATCATAATTATGGAGCGATGTATAACAAATACAATACTTTAATTTATGCTGATGACAAAACTACAGCTTCAAAAGCATTAGAAATTGCAAAAATTGAAATAGATCATCGACCAACTCCAGATTCTTACGATTTATTAGCATGGTCATATTATAATCTTGGTGATAGTGAAAAAGCATTAGAAATTGAAGAAAAGTATGTAGTTGGAAAATCTTTTGAACCAAAATTGAACTATCATTTAGCAACGATTTATAAAGCCAATAATTTATTAGCTAAACTAGCACCTATAAAGAAAGAATTGTTAGCGAGTACTTTTGAATTAGGACCAGTTTTAGAACAAAAAATAAATAATTTGTAATGAAATCACTTTTTACAATTTTAATTTCATTCATTACATTTTCGAGTTTTGCACAAATGCAAAAAGGCATAGTAATAGATTCATTAGGGAATCCTGTCGAAAATGCATATTTATTGAATATAAATTCTAAATATCACGCACATACCGATGAATTTGGCAATTTTAATATAGATAAAACTAATATTTCAGATGTGTTAATCATTACAGCTTTAGGATTTAAGAAATTAGAATATACAATTGTATCTAATGAGATTTCGATAGTTTTGGAAGATGATGCTTTTAATTTGGATCAAGTAGTTATTCGGTCAAAACTAAATGCAATGAATGTTATTTCTAAAATAGATTTACAAACTACTCCAGTAAATTCTTCGCAAGAAATTTTACGAAAAGTTCCAGGATTATTTATTGGTCAGCATGCAGGTGGCGGAAAAGCAGAGCAAATGTTTTTACGTGGTTTCGACATCGATCACGGAACAGATATTGCCGTTTCAATAGACGGAATGCCAGTAAATATGGTTTCTCACGCTCACGGACAAGGTTATGCCGATTTGCATTTTGTGATTCCAGAAACGGTCGAAAAAATAGATTTTGGAAAAGGAACTTATTATGCCAATAAAGGTGATTTTGCTACAGCGGGTTATGTCTCGTTTTTAACAAAGGAAAAAATAGAGAAGAATATGATAAGTGTTGAAGCTGGACAATTTAACACTTTCAAAACTGTTGGGCTTTTTAATTTATTAGAAAAACAAAAAAATCAGAATGCTTATTTAGCAACAGAATATATTATGACCGATGGTGCATTTGACGCACCACAAAATTTTAAACGTATTAATTTATTTGGAAAATATACATCAGTTTTTGCTGATAATAGTAAGTTTTCTATCAATGCTTCTAATTTTACAAGTAAATGGGATGCTTCTGGACAAGTTCCACAACGGTTGATTAATGCTGGATTAATTTCAAGATTTGGTGCTGTTGATGATACTGAAGGCGGAAAAACATCGAGAACAAATTTGAACATTTCATTATCAAAACCTATTGATGAAAATATGATGCTAAAAGCGAATGCTTTTTATTCAAAATATAATTTTGAGTTATATTCTAATTTTACATTTTTCTTAGAAGATCCAATAAATGGAGATCAAATAAGCCAAAAAGAAAATAGAGATATTTTTGGTCTAAATACAGAATTAAATAAAAAAGGAACAAATTCTAATTTTCAGTTGGGTTTTGGTTTCAGAAATGATGCTACAAAAAATACCGAATTATCGCATACAGTAGGACGTTATACAACTTTGAATAATTTGAAATTAGGAGATATAGACGAAACGAATGTTTTTTCCTACCTGAATACTGAATTTGATTTCGGAAAATTAAAGATAAATCCAGCAATTAGATTCGATTATTTTAAGTTTGATTACCAAGATAAATTGGCAACAAATTACAAAACACAAACTGAAAATAAAGCTAAATTTTCGCCAAAATTGAACTTTATCTTTACACAAAATAATAATTTGCAGTTTTACTTAAAATCTGGTTTTGGGTTTCATTCTAACGATACCCGAGTTGTAGTTGCTAATGCTGGAAAACAAATTTTGCCAACTGCTTTTGGTTCTGATTTAGGAATTATTGTAAAACCATTTCCTAAACTATTGCTTAACTCAGCTATTTGGATGCTAAATCTAGAAGAAGAATTAGTATATGTTGGCGATGCTGCAACGGTTGAGATTTCAGGAAGAACAAAACGAATGGGTTTCGATTTTGGTTTGCGTTACCAGTTATCTAATTATTTGTTTTTTGATACCGATGTAAATTATACTTATGCCAGAAGTATTGATGCACCAAAAGGACAAGATTATGTTCCGTTGGCACCTGATTTTACATCGACAGGAGGATTTAGTGTTAATAAATATAAAGGTTTTTCGGGAGGATTTCATTATCGATATCTAAAATCTCGACCAGCCAATGAAGACAATTCGATTGTAGCAAAAGGATATATGGTTTCGGATTTGAATATAAATTATGAATACAAAAATGTAATTTTTGGAATTTCAGGCGAAAATATTTTTAATACAAAATGGAATGAAACTCAATTTGCGACTGAAAGCAGATTGAAAAATGAGACTCAAAGTATTGAAGAAATACATTTTACACCAGGAGTACCATTATTTCTTAAAGCTAAAGTGACTTATAGGTTTTAAAATTAATAAAGAAACTCTAGTTCATCTAAAAAAGGAAATTATAAAGTTAGTTTAGTTTTGTTTTTATGTTTGTTTAAAAGCTCATTAGTAATTTATCTAATGGGCTTTTTTATGTTGTTTTAAATCTCCATCAAAAATGATTACAGATAATTTATTAATATTAAATAGATAAATTATCGATACTAATAATCTTGTTTTGTATTGCATACACAACTAATCCTGCAACATTTTTAGATTCTGTTTTTAGTAATAAGTTATTTCTATGACCATCTACGGTTCTGTTACTTATAAATAGTTTTTCAGCAATATCATTAGTACTTAATTGTTTGCAAATTAATTGTAATACTTCTTTTTCTCTATTAGTTAAATAGTCTTCGTCGAAAATACTTTTTAGCTTTGTGTTTGAAGCTAATATTCCATCGTGTATAACTTGTAGTACATTTTCGTTATAGTAAAATCCTTTTTCCGAGACTTCGTTTATTGTTTCTATCATTTCAGTTGGAGTACTGTTTTTTATCAAATATGATGCGGCTCCAATATTTATCATATTTGCAATAAAAGATTTCGAATCATAACTAGTTAAAGCAATAATTTTAATTTTCGGAAAATCATTATTTATAATTTTAGTCGCTTCAACACCATTTAAAAGCGGCATTTTAAGATCCATCATAATAATGTCGGGATGAATAGTACTTTCTTTTAAGAAAGATAATAATTCACTTCCATTAGATACTTCAAAAATAATTTCTATATTTTTTTCTCTTTGTAATAAAAATGAAATTCCTTTTCTAAATAAAATTTCATCATCAGCAAGGATTATTTTGATTTTATCATCCATGATATTAAAAATTAAAAATAATTTGTGTTCCTTTATTTATCTCTGAATTTATATTTAAGGTGCCATTTAAAAAACTTATTCTACTTTCTATATTTTTCATTCCTAAACCCTTTTTATTGTCTAATATAGTAGTGTCAAAACCAATTCCGTTGTCAGAATATTTGCAATAATTTATGCCATCTTCATTTTCAAAAAGAATAGAAATAGATGATGCTTTACCATGTCGAAGAGAATTATTCATAAGCTCTTGTAAAATTCTAAAAACATGAAGATGTTTTTGTTCATCATTATTATCATTGAACGAAATGAAATTTTCGTATTTAACGGATACTGATTTACTACTATTAAATTCTAGACACAATTCTTTTACACCGGCATCTAAACCAAATTTTTCTAATACAGGAGGTAATAAGTCATGTGCAATTCTTCTGGAATTATCTAAGGTTTTTTTTGTAAGATTAATGATGTTATTTGTTATTTCGGTAATTTCTTTTTGTGATAAATTGGGTGTTAGTAACAAATGACTGTTTAGTGAAACAATATTTAGTTTAGAACTAATATCGTCATGTAAATCCTGTGCTATTCTTTTTCGCTCATCTTCTTGAGTTTTAATAACAGAGTGTAATAAACTTTTTTGATGTTTAGATTCTAAAAATCTTTTTTCTATTTCATTTTTTACAATTTTTATTCGTGAGAAATAAAAGAATAAAATTAATACAAAAGCCATTAAAAGAAACGCAATAAAGGTGTAAATAATTACACATATTATTTCGTTTTGAGGGATTGTATTTATTTTCATATTATATTTTTTTAGAAAAATTATTTTTCCATTCAACTAGTATAAATAATTGATACATAATGTATAAAGCTGAATTTAAAATCCATGGGATATCATTTAAATTATTATCTAGTTTTGCTACTAGATTTCCTACAAGAAACAATACGGTACTTCCAAATAAATAGATTAATATACCTAGGTTAATATAATAAAAATCTTTTTTTTCATTTAATAAATTATATAGATAGTATGTTGAGTAAATAATAATAGGAAAAGAAGTAATAAATATTTCAAATAAATTAAATTCAAAAAATAAATTTGGATCCATTAAATATTGTATCACTAAGATAAGTGGACACAGAATTAATAAAAGCTTAATTGTTGTTTTTTGAAAATTTACTTTTAGGATTGTTAAGTAAAAAAAACTTAATAAAAAAAACTGGAGTATAAAATAGAAATGAGATAAGAATAAATTATTTATTTTTAAATAATTTAAGACATTTACAATTAATTGAATAATAAAAATTAATACAGAATATATCGTAAAAATTTTAAAGGCTTTTCCATTATTAGAAAAGCCCTTAATAAATAGAATTACATTTATTAGTAATATAAAATAGCCAATATCTGCAAAAAAATTATTCATATTATTATTTTAATGTGTACAAAGGACTGTCTACGTCACATGTACTTGGGCAAGGTTTTGTAAAGTCGTAAATGTATTGTTCTTTCGTGTCATCAATCAAATCATTCCCATCAATATCAACCCCAACGAGCATTAATTTGTTAATACCATTTTCATCAACTCCTATATAAGCACGAACATCTACAACATTATTTTCATTTAATAATTGTGTGATATCTACATTAGGAATTAAATGAGCTTTAACTGTATTTGATGGATCTGATCTCCATGTAGTTGCCCATTCTTGTGCTTGTTGCAATGTAATTGTGTTTTCTGCCATGATAGTTAGTTTTATGATTAGTTTAAAAATTTCTATCAAAAATACTATTTAAATTCAATAAAAAAAGACTCGTAACGAAAAACAGGTATAAATACCTATATGCATTTTCTTACAAACCATAATTTAGCAGTATGGTTATAGAATGTAAAAATGATATAACTATAAATTTTTTTAAAAACAGACATAATCATTTCATTTTACTAAGCAAATAAACTTAAACTAACTACTAAATTTAATTATCATGAAAAAACAAATTTCCAAAATCCTAATAGTATGCCTTTCGGTAACAGGGATTATTTTTCTTGGGTGTAATAAGAAAGCTGATTTTGAAGCAAGTTATTTACCTCAAGATGTATTACAAAAAGATACGCTTACTAAAGCCGATTTCGATTCTTGGTTTATGAATAAAAAAGCGACCGAAAACGGATTGGTTTTACCTGCAAATAGTTTATCTAAATTTAATGATAATTTTGACTTTTATAAGTGGTCTGAACAGATGTTCTTATGGATTACATCAAATGATAAAGGGAAAACAGTTATGGAATCGCCTACTTTTTACACAGTTTCTCCAATTGTAGATGGTAAACGCTCTTTAATCCCTCACGATTCTAATACAATGTTAAGAGCTTCTAGTAGTATAAGTCAAAACGGGCCTAATGGGCTTCCTATGGTGATTGACAAAAACGGAAATAAGTTTGAGGTAGAAAGTAATACCGAAAAAGAGAAAGTATTTGTTAAAAATGATATGAATAAGAGTGTAATAGTTAATCAGATAGTATCTAATTCTAAAGGAGGAGAGGATTTTATTGACGATAAAGGAAATATAATAAATAAGCCTAAAGCTATTATAAATGTAAAAACAAATTCGAAAAATGTATTACACAAATTTAGAGCTGGAAATAAAAATATCTTTCTGGACTCTAATGGAAACACAGTCGACGTAGAACTTGGACAAGCTGGTTCCTCAGGTATTTTGATGTCAGAAAACCAATCTTTAGTTTATTATATTACAATGGTAAATGATGTATTTGCTTATTATTTGTCAGGTTATAAGTCAGGAAAATTATCATTAAATGAATTTCCTACGACTCAAACTGAGTTAGATGAAATTCTGAAGTATGCAAAAAATGAAGGTTGGGCTACACCACCAGATCCAAATGCTCTAGCAATGGAAATTAAAACATCATGGGTTGAAACTAAAGATTTGCCTAATTTAAGTAACTATATTACTATTGATGCAATAATTCCTACTTATAATAAATCGAACCCAAATAAATGGTTTGTAAACGGAGAAAGAAAAGCAAAGTTAGCAATGGTTGGTATGCACGTTGTAGGTAGTGTAGCTGGTCATCCAGAGATGGTTTGGGCTACTTTTGAACACGAAAAAAATACGCCGAATGCTGCTTATTCTTATAAAGATACAAATAATAAAATCAAAGAAATTCCAGCAGATAAAGGTTCTGGATGGTTGTTTAATGCTAATGCTTCTGATAATGTAGATAAAGAGAATTTTAAAAACATGAAAGATACAATAGAAGTAGTTAGTTTAAATAAAAAAAGCGACTCTGTTCAAGTAATTTTAGTTAAAGATCCAAAAATATTTAGTCCAGGCGCTAGAAGAATTATGGCTTGGGGTAGTGCGTCTAATACTGTTCCTAATCAAGAAAATGATACGCCTGCTGATGCAAATAGCCAAGTGATATCTATGAATAATGCTGTAAGAAGTATGTTAGTTGGAAATGACATCAGGAAAAATTATTTACTAATTGGGGCAACTTGGACATTTGGAGGAAATGCCCCGAACGGAATGAGTTACCCGTATGCAAATTATGCAAGTCCTACACCAAAAGATTCTATTCCTAAGGTGACTCCACTTGGAGATGCTATCGGTACCGCACAATTGTCAAATAGTACTATGGAAACTTTTGTACAGTCACCTTCAACAGCTTCAACTTATTCTAACTCTATTTCTTGCTTTTCTTGTCATAATAAAAATAATTTACTTCAGCCAGAATCGTTAAGTCACGTTTTTGTTAGGTTACAAGGATTAAAGCCTAAAAATAATATGTTGAAAGTTAAAAAAATAGATAAATAACAACATTTAAAAAACAGGTATAAATACGGGGTTTTATTTTTTAATAAAACTATAATTTAGTAAAATTAATTAAGGAATTAGTTTTAAAAGTAATTATTTCTTTAAAAAATTAAATTATCTTAGCAATCAAAAAATCAATATATAACTAACTAAAATAAAAAATTATGTCAACAGAACCATTTATAGGGGAGATTAAAATCTTAGCTTTTCAATTTGCGCCTCGAAGCTATATGGATTGCGCAGGACAAATCATGTCAATTGCCAGTAATACTGCTTTATTTTCATTATTAGGTACCACTTACGGTGGTAATGGAGTTCAAACGTTTGGATTGCCTGATTTAAGAGGACGTATGCCTATTAATCAAGGTACTGGACCTGGATTGCCAAGCTATGCTTTAGGGCAAGTTTCCGGAACAACGAGTGTTACTCTATTATCTTCAAATTTACCACCACATGCTCACCCAGCTCAAGGAATAAATGTTAATATCCCTGTATCAGCAGGGAGTGGGGATACTGATGTTCCTAATGGGTCATTTCTTGCGCAAGCAACTGGGGATTTTTACTCATCTGTTTCAACACCAGGTAATAATTATGGAGCATTGGCAGTATCAGGACAAACTGGAATTGCAGGTTCTGGATTGCCTGTTTCGATTATGAATCCTTATTTGGTAGTTAACTATTCGATAGCGATATATGGAATTTTTCCTAGTCGTAACTAATTGAAGGTTCTTCAATTTATTTTAATAATTTAAAAAAAAGAATTATGTCTACAGAACCATTTATAGGGGAAATTAAAATTTTTGGGTTTAATTTCTCCCCAATTAGTTACGATTTTTGCAACGGACAAACCTATTCAATTGCTCAATATACTGCCCTGTTTTCGTTAATTGGGACCACATATGGAGGCAATGGTCAAACGACCTTTAATTTACCAAATTTGCAAGGAAGGGTCCCTATTGGGCAAGGGCAAGGTCCTGGTTTGCCAAATTATGTCATTGGAGAACAAGCGGGAGCTAATAGCGTTACATTAATTAATGGAAATATGCCTCCTCACGTTCATCCTGGTCAAGGAATAAATGTTAATATTCCTGTATCAGCAGGGAGTGGGGATACAGATGTTCCAAACGGAGCTTTTCTTGCGCAAGCAACTGGGGATTTTTACTCATCTGTTTCAACGGTGGGTAATAATTACGGACCATTAGCTATATCAGGACAAACTGGTATAGCTGGTTCTGGATTTCCATTAAATATAACAAACCCATATTTAGCATTAAATTATTGTATTGCTGTAGAAGGGATATTTCCAAGTAGAAATTAACAAAAAAAGGAAATCAAAAAAAGGAAATCTTGAATTCGAGATTTCCTTTTTTTTAGTATTAAAATTTATGCAAAAAATAGGAATTTTATTACCAAGATCTACCTTTTATGAAACCATTGGTTTTGATATATTTGAGGGATTGCGATCTGGCTTGAAGCTTATAGGTAGGGAAGATGTTAAGATAATTACTGAGAATATAAGTTTCGGTGCTGATAAACAGCAATGTTATAGAAGTGCAGAAAGATTGTTATTAGACGAAAATGTAGATTTGGTAATAGCTTATATAGGTCACAGAACAGCTGAATTACTAAAACCTCTTTTTCTTGCGGCTAATAAGATATTAATTGTTTTAGATGCTGGAGCTAATTTACCTAATGAATGGCCAACTTGTCCTAATATTTTTTATCATTCACTTCATAATGCATTAGGTGCATGGTTAACATCCAAAAAAGCTGTTAATGATGGTTATGAAAAGGCAGGAATGGTAACAGGTTATTATGATGGAGGTTATCTACATACTTATAGCATTAGTAAGGGGTTTGAAGATGGTGGTGGTACTATTTGTTTTAATCATGCAACAGGATATAAGATAGAGGATTTCACGATGGAGTCTGTAAAAAATCATTTAGAGCAAAATCCCAAGAGTGCACTTTTAAGCCTTTTTAGCGGAGATTATGTGCAATGGTATTTTACAGAAATAAAAAAATGGTTTGAGAGCGAAAATTTACCCATTTATTTAACTCCTTTTAGTATGGAAGAAACCATGTTAGAAAATGCGATTTTCCCAAGTACTAATGTAAGCGGAGTTGTGTCGTGGTCTAAAAAAATAGATTCTTCCGAAAATAATATTTTTATTGAAACTATTACAAATTCCGGAAGGACGCCTAATTTATTTTCATTATTAGGCTGGGAAGGAGCTAAAATATGCAGTAAGATACTAGATTTAATTCCTGAACATAAAAATAAAATATCTTCAATAGCTTCTGACTTACAAAAGTTTGAGTTCACAAGTCCAAGAGGGCATGTTTTTTTTGACGCAAAAACAAATATGTCTATTAGTCCATTATATGAAGCTTTAATTGTTGAGAATAATGGAATGTGTGAAATAAAATTAGGATCTGAAATAAAAGATATAAAAGCGGAGTTTGATAAATTAGTAGAACTCGATTTAAATAACGTTACATCAGCTTGGTATAATAGCTATACCTGTATTTAACATGGAAGAAAAAAAGAAAATATTACTTTTATGTGGAGGTAAATTTGCTTTCAAAGCAATACAATTATTAGCTGTCGAAAAGTATTTATTTGGAATAGGAATAGGTGAAGGAAGCGAAATAATCGTAGATGCCCTAGAAAGAGAATGTGAGAATAATGATATACCTTTTCAATCCTTTTCTAATAGAAAAAGTATCTCTGAAATGCGCACTTGGATTAATTCTATCCAACCAGATTATATTTTTTCTATATCTTTTCCTTTTTTAATTCCAGACGATGTATTAGCGTATGGAGCAGAAAAATTTATTAATTTCCATCCGGGGCCATTACCTCAATATAGAGGTGTTATGCCTATTTTTGAAGTATTAAAAAATCAAGAAAAAGAAACTGCTATATGTGCTCATTTTATGAATTCAAAATTTGATGAAGGAAACATAATATTTAATGATCCTATAAGTATTGATAAAGACGAAACTTATGGAAAGTTAGCTGTAAAATTGAGTAGTCGTGTAGCTCAAGTAGCTTTAAATGTAGCCAATATGCTTCAATTTGCGAGTAAAATACCAAGCTCTATTCAAGATGAGACGGAATCTTACTATTATGAAAAACCTCAATTATCGGATACATATATAAATTGGAAAAAAATGGAAGCTTCTGAAATTATAGCATTAATAAATGCTTGTAATCCCTGGAACACGGGTGCAGATGCATCTTTTTTAGGGGAACAAATAAAAATTATATCAGCTTCACTAATTCATGAAGGACATAATAATGCAATGCCAGGTACAATATTACAATTGGCAGAAGATAATACAATAAATGTAGCTTGTTCAGACAATCAACAAATAGCTATAGAAATTATGAGTACCGATGAAGGTATTATGACAGCGAAACAAATTATGGCAAACAGAAATTTAACAGGTAATATTTTCAATTAAAAAAGTACCTTTGGAAAATAATTAATTTAAACATACGCATTCTAAATATTAACACAAATAAACCAACATGAAACAAAAATTTACTTTATTAGTAGCTCTTCTGTTTGTAAGCTTTTTGGGGCAAGCACAAACACAATTTTGGAGCGACACTTTTGAAGCGGCAGGAGCCCCTTCAAGCGGAACCCGAACACCAGAAGAAAATGGAGGAACAACACCTCTTCCAAGTGTTTCTTACTTTAAATTGACGGACGGATCAACTATTTCTCAAGTTGTTCCTTTCACGTCAAAACAAGGAACAAATTTCTGGGCTGGAGAAGATCATAATGCTGCAGGTACTGGATTTACTGCTAGTGGAGCACAAGGTGCACTTCCAGCAAGCAATCCATTAAATGAGCTACAAATTGATTGGACTGGTATTAACATTGCAGGTAAGTCGGGATTAAGTTTTAGAGGTCTAATTGCAGCTGCAAGTACTAATGAACCATGGGATAACATAAATGCTTGTATAAGTGGAGTAGGCACAACTAATACCGATTATATCATAGTTGAATATAGTATAGATGGAGGAGCTTTCGTAAACTTAATTAGATTTTACAATAGAGGAAGTGCAACAGGATCTAATGACAAATACCTATACGAAGACACAGACAACAATGGTTGCGGAGATGGTACGCAATTAACAAATGTGTTTGGCGAATTTATCAAAACTATTGTTGGTACTGGAACTACAATGAGTTTACGTATTCGTGTTTTTTCTGAAGGTCCTAATGAAGAATGGGGAATAGATAACTTTCGATTATATGAGACACCTTCATGTGTTGCGCCAGTAGTTACTTCAAATCCTCCAAATAGAACTATTTGTTCAGGTGGTAATACTACTTTTGGTGTAGTTGCAACAGGTGCAACAGCTTATCAGTGGCAAGTGAATACAGGATCAGGCTTTACTAATCTTACAAATGGGGCTCCATATTCAAATGTTACCACTAACATAATGACTATAACTGGTGCAACATCAGGAATGAGTGGGTATTTATATCGTTGTGTAATTTCTAATGGAGTTCCTTCGTGTTTTACTAATTCAAACTCGGGAACACTAACAATTTCAACACCTATTTTGGCAGCTTTAAGTCAAACCAACGTTTCTTGTAATTCAGGATCTAACGGAACCGCTACTGTAAGCGCAAGCGGAGGTTTTGCACCTTATACTTACTCATGGGCACCTAGCGGTGGTACAGGAGCAACAGCTTCTGGATTAGCAGCAGGAAATTACACTTGTACTGTGACTGATAATCTTGCTTGTTCTGCAACACAAACATTTACTATAACTCAACCTACTGCAATTGTTGTGACAGCTGCTTCACAAACTAATGTGTCTTGTTTTGGAGGATCTAATGGAGCTGCAAGCATCAATACACCAACAGGAGGAGCAGGAGGTTATACTTACAATTGGACTCCAGGTAACCCAACAGGAGATGGAACAATTTCTGTAACTGGATTAAGTGCTGGGTCATGGACTTGTACTGTGACAGATGCTAATAGTTGTACTGCAACAAGAACATTTACGGTAACACAACCACCAGCTATATCAGTAACAGCTGCATCACAAACTAATGTGGCTTGTTTTGGAGGATCTAATGGTGCTGCAAGCATTAATACACCAACAGGAGGAGCAGGCGGTTATACTTACAACTGGACACCAGGCAACCCAACAGGAGACGGAACTGTTTCAGTAACTGGATTAAGTGCTGGGTCATGGACTTGTACTGTGACAGATGCTAATAGTTGTACTGCAACACAAACATTTACAGTAACACAACCACCAGCTTTATCAGTAACAGCTTCATCACAAACTAATGTGGCTTGTTTTGGAGGGGCAACTGGTGCAGCAACTATCAATACCCCAACAGGAGGAGCAGGAGGTTATACTTATAACTGGACTCCGGGTAACCCAACAGGAGATGGTACAGTTTCAGTAACAGGATTAAGTGCAGGCACATGGACTTGTACTGTGACAGATGCTAATAGTTG
>NZ_JBJXEN010000073.1:0-7018 GCF_046153165.1 Flavobacterium sp. | reverse complement strand
TTCTAAAATCATATATTTACTCCAGTTGAAATTAAAATCATGGTAAAAAGAGTATTTTTCTTTTTTATAACAATCTTTTTTGTGAATTCAGTTATTGGTCAAACAATTTCCGAAACATATCCACCATTTAATATAAAAACAGTTACTTTCACACAAAGCACAAATAATGTGATTCCAGTTTTTAGATTAGGTGAACAATTTCAACTTAGTTTCGATGATTTATTTGGCACCGAAGAAGATTATTATTACACTATCGCACAATACAATTACAACTGGACACCAACTTTATTGACTAAAAACGAATATATAAACGGTACGGATAACCAAAGAATTCAAGATTACGAAAATTCGTTCAACACACTACAAATTTATTCTCATTACAGGTTAAATTTCCCAAATAACTACACTCAAATAACAAAAAGCGGCAATTATTTAGTTTCTATTTTTAACAGTAACAAAGAACTTGTGTTTACTAAAAAATTTATTATTTACGAAGATATTGTCGATGTGCCTATGCAAGTAAAAAGAGCGAGAAATGTTGCCGATAATAAGTATAAACACAATCTTGATTTCAGTATCAAATCAAATCAAATTCTATTTCAAAATCCAGTTCAAAACGTAAAAGTTATTTTATTACAAAACGGAAAGTGGGACAACGCCATTGTTAACGTAAAACCACAATATACTATTGGTAATGATTTAATTTTCAAATATGATAAGGAAACTCAATTTTTCGCAGGAAATGAATATTTATATTTTGACAATAAAGAAATTCGCGTAGCTACAAACACAATAGCTAGAGTCGATTCGAATAGTGGTTTATACAATTCTCATTTATATACAGACAGCTCTCGAAAATACAAATCATACACTTTTTATCCCGATATAAACGGAAATTTTAAAGTCCGAAATTTAACCGCACAAAATAATGAGGTAGAAGCCGATTACTCATGGGTTTATTTCACCCTTTTTGCGGCAGATGCAAATGCAAGCACAAACATTTATGTAACAGGAATGTTTAACAACAATATCCTTTCTGCCGAAAACAAAATGGATTACAATGCCGATAAAGGTGTTTTTGAAAAAGCAATTTTAATCAAACAAGGATTTACAAATTACAATTACACTGTTCTAGATTCTCAAAACAACATTTCCGATAAAGACGCCATTGATGGGAATTTTTACGAAACCGAAAATCAATACACAGCCATTGTTTATTATCGCCAAAACGGGGATTTATATGATCGAGTTATTGGTAAAGGCAGCGCAAATTCTGTTAATATTACCAACTAAAAAATTAACATCTCAATAATACATTTGCTTTTATAAAATTTATAACTTTGTAGAAGTAGATAAACAGTTATGGTAATCCAAATCACAAGAGGTATCAAGATTTCTGTCTTAACGGCTTTTGAAGGAACTTACTTCAAAAACAATAAAATGCATTTTGCATTCAGCTACCATATTACCATAGAAAATCACAGTAAAGACTCCGTACAACTCACAACTAGACACTGGGAAATATATGATGCCTTAAACTATCTAGAAACAGTAGATGGAGAAGGCGTAATAGGCAAAAAACCCGTTTTAAAACCAGGTGAAACCCACACTTATAGCTCAGGTTGTTTACTTTGTGCACCTTTTGGCACTATGAAAGGGCATTTCGAAATGATTAATTTTACCACCACAAAATCATTCAAAGTAATTGTTCCTGCCTTTAGACTAAATGCGCCATTTGCATTAAATTAGAAGCAATTCCAGCTGTACATTACAAATTTTTTCTTCTTGTTTGCTTTTTCTAAGCAAAAAAAGGAGCTCCTATTGTCGCTCTTTTTTTACAAGAAAAAATGCAACAAGACTTCAAAAATTTTTCCATTTCCATCTGGGCTAAAAATCGAAAATGCTATCAAGATATATTTATATATGATTTAAAAATTTCTATTATCAAATATTCCTTTGTACTTTTGTGTAGATTTTTAATCATTCAATCTTAAAATTAAACCTCATGTTAAAAGGATTTTTCAATATACCAAAAGCGGTAAACGAACCCGTAAAATCATACGCTCCAAACTCACCCGAAAAAGCAGCAGTTCAGGCGGCCTACACAAAAATGTGGAACGAAACTATCGATGTACCTTTATATATTGGTTCAGAAGAAATTTACACAGGAAATACAAAAAATATGTCGGCGCCACATGATCATAAACACATCGTAGGAACATATCATTTAGCCGAAAAATCTCATGTAGAAAAAGCCATTGCCAATGCTTTAGAAAGCAGAACAAAATGGGCTAGCATGGCTTGGGAACAACGTGCAGCTATTTTTCTAAAAGCAGCCGAGCTAATTGCTGGACCATACAGAGCAAGAATAAATGCTGCAACAATGATTGCACAATCTAAAACAATTCACCAAGCAGAAATTGATGCTTCTTGCGAATTAATAGACTTTTTACGTTTCAACGTAGAGTTTATGACACAAATTTACCAAGATCAGCCAGCTTCAAATTCTGACATGTGGAATCGTGTAGAATATCGCCCTTTAGAAGGTTTTGTATATGCCGTTACACCTTTCAACTTTACAGCTATTGCAGCAAATTTACCCGCAAGTGCTGCTTTAATGGGAAATGTTGTGGTTTGGAAACCAAGTGACAGCCAAGTTTTTTCAGCAAAAATTATTATCGATGTATTCAAAGAAGCTGGAGTTCCAGATGGCGTCATTAATGTTGTTTTTGGTGATCCAGTTATGATTACCGATACTGTTTTGGCTTCACCAGATTTTGCAGGAATTCACTACACTGGTTCTACTTTTATTTTCAAAGAAATCTGGAAAAAAATTGGAACAAATATTCACAACTATAAAACATACCCAAGAATTGTTGGTGAAACTGGCGGAAAAGATTTTATTGTTGCACATCCATCAGCTAACGTAAAACAAGTTGTTACAGCCATTACTCGTGGCGCTTTCGAATTTCAAGGGCAAAAATGTTCAGCAGCTTCAAGAGCTTATATTCCACAAAGTATTTGGCCAGCAGTAAAAGAGCAATTAATTGCCGATGTAAAATCGATGAAAATGGGTTCGCCAGAAGATTTCGGTAACTTTATTACAGCCGTTATTCACGAGGGTTCGTTTGATAAATTAGCAGGTTTTATCGATCAAGCTAAAAAAGATGCTGAGGCTGAAATTATTGTAGGTGGAAATTATGATAAATCAAAAGGTTACTTTATAGAACCAACAGTTATTGTTACTACAAATCCTAAATATGTGACTATGGAAACAGAGCTTTTTGGTCCAGTAATTACGATTTATGTTTATGAGGATAAAAACTGGTCAGAAACATTAAAACTAGTTGATGCTACTTCAGAATATGCTTTGACTGGTGCCGTTTTAAGTCAAGATCGTTACGCAATTGAAGAAGCTACAGTGGCTTTGCAGAATGCTGCAGGAAACTTCTACATTAATGATAAACCAACTGGAGCTGTAGTAGGAATGCAACCATTTGGTGGTGCTCGTGCTTCAGGAACAAATGACAAAGCAGGTTCTGCACAAAACTTACTACGTTGGGTTTCTCCAAGAACAATCAAAGAAACTTTCGTTACACCAGAACATTATGGCTATCCGTTTTTAGGATAAGATATATTTTTACAAAAATAAAAACTCACAAGAATTTCAATATTCATTGTGAGTTTTTTTATTAGAAGACTAATGATTTAAATCTTAAACTTCAAAGGCACATGAACTACTTTTTTAGTTTCGAAAAATTCATTTTCAAAAAAGTCTGAAATATTATATTCTGTAGCTTTTGGAAAATCTTTTAATTCTTCGGTTAAATCTCCACCTTTAAGATAAAGAATTCCATTTTTTAGTTCGTGTTTGTTGGTCTTTTTTATTTTATCCTTAATCCAAGAAACAAAATCTGGCATATTTGTCACAGCACGACTTACAATAAAATCGAAATCTCCTTTTACATTTTCAGCACGAATTTGTTCTGCTTTTACATTTTTAAGACCTAAATCTTCAGTCACAGCCTGAACGACTTTAATCTTCTTTAGAATAACATCTATTAAATAGAAACGAGTCTCTGGAAATAAAATTGCTAACGGAATTCCTGGAAATCCTCCACCTGTTCCAACATCAAGAATATAAGTTCCTGGTTCAAATTTTTGAATTTTAGCAATAGCTAAAGAATGCAAAATATGTTTCGTGTAAAGCTCATCTATATCTTTTCGAGAAATCACATTAATTTTAGCATTCCAATCATGATACAAATTTTCTAATTTTTGAAATTGTAAAATCTGATTTTCGGTCAAATCAGGAAAATACTTCAAAATTTCTTCCATATTTATTTTTTTAACAAAAGTAATACTTTACTATCAAAATATTTATCTCAATTTTAACTATCAAAAAAATAATAATAATTACCTTTGTTAAATATTTAAAATTATATGGATAATAATGCCCCAACTTTTGCAAAGCAAGATAACTTAAAGTTTTTTAGAACATTAAATTCTAGAGTTAACAATTACTTCAAAGAAAAAAACATTCAAAAAACTGGAAACTGGAAGCTATATCTTAAAACATTTATTTTGTTTTCGGTATTTTTAGCTCCTTATTTTATTATAATCACATTACCAAATATTCATTTTGGATTATTTTTTATCCTTTCAATTCTTATTGGAATTGGAATGGCTGGAATTGGAATGAATGTTATGCATGATGGAAATCATGGCTCCTACTCTAATAAAAATTGGATAAACAAATTTATGGGAGGAAGTATCTATATCCTCGCAGGAAATGTTTACAACTGGCAAGTACAACATAATGTTTTACATCACACTTACACTAATATTCCTGGTTATGATGAAGATCTTGATGCAGGACGTGTTATTCGTTTTACTAAAGATGCTAAATGGGAGAGATTCCATAAATTTCAACATTATTACTCTGTCTTCTTATATGGACTATTAACTTTCAACTGGTGTCTAACTACCGATTTTAAACAGATGAAAGGGTATTTAAAAAGAAAATTATCCTATGGAGAGCCAAAAAGTGCAAAAACTTTATGGACAACTTTAGTAATCACTAAAATAATTTATTTCTCAGTTTGGATTGTAATTCCAATGATTGTTGGAGTAATTTGGTGGAAAGTATTAGTTGGTTTTTTCGTAATGCATTACACAGCTGGATTAATTCTTAGTATTGTATTTCAGTTAGCACATATTATAGACGACACGACGAATCCTAATCCTAATGAAGAAGGTGAAATGGATAATACTTGGGCAATACACCAATTATTTACAACCGTAAATTTTGCACCAAAAAATCGAATTGTCAACTGGTATACTGGAGGACTAAATCACCAAGTAGAACACCATCTTTTTCCGAACATTAGTCATATTCACTACGGGAAAATTGCAGATATAGTAAAACAAACTGCAAAAGAATGCGACTTGCCATATCATGAGTACAAAACGATGACAAGTGCAGTTATTGCTCATTTCAAACATCTGAAAGACTTAGGACAAAAACCTTTGCTTACAGCATAAAAAATCTAAAACTTAAGACGTGCAATTGCGCGTCTTTCTTTTTTAATCTATATTTGTCAGACTAAAAAAACAAACAACAATTCATGGAAAATCTTCTTTCGGATAGAATAAACAATTTAACAACTTCTCAAACTTTAGCTATGGCAGCATTAGCTAGAGAATTAAAATCTCAAGGAAAAGACATCATTAGCTTAAGTTTAGGTGAACCTGATTTTAACACGCCTGATTTTATTAAAGAAGCAGCAAAAAAAGCTATTGACGAAAACTACAGCACTTACACACCTGTAGAAGGATATGCAGAACTTAGAGAAGCCATTTGTCGGAAATTTAAAAGAGATAATAATTTAGATTACAAACCATCTAATATTGTAGTTTCTACAGGAGCAAAACAATCATTATACAATATCGCACAAGTAATGCTAAATGAAGGTGACGAAGTAATTCTTCCTGCACCTTATTGGGTTTCTTATTACGAAATAATCAAAATGTCTGGCGGAATTCCAGTCGAAGTTCCAACGTCTGTAGAAAGTGATTTCAAAATCACACCAGCTCAATTAGAAGCAGCCATCACACCAAAAACTAAAATGATTTGGTACAGTTCACCTTGCAACCCAAGTGGATCAGTATATAATCGTGAAGAACTAACGGCTTTAGCCAAAGTTTTAGAAAAATATCCAAACATCTTTATCGTTTCAGACGAAATATACGAACATATTAATTTTTCAGGCACATTTTGTAGTGTAGCATCAATCCCAGGAATGTTCGATAGAACCATTACTGTAAATGGAGTTGCCAAAGCATTTGCTATGACAGGTTGGAGAATCGGATATATTGGCGCTCCAGAATTTATAGCAAAAGCGTGTACAAAAATGCAAGGACAAGTAACTAGTGGAGCCAATTCGATAGCGCAAAGAGCAACAATTGCAGCAGTCGATGCCGATCCAAGTGTTTTAAACGGAATGGTTTCAGCTTTCAAAGGTCGTCGTGACTTAGTGGTAGGATTAATTAAACAAATTCCTGGATTAAAACTAAATACTCCCGAAGGTGCATTTTATGTATTTCCAGATGTTTCTTCTTACTTCGGAAAAACACTTCGAGGAACTACCATAAACAATGCAGACGATTTCTCTATGTATTTATTAGGCGAGGCCAATGTAGCAACCGTAACTGGAGATGCTTTTTGGCAACCCAAACTGCATCAGGATTTCGTATGCAACCAGCGAAGAATTACTTACCGAAGCTATTCGAAGAATAAAAGAAGTGTTAGCTTAATATATTGCCTCAAGGAAACTTGAGGCTTTTTTTATTTTAAAATATTACAAATGTCTAAAATATTATTACTCGGTTCAGGCGAATTAGGAAAAGAATTTGCTATTGCCGCACAACGCATTGGTCAAACTATAATCGCTGTCGATAATTACGAAAATGCACCAGCAATGCAGGTCGCTCACGGATTTGAAGTCATCAATATGCT
>NZ_JBJXEN010000040.1:0-8600 GCF_046153165.1 Flavobacterium sp. | reverse complement strand
ACTATTAACGGATAAATAATTTTGCAAAATGGCACATCCTAAGAGAAAGATCTCCAAAACAAGAAGAGACAAAAGAAGAACTCACTATAAAGCAACTGTTGCTCAAATCGCAACTTGCCCTATAACTGGTGAAGCACATTTATACCACAGAGCTTACTGGCATGAAGGTAAAATGTACTACAGAGGTCAAGTAGTTATCGACAAACAAACAGCTGTTGCTTAATACATTTTTTGTATAAAACACCTAACTCTCACTAAGTGAGAGTTTTTTTGTTGGGTATAACCGAAAAATAAAAATTGAAACAAATAAATTTTAGTTTAAAGTTTTTTTGTAACTTCATCGTCTTTTTAAACGCAAGTTTAAAAGCATTATTTGAACTTTATGAATACAATTACAGCCGCAATTACAGCCGTTGGCGCATATGTTCCAGAGTTTGTTCTTTCTAATCAAGTATTAGAAACCATGATCGATACTAACGATGAATGGATAACAACCAGAACAGGAATTAAAGAAAGAAGAATTTTAAAAGAAAAAGGTAAAGGAACATCTTATCTTGCTATTAAAGCAGCTCAAAATCTTATTGAAAAATCAGGAATAAATCCTGCAGATATAGATATGGTGATTTTAGCAACTGCAACACCAGACATGCCAGTGGCATCAACAGGAGTTTATGTAGCTAGTCAAATTGGAGCTGTAAATGCTTTTGCTTATGATTTACAAGCAGCTTGTTCTAGCTTTTTATACGGAATGTCAACTGCCGCAGCTTACATACAATCAGGGCGTTACAAAAAAATATTATTAATAGGTGCAGATAAAATGTCATCAATTATTGATTATACCGACAGAGCCACTTGTATTATATTTGGAGATGGTGGTGGTGCTGTACTTTTTGAGCCTAATTACGAAGGTTTAGGATTGCAGGATGAAATATTACGAAGCGACGGAATAGGTCGTGAGTATTTAAAAATTGATGCTGGAGGATCTATTCTTCCTGCTTCAAAAGAAACTGTGGAAAATGGTTTACATACCGTTTTTCAAGATGGGAAAACAGTTTTCAAATACGCTGTTTCTGGAATGGCAGATGTTAGCGAAAAAATCATGCAACGCAATAATTTATCGAACGATGATGTAAATTGGCTAGTAGCGCATCAAGCAAATAAAAGAATCATAGATGCTACAGCTCAACGCATGAATTTAGATGAGTCGAAAGTATTAATGAATATTCAAAAATACGGAAATACAACTTCGGCCACTTTGCCATTATTGCTAAGTGATTTCGAAAACCAATTAAAAAAAGGAGATAATCTTATATTTGCATCATTTGGAGGTGGATTCACTTGGGGATCTATCTATTTAAAATGGGCATACAACAAACAATAACTATAACTAAAACGAATAACCATGGATTTAAAAGAAATTCAAAATCTAATCAAATTTGTAGCAAACTCAGGAGTTGCAGAAGTAAAGTTGGAAACAGGTGATGTAAAAATCACAATTAGAACAACTTTAGAAGGTAGTACAGAAACAACTTATGTACAACAAATGCCTGCTCAAAACATGTTACAACAAGCAGTTGCTCCGCAGCAAATTGCTCCAGTTGCCCAAACTCCAGTTGTAGCAGCAGCAGACGAAAATGCTAAATATATTACTGTAAAATCACCTATTATTGGAACTTTTTACAGAAAACCATCCCCAGACAAACCAATGTTTGTAGAAGTTGGAAGCACTATCGGAAAAGGAGATGTTCTTTGTGTTATTGAAGCTATGAAATTATTTAACGAAATTGAATCGGAAGTTTCAGGAAAGATTGTTAAAGTATTGGTAGATGATATGTCGCCAGTAGAATTTGACCAACCTTTATTCTTAGTAGATCCATCATAAAGAAATTATAAATGCTAAATTTTGAATGATGAATTCCATCGTTCAAAAAAATTTAAAATTTAAAATTCAACATTTAAAATTTCAAACGATGTTTAAAAAAATATTAGTTGCAAACAGGGGCGAAATAGCACTTCGTATTATTAGAACCTGTAAAGAAATGGGAATAAAAACTGTTGCAGTCTACTCTACAGCAGATGCAGAAAGCTTACATGTAAAGTTTGCTGACGAAGCAGTTTGTATTGGGCCACCGCCAAGTAATTTATCTTACTTAAAGATGTCAAACATTATTGCTGCTGCCGAAATTACAAATGCAGATGCAATACATCCAGGTTACGGATTCTTATCTGAAAACGCTAAGTTTTCTAAAATATGTCACGAACATAATATCAAATTTATTGGTGCATCACCAGAAATGATTGATCGTATGGGAGATAAAGCTTCTGCAAAATCGACTATGATTGAAGCAGGTGTTCCTTGTGTTCCAGGTTCAGTGGGAATCTTAGAATCATACGAACAAGCAGAACAATTAGCTTCTGAATTTGGCTACCCAGTAATGCTTAAAGCAACCGCTGGAGGTGGTGGAAAAGGAATGCGTGCTGTTTGGAAACAAGAAGATTTACTAAAAGCTTGGGAAGGTGCTCGTCAAGAGTCGGCTGCCGCTTTTGGTAATGATGGTATGTATCTTGAAAAACTAATCGAAGAACCTCGTCATATAGAAATTCAAATTGTTGGAGATTCTTATGGAAAAGCGTGTCACCTTTCAGAAAGAGACTGCTCAGTTCAAAGACGTCATCAAAAATTAACTGAAGAAACACCATCACCATTTATGACCGATGAACTTCGTAATAAAATGGGATTAGCAGCTGTAAAAGCTGCCGAATATATTAAATATGAAGGCGCAGGAACGGTTGAGTTTTTAGTAGACAAACACCGTAATTTCTACTTTATGGAAATGAATACACGTATTCAAGTAGAACACCCAATTACAGAACAAGTTATCGATTATGACTTGATTCGCGAGCAAATACTCGTAGCAGCAGGAGTGCCAATTTCAGGAAAAAATTATTTACCACAACTACATGCTATCGAATGTCGTATAAATGCTGAAGATCCTTATAATGATTTCCGTCCTTCACCAGGAAAAATCACTGTATTACATTCGCCAGGTGGACATGGTGTTCGTTTAGACACGCATGTTTACGCAGGTTATACCATTCCGCCAAATTATGATTCGATGATTGCCAAGTTAATTACAACTGCGCAAACACGTCAAGAAGCTATCAATAAAATGAAACGTGCTTTAGACGAATTCGTAATAGAAGGAATAAAAACTACCATTCCTTTCCACAGACAATTAATGGATGATGAAAGATATGTTGCGGGTGATTATACCACAGCATTTATGGATACTTTTGTTATGAAAGAACAAAAATAAGTTGAAAATCCCGCTTGAAAGAGTGGGATTTTTTGTTTGAAAAAATATAGAGTTTAAAAAAATCATACCGCTTAACTTCGTATTTTTGCTCTTTCAATTCTATTCATGAATAATACTTATCCTAAAGCCGAAAAATTAAAAAGCAAGACAACTATCGATTTACTCTTTTCGGAAGGAAAATCGGTATCTAAATACCCTTTACGCTTAGTTTATGTACCTATTGATTTAGAAAATGAGGAACAAATAAAAATGGGTGTTTCTGTTTCTAAAAAATATTTTAAAAAAGCAGTAGATAGAAATTATTTTAAACGTGTTTTGCGAGAAACATATCGTTTAAACAAACATTTATTGTTAGAAAATTCAGAAAAAAAGTATGGGTTTATGTTTTTTTATCAAACCAAAGATCGTTTGACATATCAAGAAATTAACGAAAAGACAATTCAACTGTTTGAGAAATTCGTGGCTTCGATAAAAGAGTAACGGTTTATTTTCAAGACCTGTCTTTCCCACGAAGGTGGGAAACCAAAATAGATTCCCGCCTGCGCGGGAATGACAAAAAAGTGGAAAACAAAAAAGAGTTACTCTAGTGAGTAACTCTTTTTTTATAAACCGAATTAATAACGTATTATAATTGTGGTCCTGCTTTTATTAGATTTTTCCCTTCTTCATTATCTGTATATTGAACAAAGTTTTTGATAAATCTTCCTGCTAAATCCTCTGCTTTTGTAGTCCATTCTGATGCATCTGTATAAGTATTTCTTGGATCAAGAATATCTGTATTTACATCATGCAAAGCTGTTGGAACTGCTAAATTAAAAATTGGAACTGTTATCGTTTCTGCTTTTTCGATAGATCCATCTAAAATAGCATCAATGATAGCACGCGTATCTTTTATAGAAATACGTTTTCCTGTACCGTTCCAACCTGTATTTACCATATAAGCTGTTGCGTTGTGCTCTTCCATTTTCTTTACCAATTCCTCTCCATATTTTGTTGGATGTAATGATAAAAATGCTTTTCCGAAACAAGCTGAAAAAGTTGGTTCTGGTTGAGTTACACCTCTTTCGGTTCCTGCTAATTTTGCAGTAAATCCAGATAAGAAAAAGTATTTTGTTTGTTCTGGTGTTAACTTAGACACTGGAGGCATTACTCCAAAAGCATCTGCAGTTAAGAATATTACTTTTGTTGCGTGACCTGCTTTAGATACTGGTCTTACAATATTCTGAATATGATCTATTGGGTAGGAAACTCTTGTGTTTTGAGTAACTGATCCGTCTTTAAAATCAATTTTTCCATTAGCATCGACCGTTACGTTTTCAAGTAATGCATTTTTACGAATAGCATTATATATGTCTGGCTCATTTTCTTTGCTTAAATCGATTGTTTTTGCGTAACAACCGCCTTCAAAATTGAAAACACCATCGTTATCCCAACCGTGTTCGTCATCACCTATTAATTCTCTTTTAGGATCTGTAGACAACGTTGTTTTTCCTGTTCCTGACAATCCGAAGAAAACGGCTACATCGCCATCTTTTCCTTTGTTTGCAGAACAGTGCATTGAAGCCATTCCTTGCAATGGTAAGTAATAGTTCATCATAGAGAACAATCCTTTTTTCATCTCACCACCATACCAAGTTCCTCCAATTAATTGGATTTTTTCAGTCAAGTTAAAAGCTACATATACCTCAGAGTTTAATCCGTGTGCAGCATAATCTTTAAATTCAGTTTTAGAACCATTCATAACCACAAAATCTGGTTCTCCATAGGTTTCCATTTCAGCATCAGTTGGTCGAATAAACATATTTTTTACAAAATGTGCTTGCCAAGCAACCTCAACAATAAAACGAACTTTCAGACGAGAATTTTCATTTGCGCCACAAAAAGTATCTACTACAAATAATCTTTTTCCAGATAATTCCTTTGCAGTTGTTTCTTTTAGAGCATTCCAAGTGTCTTGAGAAATTGGTTTGTTGTCATTTACAGCTTTCTCTGAAGTCCACCAGATAGTGTTTTCAGTTATAGCATCTTTTACAATATATTTGTCTTTTGGAGAGCGACCAGTAAATTCGCCTGTCATTACATTTACAGCTCCAAGCTCTGTAAGTTGTCCTCTTTCGTATCCTTCAAGAGCAGGATTTAACTCTTCTTGGTATAAAAATTCAAACGAGGGATTATGAATTATTTCTGAAGCGTTTGTTATTCCGTACTTTTCTAACGAAATCGATTTCGTAGATTGACTGTATGTTTCCATAAATAGTTGTATGTGTTGAATACTTGAACAAAGTGCAAAAGTATAAATATTATTTCAAACAGCTTAAATATTATCCTTTTTTTATGCTTATATAATAAAATGCTATTATCCAAGATACTATGAGAAGTAATCCTCCTACTGGAGTTATGGGTCCTATAAACTTAAAATTTAAACCCGTTGCTCCGCTTGATGATAACAAAAATATAGATCCTGAGAATAAGATTGTTCCAAATAAAGTAAGATAAAAAACAATGTTTTTCTGTTCAGGCAAAAGCATTTGAGTTGTACCAATAAACAACAAAAACAATCCATGGTACATTAAGTAACGCACGCCTACTTCAAATGAAGATAATTGTTCTGGTGTTAAAACTTTTTTTAATGCATGTGCACCAAAAGCACCTAGCATGATCGAAATAAATCCAAAAACTAGTGCTGTAAGAATGATTTTCTTGTCCATAATCTTTTTAATTAAAACTTATGTTTTCTTTCGTCAAAAATATAACATTTCATTACATTTGCGTCACTTTTTTACAATCAAAAAATGAGAAATGTACTTATTATTGGAGCTGGACGCTCAGCTTCATCACTTATAAAATATCTTTTAGACAAGTCTGAAAGCGAAAATTTGCATCTTACTATTGGTGACTTATCTTTAGAATTAGCGCAACGCAAAACAAAAAACCACAAAAATGCTACCGCTATTGCTTTAGATATTTTTGATGCAAATCAAAGAAAATCTGAAATTCAAAAAGCCGACATTGTTATTTCTATGTTGCCTGCACATATGCATATTGAGGTGGCAAAAGATTGCATTGTTTATAAAAAACACATGGTGACTGCTTCTTATATTAGTGATGCCATGCAAGAGTTAGACGCTACTGCCAAAGAAAATAATTTAGTTTTCATGAACGAAATTGGTCTAGATCCAGGTATCGATCACATGAGTGCTATGAAAGTTATTGATGAAATTCGTAGCAAAGGCGGAAAAATGATACTTTTCGAATCATTTTGTGGCGGATTAGTAGCTCCAGAATCTGACAATAATCTTTGGAATTACAAATTTACTTGGGCACCAAGGAATGTAGTTTTAGCAGGACAAGGTGGCGCGGCAAAGTTTATTCAAGAAGGAACATATAAATATATTCCGTACCACAAATTGTTTCGTAGAACTGAATTTTTAGAAGTTGAAGGTTACGGACGTTTTGAAGGTTATGCCAATCGTGATTCTTTAAAATACAGAAGTATTTATAGCTTAGATGATGTTCTAACTTTATATAGAGGAACTATTAGAAAAGTAGGGTTTTCTAGAGCATGGAATATGTTTGTACAGTTAGGAATGACTGACGATTCATATATCATAGACGATTCTGAAACTATAAGTTATCGCGAATTTGTAAACCTATTTTTACCTTATCACCCAACTGATTCTGTCGAAATAAAACTTCGCTTAAGTCTTGGTATCGAACAAGATGATATTATATGGGACAAATTATTAGAACTCAATTTATTTAACAAAAATAAAATTGTAGGTCTAAAAGATGCTACTCCAGCACAAATTTTAGAAAAAATATTGACAGATAGTTGGACCCTACAACCACAAGATAAAGACATGATTGTGATGTATCATAAATTTGGCTATGAACTAAACGGAAAACAACACCAAATAGATTCTAAAATGGTTTGTATTGGCGATGACCAAACTTACACTGCAATGGCAAAAACAGTAGGATTACCAGTAGCGATAGCAACTTTACAAATTCTAAACGGAAAAATTACAACACCTGGCGTTCAGTTGCCTATAAAAGAGGAAGTATATTTACCTATTCTAAAAGAACTAGAAGAATTTGGTATCCATTTTAAGGAAACCGAAATGCCTTATGTAGGTTACAATCCTGATAAAGCAAGAAATTAATTAATAATTTTAAACTAAATCTCTATTTTTGATTTAAATTTATAACCCATGAAGATAAATCAGCTACAAATAGAAATAGATGGTATCGATAAAGAGATTCTTCGTTTCCTAATGGAAGATGCTCGAAAACCGATACTTCAAATTGCTAATAAAATAGGAATTTCTGGCGCAGCCATTCACCAACGATTGCGAAAACTAGAGGATGCAAATGTAATCTCGGGTTCAAAACTAATCGTAAATACAAAAGTTTTAGGTTACAACACGATGGCTTTTGTGGGTGTTTATTTAGACAAAGCATCAAGTAATGCCGAAGCTGTTAAAGAATTAAAGAGAATTCCTGAAGTTTTAGAATGTCATTATACGACAGGAAACTGGAGTATTCTTATTAAGATAATTTGTCGTGATAATGAACATTTGATGAACTTGCTTAATAAAAAAATACAACCTATTGCTGGTGTTTCTAGAACGGAAACATTTATCTCATTAGACCAACAAATAGAAAGACAAATTCAGTTATAAAAAAAATCCGCTTCTCTCGAAGCGGATTTTTTAGTGTATTAATCTTTAAAAAATTATCTTCTGTTCATATAAATAGAAACATAATACAATAAGGTTGCAATAGATCCTAAAGCAGCCACTACATAAGTTCTTGCAGCCCATTTTAGTGAGTCTTCGGCTCCAGCGTATTCTGCAGGATTAAGCATGTTTTTATTTTTTAGCCAAGCTAGTGCGCGATTGCTGGCGTCATATTCTACAGGTAAAGTAACAATCGAAAATATTGTTGTGGCAGCAAAAATCACGATTCCTACTAATAATAAAGCTGGAAAAGTTCTAATCATTAATATTCCTGCTAACAATACCCATTGCATGTAACTTGAGGCAATATTTACTACAGGGACTAATTTAGACCTCATCGTTAACCATTCATAACCTACAGCGTGTTGTACGGCGTGACCACATTCGTGAGCCGCAACTGCTGCTGCTGCTGCATTTCGCTGGTTATAAACAGCTTCACTCAAGTTTACCGTTTTATCTACTGGATTGTAATGATCTGTTAACTGTCCCGGTGTCGAAATTACTCTTACACCACGAATACCGTTATCAGCAAGCATTTTTTCAG
>NZ_JBJXEN010000017.1:0-51995 GCF_046153165.1 Flavobacterium sp. | reverse complement strand
CATACTTTCAAAACCAAATCGGATTCGGAAGTAATTGTGCATTTGTATGAAGAATTTGGGTATGATTTTCTAAATCAATTAGATGGCGATTTCGCTTTTGTGGTTATAGATGGCGACGATTATATTGCTGGTCGTGATCCAATGGGTGTAAAACCTTTATATTACGGACTTGACGAAAGAGGTAGAATATATTTCGCTTCAGAAATGAAACCTATTGCCGACCAATGTAAAACTTTTTCAACTTTTCCTCCAGGACATTATTATACGCCAAAAACAGGATTTGTTAAATATTACAAACCAGAATATGATGATTATAGAAAAGCAACCAGCGAACTAGATTTAAAATTGATTCGAGACACATTAACCGAAGCAACTCGCAAACGATTAATGAGTGATGTGCCCATTGGAGTATTGCTTTCAGGAGGATTAGATTCGTCATTAACATCATCAATTGCTTCAAGGTTATTGAAAGAAAAAGGCAAAACTTTGCATTCTTTTTCTATTGGTTTAGATGCCGATGCGCCCGATGCCAAAGCTGCTCGTAAAGTAGCTGAATTTTTAGGAACTCAGCACCACGAAGTGCATTTTACTATCGAGCAAGGAATTGAAATTTTAGATAAATTAATTTGGCATTTAGAAACCTACGATGTGACTTCGGTAAGAGCAAGTACACCTATGTATTTCTTATCGAAAGCAATTACCGACATGGGAATAAAAGTAGTGCTTTCGGGAGAAGGAGCTGATGAGATTTTTGGAGGTTATTTATATTTTAGAAATGCACCATCAACAGAAGATTTTCAAAAAGAAACTATAGAAAGAGTTCAGAAACTATTCACTGCCGATTTGCTTCGTGCCGATAAATCGACAATGGCGCACGGATTAGAAGCTCGTGTTCCATTTCTTGATAAAACTTTTTTAGATGTTGCTATGCTGGTTAAACCAGAGGAAAAACAACCAAAAACATACGACGGAAAAGAGAAATATATTCTTCGTAAAGCCTTTGACACTTCTGACAATCCATATCTTCCGGATGAAGTTTTATGGCGTCAAAAAGAACAATTTTCTGATGGAGTGGGTTATAACTGGATTGATCAATTAATCGAATATTGTGCATCAAAAGTGACCGATGAACAATTGGATTCGGCCAAAGAATTATTTTCTTACAACACACCAACAACTAAAGAAGCGTATTTTTATAGAACCATTTTTCATAAATATTATCCACAGCAAAGTGCTGCCGAAACAGTACGAAAATGGATTCCAAAATGGCAAGAAAACGAAGATCCAAGCGGTCGTGCTAATGCGGCACATGTACAAGCTGATGTAGAGATTGCAAAATCAAATATATTAGCCTAACAATTTTAAATTTTTCTCTTAAAAACGTCTTGAAAAAATCAAGACGTTTTTTTATAATTATTAATAAACTGTTGATAACTTCATCCCTAAATCGTAGGTTTTGGTTTCAAAATCGTTCCTAATAGTATATATTTGCGTGTTAGACAAAAATTACATTTTTTAGAATAAATTTATATGAGCGACGAAATTAAGAAGGATAATTATTCAGCAGATAGTATTCAGGCATTAGAAGGAATGGAGCATGTTCGTATGCGTCCGTCGATGTATATTGGAGATGTAGGTGTTCGTGGTTTGCACCATTTGGTTTATGAAGTTGTCGATAACTCTATCGATGAAGCAATGGGAGGTCATTGTGATACGATTCGAGTAGATATAAATGAAGATGGTTCGGTTTCTGTAGAAGATAATGGTCGTGGTATTCCGGTAGGAATTCATAAAAAAGAAGGTGTTTCGGCTCTAGAGGTTGTAATGACTAAAATTGGTGCTGGAGGAAAATTTGATAAAGATTCGTATAAAGTTTCTGGAGGACTGCACGGAGTAGGGGTTTCTGTAGTAAATGCTTTGTCAAATCACTTGAGAGCGACAGTTCACAGTAGTGATGGTAAGATTTATGAACAAGAATATGAAAAAGGAAAAGCGCTTTATCCAGTAAAACAAATTGGAGAAACCAGCAAAAGAGGTACAATTGTAACTTTTTATCCAGACGATTCTATTTTTACACAAACAACCGAGTTTTCTTATGATACTTTGTCGGCTCGTATGCGTGAATTGTCATTTTTAAATAAAGGAATTACAATCACTTTTACAGATAAAAGAGAAAAAGATAAAGACGGAAATTTTGTTTCGGAAATTTTTCATTCAACAGAAGGACTAAAAGAATATATTCGTTATTTAGATGGAAATCGTGAGCCAATTATTGCGCACGTAATTTCGATGGATAACGACAAAGGAGAAATTCCTGTTGAAGTTGCCTTGATTTACAATACAAGTTATACAGAGAATATATTTTCTTACGTAAATAATATCAATACGCACGAAGGAGGAACGCACTTGCAAGGTTTTAGAACAGGTTTAACTCGTTCTCTAAAAAAGTATGCAGATTCATCTGGAATGTTAGATAAATTGAAATTTGAAATTTCGGGTGATGACTTCCGCGAAGGATTAACTGCTATTATTTCGGTAAAAGTTGCTGAACCTCAATTTGAAGGGCAAACCAAAACAAAACTTGGGAATAGAGAAGTAGTTTCTCCAGTTTCTCAAGCAGTTGGAGACATGATTGAAAATTATTTGGAAGAAAATCCAAATGATGCTAGAATCATTGTTCAAAAAGTAATTTTGGCTGCACAAGCACGTCATGCTGCTAAGAAAGCACGTGAAATGGTACAACGCAAAACCGTAATGGGTGGCGGAGGATTGCCAGGAAAGCTGTCAGATTGTTCAGAACAAGATCCAGCAAAATGCGAAGTATTCCTTGTCGAGGGAGATTCGGCAGGAGGAACTGCAAAACAAGGACGTGACAGGGCTTTTCAAGCTATTTTGCCATTAAGAGGTAAGATTTTGAATGTTGAAAAAGCAATGCATCACAAAGTTTTTGAAAACGAAGAGATTAGAAATATTTTTACAGCATTAGGAGTAACTATTGGTACTGCCGAAGATAGTAAAGCATTAAACTTAGAGAAATTACGTTACCATAAAGTAGTGATTATGTGTGATGCCGATATTGATGGTAGTCACATTTCTACCTTAATATTAACGTTCTTCTTCCGATTTATGAAAGAACTAATAGAAGAAGGTCACGTTTATATTGCAACACCACCATTATACCTTGTGAAAAAAGGAAATAAAAAGGAATATGCTTGGAATGAGGCGCAACGTGATGATGCCAACGAAAGAATGGGAGGAAGCGCTGCAATTCAACGTTATAAAGGTCTTGGAGAGATGAATGCAGAGCAATTGTGGGACACTACTTTAAATCCTGAATTCAGAACTTTACGCCAAATAAATATTGATAGTTTAGCGGAAGCTGATAGAGTTTTTTCAATGTTAATGGGTGATGAGGTTCCGCCTCGTAGAGAATTTATCGAGAAAAATGCAGTATACGCAAATATTGACGCATAAAAGATAATTGATTATTTGTTGATTTGGTTAAACCATTTAACAAATAGTTAGATTAATAAATAAACGAATTACCAAATAAACAAATAAACTTAAAAATGAAAGTTACAGTAGTAGGAGCAGGGAATGTAGGAGCATCTTGTGCAGATGTTATTTCTTATAGAGGAATTGCAAGTGAAGTAGTATTATTAGATATCAAGGAAGGTTTTGCCGAAGGTAAAGCTATGGATATCATGCAATGTGCTACTAATACAGGTTTTAATACGCAATTGTCAGGAGTTACAAACGATTATTCTAAAACAGCAAACAGTGATGTTGTTGTAATTACTTCTGGAATTCCTAGAAAACCAGGAATGACTCGTGAGGAATTAATTGGCATCAATGCTGGAATCGTTAAGTCGGTTGTAGAAAACGTATTGGTTCATTCTCCAAATACTATTGTAGTGGTGGTTTCAAACCCAATGGATACGATGACTTATTTAGCTTTGAAAGCTACAGGTTTACCAAAAAACAGAATCATAGGTATGGGTGGTGCTTTAGATAGCTCACGTTTTAGATATTACTTATCGAAAGCGTTAGACAAACCTTCGAACGATGTTTCTGCAATGGTTATAGGAGGTCACGGTGATACAACTATGATTCCATTAACTAGATTGGCTTCTTATAACGGAATTCCAGTTTCTGAATTTCTTTCTCAAGAACAATTAGATAAAGTAGCTGCCGATACTATGGTTGGTGGAGCAACATTAACAGGATTATTAGGAACTTCAGCTTGGTATGCTCCAGGTGCTTCAGTTGCTTATCTTGTAGATAGTATTTTAAATAATCAAAAGAAAATGATTGCTTGTTCAGTTATGCTGGATGGGGAATACGGACAATCAGATATTTGTATCGGAGTACCTTGTATTATTGGTAAAAACGGTATCGAAGAGATTGTTAATATTAACTTAAACGATAACGAAAAAGCATTATTTGCAAAAAGCGCTGATGCTGTTCGTAATATGAATGCTGATTTAAAATCAGTTTTAGCTTAATTTACTAACTACAAATTATACTAAGAATTTCACAATGTTCACAAAGAATCTAAAAACCTAGTGAACTTTGTGAAATTCTTTGTGTTCTTTGTGGTTAAATTTATATATTTGCACGTTTTGTGAAAATAGGATATTGTTTTTCACCCTATTTTTATAATTCAAAAATAAAGAAACCAAACAAAGAATTAATTAATTTTTACACAGAATGCAGAATAGAGGACTTATTAAATTTATTGCAATAATATTTGCACTGGTAAGTATTTACCAACTTTCTTTCACATTTGTTGCTAATAAAGTGAAAAGTGATGCAAAAGCATTTGCAGCTGGAAAACCAGAAAAAGAAGTAAAATATCTTGACTCGATAGGGAAAGAAAAAGTGTTTAACTTAGGTTTTACAAGTTTTACTTATGATGAGGTAAAAACAAAACAAATTAACAAAGGTCTTGACTTAGAAGGTGGTATCAACGTGATATTGCAAATCTCTGTTAAAGATGTTTTGAAACAATTAGCTAATAACTCTACAAATCCAGTATTTGTTAAGGCTTTGGCTGATGCAAAAACAAATCAAAGAGGTAATCAGTCTTATTTAGATGCTTTTTACGAAGCTTTTGATGCAAATTCTAACGGAACTACATTGTTATCTTCTCCAGATATTTTTGGAAACAGAAACTTAGCAGAAGAGATTAAAATGCAAATGTCTGATTCTGATGCTAAAAAAGTAATTAACAAAAAAGTTGAAGAATCTATCGAAAGTGCATTTAGAGTGCTTCGTGAGCGTATCGATAAATTTGGTGTTACACAACCTAATATTGTAAAGTTAGGAACTTCTGGTCGTATTCTTGTTGAACTTCCAGGAGCAAAAGATGTAGATAGAGCTAAAAAATTATTGTCAAGTACTGCTCAATTAGAATTTTGGGAAACATTAAAAGTTGAAGAAATTGGTAATTATTTAGGTTCAGTAAATGAAGCTTTAAAGAAAACTGAAAAATCAGCAGTAGCACAAGCAGCTCCAAAAGCAACTTCAAAAATTGATTCACTATTAGTAGATAAAACTGCAAAAGACTCAACTGCAACTAAAGCAGATGCTGGGCCGTTTTTCAGTAAAATCGTTAGTGGAGGTCAACAAGGGAGTCCAGTGTTGGCTTATGTAAAATCTAAAGATACAGCGGTAATTAATAGTTATTTCAAACGTGCAGATATCAAAGCTTTATTATCAAGTGATTTAGCAGATACTAAATTTGTTTGGGGAAAACCATCTGAAAAAACAGGTGATGTTGTAGAATTATATGCATTAAAAGGAAACAGAACAAACACACCTCCTATGAGTGGTGGCGTACTTGTAGATGCTTCTAATTCGTATGACCAAACAGGAAAACCATCTGTAACGATGCAAATGAATGGTAAAGGAGCAAAAATCTGGGAAGAACTAACAGGAAGAGCTTATACTCAAAAAAGTAACATTGCTATTGTTTTAGATAATGTTGTTTACTCGGCTCCAGGTGTTTCTTCTGGACCAATTGCTGGTGGACGCTCTGAAATTTCAGGTTCATTTACTATTGATGAAACTAAAGATTTAGCTAATGTTTTGCGTGCTGGTAAATTACCTGCAGCTGCAGAAATTGTGCAATCTGAGGTGGTAGGGCCATCCTTAGGACAAAAAGCTATTGATAGTGGTTTAAATTCTTCTATTGTTGGTTTATTACTTGTTTCATTATGGATGTTAATCTATTATGGTAAATCAGGTTGGTATGCAAACATTGCATTAGGAATCAATTTATTATTCCTTTTTGGTGTAATGGCAAGTTTTGGTTTTGTATTAACATTGCCAGGTATTGCAGGTATCGTTTTAACAATGGGTACAGCTGTTGATGCTAACATTATTATATACGAGCGAGCAAAAGAAGAATTACGTGCAGGATTAAGTCTTGATGAGGCAGTTAAAAAATCTTTTAGTTGGACAGGGGCTATGCGTTCTATTATTGATGCAAACGTAACACACATTTTAACAGGATCTATCCTTTATATTTTTGGGACAGGACCTATCAAAGGATTTGCATTAACTTTATTAATAGGTATTATAACTTCATTATTTACTTCTATTTTTATTACAAGAATCTTCTTAGAAAGAGCTGTAAGTAATGGAACTAAGTTAGAGTTTGCAAACAGTTGGTCTAAAAACTGGTTTACAGGATTCAATTTTGATTTCTTGAAAATAAAAAGAGGAACTTATATTTTCTCATCTTGTGTTATTATTATCAGTTTAGTTTCTATATTCTTTGTAAATGGATTAGATCAAGGTGTCGATTTTGTTGGAGGAAGAACTTTTCAAGTTAAATTTGAAAAAACAGTAGAACCAACAGCTATTGCTGCTGAATTATCAAAGAAAGATGTTTTTGAAAGTGCTGAAGCTAAAATATTTGGAACAGACGATCAGCTTAAGATAACTACAAAATACAAGATTAAAGAAGAAGGAGTAAGTGTTGATACAGAAGTGAATCAAAAACTATATAATGCTCTTAAATCACACTTTTCTCCAAGTATGACTTATGACAAGTTTATAAACTCTTACGATGGTAAAGAACTTGGTGTATTACAAGCATCAAAAATAAGTCCAGCTATTTCAGCAGATATTAAAACAAACTCATTTTGGGCAGTTTTAGGTGCTATGTTGGTTGTAGCGCTATACTTAGTGGTATCTTTTAGAAAATTAGGATATTCATTAGGAGCATTAGCAGCTGTTGCACATGACGTTATATTTGTATTGGGTATTTACTCTTTATGTTATAAATTTATGCCTTTTCACATGGAAATGGATCAGCACTTTATTGCAGCAATCCTTACAGTTATTGGTTATTCGATGAATGATACTGTAATTGTATTTGATAGAATTAGAGAATTTCTTGCTGGTAACAGAAAAGGAAACTTTAACCAAATCGTAAATGATTCGATTAACACTACATTATCTAGAACTATCAATACTTCATTAACTATGTTATTAGTATTATTGATTATGTTCATCTTTGGTGGAGAATCAATTAGAGGATTTATCTTTGCAATGTTAGTAGGTATTGCAGTAGGAACTTATTCATCTTTGTTTATTGCAACACCAGTATTAGTTGATACAATGTCTGCAAAAGATAAAGAAGAGATAGATACAAGACATGCGAAAGCAAATGCATAATATTTAAAATTAATATATAAAAAAATCCTTCGTTGAAAAACGGAGGATTTTTTTTGTACTTTTATTTTTGATGATTTGTTTGAATATCTTTTTAAAAACATACTTATGAGCCTAATATCTTGGTCAGATTTCGAGAAAGTAGAAATGCGAATAGGAACTATAATTGAAGTAAATGATTTTCCAGAAGCAAGAAAACCTGCTTACCAGCTTATAATTGATTTTGGAAATGAAATTGGTATAAAAAAGACATCAGCACAAATTACTAAACGGTATGTAAAAGGTGATTTATTAAACAAGCAAATTGTAGCAGTAGTTAATTTTCCTGCAAAACAAATAGGGAAATTTATGAGTGAATGTTTAGTTCTTGGCTCGATAGGAAATGAGAGTGATGTTGTTTTACTTTCTCCAGACTTAAATGTTGAAAATGGGCTAAGAATAGGATAAAAAAAAGCCCAAAATTATAATTTTGGGCTTTCAATTTTATTTATATAACTTAAGCTTTAATCCAATCTAGTATCGATTCATCAATAGGAAGGGTTTGCGGGGCAACTACTTTATCAAGATGTCCATTTTCATTAATTAAATATTTTTGAAAATTCCATCGTACTGTATTATCTTCTAATCCGTTTTTTGATTTTTGTGTCAAAAATTTATATAAAGGATGCATATCTTCCCCTTTTACAGATATTTTTTCCATCATAGGAAATTTTACTCCGTAATTTTTGCTACAAAATGTTGCTATTTCTGCATTTGTTCCTGGATCTTGTTGGAAAGCATTAGAAGGAAACCCAATAATTACAAAATTGTTTTTTTGAAATTCATCATACAATGCTTGTAATTGTTCGTATTGTGGCGTTAATCCGCACTCAGAAGCGGTATTTACAATCATTATTTTTTTGCCTTTTAACGAAGCAAAATCAAAATCTTTGCCCTGAATATCTTTAACTTTAAATTGATATATAGATTCTCCAGTCATATTTGCTTGGACTATTTCTCTGTCGGAAGTTACATTTTTTAAACTTTCTTCTTGATTTTTACAACTAACTAATAAAATTAGTGATATAGCACAAAATAATTGCTTCATTGGTTTGTTCGTTTTGGTTTTCTGAAAACGAATATAAGCAATTATTAAATACGATTACAAAACAAAATGATAAAAATAGTTAAGATTTAACATTCTTAATTTATTATAACCTAATGAATATAAAATATTTATAATTGTAGTTTACAGAAATCTACTTTTTATAGTATTTTTTATAATTTGGGTAGGTTAGCAATCCAATTAATGAAATTGTTCCTAATGAATACCAAATCCAATCGAGTGACTTAGCTTCTCCGCTAGCATAAGAATGCAAACCAACCAAATGAAAATTCACACCATAATAAGTAAATAAAATAGATACAAAAGCAAACATACTCATTATATTGAAAGTCCATTTTCCTCTTAACGATGGTACAAAACGAGCATGAATTACAAATGCATAAACCATAATGCTTATTAGAGCCCAAGTTTCTTTAGGATCCCATCCCCAGTAACGTCCCCAACTTTCGTTTGCCCATTGTCCGCCAAGGAAATTTCCTATAGTTAGCATTATTAATCCAATCGTTAGAGCCATTTCATTGATGTAGGTAATTTCTTGAATATTTAAATTCATTTTTGTTTTATTTTTTTCATTGGTAAAAAAGATAAGAACCAAAGAAACAAAACCTAAAATCATACCTAAAGCAAATGGACCATAACTAGCTACAATAACTGCTACGTGAATCATAAGCCAATATGAATTAAGTACTGGCTGTAAGTTTGCGATTTCTGGATCAATCCAATTAGCATAAGCTGCTGCTAAAATCATTGCAGATACAAAAGCTGCAGAAGCTACCGTTAGTTTAGATTTTATATCGAAAGCTAATCCAAAAAACATAGTTGCCCAAGCTACATAAACTATCGCTTCATATGCATTACTCCATGGTGCATGACCAGAAATATACCATCGGGCAATTAGTGTAATAGTGTGTAAAACAAATAGTAACCCAATGACAACATGCATCGAATTGACTAAAAATGTAATTGCTTTAGATTCTTTAAAAATTTGTAAAATGGTAAAAAACAACATTAATATTGCAGCTGTAATATACCAATAAGGAAGTTTTTGAAGAAGATCATATTTATTATATAAAATTTCTGAAGAAACTTTTTTATCTGTTGGCATGACCTTACTACCATATTTTTTTTGAAACTTCTTGATTCCATCAAGATAAAAATCTGATTCTTTGTACGTATTTTTTAAAGTAGCATTTTCTAACGACATTAAATAAATAGGTAAGATTTGTTTGGTAAAAGTCGAATCCATTCCTTTTAATCCTACATGATTAAGTTCTGCATACGATGCCCATTTGTTGTTTTCGTCATTAGGAATCGGAAAAATTTTAAGAATACTTCCAGATAATGCAGAATTCATTAGGTTTACTTTTTTGTCGGTCTCTACAAAATCTTTTTCAAATTGATTAGGATTCGCTGACTTGTAAGCATCATCTAAATATGGAGACAATTTATAATTTCCTTTTTCATCGAAAAAATTAATAAATTTCGCAAATTCTTGTTTTTTATCAATCCCAATAATATTACGAATACTATCATTTCCGGGTTTAATATATATTAATGGAACTTCATACCAAACTTGTGCGAATTGTGTCATCGAGAGGAATACTTGATCAGAATTCATTTCTTTGTAAGTATCGGAATGACTAACTTTTCTAAGTAATTCTGACGAAAAGGTATTTACAGGTTTCATTCTGCCACCTACATCTTGAATAATTAATCTTCCAAATTTTTCGGCATGAACTTCACTAACTTTATATTTTTCTAATAACGAATCTATTTGTTTTTCGGTTGGCATTTTACCTTGATGATTTTGTGTAAAACCACTTAATCCAAATAATAAAAATAGAATTGTAAGATTTACTTTTTTAATTTTTACAACTTCTAATTTTCTTTTTATATCGGCAAAACGAGAATTTTTAGTAAACATAATAGCCATCATAGCAAAAAATAATATAAAATAACCAATATATGTAACCCATGTTCCCCAAAAGTCGTGACTTACAGAGAGAACAGTTCCTTTCTCATCTGGATCGAATGAAGATTGGAAAAAACGATAACCTTTGTAATCTAAAACATGATTCATGAAAATTTTATAATCAAAATCCTTTGGAGAATCCTGTACTGTAACTTGACTTTCAAACGAAGAAAAACTTTTTTCGGTTCCTGGATATTTTTGAGCAGCAAAATCATTTAGTTTTATTTTGAATGGTAATTCGTATGATTTACTCCCAAAAGAAAGAGTATAATCTAGATTTCCAATTTTTACGGATTTTGGTTCTCCCATTTTTCCTTTAGAACCTACAAGAGTTACTTCTCGTTCTTGCCCTTCCGATTTTATTGTTAAAACAAGAGCATCATCTTCTTCTTTTGCTTTATAATTATTGCTAGATTCATAACCTATTGTTCCAGTTTTTGCAGGTTCAGGAAAAACAAATTGTGCACCACCTACATTATATAAAGATCGCATCATTAGTGGTTCGGTAGCGTCTTTAGTTACTCTTCCTTGTAGTTTGTCGGCCATTCTCATAAACTGACCTTCAAACGGTGTACTTATTGTATAAGCTCCTAAAGTTGTATTGATGTTTATAGCGCCTTTTGTGTATTTATTTAAAGCAAAAAGTATATTATTGATACTTTGTACTTCACCTGATTTTAAAAAATGTTCATTACGTTTTCCGCCTCCAGATTCGACCATTTTAAAATATAAAATGCCGTTTTTATCTTCCTTTATGGTTTGTTTTGCACCCATAATAAAGTTTTTTAACTCTATCGTAAAAGGTGTTTTATCGAAAATTTCATTTAAATAAAAACTATTTCTAGTTGCTTGCGAAAACAAAACCGATTGTTCGAAAGTACGACGTTTCATTTCGCCTTTATACTGTCCATCTACATTTATAGATAGAAATGTTTTATCAGAATAAAAATGATTTTCTGAAGCGCCTTCTCGAATAGGCATCATGCCTTCGTAGCTAATATAACGAGTAATTCCAGCGCCAACAATAATAAAAACAAATGATAAATGAAGTAGCAACGTTGCCCATTTTTCTTTTTTTAATAATTGATAACGCTTTATATTTCCAATAAAGTTTATCATAAATACTAACATAATTCCTTCAAACCACCAGGAATTGTATATTAAAATTCGAGCAGTTGTTGTATTGTATTTACTTTCTATAAAAGTTCCAGTAGCCATTGCAATTGCAAAACCTAGAAATAATATAGCCATTAATCTTGTTGAAAATAATATTGATTTTAATTTTTCCATAATAAATTTTGGAGTCGTTTTTTATAAAGTGTCACAAAAATACTCAAAAATGTTTGTTTGGTATTTATTCTAATCTTTATTTAACAAGTTTTAATGAAATTTTAATTTTAGAATTATGTAAAAACGTAATTGCTAAAAAAAGTAAAGTCAAAAATATATCAATAGATATTTCCTTTATTTATTAAAAGTTGAAATAAACTAAAATTTAGATTATTGAAAGGTTTTTTATATCAAATCAAATTTAGCAGCCATTTTAATTAATAAAGCAGTGTTACTTGCATCTAATTTGAGCATTAGGTTTTGTCTATGCGTGCTAACAGTTGTGATACTAATAAAAAGTTTATCGGCAATTTGCTGGTTGGTAAGTCCTTCAGCAATTTCTATTAAAACTTCTTTTTCTCTTCTAGTAATAATGGGAGATTGATCATATTTTGAAGTATTTTGCTTCTGGTAATTGACATTAAAAAACATATTTCCTTTAGAAACTTCATCAATGGCTTGAAAGATTTCTTCTTTTGATGAATTTTTTAATAAATAGCCGCTTGCTCCATTTTCTATCATTTTAGAAACATAACTTCTATCATTAAAAGTGCTTAAAGCTAAACATTGAATTTTGGGAAACTCACTTTTTATTTTCTTGCATAACTCAATACCACTAATGTCAGGTAAATTGATATCAAGAAAAGCAATGTCGACTTCATTTTTTTTGATAAAATCGAAAGCATCGAAAGCATTTTCAGCGGTTCCAACAACAAAAACATCTTCATTTTGTTTAAGTAGGGCTTTAAAACCTTCTATAACCATGGGGTGATCATCGACTATAAATATTTTTTTTTTCATTTTATACTACTTCAAATTCAATATGTGTTGATGTTCCTTTTTCGTCCGATTTTATATCCATTTTACCATTCAAATAATCAACTCGATGTTGAATATTAGACAAGCCTATTCCGTTTTTCTTAGTTATGCTTGTATCATATCCTTTTCCATTGTCTTCAACTGTTAGCGAAATAATATTTTTATTTCTAGAAAGTTGAATGTTAATGTTTGTCGCTTTGGCATGTTTTATTGTATTATTCAATAATTCTTGTACAACTCTGTAAATTACTATTTCGGTACTTTGTTCGAGTCGTTTTTCCATTCCAAAACTTTGGTAAGAGATCTCTAATTCTACATCTTGAGAAACCGATTCGCAATAATTTTTAAGTGTGTCATTTAACCCAAATTTCAATAATGCTTCGGGCATCATATTGTGTGCTACACGGCGCATTTCAGCTATAGCGTTATCTAATTGTGAAATGCTTTTCGTGAAAGCGATGGCATTTTCTTCTGATAATATCACATTTCCTTTCATACTATTTAATTGAAATTTTACTCCGCTTAACATTCCTCCTAATCCATCGTGTAAGTCACGAGCTAATCTCGTTCGCTCTGTTTCTTCACCTTGTAGCATATTTTGGGCAGCGTCTATTTGTTTTTCGGTTTCTAATTTATTAATATACTGTAATTGTATGGTTTGTTTGTTTTTGTAATTGCGATATCCTAAAAATCCAATAATAAAAAGTGCAAAAACAGTTACAGTAAGTGCATAATTGAAGATATTTTTTTGTTTTATAGTCGTTTTTTGCAGTTTTATCTGGCTGTCTTTTTTTTCAGATTCATATTTTGCTTCACGTTCAGAAAACTGTAATGTGCGCTCACTGTTTAAAATAGTATCGTTTAATGTTGAATATTTTTTAAAATATTGATATGCTTCTTTATATCTTTTGGTCTCAAACATAAACTGATGCATTACTTCAAAATATCCTCTCTTTTCTGTAGGATCTTCACTTTGCAAATAATAATTACTACATTCATCAAAATATTTCTCAGCTTTAGCATACTGCTTTTTCTTCATTGCTATTCTTCCTAGTTGCCAGATAGAATTCGCTATTCCATCTTTAATCTTAATTTCTTTAGCTGTATGTAAGCTTTTTTGTGCAAAAATTTCTGATGAGTCTATTTTATTCATCTCAAAATATTCTTGAGAAATATTATGGTAATATCCTTGTAAATAAGTTTTTGGAATTTGTCCTTTTTCTAATTCAGGCAAATATTTCAATCTAGTATGAAGTGCTTTTTCAACATTACCGTTTTCAAAATAATTATCAGCTTTTTGTTGTGTATAAAAAGCAATAACAGTAATATTCTTATACTTATTCGCAATAGTTAAAGCTTTATTTATATACTCATCTGCTTTGGGTAAGTTTTTTAATGTGTTAAAAACAGCACTCATATTATAAAACAAATCCGATTTCCTCTTGTCAAGTATTCTATTTGTGAGTGTTTTATCTTCAAATATTTTCGGATTATCAAATATTTCTTGTGCTTTTAGAAAATAGTCGATACAACTATCATATTCTCCTTTCCAATATTTTACATTGCCCATGTTAAAATAAGCCCCAGCCATTAGATATAAATGGTTGTTTTTTTTTGCTGCCATCAATGATGATTTATGACATTCAAATGCTTTATCTTTATAATCGAAACTACTGTTCCAAAGACCTAAGAGTCTGTAACTATTAGCTATAGCATCATAGTTTTTAATAGAAATACTTTTTATTAATGCTTCTGTAATCAATTTTTTTGAGAGCAAACTATCTACTTCTCTTATATCATATCCTAAATAACTTAATTGTCTTATCTGAGAGGTGTCTGTTGGGAGTTTATGAATTTGAGTAATAATTTGTTTCAAACTATCTGATTTTTTTTGCTGTCCGAAAACCATAAGTTGTACAAAAAATATTCCAGTTATAAGTAATGATTTTCTCATCTAATAATCAATTGATTTTCAATTTTATTGAAATATTCTTCTATTTAAAATCTAAATAGAATTCTAATTAACAAAGTAACTCAAAGATTAACATCTCTTTATCCTATAAAAGTAGGATATTTAAAATCATTATTTTATATGAATACAGGTTTTTTGTTTTAAAATAATTTTACATAACGATTAAAACAATAAAAAACAGAACTATGAAAAAATTAAATTTATTATTAGCTATTTGCCTTATTGGCTTTGCTTTTTCTTGTACTCCAGACGAAGAACCTTTACCAGTATCAAATGTATTAACAGTAACAACTGCAACTCCTACAGGTATTACAGATGTTCAAGTTACATTAGGAGGAGATGTTACAAACGATGGGGGAAGCCCAGTTACGGATAGAGGTGTTTGTATAAGTCTTACCGTAAATCCAACTGTAGACGATCCTACAAATGATGATGTGTTACAAATAGGTACAGGAAATGGGGTTTTCTCTGATACTTTTACTGGCTTTCCTGCGAGTACAACTATTCACGTTAGAGCTTATGCAAAAAATAGTACAGAGACTGTTTATGGGGAAGATAAAGTCTTTACTACTTTAGCAAGTCCTGGATGTCCAGTTGTAAATGTAACAGGAAATATTAGTACGCCAACTACTTGGACAACAGGTAATGTATATGTTATAACAGGAACAATAACAGTAACATCAGACTTAACTATACAACCAGGGGTTATTATAAAATTGGGCAGCGCTGGTAATATCGATGTAAATAACGGCGGAAAAATTTTAGCTAATGGGACTTCTACTAATAGAATCGTATTTACATCTATTGCAGATGATTCCTATTGTGGAGATACAAATGGGGATGGAACGGCAACTACTCCTCAAAAAGGAGATTGGCTTAATCTTTACTTAAACGGTGGAACAGGACATATTTTTACCTACTGCGATTTTCTTTATGCAGGTGCAAATGATGGTGGTTATCGTTCTGCGGTAATAGTATCTGTTGCTGGACCATCGTTTACTTTTGATAATTGTAGTTTTGCTCATACAGCAAACGGAACTAACTTTACTGGTGGTTTTGCTTTCTATGCAGGATCATATATGAGCAATCCAAGTATTTCTGTTTTTACAAATAATGTGTTTTATGATAATTATTATCCAATTTATTTGAGCGCTACTTATTCAATAAATCCTAATAATTCCTATAGTAATCCTGCGAATCCATCACAAAAAAATGCAAGAAACTGTATTTGGATGTATCCTGATGCTGGAAATAATATAGCGGTTACAATAGATGAAACAGAAGTTCCTTATGTTATGGATGGTTATTTGCAAAAAAGTACTGGTTCTATAACTATTGGTGCTGGTGTTGTAATGAAATTCCCTACAGGAAATACTTATGGACTAAATATAGGTTCTCTATCCTTAAGCCCATCTGCTTTTCTAACTTCTATTAAAGATGACGTTCATGGTGGAGATACTAATGGTGATGGATCTGCGACAGCTCCTGCAAACAATGATTGGTACGGATATTGGAACTGGACAAACTCTGTTTGGGTCCACGGTGCAAATATTTTATATGCTGCAAATTAAAGTTTGTTTGATTTAGTTGTTTTCTAATCGTCTCGTTAAATAGATAACGAGACGATTTTTTAAAAATGAATCAAATATAAATAATATGATTTTAGATTGCCCCATGCTACTATTATCAATAAATTAAAAAATAGTCGTTATGAAAAGATTTTATACACTCATTATTTTGGCTTTAAGCTATAATTCCTTTGCACAAGTAGGAATAAATACTATAACACCAACATCTATGCTAGATGTAAACGGACAGATTACGATTGATCAAAAAAATTTCGGAGGTTATGGCGGTTTACTTATAAAAGGGAATGCGCCAGGAAGTAATTACCCGAATATTTGTTTTTCTACGACAAATACATCAGGAAACGATATTATTTCTAGTTATATAGGAGGGAACATAAACAGTAATACAGCTGGTTTCGAAGCTATGGATTTAGTTTTTCTAACGTCACAAAATGGTTTAGGAAGTCTATCAGAAAGAATGCGGATAAAAGATAATGGTTATATTGGAATTGGAAATCCAAATCCATCCCAAAAATTGGATATAACAGGCAAAATAAAAATTACCGATGGAACAGAAGGAACTGGTAAAGTACTTGTAAGTGATGCAACAGGGGTAGCTTCTTGGGTGACAACTAATTCTATCAAATCCGCAATAACTGGAGTTTTTGCTGGAGGAGGAGCTAATTTTGGGAATGGAACTCCAATTGGAGGTCAATCGGCAATGACATACTGTAATGCTTATATCGATTTGCCTGTTGGGAAATGGATGGTTTTTGGTACTTATCTACTAGCAGGATCTACTATTTTAACAAGCGGACAAAGTGCTTTTATTAGAACTTCTCTTTATTTGAGTAATACTGTTGTAGGATCAAACCCTTATATTCTGTCAGGTGGATTGATATCAGGAATTTTAGCAGGTCCAACAGAATTTGGAATCGCAAATGGACAAACAATTATAAACAATACTTCTGGAGGAGTAATAAGGTTTTACTTGTGGGCAAATATCACGAAATATGGAACTACTCCTGCAACATTTGGTATGTCTGGAGTAGGAAGTTCATTTTGGTCTGAAAATCAATTGACCGCAATTCCTATGAATTAATATTTTTATTATTTTATAATTAAGAAAAGGCTTAATGAACTTGTTAAGTCTTTTCTCATTATAAATAAAAAAGCGTTGCATATAATTAGATTTTAAAAGAACTTATTAAATGGTTAGAATTACAAAATAAATATAAAAAATAGTACATTTGTTGCTCATTATAAATATACAATATGCAACATATTATAGATCGCTTTATAAGCTATGTAACTATAGATACGGAGTCTGATCCTAACTCAGAAACTACACCAAGTACTGCAAAACAATGGGATTTAGCTAACAAATTAGTTGAAGAACTAAAAGCTATTGGTATGCAAGACGTTACTATAGATGATAAATCATACATTATGGCAACTTTGCCTAGTAACGTTTCTCACGAAGTTCCTACTATTGGTTTTGTTTCTCATTTTGACACCACTCCAGATTTTACAGGAAAAGATGTAAAACCTCAAATTGTAAAAAATTACGATGGTAATGACATTGTATTAAATGCAGAAAAAAATATAGTACTTTCTCCTAAATATTTTAAAGATTTATTGCTTTACAAAGGGCAAACATTAATCACAACCGATGGTACAACATTACTTGGTGCCGATGATAAAGCGGGAATTACAGAAATTGTTTCGGCAATGGAATTTCTTATTAAAAACCCAGAAATTAAACACGGAAAAATTCGTGTAGGTTTTACACCCGATGAAGAAATAGGTCGTGGCGCACATCATTTCGATGTGGAAAAATTTGCTTGCGACTGGGCTTATACTATGGACGGAAGCCAGATTGGAGAATTAGAATATGAAAATTTTAATGCTGCTGGAGCTAAAATAACTTTTAAAGGAAAAAGTGTACATCCTGGTTATGCAAAAGGAAAAATGATAAATTCTATGCTATTGGCTAACGAATTTATTAATGAGTTACCAAAAGATGAAATTCCTCAAGAAACAAAAGGTTACGAAGGGTTTTTCCATGTAACACAACTTTCAGGTAGTATTGAAGAAACTCATTTAGAACTCATTATTCGTGACCACGATGCAAGAAAATTTAAAAAGAGAAAAGAACTTATTCATACTATCACAAAAAAAATGAATAAGAAATATGCCAAACAATTTGGTGAAGATATTGTGATTACTGATGTAAAAGATCAATATTACAATATGAAAGAAAAAGTTGTTCCCGTATTTCATATTATAGATATTGCCGAAAAAGCCATGAAAAATTTAGGTATTAAACCACTTATAAAACCTATTCGTGGCGGAACCGATGGTTGTCAGCTATCATACAAAGGATTACCATGTCCTAATATTTTTGCTGGAGGACACAATTTTCATGGGAAATACGAATATGTTCCTGTAGAAAGTATCCAAAAAGCAATTGATGTGATTGTTCAAATTGCTCAAATTACTGCTTCAGGTGATTACAAAAAAGACACAGATAAAAAGAAATAGATTCCTAATAATCTTATAGTTTTTATGTGAACAAAAATCCTTTCAGAATTTTAACTCTGAAAGGATTTTTGTTTTAAATTCCAGCGATTTCTTTAATCTCGTCTATAATTCGTAAAGCTAATTTATCTGCTTCTTGTTGTGTTGCTGCTTCGGTATAAATACGAATAATAGGTTCAGTATTCGATTTTCGTAAATGCACCCAGTTTTCTGCAAAATCTATTTTTACACCATCTATAGTGGTAATGTTTTCATTCTTATATTTTTCTGTCATGGCAGTTAGAATCGCATCGACATCTATTTGTGGCGTTAATTCAATTTTATTCTTGCTCATGTAATATTGTGGATAACTCGCACGTAATTCAGCAACGGTTTTCTCTTGATTCGCTAAATAAGTTAAAAATAAAGCAACTCCAACCAAACTATCACGACCGTAATGTAACTCTGGATAAATGATTCCTCCATTACCTTCACCTCCAATAATAGCATTCGTTTTTTTCATTAACTCTACAACATTAACTTCACCAACTGCACTAGCTTGGTAGCTTCCGTTGTGTTTGTTCGTAATATCACGTAAAGCACGAGATGATGACATGTTAGAAACCGTATTTCCTGGCGTTTTACTCAAAACATAATCGGCACATGCTACAAGAGTGTATTCTTCTCCAAACATTTCTCCATCATTAGATATAAAAGCCAGACGATCTACATCAGGATCTACAACAATTCCAAAATCGGCTTTTTCTTCGAGAACCAATTTGCAAATATCACCCAAATGTTCTTTCAATGGTTCTGGATTGTGCGGGAAGTCTCCGTTTGGCGTGCAATATAATTTCACCACTTCAACCCCCATTTGCTCTAACAAATTAGGGATAATAATTCCTCCCGAAGAATTTACAGCATCAACTACTACTTTGTATTTTCTTTTAGCAACTGCTTCGGCATCAACTAAAGGTAAATTTAATACTTCATCAATATGAATATCCATATAAGAATCGTTAACGGTGATCTCTCCTAGAGTATCTACATCCGAGAAATCGAAAGCTTCAGCGTCTGCTATTTCTAGAATTTTTGCACCATCGTCACCGCTCAAAAATTCACCTTTGGCATTTAATAATTTTAATGCATTCCACTGTTTGGGATTATGAGAAGCAGTAAGAATTATTCCGCCATCAGCATTTTCTAAGGGAACGGCAATTTCGACAGTTGGAGTGGTAGAAAGGCCTAAATCGATTACATCAATTCCCAAACCTAATAATGTGTTCATAACCAAATTATGAATCATTGGTCCTGAAATTCTAGCATCTCTACCTATAACGACTTTCAATTTGTCTTTATTACTATTTTGTTTTAGAAAAGTTCCATAAGCCGAAGCAAATTTCACGGCATCAACTGGTGTCAAATTGTCTCCAACTTTTCCTCCAATAGTTCCACGAATACCAGATATTGATTTTATTAAAGTCATTTTTTGTTTTTTATTTTAAAATACAAATATAAAAAGGTTCAAAGAACAAAGGTGTCAAGGACTAAGTTTTTTTATATATTTACAAAAACCTTTGCAAAATAGATTCTTAGAACCTTAGCGACTCTTAAAATGAACTACCTAGCCCATATTTTTCTTTCTGGAGATAACGATTTACTAAAAATCGGCAATTTTATGGCCGATGGTATTCGAGGAAACGATTATTTAAATTTTCCAGAAGAAGTGAAGAATGGAATTATTTTGCATCGTCATATAGATACTTTTACTGATGCACATCCTATTTACCGAAAAAGTAAACATCGTTTGCACGAAAAGTATGGGCATTATGCTGGGGTAATTATGGATATTTTATATGATCATTTTTTAGCAAAGAACTGGGGTGTATATTCTGATGAAAGGTTAGAAGATTATGCTGCTAATTTTTATATGTTATTAGAAAATAATTATAATATTCTTTCTGAAAAAGCAAAAGAAATTTTGCCATATATGACAGAAAGAAATTGGTTGGTTAGCTATGCTACAATTGCAGGAATTGAAATAATTTTATTTCAGATGGATTATCGAACAAAGCATAGAGCAAACATGCAAGAGGCAGTTGTCGAATTACAAGAGTTTTATTCAGAATTTGAACAAGAATTTACTTTGTTTTTTGAAGAATTGAGAGCCTTTTGTTTAGAAAAGATAAATTAAGACAACTATATATGGAATTAGTTTTTGCTTCAAATAACAAAAATAAAATACAAGAAATACAAAGCATGCTGCCTGAAAGCATCAAAATTTTAAGCCTTTCAGATATTGGTTGTCACGAAGAAATTCCGGAAACTGCAAATACTATTGAAGGCAATGCAATCTTAAAAGCCAACTATGTAACACAAAAATATGGTTACAATTGCTTTGCTGATGATACTGGTTTAGAAGTAGAGACACTAAATGGTCAACCAGGTGTTTTTTCAGCTCGTTATGCTGGCGAACAAAGAAATGACAATGATAATATGACTAAATTATTATTTGAATTAGAAAATGAAACCAATAGAAAAGCACAATTCAAAACCGTTATTTGTTTAAATATAAATGGAGAGCAGTATCTTTTTACAGGGATTATAAAAGGAAATATTACAAATGAGAGATTTGGTAATCAAGGTTTTGGCTACGATCCCATCTTTCAACCTGAAGGTTATCAACATACGTTTGCGCAAATTTCACTCAATGAAAAAGCAAATATTAGCCATCGCGGCATAGCAACGAGACAACTTATAGCCTTCTTTGAAAATTAACTTATTGATTTTCAATTATTAATAAATTTTTAATTCTCAATTTAACATTAGTTTATCTCGTTTATTCGGTGTACTTTTGCACCGAATTTAAAAATAAATAATGAACAAATTTGAACAATTAGGATTGAGTGAGTCGCTACAACGTGCGATTATCGATCTAGGATTTGAGAATCCGACCGAAGTGCAAGAGAAAGCGATTCCTATGCTATTGGAAAAAGACATTGATTTAGTTGCGTTGGCTCAGACAGGGACAGGGAAAACGGCAGCTTTTGGTTTTCCGCTTATTCAAAAAATTGATGCCAACAACAAAAATACACAGGCGTTAATTTTATCACCTACTCGCGAACTATGTTTGCAAATTACAAACGAGATTAAAAACTACTCAAAATACGAAAAAGGTATTAATGTAGTGGCCGTTTACGGAGGTGCAAGTATTACAGAACAGGCAAGAGACATCAAAAGAGGCGCACAAATTATTGTAGCTACTCCAGGCAGAATGCAAGACATGATTAATAGAGGATTGGTAAACATTACTCAGATTAATTATTGTGTATTAGATGAGGCAGATGAAATGTTGAACATGGGTTTCTATGAAGACATTGTAAACATTTTATCGACAACTCCAGACGAAAAAAGCACTTGGTTGTTTTCGGCTACAATGCCACAAGAAGTTGCTAGAATTGCAAAACAGTTTATGCATGATCCGCAAGAAATTACGGTTGGTGCTAAAAACTCAGGTTCGGCAACTGTTTCTCACGAATTTTACTTAGTAAATGCACGTGATCGTTACGAAGCTTTAAAACGTTTAGCAGATGCTAATCCAGACATTTTTTCGGTAGTTTTTTGTAGAACAAAACGTGATACACAAGCTGTTGCTGAGAAATTAGTGGAAGATGGGTATAGTGCTGCAGCTTTGCACGGAGATTTATCTCAAGCGCAACGTGATGGAGTAATGAAAGCTTTCCGTGGTAGACAAATCCAAATGCTTGTAGCGACTGATGTTGCTGCTCGTGGAATCGATGTTGATAATATTACTCACGTAGTAAATTACCAATTGCCAGACGAAATAGAAACCTATAATCACCGTTCTGGTCGTACTGGTCGTGCTGGAAAATTAGGAACTTCTATTGTTATTGTAACTAAAAGTGAAATTCGCAAAATTTCTTCTATCGAAAGAATTATCAAACAAAAGTTTGAAGAAAAAACAATTCCTTCTGGAATAGAAATCTGTGAAATCCAATTATTGCACCTAGCGAACAAAATTAAAGATACTGAAGTTGATCACGAAATAGACAACTATTTACCAGCTATCAATAGCGTTTTAGAAGATTTATCTAAAGAAGAGCTAATTAAGAAAATGGTATCGGTAGAATTTAATCGTTTTATCAATTACTATAAGAAAAATAGAGATATTTCTAATCAATCTTCAGGTTCAGACAGACGTGAACGTGATGAAAGAGCACCAAGAGAAAACAATAATAATGGAGCAACTCGTTATTTTGTAAATATTGGTTCTAGAGATGATTTCGATTGGATGCAACTAAAAGATTTCTTAAAAGAAACACTAGACTTAGGTCGTGATGATGTATTTAAAGTAGATGTAAAAGAAGGTTTCTCTTTCTTTAATACAGATGCTGAGCATACTGATAAAGTAATGGAAGTGCTTAACGGATTCGACCTTAACGGAAGAAGAATAAATGTTGAGATTTCTAAAAATGATGGTGGAGGTTCAAGTTCTGGACGTCGTGATCACAACGGAAGAAGTTCTGGTGGTTTTGGTGGAGGAAGAAGTTCTGGCGGAGGTTTTAGAGGAGAAAGAAGTTCAGCACCAAGATCTGGTGGTGGAGCTTTTGGACCAAGAAGCGAATCAAGAAGTTCAGCTCCAAGAGAAGGTGGATTTAGTAGAGGATCAGCTCCAAGAGAAGGTGGTTTTGGAAGAAGTGAATCTTCTGATAGAGCACCAAGAAATGAGAGACGTTCAGGTTTTACACCACGCCCTTCAGAATCTGGTGCAGATTCTAGACCTAAGAGACCTAGAAGAAGCTAAAGTATAAAAGTTAAAGTCTAAAAGCCTTGAAAAAATTAATTTTCAAGGCTTTTTTTATGTAAAAAAAAAATAGTATTTGAGTTTTTTATATAAAAAAAGGATATAATGAAACTTATTTTCATCATACCCTTTTTACCAGTAGTTTTAGTAAAGTAGTTAAATCTATTAACTACATATTATAAATAAAAAATAGAAACTATTTTTTATTTAGTGCTTCACTCATTTCGTTAGAAATTGCTGAACGCTCCATTTTTAATTTCCCAGACATTGTTTCAATAATAACTGTTTTTTCTGCTAACTCAGCTACTTTTCCATGTAAGCCACTTTTTGTAACTATTTTGTCACCCACTTTTAGTGATGCTTCAAATTCTCTTTCTTTTTTTGCCTTGGTTTGTTGTGGTCTAATCATAAAAAAATAGATTACAACAAACATTAAAAGAAATGGTAAAAATTGTGTTAATTGTGCCATGATGATTTAGTTTATTTTTTTTGTAGGATTATTTTTTTCCTGTTTTTGGATTAATATTGGCTTTGAAATTAATAATCTCACTACCAATCTCTGTATTTGTCCTTAATGTTACTGTTTTTTGTTGTAAACCCATTTTTCCTTCAGAGTTAAAGCTAATTTTTACTTCACCACTTTCGCCATTTTTTATAGGAGTTTTTGTCCACTCAGGAACAGTACATCCACAACTAGCATGAGCATCTAAAATTACCAAATCGCTTTTTCCTGTATTCTTAAACTTAAATACATGGGATACCTTATCTCCTTGCGTAATATTACCAAAATCGAAATCGGAGTTTTCAATTTCAATTTTTGGATATTCTCCAGGTTTCATGATTTTCTTTGGGACAAGAGCCATTTGATCTGATTGGTCTTGCGCTACAACCATATTATTACTGTCAAGAATAATCGAGCTATTTGGGTCTTTCTTTTTACAAGATGCAGTCGATAATAATGATGCAACTACAATAAAAGTCATTATATTTTTAATCATAAATTTATTATTTTACATTAAACCTCTTCCTGTTTTTTTCAACTTACCATTTGTTTCAAATTCTTTGACTAAGTTGTCTAAAATTCCATTTATAAAAATACTACTTTTAGGTGTAGAATATTCTTTAGCAAGTTCAAGATACTCATTAATTGTAACTTTTGCAGGAATAGATGGGAATTTTAAAAATTCACAAATAGCCATTTTTAAGATAATTGTATCTATTTCGGCAATACGATCTGCTTCCCAATTTGGCGTTTTTTCTGCAAATTCTTTTGCCAACTCTTTGTCATTAAGAACTACTTTTCTAAACAGATTTCCTACAAATTCTTTGTCTTCTGTATCGTTGTATAATTTTGGGACAAAGAAATTACCATTTTCAGTATTCTGAATTGCTTTTAATTGTTTTAGAATTAATGTGTTTACTAATGGAATGTCATCTATCCAAGTTAGTTTATGGTCTTCTAGGTACTCGTATAATTTAATGTTTGGAGCAATGATTTCGGCAAATACTGAAGCAATAAAATCTCTATCTTCTTCAAAATTAGATTTTGTATTACTCATATAATTTTCGTACAAAGAACTTTCTTTGATGGCTTGTTGTAAAATTATAATGTAATCGTCGTTAAGCTTCCAATTGTTTATTTTTCTGTCTTCGAGTGCATTTAGTAATGATTTATTCTCGGTTAGAATATTCAAAACTTTATTGTTTACAAACTTTAGGTTAGGATTTTTCTCTTCTTTAGTAACTAGGTGTTTGTTACGGGAAATTTCTATCAGTGTGTCTTCTTTAGATTGAATTTCGACCAATGTAGATACCATTATTAGGTATAAATCTTGTACATTTTCGATACTTTGAAATAAGAATTTTTCTTCTTTCTCCAAATTATCTGATTGTGTTTGACGCATAGAATATAGCGTCTGCATTACTTTAACTCGAATATGTCGTCTGTTTAACACTTTGTAAGAACATTTAAAAATTAATGAAGCGAAAGAAATTCTTTCGCTTCACAAAAATACATTTTTTTTTAGATTTCTAGACATTTAAACATTTTAGAATCTAAAAATATAAGAAGTTTATAATCTATTTAGCGATTTCTTTTTTTCTTAAATCGATACGGTTTTGTGCAATTCTCATTGCAGCTTGATGTGTAGTGATTTTATTTGCATCAGCATAATCAAAAATCTCTAATGTTGTATTATAAATATTTTCGGTTCTACGCATTGATTCTGCCATGTCATAACCTACAATTTCAGCATAAACATTAATGATTCCACCAGCATTAATTAAGAAATCAGGTGCGTAAACAATCCCTTTTTCTTGCAATATTGCTCCGTGTGTGTTTTCGTTTCCTAACTGATTGTTTGCTGCTCCAGCGATAACTTTTGCTTTGATTTTATGAATTGTATCATCGTTTATAGTTGCTCCAAGGGCACATGGTGCATAAATATCGACATCGGCACCGTATAAATCGTCGCCAGTGTAAATTTGCGCTCCATATTTATTACCTATTTCTTCTAATCTTACTTGATTTATATCTGAAATGATAACTTTTGCACCTTCTTTTGTTAAGTAATCTACAAGAGTTTCTCCTACATGTCCAATTCCTTGTACTAAAACTCTTTTACCATCTAGAACATCTGAACCAAATTTATATTTAGCTGCAGCTTTCATTCCCATATAAACTCCATAAGCAGTTACAGGAGAAGGATTTCCAGAGCCCCCTTTTTCGATAGAAACACCAGTTACGTGAGGTGTTTGAAGACGGATTAAATCCATATCTCCAGTAGTTGTTCCTACATCTTCGGCAGTAATATATTTACCACTTAATGAGTTAACATATTGACCAAATTTAGCAATCATTTCTGGTGTCTTATCTACTTTAGAATCACCTATAATTACTGCTTTCCCACCACCAAGATTTAATCCTGTAATAGCAGATTTGAAAGTCATACCGCGTGACAAACGTAGAACATCGTTAAGTGCTTCCCACTCGTTTGCATATTTCCACATTCTAGTACCACCAAGCGCTGGTCCTAAAACTGTATTGTGTATACCAATTATTGCCTTCAAACCAGTATCTTTGTCATTGCAAAAAACAATTTGCTCATGATTATCGAAAGATAGTTGTCCGAAAACAGGATCAATTTTATGAAGTTCGTTAGCTTTTAAAGTTTCAGTAATCATAATATTTTTTTTTAAGTTTAGAGGCAATTTTAAAAAAGTCGATGCAAAATTACGTTTTTAATTCAGAAATTAATAATTTTTAATCCGATTGTTAATAAAAAATTATTAAATTCATAATTATATAATAATTAAAAAAATAAATAATTAACCTTTTTTGTTGTAAAAATTTGAATTTACATACAATTATTGAAATAAAATGAAAGAATTACGCTATCTAAACCCATATTTTTTTAAATACAAGTTTCATTTTTTGCTGGGAATATTATTCACCATTGCCGCAAGAATATTTTCTTTATTTACTCCAAAACTGATTGGAAGTTCAATAACTGCAATCGAGGATCATTTAAAATTAAATGCATCAAATCCAATTGTTATTAGAGAAGTTTTAGTTAAAAACATTTTGTTAATAATAGGAACCACATTATTGGCGGCTATATTAACGTTTTTAATGCGTCAGATGCTTATTGTTATGTCCAGACATGTTGAATTTGATTTAAAAAATGAAATTTTTAAACAATATCAAAATTTAACGCAAAACTTTTATAAACATAACAGAACTGGGGACTTAATGAATCGTATTAGTGAGGATGTAAGTAGAGTAAGAATGTATGTTGGGCCAGCAGTTATGTACACTATTAACACAGTTATTAGTTTTACAATTATTGTCATATATATGTATCAAATTTCTCCTTTACTTACATTATATACCCTCTTGCCTTTACCAATTCTTGCTTATTTGATTTTTAAGTTAAGTACTGAAATTAATATACGCAGTACTATTTTTCAAGAAAATTTATCAACTTTATCCAATTTTTCTCAAGAAATTTTTTCTGGTATTCGAGTTATAAAAGCTTATAGTATTGAAGATGTTAAGCAAGATGAATTTGATATTTTATCTATACAAAGTAATGAAAAGAGTATGAAGCTAGCTAAGACTCAAGCTTTATTTAGTCCTCTTATTTTACTTTTAATAGGAGTTAGTAATCTTTTAGTTGTTTTTTTAGGTGGAATGATGTACATCAATGGAAGTATAAAATCTATTGGAGATATTGCAACATTTATTTTAGATGTTAATATGTTAGTTTGGCCTGTAGCAACAATAGGATGGGTTTCTTCATTAATACAAGAGGCGGAAGCATCTCAAAAGCGTATTAATGAGTTTCTAAAAATAGAGCCTGAAATAAAAAACAATAATTTGACTCCCATGACTTTTATGGGGAATATTAAATTTAATAATGTGTCGCTTATTTATGAAGATACAAATATTAAAGCTTTAGATAATATTAGTTTTTCGGTAAATGAAGGAGAGACTTTAGCTATTATAGGAAGAACTGGCTCTGGAAAATCGACAATTTTATCATTAATAAGTAGATTATATGATCCTACATCTGGTAGTATTACTATAGATGATATACGACTTACCGAAGCAAATTTAAAAGATTTGCGTAATAGTATTGGAGTTGTACCACAAGATGCTTTTTTATTTTCGGATACTATAAAAAATAATATCAAGTTTGGTAAAGAAAATGCTACAAATCAGGAAGTAATATTAGCAGCAAAAAACGCTGTGGTTCATGATAATATTGTCGATTTTAAAGATCAGTACGAAACTATACTTGGAGAACGTGGAATAACGCTTTCTGGTGGACAAAAACAACGTGTTTCTATTGCTAGAGCGATTATTAGTAGCCCTGAGATTTTACTGTTAGACGATTGCTTATCTGCTGTAGATACAGAAACCGAAGAAGCTATTTTAAATAATCTCCAAGTTATTTGTAAGGGAAAAACGACGATAATTGTAAGCCACCGAGTTTCGTCAGCAAAAAATGCGGATAAGATTATTATTATTGATGGAGGAAAAATTGTACAAGAAGGAACTCATAATCAATTAGTAAACCAAGAAGGTTATTACAAAGCTTTATATTTAAAACAAATTGCTGAAAAAGAAATGTTATAATTGTTGTTTTGTTTTGATTTTTTTTTCACTTTTGACGAAACAAACAACCAAAAAACTACAGAATGAATAGGAATGAAAATGATATGTTAGAAAAAGAAGAAATTTTTTCCAAAGTATTAAGAGCAGGGAGAAGAACTTATTTTTTTGATGTACGATCTACAAAAGCTGATGATTATTATGTAACCATAACCGAAAGTAAAAAATTTACCGAAGAAGATGGTTCTTTTCACTTCAAAAAACATAAAATTTATTTATATAAAGAAGATTTTGCAGCTTTTGCCGAAATCCTCGAAGAAATGACTTCTTATGTGCTAAATAATAAAGGGGAAGAAGTGATTTCTGAAAGACACCAAAAAGATTTTAAAAAAGAGTATATTTCAGACAAATCATCTGATGAAATACCATCGACGGAAAGTTTTACAAACATAGATTTCGAAGATATTTAAGAGAAATAAAAAAATAAATGCACTATACTATTGGTATAGTGCATTTATTTTTTGCCATAATACATTATCAAAATCAGATAATGCAAGGTTAACAGCATCTGCTGCATCTCCCATTCTAATTACAACCATTTTTTTACTAGGAATGACATATATCTTTTGATCGTTTTTCCCTAATGCCATAAACATATCTGTTGGCCCAGAAGGAATAATGCTTCCAGGATATTGAAACTGACTTTGAGGCAAGTGATAACTAGATTTTCCATTAAGCCACCACAAATACCCATATCCTTGATTTATTGATTGAGAAGTATTCGTGGCTTCTGTAAAATAGGCTTCGTTTAGTATTTGTTCTGATTCCCATTTTCCTTTGTTAAGCATTAATAAACCAAAACGTGCCATACTACGTGTGTTGCTCCAGTAAACTCTTAAGCCACTCGGGTCATTATACCAAAGATCATTTGTATTCATACCTATTTTGTCTCTCAATTTCGTGTTAAAATAGTTATTCCAGGTTTGCCCTGTTGCTTGTGTTACTACATCTTGTAGTTTTACATAGACATTATGATAAGCCCAACGCGTTCCTGCATCTGCAACATATTGTAAATTTGCTGGAGATACATCGTCACCTAGTGCGTCATTTAAACCAGAATTCATAGATAATAAATTTTTACAGGTAATTAAGTTCTCTTTTGCTAAAGGAGCAGTTGTCCATCCGTTACCCAAATAGGTAGAAACCTTATTATTTATATTTAGTAATCCTTCTTGTTGTGCAATTCCAGTTATTGTTGATGTTAAGGTTTTTCCAGCACTTGCCCAATACCATAAAGTACTTTGAGTGTGTCCGTTAAAATAATTTTCCATTACAATACGACCATTTACTAAAATAATAAATGATTTAGAATTTTTTAGAGCTAGATAATCTAAAAGTGGCTGCACTGCAGATTGATTCCAATTTAAAGATTCGATTGTCTTTGTATCCCAAGTAGTACTTCCAATGGTTGGGTAATACATAGCTTCTGTAGGAGTTGGAGCTACTGGAATTGAAGTAGAATCATCCGAACTACAGCTTACTAGTGTAATTGCACTTAATGCTAAAAATAATAATGATTTCATAAGTATTAGTTATTAGTTTTAAAATTAGACAATATATTTTCTAAAAGGTTTAATTTAGATTTTTTTTATTGTCATTTTTTTAATAAAAACTAAAAAGTGTAAGCGTTTTGCTGTGGTTTACTCATAAATGTCCAAGCTACAATACGGCTGTTTTTCTGACCTTGAGCCATATCGATAGTTTTTATTTCTACAGCAGAAACTTTATCTAAAGTCTTGTATATACTTGGTAAATTATCTTTTTTAGAAACTAATGTTGTAAACCATAAAACTTGTAATGGGTATTTTGCAGATTCGTAAATCATTTGAGTAATAAATCCAATTTCGCCACCATCACACCATAATTCGGCATTTTGTCCACCAAAGTTTAAAACAGGATTTTTTGTTCTAATTTCCTGTAAATTATTTACTTTTCTTATTGATGATTTTGCTGCTTCGAGTGCCGAATTATGAAAAGGAGGATTACAAATCGTAAAGGCAAATTTATCTTCTGGTAGTATGATGTTTTTAAAAATAAATCTTGGTTCTATTTGTAATTGCAAACTGGTAGCATCAATAAGTCTTGGATTTTGTTCGATGATTTTTTTGCAATTTTGAATGGCATTGTCATCAATATCGGTTCCTACAAAACTCCAATTGTATATAGAATTTCCTAGTATTGGATAAATACAATTTGATCCAATTCCTATATCTAAACCAACTACATTTTCATTTTCTGGAATTATTCCGTTGTTTGTTTGTGCTAATAAATCAGCTATATAATGTATGTAATCAGCTCTTCCGGGAATGGGTGGACAAAGATAGTTTTTAGGAATATCCCAATTCTGAATATTGTAATCGGTTATTAGTAATGCATTGTTTAGTGCTTTTACAGCATCAGGATCACTAAAATCGATGGTTTGAGTATCATATTCATTTATAAAAACATGATTTTTTAATTCGGGAGATATTTTTATTAACTCATTAAAATCATATCCAAATCTATGCTTATTTCTGGGATGAAGATTTGTTTTTTCGGTAACTATGTTCGCTTTCATATTCTTAATTTCGCTTGCAAAGATAGCTAAGAATAGCACATGGATAACACTACTTTTAGTTACTTTTTAGAGAATTTAATCGAAACATTCCATTAGTAGTAAATCACCTTCTTGATGTTCGATTGTTACAATTCCGTCTTGATGGACATGATTACTACTTCCTGTTCTGTATCCTATTGTTAAAGTATCGTTCTCTAAAGGATAAAATAAATTTTTAGAATGAATTCCTGAGACTTTTCCTATTGGGATTAATGAAATTGGAGTGTTTGCTGTATACCATTTTTCGAAACGATTAGGTAATAAGAATATCTTAGAATGGTCATCTATGATAACAATTTTTAATAAATTTCTGTATCTAACAATATTGGTTAGGTTTGTAATTGTATGGTCTGCTCTTTTTCCTGTTGCCCAAACAACATTAACCATTGGAATATTTTTTTCTATAAGATAATCAAATGCTTTTTCGAGATCAGTTTTATTTTGATCTGGAGCATATACTATTTCGAGAGGAAATTGTTTGTCTTTGTAATATTCTGGATCGAAACCACGATCAAAATCACCTAATAAAACATCTACTTTTATACCTAGTTCTAATACTCGTTCGATTGCCGAATCTAACACGATTACAAGTGGAGACCATTCTAGTAATTGCCCTAATAGTTCTTCACTACAAGCTGCTCCGTTGGCAATTATTAATGCAGGTTCTTGGTCGTCTCGAACGATATGGTGTGAGGACATTTTATTATAATTTTTTATTTATGATGTAAATATAGTAATTCATAGTTTTATAGCCCAGATTGTAATGGAAAACAAAACAGAGAGAAAAACTTTAGTTTTCTTATTATAAAAAAGCGACTTAAAGAAGCTCTTTTTCTAATTTAGAAAACTGTTTTTTCTCTCTGTTTTTTTGAAATGGAAAGCTGGATTAGCTACTGAACAGTATAAACATCAGTATCAACTTCTCCTAAACTAAAATACCCTAATGGGAAATTTTCTTCATTTGTTTGGTTTATAATATTTCCTCTTAAGGTTGCTGGCGGTGTTGCAAATGGATTTCCACCATCGGTAGCAGCAATGTTAAGGAGTTTTTCCATGTAATTATTATAACGTTCGGATATGCCTTGTAGATAAATGTCTAGCTGATCTCCTGTTTTCAATTTATCATCTGTATAGAAACCAAACATTTGATTTCCTTGAAAAAAACGATCTTTTATAACACCAAATTCTGTAAATGCTTTGGTACTGTTTTTAAAACCAATTAAATAGAAATTATCTTCTAAACCGTTGTCTTGGTAGAAAAATTTCACTTGAATTAAGTCTGTTCCTCCAACACCAGGAACGGATACTTGACTAATATTATTAATATTTGGTGTGGCTAATAATTTATCGGTAGCTTTATAAGTTTGCCCATTATTGATTACTGTTAATGTGTAATTTTCATTTACAACTGGAACAAAGCTAGTACAGATATATTCACCAGTATTTGGAGTTTCTATAAAATTGAAAACTGTATTTGTGCTATTTGTAACATAAACAGTAGCTCCAGAAACTACTGGAATTATATTAGTATAAAAATCAGTTGTTGTGGTAAGTTTTATTTTTTGTTCATTTCCTGAAGTTCCTTTTTGCCATTTTATAACAGCATCTATAACGAGTTTTGGTTGTGCTGTGTCTAAAGAAATATCTACAGGGTTTTCACAACTTGTTAAGAAAATTGCAGTTATAATTATAAATAAATAATTTGATATTGTCTTCATGTTTTTAGAATTTGAAATTATAAGAAACGGATGGTACAATTCCGAAGATTGATAATTTAATAGCTTCATTATTGCCATAATCTGCGTTTTGGCGAAAGCTTATTGAAGCTGCATTTTTTCTAGCATAAATATTATAAATACTAAAAACCCATTCGCCTTGTCTTCCTTTCTTTTTGTCAGGTTTGGGAACATAAGTTGCCGAAATGTCTAAATGATGATAAGTTGGTAAGCTATTTTTATTTCTTAATCCATAACTAGGAATTGTAATACCTTGATATATATATTGTCCGTTAGGATAAGTTACTGGTTGACCAGTTTGTAATGTGAAATTAGCTCCAAAAGTCCATTTTTTATTCAAATTATAAGTACTTGTAACTGCAAGATTATGTAGTTTGTCATAAGCAGAGCGATACCAATCACCATTATTTATACCTACTTCATTTGGAGTTCTTCCTGGAGTTTGTTGTTGTGATTTTGAAATCGTATAAGCAATCCAACCATTTAGTTTTCCTGTATTTTTCCGAATCATAAATTCTAAACCATAGGAACGCATTCTGCCATTTAGGATTACTTGTTCGATGGCTTCATTTGCAATTAGATCAGCACCATCAATATAATCCATTCTGTTTTGTATTTTTTTGTAAAAACTTTCAATTTCAACAGAATATTTATCGTCACTAAAATTATTAAAATAACCAACAGCAACTTGGTCTGCAATTTGAGGTTTTATATAATTGTCACTTGGTGTCCAAACATCAAGTGGAGTAGGTGAGGCTGTATTCGAAATGAGTTGTAAATATTGTACCATTCGATTATAACTTGCTTTTACTGATTGATTATTATTTAATTCATAAGCTACAGAAAAACGAGGTTCAAGATTATTAAAACTAGCTATGGTTTTGTTTTTTCCAAAAGATTCAGTTCCTATCGGTTTTGCTTTTTCATAAATTTTTAAATCTGAATCATAAAACACAGGTTGGTCGTTTGTATAAAGATTTACTGTCGAATTTCCTAGGCGATAAAACATACTATAACGCAAACCATAATTTACGGCTAACTTATCTGTTATTTTTTGCTCTGCATCTACATACAAAGCAGGTTCGAAAGCATATTTTTTTTCTAACTGTTTGTAGTTTATACCAGATTCGGAATTTATAGGCTCTATAGTTCCTGGATTAAAATTGTAATAAATACCATTAGCACCATAATTTAGTTTTATTTTATCTGACAAATAATATTTAAAATCATATTTAAGATTGTAATTTTTAATGCCTGAATTCCAATTAAAACCTATAAAATCTAATGTTAATCCGTAATAATAATCACTATAAATCATCGATAAATTTGAAAAAAGTTTATCGGAATATAAATGATTCCAGCGTAAGTTTAAAGTCGAATTTCCATACGTATTTGTGAAAGTTTTATTTAAAGAAAAGACATCACGTCCAAAATATCCAGAAACATATAAGTTGTTATTCTTGTTAAGCTTATAATTCAGTTTTGTGTTTAAATCATAAAAGTAAGCAACATTTTTATTGTCTGTTAATTTCAGAAATAAATGCGCATACGAAGCACGGCCACCTATAAGAAAAGAACCTTTGTCTTTTACAATTGGGCCTTCAGCAAGAAGACGACTGGAAATTAATCCAATTCCACCATTTACATGAAAATTTTTACTGTTTCCATCTTTCTGATAAATATCTAAAACCGATGATGCTCTGCCTCCAAAACGTGCTGGTATTCCTCCTTTGTATAGTTTTAAATCTTTTATTGCATCAGGATTAAAAACTGAAAAAAAACCAAAAACGTGAGAAGAATTAAAAATAGTTGCTTCGTCTAATAAAATTAAATTTTGATCTGCACCACCACCACGAACATTAAAACCTGATTGTCCTTCGCCAGCATTTGTAACTCCGGGAAGAAATAAAATAGCTTTTAGAACATCAACTTCTCCTAGAACAACAGGCATTTGCTTGATAGTTGCAATAGACATTTTATTGACACTCATTTCTGGTTTTCGAATGTTAGATCTAGTTTTTTCGGTAATAACAACTTCCTCTAATTCTTGTCCTGAATCTGATAAACTATAATTTCTCTTAATATTTTCTGTTAGAGAAATTGTTTCTTCAATTGTTTGAAAACCCACATAACTAATGGTGATTTCGTAATCTCCTTTAGGGAGTGTTAGGGAATAAAATCCGTATTCGTTTGTGACTGCAAAAGCTTTTGTATCTTTTGAAGAAATGTTTACGCCTATAAGAGTCTCATTATTTTTTGCGTCAGAAATTATTCCTGAAATAGTAAATCTATCTTGCGCAAAACTTGTTGTAAAAGCTAATAGAAAAAAGTATAAAGTAAGGATTTTTTTTGTAGTCATAGCTTTTATATTTTCAATTTTAAGAGTTACAAATTTGACGAATTAATACGATTTTTGTTACATATCAATTGTTAATCTATGGTTAAAAAAAAAGACAATCAGAAATGATTGTCTTTTTGTAGATTATTTATATGAAGGATTATCCTAATTTTTTATCTAAATTCTCTTTTATTGCAGCTAAGAAATTTTCAGTAGTTAAATAATCAGCATCTGTTAAACCTTCTGGTTTTACTAAGATAGCTAAATCTTTAGTCATTTTTCCGCTTTCAACAGTTTCTACACAAACTTGTTCTAGTTTTAAACAAAAATCTATTAATTCTTGATTATTATCTAATTTTCCTCTGTGTTCTAAGCCGCGAGTCCAAGCAAAAATAGAAGCGATTGGATTAGTAGAAGTAGCTCTTCCTTTCTGGTGTTCTCTATAGTGACGTGTTACAGTTCCGTGTGCTGCTTCTGCTTCAACGGTTTTTCCGTCAGGAGTTACAAGTACTGAAGTCATTAATCCTAGTGAACCAAATCCTTGTGCTACAGTATCAGATTGAACGTCACCATCATAATTTTTACAAGCCCAAACAAAACCACCATTCCATTTCATGCAAGAAGCAACCATGTCATCGATAAGTCTGTGTTCGTAAGTAATTTTTAGAGCTTCAAATTTAGATTTATAGTCGCTTTGATATACTTCTTCAAAAATATCTTTAAAACGTCCGTCGTAAGCTTTAAGAATAGTGTTTTTTGTAGATAAGTATAATGGCCATTTTTTTGTTAATGCCATTTGGAATGACGAATGAGCAAATCCGTAAATACTTTCGTCAGTATTATACATAGACATAGCTACTCCGTCTCCTTCAAAATTATAAACTTCCCAGTTTTGAGTTTCGCCTCCGTTTTCTGGAACAAAAGTCATGGTTAGTTTTCCTTTTCCTTTTATAACGGTATCAGTCGCTTTATATTGGTCTCCAAAAGCGTGACGACCAATTACGATTGGTTTTGTCCAACCTTGTACATATCTTGGAACGTTACTCATGATAATTGGCTCACGGAAAACGGTTCCTCCAACAATATTACGGATAGTGCCGTTTGGAGATTTCCACATTTTAGAAAGGTTAAATTCTTTTACACGTTCTTCATCTGGAGTAATGGTAGCGCATTTGATACCAACATTGTATTTTTTTATAGCTTCGGCAGAATCGATAGTGATTTGATCCTTTGTAGCCTCACGACTTTCTATTCCTAAATCGTAATATTTTATATCTAATTCTAAATAAGGAAGAATTAATTTGTCTTTAATAAATGCCCAAATAATTCTTGTCATTTCATCGCCATCCAATTCTACAACTGGATTGGCTACTTTAATTTTTGCCATTATAATGTATGTTAGTTTATTGTTTTTAAAAAAATCTTATAGCAAATATAAGAAATCAATTTTTAAAATAATTACTTTAGATGACTATATCGATTGAATTGTGATTTTCGTAAAATTGAAACTTGTAATTATTGAATTCATAATTTAATGTTCATTTTTTTGCAAAAAAAATCCTCGAATATTCGAGGATTTTATAATATAAAAAGATATTTGATTATCTTCTTTTATCTCTAATTTTTGCTTTTTTACCAGTAAGTTCTCTGAAGTAGAAAATTCTAGCTCTACGAACTGCACCTTTTTTGTTGATTTCAATTTTCTGTAAAGCTGGCAAGTTTACTGGGAAGATACGTTCAACTCCAACTGCACCTGACATTTTACGAATTGTAAAAGTTTCAGTATTACCTGAACCTCTTCTTTGAATAACAACTCCTTTAAAAAACTGAGTTCTTGTTTTTTCACCCTCTTTAATTTCGTAGTAAACTGTGATTGTGTCTCCAGCTCCGAATACAGGGAAATCTTTTCTTGTTACAAATTCGTCTTGAACGAATTTCATTAAATCTGCCATGATAATTTTTTTAATTATGGTTTTAAATCAGAGCAACATTCACGGATTTCGCCAGAGGTTGGTCTAATGGAGTGCAAAAGTAAAAAATAATTATGAATTAACAATTGATAATTTGATAATTATTTTTTATTCTCCTAATAAATCAGGTCTTCTATTCTTAGTGTGTTCATACGCCATGTCTTCGCGCCATTTGTCAATTTTCGCAAAATGCCCGCTGGTAAGTACTTCGGGAACTTTCCAACCTTTATAATCCGCTGGACGAGTATATATAGGGCCAGATAATAAATTATCCTGAAAACTATCTGTTAATGCTGAGGTTTCGTCACTTAAAACACCTGGAATTAACCTAATTAAAGCATCGCATAAAACCAAAGCACCTAATTCGCCACCTGACAAAACATAATCACCTATAGAAATTTCTCTTGTAATAAAATGATCACGAACTCGCTGATCGACACCTTTATAATGACCACATAGAATAATAATATTCCCTAATAATGACATGGTATTTGCCATTTTCTGATTCAAAGTTTCACCATCTGGTGTCATATAAATTACTTCGTCGTAGGTTCTTTCGGATTTCAAATGCGTGATGCAATCATCAATAGGTTGCACGTTCATTACCATTCCTGCGCCACCACCAAACGGATAATCATCGACCGATTTCTGTTTGTTTGTAGTATAATCACGTAAATTATGAAAATGAACTTCGACCAATCCTTTGTCTATAGCACGTTTCATAATCGAAGCTTCAAACGGGCTTCGCAATAATTCTGGTAAAACGGTAATAATATCTATTCGCATGTTCTTTATTGAAAAGTGCAAAGTTACAAAGATAAAAGTTTTTTTAGGAGCTATTTCCTGCTGTCCGTTGCAATCTTTTACTTTTTAAAGAAAAAAGCAAAAGGATTTCCACTTCCATCAGGGCTAAACTCCAAACTGACGCAAATGGTGATCAACATGTTTCCACATTAATTTATCCCAATCTTCATAAGTCATTTTCCCCCAAAAAGGATGATTAACAAGTTTAATTGATTGATGTCCTTCGGCAAAACGGCTAAAATTTTTAATTAATTCGTTTCTGGAAGCTTCAAAATCATATTTATTGGTAAAAATAAATTCTTTAGCAGTTGGACTATTTTTTTTAAACTCGGAATTGAAAACTTTATTTTTTAGTATTTTCCCTAAGAATTTCATTAGGAAATTGACTTTTATTTTGTTTTCTCCAAAAGCAACAATTATAGCTTCATTAGTGTGTTTGCACATTTGATCGACACTCATTTTTCCCCAAAGAGCTTGGCTTTCTGGAGTTAGTTTATTTATTCGAGTAATCATGGTAGCATTACTAGCTGCATCAAAAATAGAGTTCATGTCTAAATTTTTAAATTTTAAGGAAAACAAATATAGAATAATTGTATTAACTAAGTATTTCTTAAAATTTTCATTCCATGATTTTCTAATCTGTTTTTTTAGATTACTTTTATATCCATCAAATAAAAAATACTATTATGCAATTTTTCTCAAAAATAATTAAGGCAAGTACATTTTTTGTCTTGATTTTCTCACTACAAAATCAATCGCTTCAGGCTCAAAAAAAATCTATTAAAATGACTAATCCACTTTTGCAAAAAAGTACGTTGCAGTACCAAGCGCCACCGTTTAATCTTATTAAAGACGAACATTTTAAACCTGCTTTCGATTATGGTTTAAAAATACATGATCAAGAGATTATGAAAATCGCAAATAATCCTGCTAAACCCACTTTTCAAAATACAGTTTTAGCATTAGAAACTTGTGGTGTCGATTTAGGTAGAGCCGCAGGTGTTTTTTACAACTTAACAGGTTCTAACACGAACCCAACATTGCAAGCTATTGAAGCAGAATATGCACCCATTTTCTCTGCACATAATGATAAAATTTATTTAAATAGTAAATTGTACAATCGTATTAAGTCTTTGAATTTAAATCTTTTGAAAGGCGAAAATAAAAAACTTACTCAATATTATTTGCAACAATTCGAATTAGCAGGCGCTAATTTATCTGATGCAGATAAAGAAAAAATGAAGAAAATAAATGAAGAGTTGGCCACTTTAGGAACACTTTTTACAAATAAATTATTAACTGCTCGAAAAAATGGAGCTGTTTTATTTGATAATTCTTCTGACTTAGATGGTTTAAGTACCGATGAAATTGCTGCTGCAAAAGGCAAAGCAACTGAAGCTGGTCATGACGGAAAATATTTAATAGGATTACAAAATACAACGCAACAACCATTATTACAAAGTCTTAAAAATAGAGCTACAAGAGAAAAATTATTTAAAGCTTCTTGGTCTCGTGCCGAAAAAAATGATGAAGGAGATACTCGTGAAGTTTTAGAGAAAATGGCAAAATTACGTTTGCAAAAAGCAAATTTAATGGGCAAGAAAAGTTTTGCAGAATGGAGATTGCAAGATCAAATGGCACAAATACCAGCCAATGCCATGAATTTATTAGCAAAAATTGCAACTCCAGCAGTAGAAAAAGCAAAAGTAGAAGCACAAGAAATTCAAAATTTAATTGACGAACAAAAAGGAGGTTTCAAACTAGAGCCTTGGGACTGGAATTTTTATTCTGAACAAGTACGCAAAGCTAAATATGATTTAGATGAAAGTCAAATAAAACCTTATTTCGAATTGACTTCGGTTTTAGAAAAAGGAGTGTTTTTTGCTGCCAAACAAATGTATGGTATCACATTTAAGGAAAGACATAATTTGCCAGTGTATCATCCAGATGTAAAAGTATATGAGGTTTTTGATAATGATGGAAAATCAATAGCCATTTATTATTTAGATTTTTACACCAGAGATAATAAAAACGGTGGAGCTTGGATGAATAATTTTGTGAGTCAGTCACATTATTTAAAACAAAAACCTGTAATTGTAAATGTTTATAATTTTGCAAAACCAGTAAACGGAAATCCTTCTCTAATTAGTTTTGACGATGTAACGACTATGTTTCATGAGTTTGGACACACTTTACACGGCCTGTTTGCTAACCAGCAGTATGTTACACTTTCTGGAACATCAGTGCCTAGGGATTATGTAGAGTTTCCTTCTCAAATTAATGAACATGCAGCGTTGGATCCAGTTGTTCTAAAAAATTATGCCATTCATTATCAAACTAAACAACCTATTCCACAAGAATTAATTGAAAAAATTAAAAAAGCAGAAACTTTTAATAAAGGTTATGAAGTAACAGAATTATTAGCAGCTGCAACTTTAGATATGGCTTGGCATAGTGTCGAAAATGAATCTGATTTTAAACCTACTTTGCAGTTCGAAAAAGAAGCATTGCAAAAATATGGTTTGTTAGTGAATGAAGTACCAACTAGATATCACACGCCTTATTTTGCTCATATTTGGGGTGGAGGTTATTCGGCAGGATATTATGCTTATACTTGGTCTAAAACATTAGATTATAATGTGTATGATTGGATGCAAGCGCATGGCGGAATGACCAGAGCAAACGGGGATCGTTTTAGAAAGTATATTCTATCTGTTGGAAATAGTGTTGATCTTAATCAAGCTTTCAAGGATATGATAGGGCATGATATGCAAATCGAGCCTTATTTGAGGATTTCGGGATTATCGGATAAAAAATAAATAAATTAATAATTTTAAAAATGGCGTCTATTGTAGATGCCATTTTTTTTATAAAATTGTTTATTAATGTTTTGGTACAATTAATACTGTTTAATTTTAGCCCCGATTACTTCACTTAATTTTCATTTTCCTTGCAATGACATATTACAACGTAAAGCAGGAAAAAAGGTTGAAATAGAAACCAAAGGTTGTGCTTCCAGTTTAGCATTTATTTTGTAAATTTGCACTTTAAAAATAAAATTCATTATCATGGAAAACGGAATATACGCTAAATTTAATACAGCAAAAGGGTCGATTTTAGTAAAACTAACACACGATTTAACACCAGGAACGGTTGGTAATTTTGTAGCACTTGCTGAAGGAAATCTAGAAAATAAAGTAAAACCACAGGGGACACCTTACTATGATGGACTAACTTTTCACCGTGTTATTCCTGATTTTATGATACAAGGAGGTTGCCCACAAGGAACTGGAACTGGAGACGGAGGTTATAAATTTGATGATGAATTTCATCCGAGTTTAAAACACGATAGACCAGGCGTTTTGAGTATGGCAAATGCTGGACCTGGAACTAATGGGACGCAGTTTTTTATTACACATGTACCAACAAGTTGGTTAGATGGTAAGCATACTGTTTTTGGTCATGTTGTAGAAGGTCAAGATGTTGTTGATGCAGTTGAAGGAAATGATATTCTAAAAACTTTAGAAATTGTTAGAGTAGGTGAGGAAGCTGAAAAATGGAATGCTGTAGAAGCTTTTAGAACTTTTGAAGGTTCTCGAGCAAAAAGAGAAGCGGCAGAACGCGAAGCTGCTGAAGCAAAAATGGAGCAATTGGCTGCTGGTTTTGATAAAACAGAAAGTGGACTTCGTTATAAAATGATTCAGAAAGGTTCTGGTAAAAAAGCAGAAAATGGTAAAACAGTTTCAGTACATTATGAAGGATCGTTAGAGTCAGGAAAAGTTTTTGATTCTTCTTATCCTCGTAAAAAACCAATCGATTTTAAATTAGGTCAAGGACAAGTAATTGAAGGTTGGGACGAAGGAATTGCTTTACTTCAAGTAGGAGATAAAGCACGTTTTGTGATTCCGTCACACTTAGGTTATGGTTCTCGTGGTGCTGGTGGCGCTATTCCGCCAAATGCTACCTTGATTTTTGATGTAGAATTAATGGATGTGAAATAATATTTTCATTAAAATAAACTTAAATCCCAATATAAAACTGTTGGGATTTTTTTATATTTACAATTCTAAAAACTAAAACTATGAAAATAAGAATTATAGCAGTGGCAATTTTAGGAATATTTTTATATTCTTGTTCGCCAAAAGTTATTGCTCCTGTCACTGAAGTAAAAAAAGTAGAGCTTACTCCAGAATTAGCAGCAGGAAGAACGCTCTACGAAAATAATTGTGCTAAATGTCACAAATTATATTCGCCAACAAATTTTTCTGAGCAAGATTGGAAACCAATTTTAGTAAGAATGCAAAAGAAAGCAAGACTTGATGATGCACAAATGGTTGAGATTTCTAATTATATATATTCTCAGTTATAATTGACTAATTAAATAGTAATCTAAATCCGAAAATTAAGTATAAATCTATATGCTTAATTTTCGGATTTTTTTGTAAATATATTTGTGATTTTAATTTTATCTGAGTTAGTGTTCTAAAGGTCTTTTTTTAATCATGCCACCTTTAGTATCTTTTACACTATTCATTACAACAAAAGCTGTTGGTTCAATTTTTTCGATTTCGGTGGTTAATTTATTAAGTTCTAGTCTGGTAATAACAGTATAAATAATTTCTACATCTTTTGTTTCTCCACGTTTTCCGTAACCTTTTTTTCCACTGTATACTGTTACACCACGTCCCATTTTATGTATGATCATTTGTCGGATCTCTTCGCTGTGTGAAGAAACAATCGTGACACCAGTGTACTCTTCGATTCCTTCTACAATAAAATCTAATGTTTTAGAAGCTGCTAAATAGGTAATCATCGAGTACAAAGCAATTTCTACACCTAAAAAATAGGCTGCTGCAGCAAAAATAAAGACATTGATTATTATTATAATATCACCAATTGTTGTACCAAATTTACGACTTAAAAAAATAGCTAATACTTCGGTTCCGTCAATAACAGCACCGCCACGGATTGAAAAACCAATACCCGCTCCAAGAAAAAAACCACCAAAAATAGCTACTAATAGATTGTCTTTAGTAACATCAGGAAAAGTAATTGTAGCCAATACTATTGAAAGTCCTGTTATAGCTATAGCAGTTTTGAAAGCAAACTGTTTTCCTAAGATATTGTATGCAAGTATAATAAAAGGAATATTTACACAAATAATAAGTATATAAAGAGGTATTCCTGTTAATGCCGAAATAAGTAAAGAAATACCCGTTGCACCACCATCTATAAAATGGTTAGTTAATAAAAAACCTTTAAATCCAAATGATGCTGAGAAAATACCAATTGTAATTAGAATTAAGTCTTTGAAAAGCCTCTTAATATTGATTAAAAACTCTCTATAACCTTTAGCAAAAGCAAAGTTTGAGTAGTTTTTATTGTTTGCAGTTTTTTCACTCTTATATCTAAGTGTAGTTTGAATAATGACTTGTTTCCAAAATGAATTCATATTTATTGTTGTTTTAACCTTTTAGTTAGCTTGTAGTTGTTTCAGCTTGAGTAATCCGAAAACTTTTGAAGACTAAAGATACAAAACGAAAAATGGAATTAACAAAAAACCTGAAATAGTACAAAAACTATTCTCAATAAGAACAACAGTTATTTTGTAATTCCAATTATGACACCAAAATCACCATCAACTTGTTCCCATTTTTTTTCGGGCAAATATGTTCTTGAAACAAATCCATCTAAATATAAGGCATTTTTACAACCTATTTTTTTAAAATATTCTGCAAACTCATAAAAGTTTATTTCTTTTTTTGACATTGCAAATATAATTTCGTCGTTTGGTAAAATCCCAACCCCGTTTCTAATATTATAATTGGTCGATTCTTTTTTAAAAGCCGAATGAATTTCTCCATTAATCACGAGCATTGGTCCTGATTGTGTTGCAAACTTTATATTTCCATTATTAACAAATTCATTCGACTTACAAATAAATGGTTTTTTGTTTGTTGTAATATAAAAAACGCCATTAGGCTTTAGATAAAAATTACCATTTCCACTAGTTGTGTCAATTTTTACTTTTTCTATTTTATTTTCGATGTATAATCCTTGGGGTGAATGGTCTTTTTTATACATTCCAGCATTTGTTGCAAATAAAAGTTCTTTGTTCTTTACTTTAAGCCAAAGTTTTAGATTTTCTGCATTCTTAAAGTTTTCATTACTTTCATTTTTTAAATAGAATTCGATATTCTGCTTTTTTGGATTTGCACAATAACTAATAAATCTTTCGTCGTTAATTTCTGATTTTCTAGATTGATGAAAAAATCCAAAAGAAGTAGTAGTTACAATCAATAAAAATAGGAAAATTCTTTTTTTTGTCATTTTAGAAATAGATCTTACAAATCATTCTGGCTAAGAATAATTTTTTCAATGATTTGCTTGTAAAATTAAGTATTATGTAAGATTCAAGATGTTTATCATCCCGTTTAGTTTCTAAATTAATAATGTTTTAAAATAGTTTAACTAAATTTTTATTTTCTTGAAAACAAATTTTCTACAACCCAAGCTGGGCCAATCATTAGGAACTGTAAATCTTTTATAAATGAAGGTTTTTTACCTTCAATACTATGTCCGTAAAATTGTCCAATCCAAGCGATGACAAAAACACCGATTGAAAAAAGCCATAATGGTAATATTTGACCGATGTAGTAATTTAAAACTAAACAAATGGCTGAGAAAATAGCAATTTTAATTGCCATCGTATAGGATAATCTAATATAGAAAATTAGGACAAAAAGTAAAACTACAACTGCCCAATTTTCTATTATAGGTACATTTAATTTTAAAGCATTTCCAATAAGCTCAGTAGGAATACTCATTAATAATCCAACAATAGAAAAATAAATAGAAGGAACACATATATAATGTATCATTTTATTTTTAGGGTTCTGATGACTTACTGCATACTCTTCAAACCATTGATCTAATGTTTTCATTTTTAATTAATTTATTATATTATAAAAATTTAAATACTCATATTATTTTCTAGCTGTAAAGCCTACAGGGATTAGTAATTCTCCTTTTTCAAACTTGTTAATGTAAAGTAATACTGGTTTGGTTTGCCCTTCCCAAGTTATTTCAAAAATATCTATTGTTCCTGCTCCCGTATCTGTTTTTCTAGTTGGAAACGGGCAACAAGCATCTTTTTTTTTAAATTTTATTTTCTCTCCTTTTGGTCCTGCCAAAGCATTTAAAAAACGAATTTGATTATTTAGTCCATCTTGTACCGAAGTAAAATTTACATTTACAGGATAATCTTCATTATAACCATATTTTTTTGAAGTAGCATTTTTTGTAATTATAAAACTCCCAAAAGCTTCATTTAATTCTGGTCCAATAACTGAATTGTCTATGTTTCTAATAGTCGATTTTATACTAATGCAAGAAGACACTAATAAAATTACAACACAACTAATAACAATTTTTTTCATTTTCTTAAATCTTTCTATTATTGTAACAAATATAGGAAGATTCTATTATTTTTGTAAAAAAAATATTCGATGGAATATATCACTCATACATGGCATTGGTCTATATCAGGATTCCTAATAGGGATGGTTATGCTAATGATTACTTACTTTGGGAAAACATTTGGAATGTCGTCTAACTTAAGAACAATGTGTTCGATGGTTGGAGCTAATAAATGTGCATCCTATTTTGATTTTGATTGGAAAGAACAAAAATGGAATTTAGCCATTGTTGTAGGTGCTATTGCAGGCGGTTTTTTTGCATATCATTTTTTAAGTAGTGCAGATATTGTAAATATTAACCCAAAAACAATTGCGAACTTAAATAATATTGGTATTGATGCACCAAATGGGAAACTAGCTCCAGATGTTATTTTTAGTTTGCATGCTTTGTCAACTTTCAAAGGTTTTGCAATTCTTATACTGGGTGGCTTTTTAATTGGTTTCGGGACACCTTATGCTGGTGGTTGTACTTCAGGACATGCAATATCTGGACTAAGTAATTTACAATTACCATCTCTAATTGCTGTATTAGGTTTCTTTTTAGGAGGTTTAGTCATGGCTCATTTTGTAATTCCAATTATATTTTAGTATGAAATTATTGAGATTTATTTTAGTAGGATTTTTATTTGGTGTTGTGCTTACAAAAGCAGAAGCTATATCGTGGTATCGTATTTATGAAATGTTTATGTTTCAGTCTTTCCATATGTACGGAATCATTGGAGTTGCAATTATGACTGGTGTTTGTGGGATAAAAGTTATCAAGAAAAGAGAAATTAAAGACTATAAAGGGAAACCTATCGAAATTTTAGCCAAGGACAAAGGATATACAAGGTATATTGTTGGCGGTTTTATGTTTGGCTTAGGTTGGGCATTAGTAGGTGCTTGTCCAGGACCAATTTTTATTTTACTAGGAACAGGAATAATTTCAGTTTTTGTCGTTTTACTCGGAGCCTTACTTGGCACTTTTGTTTACGGATTACTAAAAGAAAAATTGCCTCATTAATCTTTTTGATTCAGTTTTAAAATCCCTGTTGTAATACAATACTGCGCTACAATATAAGTAAACATAATGATGAAGTTAGCATTCAAAATTGGATTATAAAATTTATTAATTGCTAGACAACTATCTGAAGTAACAAAAAAGATTGCACCTATTAGTATTAATAGATTCATTGGTTTTTTCCAAGAAAAATAACCTTTTATAGCCATAACAAGCATAAATGAAATTGTAAAGGCATAAACTAAAACTGGAATTTTTAAATCTCCAAGCTTTGGAAACAAAATAAATAGCATACTTCCTAGATAAATCAAAGTAGATGTAAAACCAAGCCAAAACTGCCAGATTTTAGCATAATTTGCTTCCGATTTTTGTTTTATAAATAGTAAAATAAACAAAATATGAGCAATTAAAAAGCAAATCAATCCAAAAATAAAATACAACTCTCCTTTGTCTGCAAACATTAAAATAATATCACCAATCCAAGAAAAAATTAAGGCATATAGCAACCATTTTTTTGTATGAAAATCATTTGATTTGTAGGTTACTAAAATTAAAAAAGGTAACAAGAACGGTTTGAAATACCAAGCAATATTGTCTTGATTAAAAAAAATCAGCAATAGATAAAAAGTACTTATTACTAAAAAAGAATTTAGAAATTTACTCATTTTTAAGTATTTAAAATTGCTTTATTTTCTAATTTAAAATCGATCGTTACAAAGTAAATATTAACTAATAATGAAATTGCTAAATAACCTAAAACTAAATAATTTCCTGTCGATATTATTGAGTTAAGTCCAAACCAATCTCCATAATGCATAATAATCCCTATCACAAAAAATAATCGAATACTTTCCCATATAATCGAGTACTTATTTTTATCCATCAATTCTGTATAACTATAAATTGTGATGAGTACGAACAAACCATAAACAAAAATATTAGGAAGTCCAATGGTTGCAATATTGTTAAATAAGTAACTCACAAAAAGTAGCGTAATTAGCATTTGTGTTACTGACCAAATAATTAATTTGTTAGAATTTTCAGTTCCATATTTATCAAAATCGAATACATTATTTATTTTGTTAATAGGATATTTTTCTTCAAAATTCTCTGGTCGCCAACCTGTTGGCATAAACCAAACTCTAAATTTGTCTTTCCATTTTTCAGCATACCAAGCATCACGGATCATAAGCCACAAATGTTGGTAATTTATTTTTATTGGGTTCCATGTTTCTGCGGGACGAGTAATACCAAAAACAGTGGGAACTTCAGGTAATTCTTCTTGGAAAGTGCCAAATAATTTATCCCAAAAAATAAATATCTGAGAATGATTTTTATCCATATACTCAGGATTTATGGCATGATGAACCCTGTGGTGTGAAGGAGTTACCAATATTTTTTCTAGAAACCCCATTTTTCCAATATACCTAGTGTGATACCAAAATTGTAAGAATAATTGAATAGGAAGTGTAATTGCAATAACAGAAGCAGGGACGCCTAAAATTGCCGCAGGAATAAGTAAAAAGGTAAACAAATTTACAAAACTTGAAACGGTTTGACGTAATGCACATGCCAAATTAAATTCTTCCGAACTGTGGTGAATAGCATGTTTATTCCAAAAAAAGTTAATTTGATGTGCCCAACGATGTGTCCAATAACCATAAAAATCGATAACAAAAAAAGCAATAATATAGGTTAAAACAGTCGCTTCTAGATTAAAAACAGCTAGTTTAGAAACCAACCATTCGTAGCTTAATAAAGAAATACTTAGTCCTAAAACATCTTTTACAGAGTTTGTAATACCAGAACTTATACTCGAAACGCTATCCATCAAAGGAACGTGATCTATACCTTTATAATAACCATATATTTTTTCTATTATAATTAATAATAAGAAAAGTGGCATTGCGATAATTAGTATTTTCCCGTATTGCTCCATTGTTAAATTTTAAAAACTGTTTTGAAATTGATTAAATTATTTCGGCACTTAAACCTGCTTCTAGTAATGAGGAGCATTGTGGTTTTAGTTCGTCAAAAGTTCCAGTTTTTACAATACATTTGCCTTTGTAATGAACTAATAAAGCACATTGTTCAGCTTGTAATTCATCATGATTACAAACTCTAATTAAAGTGTCTATAACGTGATCAAAAGTATTTACATCATCATTGAATAATACAATTTCGTTGTTTATACTTACTGCTTCTAGAGTATCAGTTTCTACTTGTGTTTTTTCTATTGTTGCCATTTTTTTGGACTTTAAATCATTAGACTTTAAACGCTAATTTACATATTTTAATGATACCCAATTATTTCGTTCAAATTTTTTAACGTAAGTTAATCCTTTTTCAGTACAAGAAGCATCTATAAACGGGATGTCTTCCGTGTAAAAACCACTAAAAAGAATTGTACCTTTTGGGCTCAAACAATCTACATAAGCTTGCATATCGTTTAATAAAATGTTACGATTAATGTTAGCAATAATCAAATCGTATTTTTTATCTTTTAATAAAGCAGCATCACCTTCGTAAACAGATATGTGTTTACAATTATTACGTTCTGCATTTTCGATAGAATTCAGGTAACACCAATTATCAATATCGATTGCATCTATTGGTTGAGCTCCTTTCATTTCGGCAAGAATTGCTAAAATTGCTGTACCACAACCCATATCTAAAGTTTTCATTCCAGTGACATCTATTTCTAATAAATGTTGAATCATCATGTGTGTTGTTTCATGATGACCAGTTCCAAAACTCATTTTAGGCTCTATAACAATATCAAATTCAGCATTGGTTTTCGGGTGAAAAGGTGCTCGAACATGGCAATTTCCGTCTACATCGATTGCTTCAAAGTTTTTTTCCCATTCTTCATTCCAATTTACTTGCTCTATTTCTTCGAAAGTATAAGAAATTTTAAACTCAGGATTCTCTAAAATGTAAATATCATTTAGAATGTCATTTGTCCAAAGTGTTTTTTGTACAAAAGCCGAAAAACCAGTTTCAGTTTCAATAAAACTTTCAAAAGCTTTTTCGCCTAATTCGGCAATAAGAATTTCTGAACCTAACTCTTTTGGTTCTACCGAAAAATGATAACCTAAATATATGTTTGACATGATAGTTTTTATTTTTGCAAAGGTAATAATCCTTTTATAATTTTAGTTTTATTATGAAATAAGTTACGTAAAAATTACAATTCATAAACTACTAAACCACTTCTAAATTTTGGTTCGATGTAAGTACTTTTGGGTGGCATAATTAAATTATTGTCTGCTAAAGATTTTATTTCAGAAATGTCTGATGGATAAAGCATAAATCCAACTTCAAACTCATCTTCATCTATTAAATTTTTGATAATAGCAATAGATTGTTTTCCAGAAACATAATCGATACGTTCGTCATTTCTTAAATCCTCTATTCCTAATAGTGGGTGCAAAATAGTATCGTATAAAATTTGTGCATCGAGATTTTCGATTCCGAAGTGTTCCGATTTATGAATATTTTCTGATTTGTAAAATAAAGCATAAAAATGACCATCAAGATACATTCCGAATTCGTACTTGTTTTGTGGTTTCCACAATTCTTGATTTTTGTTTTCGATGTTGAAGTACTGAGCTATTTTTGCGATAAAATCATCTTTTGTAAAACCATTCAAATCTCTAACAATTCTATTAAATTCATATATTTTCACATTGCTTTCGGCAATAAGAAAACTCATGAAATACTTGAGATTTTCGTTTTTAGTGTCTTTGTTTTCGTTTAATAATAATTCAGCTGCTGAGGAACGATGGTGACCATCAGCAATATAAAGATTGGGAATGTTTTCGAAATGATTTTGCAACCAATCTATTTCGCTCTGCGTATCAATTTTCCAAAGCGTGTGTTTTTCTTTTGTGGTTGTAGCAAATTCATAAAGCGGTTTGCTTTTTTTTCGTAAAGAAATATAAGTATTTATTTCAATGCTATCAGGGTAAGTTATTAAAACAGGTTCGGCATTAAAATCTGTGTATTTCATGTAATCTTTTATCAGTTCTACTCGAAACTGTAAAGTATCTTCATGTTTTTTAATCACATTATTTTTATAATCCTCTACCGAAGTTCCTGCTATAATTCCCGAAAATATGTTTGATTTTGTTTGAATTTCGTACAAATAAAAAACAGGAGATTCTTCTTTAATTAATATTTGTTCGTCTTTAAAATCTTGGTATTTATGTGCCACACTCTTGAAACGCTTGTCAATCGTGATTTTTTGAGCATTGGCAAATGCAGGATGTATGACATGTAAAAATGAATACGGATTATAACTTAACCAAGCGGCTAGTTCTGCCGAATTATAATCGTCATAAGTTCTACAAGTTACCAATCCTACTTTGTCGGCAGAAGGGCGAACGGCTTTGAATGGAATTATTTTTGCCATTATTCAATTGATAATTGACAGTTGATAATTGATAATTACTAACTATCAATTATCAATTATCCATTGTTAATTATGAGAATTGTTTTGAAACTTTTTCTGCTTTTTTGCTTTCGGCATAATCATAAAAACCTTCACCAGATTTTGCTCCTAATTTTCCAGCCATCACCATATTTACTAATAATGGGCAAGGTGCATATTTAGGGTTTTTGAAACCGTCGTACATCACGTTTAGAATGGCTAAACAAACGTCAAGACCAATAAAATCGGCTAATTGTAACGGTCCCATTGGGTGCCCCATTCCTAGTTTCATTACAGTGTCAATTTCTTGAACACCAGCTACTTTATTGTATAATGTTTCGATGGCTTCGTTAATCATGGGCATCAAAATTCTGTTGGCTACAAAACCTGGATAATCATTTACTTCGGTAGGTGTTTTTCCTAGTTTAATAGATAAATCCATGATGGTTTTAGTCACTTCGTTGGTTGTATTGTAACCACGAATGATTTCGACTAACTTCATAATAGGCACTGGATTCATAAAATGCATTCCTATAACTCTTTCTGGATGCACCACCGAAGCTGCTATTTGTGTAATTGAAATGGAAGAAGTATTGGTTGCTAAAATGGTATTATGATCGCAAACATCGCTTAATTGTTTGAAGATGTTTAGTTTTAAAGTTAGATTTTCAG
>NZ_JBJXEN010000010.1:0-74865 GCF_046153165.1 Flavobacterium sp. | reverse complement strand
GTTGGTTGGTTAACCCAAATTTTTCACTATCTGGAAAATTAGCAGTTACAATGTAAATTTCAGAACAAAATACTCTACTTAATTTCCAAATTTCTAAATCTTTAAATCGGTGCATATTTCTAATAATCTAACAATCCATTAATCTAATAATCGAAATTAATATTGTTCACCAGCATTAGGAAAGTCTTTACTCTTCACATCAGCAACATAATTTCCTATGGCTTTTGTCATTTGGTCATATAAATCTAGGTATCTTCTTAAAAATCTTGGACTAAATTCATTATTCATACCTAACATATCGTGTATCACCAAAACTTGTCCATCGACTCCACCACCAGCTCCAATACCAATTACAGGAATAGAAATACTTTGAGCTACTTTTGTTGCTAAATGTGCGGGAATTTTTTCTAAAACTAAAGCAAAACAGCCTAATTTTTCTAATAATTTAGCATCATCAAGTAACTTTTCAGCTTCTTCCTCTTCTTTGGCACGAACAGTATAGGTCCCAAATTTATATATAGATTGTGGTGTAAGACCCAAATGTCCCATAACGGGAATTCCAGCATTTAATATTTTCTTAATAGAATCTTTTATTTCTCTTCCGCCTTCTAGTTTTACAGCATGCCCTCCACTTTCCTTCATAATTCTAATAGACGAACGTAACGCTTCTTTTGAATCCGATTGATAACTACCAAAAGGTAAATCTACTACCACCAAAGCTCTTTCAATAGCACGTACCACACTTGATGCGTGATAAATCATTTGGTCTAAAGTAATAGGTAAAGTTGTTTCGTGTCCAGCCATAACATTACTGGCAGAATCTCCAACCAAAATGACATCGACTCCTGCGGTATCTACAATTTTTGCCATTGTATAATCGTAAGCAGTAAGCATAGAAATTTTCTCACCATTTGCTTTCATTTCTATCAACGATTTGGTGGTAATTCGTTTGTAATCTTTTTTGGCTCCGGACATTTTATTTATGATTTTATAATGTTGACTTTAGATTTTAGATTGTAAAAGTACTAAAATCGATTAGTTTAGTTGTAAATACGAAGAAAAATATAGTACTAATGTATCGTTTTTTTTAAAGTAAAAACGCAAAATATGCTTGCAAATACGACACCTATTGAATAATAAACTAAATCACTCCAAAGAAATCCTTGGCCAAGAGCATAGTGTCCTAATGTGGTTTTTCTAATTGAAACAATCCATTGCGCTCTATAAAGTTGAAGAAATTCGATACAATAGCAGAATAATAAAGCGAGAATTATAGCTTTCTTTTGGTCATAATTTGGAAAAAGAAAACACATTCCAAAATAAACCATTACAGCATATAAAATATCTCCAAAAAAATTGGGGATACCATCAATTTTTCGGGATAAAATACCCAAAATGACTGTAAATATTATTAATATGAAATAAGAAAAACGATTATTTTTTGACATAATGATTTAACAATCAGCTAGATTTACAGCAATTGCCAATCCGCCTTCGGAAGTTTCTTTATATTTGTTATTCATGTCTTTTGCAGTTTGCCACATAGTATTTACTACTTTGTCTAAAGGAACTTTAGCATTTTTCGGATCAGTTTCTAGAGCTAATTCGGCAGCATTTATGGCTTTTATTGCTCCCATGGTATTTCTTTCAATACAAGGGATTTGTACCAAACCACCAATAGGGTCACAGGTTAATCCTAAATGATGTTCCATAGCAATTTCGGCAGCCATGAGTACTTGTTCAGGAGTTCCGCCCATGAGTTCGCAAAGTGCAGCCGCAGCCATAGCCGATGATACTCCAATTTCTGCTTGACAACCGCCCATTGCGGCTGATATTGTTGCTCCTTTTTTAAAGATGCTTCCTATTTCTCCCGCCACCATCAGGAATTGTTTAATTTCTTTTTCTCCTGCTTGGTGATTTTCTATAACTAGATAATACATTAAAACGGCAGGAATTACACCAGCACTTCCGTTAGTTGGCGCCGTTACTACTCGTCCTAACGACGCATTTACTTCATTTACCGCAAGAGCAAAACAAGAAACCCATTTTAAGATTTGACGAAATTTGACTTCAGTTTTTCTAATACATTCTAACCATTCTTGCGGGTTCGAATAATTGGCTAGTCCTATTAAATTTTGATGCATATCAAAAGCGCGACGACGTACATTGAGTCCGCCAGGTAAAATTCCTTCACTATGGCATCCAATATGCATACATTCTAGCATGGTGTTCCAAATTCTCATTAGTTCATGATGAATGGTTTCTTCAGAACGCATAGATTTTTCGTTTTCGTAAACGATTTCAGATATTTTTTTATTTTCTGAAATACAGTATTGCAATAACTCTTCTGCCAAATTAATAGGATAAGGAAAAGCGCATTTTATTTCAATTTTTTTCTTGGCATTTATTCGTTCTTCTTTAACCACAAAACCACCACCAATAGAGTAGAAGGTTGATTGATATTCTTTTTCATCGGAAGTAAATGCAGTAAATGTTAATCCATTAGCATGAAAAGGAAGAAAGTTTTTATTAAAAACAATGTCTTGCAAAAAATAAAATGGAATGAGTTGTTTGTTACCCAAATTTATTTCTTTTTTGTCTTCGATGTTTTTTATAATTCCAGAAATGTTTTGCACTGGAATATATTCAGGATCTTGTCCGCTAAGTCCTAACATTATGGCTAAATCTGTCGCGTGACCAGTTCCTGTTAGCGAAAGAGAACCATATAAATCGACTTTAATTCGAATGGTTTTTTCTAAGAGGTTCTTTTCAGTTAATTCGGCTAAAAATCTTTCGGCAGCACGCCAAGGACCAAGCGTGTGTGAGCTTGATGGGCCAACACCAATTTTTAACATATCAAATACTGAAATACACTCTTCCATAAAACTTATTATTTATTACTACAAATATATGTTTTGTTTAATAAAGTTAGAATAATAATTATATATTAAAATTCTTCCTTTGCCATTATATTTTTCTATTTTTACAAATACTTTTTAACCTAATTATGCATGTCTAAATTTTTCAGATTTCAAGAATATAAAGCCTTGTTTTATAGAATATTATTAGCTTTTTTGTTTTACTCTATTGCCAGGTTGGGTTTCTTTTTATACAATTATAAATTACTAAAAGTAGATTCTGTTTCAGAATATATATCGTTAGCCTATCACGGTTTGGTCTTTGATACGACCGCAATTTTATATGTAAACGGATTATTTATTTTACTTTCGATACTTCCATTTTGGATAAATACTTCAAAAAAATACCAGATTTTTCTTTTCTGGATTTATTTTATTTTTAATGCTATTGCGTATGCAACGAATTTTGTAGATTTTATTTATTACAGATTTACTTATACGAGAACAACCATTGCTATTCTTGATATTGCTAAAAATGAGACGAATAAAGGTAGTTTGTTTTCTCGTTTTATTGTAGATTATTGGCATGTTTATGCTTTATTTTTCATACTACTATTTTGTTGGATTTATTTGTACAAAAGGGTAAAAGTTGTTCAAACACAAATCATTATTAGTAAACTTAAATATTTCTCTTACTCGATAATTGGAATATTAATTATAACAACTATCTGTATTGGTGGGATTCGTGGAGATTTTAAGAAAAGTACTAGACCTATTAATTTAATTGATGCAAACAGATATGTTACAAAACCACAACATGCGGATATTGTACTAAATACACCTTTTGCATTAATCAGAACGATGAATACAAATACTTTTAAAAAGATTAGTCTAGTATCTGAAGAACAAATAGAAAATACGATTGAACCTATAAAAAAATATAATAATAACCCACTTACAAAACCTAATGTTGTAGTAATTATAACAGAAAGTTTAGGTAGAGAATATTTAGGCGCATTTAATAAAGATTATGCCATTCCAGATTATAAAAGTTATACACCATTTTTAGATTCGTTAGCGCAACATAGTTTAATTTTCACAAATGCTTTTGCAAACGGAAGTAAATCTATTCACGGAATGTCATCAGTCGTTGCTGGAATTCCATCTTTTAGAGATGCATTTACATCGTCTCCATATCCGAAGCAAAAAATACAATCGCTGGTTTCTACTCTAAAGGAATTGGGTTATGACACTTCTTTTTTTCATGGTGCTGCCAATGGTTCTATGGGTTTTTTAGGTTTCGGAAATATTTTAGGTTATGATCATTATTACGGACGAACAGAGTTTAATAATGACAAAGAATTTGATGGTTCTTGGGGAATCTGGGATGAACCATTTATGCAATTTATGAAACAAGAATTGGACAAAAAGAAAACACCTTTTTTTAGTACAATATTTACAGTTTCATCACATGAGCCATTTATTCCACCAGCAAAATATAAAGACACCTTTCCAAAAGGGACAATTCCCATGCATCAAGTTGTAGGTTATACAGATTTTGCTTTTAAGAAATTCTTTGAGTCTGCTAGAAAAGAACCGTGGTTTAATAATACAATTTTTATAATCACAGCAGATCACGCCAATCAAACCTATTACCCGTTTTATAACCAAATAGTTAACCGTTCTGCAGTTCCAATTTTAATTTATAAACCCAACAGTAATCTGAAAGGTGTTAATAGTGATTTTGCACAACAAATAGATATTTATCCCACAATATTAGATATGATAGGTTATAAGAAACCTTTTAGAAGTTGGGGTAGAAGTTTGATTGGAGATAAAACAATACAGCCTTTTGTTTGTAATTTTAATGGTGGACAATATCAGTTTATGCAAGGGAATTATATTTGTACTTTCGATGGAAAGGAAATTGTAGGAATATATGATAGAAAAGATTTGGGGTTAGAGAATAACTTAATTGGGAAAGTAAAAAATCAAGAAATAACAAAACTCGAAATTTCTGTAAAAGCTTTTATTCAAGATTATATGGAAAGAATTATAGATAAAAAAATGTTTGTTGAATAATGATTTTAATGGAATTCCTGCTAAAAAAAACATCAAAAATGAGATTAAGATTTACCATTATATTAGTTCATTTTATGATTATTGCGGTTACTTGTAATGCGCAAAATGAAGCAATTATTAACGACACAACTTTTGTAAATCTAAAAGATTATAGTTCCGATTTTATTTTGGACATGAAGTATGCTACCGAAGATAATTTTTTGAAAACAAAAGTATATGATTGTGAATCCTGTTTTTTGAGATTAAAAACGGTAAACAATCTTATAGAAGCCAATAACCAATTTAAGAGAAAAGGATATCAAATAAAGATTTTTGATTGTTACAGGCCGCTTGATGTTCAGAAAAAAATGTGGGTAATTGTTCCTGATCCAAATTATGTTGCAAATCCTTCAAAAGGTTCTATACATAATCGTGGTGGAGCAGTAGATATTACGTTAGTTGACGAAAATGGTGTCGAGCTTGATATGGGAACTACTTTCGATTTTTTTGGAATAGAATCTAGCCACAATTACAGAGATTTCCCTAGAAAAACACTTAGAAACAGAAGATTTCTCAAAAAAATTATGACACGAAATAATTTTGAATCCTTCGACTCAGAGTGGTGGCATTATAATCTTATAGGTTCTAGAAAAGATAGTTTATCTAATTTTACATGGAAGTGTGAGTGAAAACTGGATTATAATTTCATACTTTTAGTAATATATGCTTAAGATAATTTTTGTTTGTGAATTGTCAATTATTTTTTCTATACGGTAATAAAATTTTTCATTTACCATAGGACAACCATAACTATTACAAATGTAATTTTCTTGTTCGTCGTATGGAACATCAAAATATTTGTGCAAAACTATATTTCTGTTTTAAGCATTACTATTTGTTTTGTCCAAACCATATAATTTATAAGCCTTTCCAAATTTTCCAGCATAAGAATTCCCAATCGAATATTTTCCCAATGATGTAGAAAGAGAATTATCTATATTGCTAAATTTTAGTTTCCCTTGAATGCCGGTTTCAGAACCAGAACCATGTGCAACTAAACCTTTATCGATGATTTTGTTATTTTTTAAGTCATATATAAAAAAACGATTTTTTCCAGAAGGAATTCCCATATCTATAAGAAAGGCTATTTCATGATTGTATTTAGAGTTGCTGCTTATTAGTTTTCTTACTTCAACTATTTGAGTTTCTAGTTTTTCTTTTGGAGAATGAGCTAATTCATGATTACTTGCGGAAACAATTTTATGATGATTAATAAACTTAAAACCTACAAATAACATTCCTATAAAGATTAGGGTAAAAAATATTTTTTTCATTGTTTTACAAATAATTATCTTTAAATTTTTTGTTCTTTTTCAATTGAATTGCCAATAAAAATAGATGCCGATATAATTAATATTGTGATTACTATTTTTAATATTTCTTCTTTTGAAATGATTTGAATAAAAACTGTAGATATTGCATTTATTACAAAGATTAAAATAATGATCTTTTCATAATTCACTAAAATTTTATTTAATTTCACTCTATTATATAGGAAAACTACTGAGCAAATCATAACTACAATATTCCATAAATAAATTTTTTCACTTAAAATATAACCTATATTTATGTATTTCTCTGTGATTAAATACACTTGTAATAGAAAAATAAAAATCCAATAAAAGTTAAAATATTTATTTTTCATTTTTTAAAATTAGGAGAAATAGTGAAAGACATAAAATAATAATCATAAGTATTAAATGAGATTTAATAGGAACGTTATGACTTGACGCTAAGACTAATAACCAAAAAAAACTAACCATAGTTATAGCTAAAATTATAATGAATTTAAATACTTTTTTCATTTACTACACTTTTGTTTAGCAAGTTATATTAAGTAAGTTTTAAGCTACTCAATACACGGAAAACTATCTATAAAGAAATTTTCAGGCTGAAAAAAACCAGATATTTTTTCGCCACGAAGCTCTTTTTGTAGGATATAATCTTTAGTTTCCGAAGCCAATTTTATTCGCATCATAGTAATTGGATGTTTTTTTAAATCTTCAAAATTATCTTTCATAAACAGAAAGTGAGCATTTAATAATCGATTGTTTAATTTCTCTTCCGCATTGTATATTAAATTATCACATTCGTTTTCATTAACATTTATTAAGGTGTAAATTTTCCCGTTAGATAACTGGAAATAAACTTTAGAATTTTTGTCTAAACATTTAGGTGTGATAAAATCGGTACTTTTTTGTATGATTTGCATGTTTAGAATTGGCGTTCCATTATCTGAAATTAACGATAAAAAAATAAGTTGTGCCGAATTACCAAAGACTTTTTCGTAAACCAAACAACTTTTGGTTTCCTTTAGTGTACCAATCGAGTCAGTAACATTTACACTGTATTCACAAGGTTTTTGCGCAAATAATAAAGATTGAAATAAGAAGAATAAAACAATTGCAGGAATTCTCATTGGGTTTAAATTTTAGCGCAAATTAAAACAATTTTGCGATTATTTGCATCGGTTGTAAAAAAAGTATAACTATTTCCGCCATCGCTTATTTTCCATTTTTTTCTAATGTTTTCAACGGTTTCTGGAAAGTTTCGTGTGGTGATATTTGCCTTGGTATTTTGTAGAAATTTTTTCATTTCATTTTTATTATATTCAAAACTAGTTTCAATTTTGAATAGTCGTCCAGGGAAATCTATTATTTCGTTAGATGTATATAAATGAGAATGTTGATGTAATTTTCTTAGTTTGTATTTGTTAGCGATTAACTCGAAAGCACCTGATTTTAGAATCGACGAATTGGGTTCGTAGATGTATTTTTTAGGCAATTTATAAATATTAGGTTCTATTTTTTCATTCAAAATAAATTCAAATATTTCTTCTTTTTCTTTATTAAAATTAATAGTTTTTATAGTAATTGCATTTTCGTAATTTTTTTCAATTTCCCATAATAATTCTTTTACTTCATTATTTACAGCAATAATATGGATGGTTTTTACATTTTTTAATTCACTCAAACCAGAAGTAATATCTAATATTGGTGCTGTTTTAATAAGTATTTTATGAGAAAATTTAAAATAATCTTCTAAAAGTTCGGGAACATTGGGCAAACAATCTTTTAGCATAAAAACTTTGCCTTTTGTATCACTTCTTCTCGACGGATCTATATAAATCCAATCGAAGTGTTGGTTTAGTTTTTTTAACGTTTTAAAACTATCACCGTCTAAACAAATGATGTTTGTCTGATTTAATATTTCAAAATTATGTTTAACAATTTCAGATAATGTGGCATTTAATTCACAATGATATACTTGATTTATTTTTTTTGAAAAATAATAATCATCTACACCAAAACCACCTGTCAAATCGATTAAACTTTCGCCAGAAACAAGACTAGATTTATATAAGGCTGTTTTTTCTGATGAGGTTTGCTCTACCGATATTTTGCTTGGATAAATGATGTTTTCATGAGAATACCAAGTTGGTAACTTTTCTTTTGCTTTACTTTTTGCCGAAATTTGTGTTAGTATTTCTACCCAAGGAACCTCAGGAAAAGGGTTTTTTTGCAATGCTAATTTTGAAATATTTGCATTAATATTTTGAGAGATAAACTCTTGTATATCAAAAGATAATAATGAGGAAGTCATTAGATATTTTTTGTAATGAGTTGCACAATTTTATTCTCAGGAAAAAATTCTTTAGCAATTACTTTTAGCATGGTATAAAAAGGAATTGCAATAATCATTCCTGTTATTCCAAAAAGAAATCCACTAATTAGGGTAACTAAAAATATTTCGAGTGGGTGAGAGTTTACACTTTTCGAAAAAATTAAGGGTTGTGAAATGTTATTATCTATTAATTGAACCACCCAAAAACCAATCATTACGTATAAAGTTGTAGGTAAAATATCATTTTGGAAATTACCACCTAGATTACTAATCATAGTTAATATTGCTGCTAAAACCGAACCTATTAATGGGCCAACATAAGGTACAATATTTAATAGAGCACATAAAAAAGCAATGACGAATGCATTTTCTACACTAAAAATAAGTAGAACAATTAAATATAAAATGAAAACAATAAATAATTGAATTAATAATCCTATGAAATAACGACTTAACATTTCGTTTATCTTAGTAAATGAATTTAGAATTTTTTCTTCATGATTGTCAGGTAAAATTATTTTCATACCATTTGTAAACATTATTTTGTCTTTCAAAAAGAAAAAAGTAATAAATAAAACAGAAGCTAATCCCATACCAAAACTACTTATTGTACCTAAAATAGAATTTAGAATTGTAGGTATAAAATTGAAATTTATTTTCGATGTTAAGTTCGAAACATTTAGTAAACTCCCAGTATTAATATGATGACTTGTTAGGTAAACTTTAAATTGATTAGCCAATTCTGTTGCACTGTTTTCAATTGCTTTAGTATCTAATAAAGATAAATTTTGACTTTGTGATAAGATAAGTGGTACAAACATCATAATTAATCCCACAAAAGTTAAAACCAATATAAACATTGTAAATACAACTGCTATTGTGTTAGAAAATTTTAATCTTCTTTTTAAAAACCCTACAAATGGACTTGTGATTAGAGTTAGTATTAGTGAAACTATCAAATAGATAATTACTGATTGAATTTGATATAAAAAGAATAATAGCATTACAATTCCAACAATAATTACTAATGCTTTTATAATTCCGTTTGCGATAATTTTTGATGTCATTTTATTTGAATTGAGAAACGAATATAATAAAAAAAACTCGCTACAAGAGCGAGTTTTAAGTTTATGTTTAGAAAGATATTACAATCTGAAAGAAGCTCTAGAACCTCCAACAGCAAATATTGCATCCATTCTTGATTTTTGACCTAATGAGAACATGTACATTCCTCTATCGTCAGTATAGTCCATATAGTTCATATACATTTCTAATGGAGCACCAGAACAAGTACTTCTGTGACCTGCAGCAGGAACACCAAAGTTAGCTGAATCATGAGTAGGTGTATCAGAAACTAAATCAGATCCACAAGTTGCATCTCCCCAAATGTGACGTAAGTTCATCCAGTGACCTATTTCGTGAGTTGCAGTTCTTCCTAAGTTATAAGGATATGCTGCAGAAGACGAACTAGTAACACCTGTGTATTTAGAATCGATAGCTACACCATCAGTTGCAGATGAACCTCCAGGAAATTGTGCATAACCTAAAATTCCTCCACCAATTGTACAAACCCAATAGTTTAATTTTGTAGTTGGAGATGTTGGTGCTAAACCACCAGTTGATGTTTTTTTCATCGCATCATTAGTTCCCCATGAAGTTTTTGTTGTAGATTTTCTAATTACTTGATCTAATACAAATGAAACTCCAACATTAGCTTTAACCGCATTAAATGGGTTAGAAGTTGAATAATCTGCGTTTAAAGCATTAAAATCTTTGTTTAATGCATCAATTTGTGATTGAAGTTGTGCTAAAGAAATATTTTCAGCAGTTGTTCTGTATAATACATTGAATACAACTGGAATTTGAATTTTTCCGTTTACAATTTTTCCTGTAGCCATTGCATTTTCTGTAAATCTTTCGATTTCTGCCATTCTAGATGCTAAAGCAGGATTCTCTCTTAATTGACGCTCTAATACTTCTTGAGAAGCACAACCTCTGTGGGCAGATGCGTTTATTGTAGCATCTTGTTGAACATCAGATACATTCTCGTCTTTTTGACAAGAAAACATAAAGAATACTACCGAAGCAGTTAATAACAATTTTTTCATAATTTGTTGGTTTGGTTGGTAATTTGTTAATTTTTAGTTTAATAATATGGCAATACTATAAAATAAATATCTAAAAGATGCGAATATGTATATATAATCGATAAAATACTTATATAGTCGATAAAATACTAAAATTGTCTTTTTATAAGATTATTTTACTAATTATTAAAGATGTAGTTCATGATATTGGCACCCATTTTTAATGCTTTTTCTCTAATTGCGGGAGGATCATTGTGAACTTCTGGATCTTCCCAACCATCACCTAAATCGCATTCGTAAGTGTAAAGTAACACTAATTTAGTGTCTATAAAAATGCCAAAAGCCTGAGGTCTTTTCCCGTCATGCTCATGTATTTTTGGTAATCCGTCAGGGAAAGGAAACGGTTTTTGGAAAATGGCATGGTTAGCTGGAATTTCGACTAAAGCTTCATTAGGGAAAAGTTTTGAAATTTCTTTTCGAATATATTGATCCATTCCATAATTGTCATCAATATGAAGGAAACCACCAGAACGCAAGTAATTTTGTAAGTTTTGAACTTCAGCTTCGTTAAAAACTACATTACCATGTCCTGTCATGTGAATAAACGGATACGAAAAAATATCTGCACTTCCTGGTGTAACAGTAATTGGTTTGGTTTTTATAGTGGTATTTATATTCTGATTGCAAAATTTTATCAAATTAGGTAATGATGTTGGATTTGCATACCAATCTCCTCCGCCACTATATTTTAGCAATGCGATTTCTTGGGAAAGTACAGGAGTTGTAACCAGAATTAAAAATAAAATTATTTTTTTCATTTTATTTGATGTAAAATATTATCAAAATCTTCTAGTATATATATCCTTTCGAATTTACTTTCAATTTCAATATTGATATTATTATTCATTTCAAACGAGCTTTTTCCATTACTTCCTATTACTAATAATAACCATTGCTTTTGAAGACCATTTTTTATGTAGTTTTCTATTTTACTCTCTTTTTTTGAGATTGCATTTAAAATTACTTCTTTGGTTATAGTTTTTTGTATCCAGGCACCAAAATTCACATTAATATTCTTCTTAGAGTGTTGCATTTTTATTAATTTACTAATTATAGGATTTTCTATAAAAGTATTATTAATTAAATATTCTAAAATAACTTTTTTAATGATTAATTCAATTTCTTTTTTTTGGTTTAATTTATATTCTAAATTTGGTTTAATGAAGCAATTCATTAAAAAATTAGGTAAGTTTTCATCAAGTTTTATTTCGGTTTCAACTTTCTGAAAAATATTTTCATAAAAACCTTCTTTTTCCTTCAATTTCGAATCAATTACTATTTGATGTTCAAGGCCAATTTTCTCATCATTAAAATTTAATATAAAATCAGGTTTTTCTGATAAACTATCTATTTGAATTTGTTTTTTAAAAAATAAAAGAAATTTTCCAACATGACAGATTTCCAAAATTTTTTGCTGATTTTTTTCTTTGTTAGTCATTAATTCTGAAACAAAAGGACTTATTAATTCATCTAGTAAGCTGTAATCTTCAGAGATTGATTTGTTATTTTTCATTAATGATTCTCATAAATACGTTTTTACTTACAACTATATCCTAGTTTATTGTTATATCTAAATATCACTCATTCACAAAAACCACACTATGACAAGCAACCACTGCGGCAGTTTCTGTTCGTAATCGGGTGTTTCCCAAAGATACAGGAATATAATGGTTGGTTAAGGCTAATTGGATTTCTTTTTCAGAAAAATCGCCTTCAGGACCAATAAGTATGGTGTATTTTTCTTTTGGTTTTATAGTGTTTTTCAATAGTTTTTTGTTAGTTTCTTCGCAATGTGCAATACACAAATTCCCGTTGTGTTGCTGGTTAATGAAATCCTTAAACGAAATAGGTTCATTTAACTTTGGCAGAAAAAATTGCAACGATTGTTTCATCGCCGATAGTATAATCTTATCGAAACGCTCATTTTTGATTATTTTTCTTTCGGAACGATCACATATAATAGGCGTAATTTCGTGAACTCCCATTTCGGTAGCTTTTTCTAAAAACCATTCGAAGCGATCATTCATTTTTGTTGGTGCCACTGCCAGATGAATATAAAAATCGGTCGGTTGTGATGTTTCGGTTGAAATGATTTTTACTGTACATTTTTTTTCGGAAGCTAAAATAATTTCGGTCGAAAATAAATCCCCTATACCGTTGGTTACATGTAAAGTGTCACCTTCAGTTTTTCTTAATACTTTAACAATGTGTTTGCTTTCTTCTTTATCAAAAGAAAATTCTTTTAAAGTAGTATTTATATCTGGATTGTAAAATAATTGCATGTTAAAAATCGATTCGTGCTTTGCTAACTACAGAAGCATCATTAAATTTATTTTCTAAAAAACGTTGGTAACCTACAATACCAATCATAGCTGCATTGTCAGTCGTATATTCAAATTTTGGAATAAAAGTTTTCCAACCGTATTTTTTTTCGGCTTCTTTCAATGTATTTCTAATTCCTGAATTTGCCGAAACGCCACCACCTATAGCAATTTGTTTTATTCCTGTTTGTTGTACGGCGAGTTTTAGTTTTTCCATCAAAATCTCGATAATAATATTTTGTATAGAAGCACAAATATCGTTCCTATTTTCATCGATAAAATTAGGATTCTCTTTTACATTATTCTGAATAAAATATAAAATTTGGGTTTTTAGTCCAGAAAAGCTAAAATCTAAATTTGGCATTTTTGGTTTGGTAAATTTATAAGCTTTCGGATTTCCCAATTGAGCATATTTGTCTACTAATGGGCCTCCAGGGTAAGGAAGACCTAATATTTTGGCACTTTTATCGAAAGCTTCTCCCACAGCATCATCGGTAGTTTCGCCTATGATTTCCATTTCAAAAAAGCCATTTACTTTTACAATCTGAGTATGTCCGCCAGAAATGGTCAAGGCTAGAAAAGGAAATTCGGGTTTATCGAAACCATCTTCATCAATAAAATGAGCTAAAATATGCGCATGCATGTGGTTTACTGCAATTAGCGGAATATTTAATGCCATTGCCATACTTTTTGCAAACGAACTGCCTACTAATAGAGAACCCATAAGTCCTGGTCCTTGGGTAAAGGCAATAGCTGACAATTGGTCTTTAGTAATATTTGCTTTTTTTAGAGCGACATCAATTACTGGAACAATATTTTGTTGGTGAGCTCTTGAAGCTAGTTCGGGAACTACACCGCCATATTGCTCATGGATAGATTGTTGCGCGACGATATTAGATAAAACTTTGTCATTTTGCATCACGGCTGCCGCAGTATCATCGCAAGAACTTTCGATAGCAAGAATAAAAATTGGTTTTTGATGCATAAAAGGCATAGATTTTGCGTTATATTTGATAAACCGATATAAAATATTTAATTTTACATCGAAGCCCAAAAATAAAGATTTTTTATCAAATCTAAAGGTTTAGGGTTGTTTACCTTTGCAAAAAACTATTGTTGGAAGAAAAGAAAAAAAATACAGTCCTAAAAAAAATCAGAAAATACATATTATTATTCCTTTTAGGATTAGTATTGTTATTGTTGGGACTTGGTATTGCACTTTCTTTACCATCGGTGCAAACCATGTTAGGTCAATATGCAACCGAAATTTTGAATAAAGATTATGGTACTGATATTACTGTTGAAGAAGCTAATTTTACAGTATTTGGTGGTGTTAAACTAAAAAAAGTTCTAATTAGAGATCATAAAAAAGACACGTTATTTTATATTAATAGACTAAAAACGAATATTCTTGATATTAAAAAATTGGTAGATGGTGATTTACATTTTGGCGATGTTGCTTTAGATGGACTATTTTTTAATTTAAAAAACTACAAAGGTGAAAAAGACAATAACTTAGATAAGTTTATTGCTCTTTTTGATGAAAAAACACCCACAAAATCAAAGAAAAAGTTTTTACTAACTGCTAATAAATTCGATTTAACCAATAGTACTTTTTCTTTTAACGATTATAATCTCGATAAACCATTGCTTTTTAGTGCAAAAAAGTTGAATGCCGTTACTACTAATTTTAAGATTCTTGGACCCGATGTGACTACTTCGATAAAAGAAATGTCATTTGTGGATAATCGTGGTCTTGTGATTAATAATCTTGTTTCAGAATTTACTTACACAAAAAAGCATATCCTTTTAGAAAAACTAAGCGTAAAAACACCAGAATCTGATCTGAAAGGAAATGTAGCTTTACGATATGATAGGAAGGATTTTTCAGACTTTAATAACAAAGTTATTTTTGATATTAAGATTAATAAAGCATCTGTTTCTTCTAATGATTTAAATCATTATTATGGAGAATTTGGTGAAAATCAGCGATTCAATTTAAGTGGAAAACTTTTAGGGACTCTAAATAATTTTTCTACAAAAAAGTTAAAATTAATAGATAACAACAAATCCGAAATAGTAGGAAATTTTACTTTTAAAAATCTTTTTTCTAAAAATAAAGGAGACTTTTATATGAAAGGAAATTTTTCTAAAGTATCATCAACTTATAATAATCTTAATGCCATCTTACCTAGAGTTTTGGGTGAAAATCTGCCTACAACTTTCAAGAAATTTGGTGTTTTTACACTTTCTGGAACTACCGAAGTTACTTTGAAAACCATAAAAGCAGATATTTTATTAGGAACAGCTTTAGGAAACGCAAAGTCAAATTTGAGCATGACAAGCATAGATAATATTGACAATGCTACCTATATTGGAAATGTAAAATTAGATAATTTTGATTTAGGAAAGCTTTTAAATAGGACTGATGTTGGTGTTGTAAACCTTGATTTAGATGTTGACGGAAAAGGTTTTACACAAAAATATTTAAACACAAAATTAGAGGGAACCGTAAATAGTGTTTATTATAATAAATACAATTACAAAAATCTGGTTGTTGATGGAACCATGATAAAATCAATATTCAAAGGAAGCATAAATGTTAATGATCCAAATTTACAAATGGATTTTGATGGAATTCTTAACCTAAACAACAAAGAAAATAAATATGATTTTCATGCAAATGTAGAATATGCTAATCTTGAAAAATTAAAATTATATACTGCCGATTCGATTTCAGTTTTTAGAGGTGATGTCACGATGAAATTGCAAGGAAACTCGATAGATAATTTATATGGATCCATTTTTATAAATCAAACATCATACGAAAATAATAAAGACACTTATTTTTTTGATGATTTTGTTGTAAAATCTTATTTTGATGAGAATCGAGTAAGAACAATTACTATAAACTCGCCTGATATTATTGAAGGAAAAGTGGTTGGAAAATTTCAATTTAATCAGCTTGAAAAACTGATAGAAAATTCTCTAGGAAGTTTATATGCTAATTATTCGCCAAATAAAGTAAATAAAGGTCAATTTTTGAAATTTGACTTTAATGTATATAGTAAACTAATTGAAATCTTTTTTCCAGAAGTTTCACTAGGAGAAAATACATTTATGAAAGGAATGATAAATTCTGATAATGATGAGTTTAAGTTTAATTTTAAATCGCCAACAATTACAGCTTACAATAATTATTTTGATAATATAAATATAGATATTGACAACAAAAATCCATTATACAACGCTTATATACAAATGGATAGTATTAAAACAAAACGTTATAAAGTATCAGATTTTAGTCTGATAAATGTAACAGCAAATGATACTTTATTTTTTAGAACAGAATTTAAAGGAGGAAAAAAAGCAGAAGATTTTTATAATTTAAACTTATATCACACCATTAATAAAGATAATAATAGTGTGGTTGGAATTAAAAAATCTGAAGTAAACTTCAAAGATTATTTATGGTTTATAAATGAAAATGAATCTAAAGACAACAAAATTATTTTTAATAAAAAACTAACTGATTTTTCTGTTGAAAAGATATCAATGTCTCACGAAAATCAAGTAATGGAATTAATGGGAGTCTTGAGAGATTCAACCTATAAGGATATAGAACTTTCGCTAAAAGATATTGAACTTGATAAAATAACACCATCAATAGATAGTTTAAAACTTAAAGGCAAAGTAAATGGTTTAGTTAATTTTAAGCAAAACAAAGCAATTTATGAACCAACAGCATCAATAACTGTTGATAGTTTAAATATTAATGATTTAAAATTAGGAAAATTAGTTGTCGATGTAAAAGGTGATGATACTTTCAAAAATTTTAAAATTAACTCTGTTTTAAAAAATGACGGATTAGAATCTTTTTCTGCCGATGGTAATGTGTTTGTCGAAAATAAAAACACATTAGTCGATTTAAATCTTCGACTCAATAATTTTAACATGGGCGTCTTTAGTGCTTTAGGCGGTAATGTAATTACAAATATTCGAGGGTTAGCATCAGGAACAGCAAGTTTTGAAGGAGAATTAGAAAATCCAGATATTACAGGTAGGTTATATCTTAATAAAGCAGGATTAAAAGTACCCTATCTAAATGTAGATTATAATTTCGAAAATAATTCGATTGTAGATGTAACAGAAAACCAATTTTCTTTTAGAAACATAAGAATTAATGATTCTAAATATGGTACAAAAGGAATTTTGACAGGAGGAATTCGCCATCATAATTTTGGAGATTGGTTTTTAGATTTAAATCTTTCTTCAAATAGAATTGTAGCTTTAGATACTAAAGACTCTGAAGATGCCTTGTATTACGGAACTGCTTATATAGATGGAGAAGCAACTATAAAAGGGCCAACAAACGGATTGGTAATTAATGTAAATGCAAAATCTGAAAAAGGAACTTCTTTAAAAATTCCTATTACAGATTCTGAAACTTCCTCCGAAAATGATTATATAAAATTTAGATCGGCAAAAGATGATCTCGCGGATAAAACAAAAAGTAGAAAACGAAAAACTTATAACGGAGTCGAACTTAATTTTGAACTTGATATCACTAAAGATGCTGAAATAGAAGTTATTATAGATAAAAATTCAGGACATTCACTAAAAGGAAGAGGAGCGGGAAGTTTACTGATGGAAATTAACACCCTAGGTAAATTTAATATGTGGGGAGATTTTCAGGTGTATTCTGGAATCTATAATTTTAAATATGGTGGAATTATAGACAAAAAATTCGATATAAAAAAAGGAGGTTCAATCTCATGGGATGGAAACCCTCTGAATGCTACATTAGACATGGAGGCAGTTTATACAACAGAAGCAAACCCAGGAATATTACTAGAAAATTCATCATTTAATAAAAAGATTCCTACTGAAGTGATTATAAAACTAACAGATAAGTTAACGAGTCCAACTCCTGATATATCTATTAATTTTCCAACACTTAGTTCAGTATTAAAATCTGAAATAGAATATAAACTAAGTGATAGCGACAAAAGACAAACGCAAGCAATGGCATTATTATCATCCGGTAGTTTTTTAAGTGATAAAGGTGTAGGGGAAAATATAATAACAGGTAATCTTTTAGAAAAAGCAGGTAGTTTATTTCAGGATATTTTTTCTAATGAAGATGATAAATTAAAAGTAGGACTAAATTATGTGCAAGGGGACAAACGAAATCTAGATTCTCAAACTGATGGTCGTTTTGGATTAACTCTTTCTACACAGATAAGTAATAAAATCACTATAAATGGAAAACTTGGTGTGCCTGTAGGTGGCGTTTCTGAATCGGCAATAGTTGGAGATGTAGAAATCGAGTTGCGCCTTAATGAGGATGGTTCACTAAAAGCCAGAGTTTTTAATCGTGAAAATGATACTAAATATATAGGAGAAGGAATAGGTTATACACAAGGACTTGGGATTACTTACGATGTCGATTTTAATACTTTCAAAGAACTTATTTCAAAAATTTTGTCAAAAAAAGATAAGAAAGAAAAAGATTCTAAAAAGGAGGATGTTCCAGATTCAGATTTAACACCAGAGTTTATTCAATTTACGGAACAACGTCAAAAAAAGGCAGCCGAAAAACCTAAAACTACTCCAGAAACAGTTCCGGATTTAAACTAAAGTTATTCAATTTCAAAAAACTTATTAACGAAAACGTTTGAGATTTTAATAAATTATTAAATTTTATTAAAATATTCACTTGTCTAGTTATTACTTTACTAATTTTACAATTCAATTATTGCATTAATGTCAAAAACAATTAAAAAAATAGGGGTTTTAACTTCTGGTGGAGATGCTCCTGGAATGAATGCGGCAATCCGTTCGGTAGTTCGTACTTGTGCTTATCATAACATAGAATGTATAGGAATATATCGTGGTTATCAGGGAATGATAGAAGGCGATTTTAAAGAATTAGGACCACGTTCAGTAAATAATATCGTTAATAAAGGAGGAACAATCCTAAAATCAGCACGTTCAAAAGAGTTTATGACTGTTGAAGGACGTCAAAAAGCACACCAACATTTACTAAATTCTGAAGTAGATGCACTTGTTGTTATTGGTGGAGATGGAACTTTTACAGGAGCCGAAATTTTTAATAATGAATTTAATTTTCCAGTAATGGGGATTCCTGGAACTATCGATAATGATATTTTTGGTACGAGTCATACATTAGGTTACGATACAGCATTAAACACAGTTGTAGAAGTTATAGATAAAATTAGAGATACCGCAAGTTCCCACAACCGATTGTTTTTTGTAGAGGTTATGGGACGTGATGCAGGACATATAGCACTAAATGCAGGAATTGGAGCAGGAGCAGAGGAAATTCTTATTCCAGAAGAAGATTTAGGACTAGATAGGTTATTAGAATCACTTCAAAAAAGTAAAGCATCAGGTAAATCATCAAGTATTGTTGTAGTTGCCGAAGGTGATAAAATGGGGAAAAATGTATTTGAACTCAAAGATTATGTCGAAGAACATATGCCAGAATATGATGTTCGTGTTTCGGTTCTAGGTCACATGCAAAGAGGAGGCGCGCCATCTTGTTTCGATAGAGTTCTTGCTTCAAGATTAGGTGTAAAAGCTGTAGAATCATTACTTGAAGGTAAATCAAATTTTATGGTAGGAATGTTAAGCGATAAAGTATCATTAACACCATTAGAAAAAGCTATCAAAGGAAAATCTGAAATTGATAAAGAATTATTAAGAGTTTCAGATATCATGTCGACTTAATTAAAATTATAATATTTAAAAAGTTAATTAAAATATCAATAAAAAATAAAAATGTCAAAAGTAAAATTAGGAATAAACGGTTTTGGAAGAATAGGAAGAATAGTTTTTAGAGAAACCTATAATAGAGATAATGTAGAAGTAGTAGCTATAAACGATTTATTAGATGTAGATCATTTAGCATATTTATTAAAATACGATTCAGTTCATGGTCGTTTTGCAGGAAAAGTAGAAGTAAAAGAAGGAAAACTTTTTGTAAACGATAAACACATAAGAGTAACTGCCGAAAAAGACCCAAAAACATTAAAATGGGACGAAGTAGGAGCAGAGGTAGTTGCAGAATGTACAGGGATTTTTACTACTTTAGAAACTGCTCAAGCTCACATTGATGGAGGCGCAAAAAAAGTAGTTATTTCGTCACCATCAGCAAATGCGCCCATGTTTGTAATGGGAGTAAATCATGATAAAGCAACATCAGCGAATACCATTGTATCAAATGCGTCATGTACAACAAATTGCTTAGCACCATTAGCAAAAGTTATTAATGATAATTTCGGAATTGTAGAAGGCTTAATGACCACAATACACGCAACAACAGCCACTCAACTTACTGTCGATGGACCATCACGTAAAGATTTCCGTGGCGGAAGATCAGCACTATTAAACGTGATTCCATCTTCAACAGGAGCTGCAAAAGCAGTAGGAAAAGTAATCCCAGAACTTGACGGAAAACTAACAGGAATGTCAATGCGTGTACCCACTGCCGATGTCTCTGTAGTAGATTTAACCGTAAAATTAGCTAAAGAAACTACTTACGAAGAAATTATGAAAGTATTAAAAAATGCTTCAGAAACTTCTATGAAAGGAATACTTGGTTACACTGAAGATGATGTTGTTTCTCAGGACTTTGTGTCTGATTCACGCACATCAATCGTAGATGCAAAAGCAGGAATTGGATTAAATTCTACTTTTTTCAAAATTGTGTCTTGGTATGATAATGAGTACGGATATTCAAGTAAATTAATAGATTTATCAGTACATATTGCTAGTTTAAAATAAAAAATCATATATTTAATTCCCATTAATATCAATATTAATGGGAATTTTTTTTTGAAGCTATTTCCCGCTATCCGCTTTTATCTTTTTGTTTTTAAAGAAAAAACAAAAAGGATAACCGCTTCTATCGGGGCTAGAAACAAACTAATCGAAACTATTTTGCATTTTAGTAAATCTAAAATCTAACCCGAGCGTCAGCGAACTGGCGTAGCAAATTAAAATCTAAAAAATAAATGAAACTACTCGTAGATAGCGGCTCTACAAAAGCCGATTGGATTGCCATAGATGAAGCTGGAAAAGTACTTTTTACCACACAATCATTAGGATTAAATCCAGAAGTTTTAACAAAAGAAGAAATAATAAATCGTCTTGAAGATAGATTCGATATAGCACATAATAAAAACCAAGTATCTAACTTATTTTTTTATGGAGCAGGTTGCGGAACCGATAGAATGAAAAATTTTTTAACAGAAGTGTTTCAAAATTATTTTCCAAATGCAAAAGTAACGGTTCACGAAGACACTTATGCCGCAGTTTACGCCACAACACCCAAAAACGAAAAAGCCATTGTTTGTATACTAGGAACGGGCTCGAATTGTAGTTATTTTGACGGAAATGTGCTGCATCAAAAAGTACAATCATTAGGCTATATCGCTATGGATGATTGTTCAGGAAATCGCTTCGGAAGACATTTACTTAGAGGTTATTATTTTAATAAAATGCCAGCGGATTTGGCAAAAGAGTTTGAGACCACTTACAATGTAGAACCAGATCCAGTAAAGAATAATTTATACAAAGAACCCAATCCAAACGCATATTTAGCAACGTTTGCTAAGTTTTTAATAAAACATAAAGACACCCAATTTTGTCAAAACTTCATTAACGAAGAAATGGAATCTTTTGTAGAAAACTATATCAAGCAGTTTGATAATTACAAAGAAGTTCCAGTACATTTTATAGGTTCGATTGCTTTTTATTTAAAAGATGAGTTAGAGAAAATTTTAAATAAACACGAAATAAAGTTAGGAAATGTATTGCGCCGACCAATAGATGGTTTAATCGAATACCATGTTTTAAACAAATAATAAATGGAAATTGCTATAATTGCTCACGACCGGATGAAAGCTGATTTAGTTCAGTTTCTAAATAAAAATGCATCAATTCTTCATGCAAAAAATATTTCCTTAATTGCAACAGGAACAACAGGGACTAAAGCAGAAAATGCTGGTTTTCAAGTTACAAAAATGCTCTCTGGGCCTATGGGAGGGGATGCTCAAATTGCAGCCCGTGTTGCTGAAGGAAAAACACAGATGGTTTTGTTTTTTAAAGATCCAAACTCAAGTCACCCGCACGAAGTAGATATAAATATGCTTATTCGTGTTTGCGATGTTCATAATGTTCCTTTAGCTACAAACGAAGCCACCGCACAATTATTGTTAAATGCTATCTCTAAGTAAAATTTATAACATTTTTTTAATTTTGATGGTTCAAATAAATTTGTATATTGCTGTACCAAAAACACACCCAAATTATGAAAAAAATAGCCTTATTTACTTTACTTCTATGTTTCGGAAATATATACAGTCAAAAGAAAAAGAAACCTGAAGCAGTTATTCCTAATGTTGTAATTGCAAAAAGTGGAAATGCTTCGGCGGAAATGAGTAAAAATAACTTTTATTTTTTTATTTCAAATGGTGCAAAAAAGGACACCTTATTACTAAAAAAGTATGATGTAAAAGCAATGCCTACTTTATGTAGTATAAAAAGTTATACAACTAAAGGAACTCCAATGTATTATGTAACTTGGACGGAAAGTAGTATTGTAGAAACCAAACTAAAAAAAGAAGAAACTACTACTGTAGAATCTCAAATATGGAATCCTGCAACTAAAACATTGTTAATAGGAAATACACAAACTGCTGCAAAAATTAAGGAAATTGTTTTTTTAGACAAACTCAAAACAGCTTCTGAAACACAAGAAAGAACAAGAAAATCTGGATATGAATTTGTATTTTTAGGAGAAGATTTTTCGTTAAGAGATAAATCTTCAGATACAAAATATACTTATAATGTAACCTCGATGAGGTATGAAGTTGCAAAACCTACTAGTCCAGCAGGTACTAAACCAACGAAAAAGAAAAGAAAATAACATTTATAGAATATTAAAAATCCCTTTTTGAACATTTTCAAAAAGGGATTTTTAATTTCTACAAATTATGAAATCGTATCTTATCTTTTCTATATTTGTATAAATTGAAAAAAGTGGACAACACAAATAAGTTAAAAATATTCAACGATCCAATTTACGGATTTATAACTATTCCCAATCCGTTAATTTATGATTTAATTCAGCATCCATATTTTCAGAGACTGCGAAGAATTTCTCAGATGGGATTATCATACCTAGTTTATCCAGGAGCCAATCATACAAGATTTCATCATGCTTTAGGTTGTTTGCATATTATGCAGAAAGCTATTCAAGTACTTAGATTTAAAAATACGATAATTTCTCCCGAAGAAGAAAATGCTTTGTACATAGCAATTTTATTACACGATATTGGTCATGGTCCTTTTTCCCACGCCATGGAACATAGTATTGTAGAAGATGTGCATCACGAAGAAATTTCTTTATTATTTATGAATAAATTGAATGTCGAATTCGGCGGACAATTAAGTTTAGCTATTCAGATTTTTAAAGGAGAATATCATCGAAAATTTATGCTGCAACTTATTTCTAGCCAATTAGATATGGATAGAATGGATTACCTGAAACGTGATAGTTTTTATTCAGGTGTCGAAGAAGGGAAGATAAATTCAGATCGATTAATTCAGATGATGAATGTTGTTGATGATGTCTTGGTTATAGAAGAAAAAGGAATTTATTCGGTCGAAAAATTTCTAATGGCACGACGACTAATGTATTGGCAAGTATATTTACATAAAACAAGTTTAGTTGCCGAATTAACTCTAACAAATATATTAAAAAGAGCCAAAGAATTATATCAAAAAGGAATCCCAATTACATGCAGTGAAAACCTATTTTACTTTATTCAAAATAAAATAAGTTTAGCAGATTTTAATGATGATATTCTTGATAAATTTGCTCAATTAGATGATACTGATATTGTTGGAGCGATAAAACAATGGCAATCACATCAGGATTTTACATTAAGTTCATTAAGTAAAATGATCATTAACAGAGATTTGTTAAAAATTAAAATGAATGAGGATAAATTCTCAAAAGAACAAGTTCAAGACTTAACTGAACAGTTTTCGAAAGAAAATAATATAGGAATACATGAAGCAAAATATTTTGTTTTTAAAGGGAAAATAAGAAATCAAGCCTATAGTAAATCGGCTGAGCCTATAAGAATACTCAAAAAAGATGGAGTTATAGAAGATGTGGCATTAATCTCAGATCAGTTAAATCTAAGAGCATTATCTAAACAGGTAACTAAATATTTTATATGTTTTCCAAAACAACTCAATAAAATATAATGTTTCTTTTTAAATTTTTATATTTTTGTCACGATGAAATTTACAGCCGAACAGATAGCCGGAATATTAGAAGGAGAAATTGTTGGGAATCCAGCAGCAGAAGTTTCTAAATTATCTAAGATAGAAGAAGGTACCGAAGGTTCCTTAACTTTTTTAGCAAATCCTAAATATGCAAACTTTATATACGAAACAAAAGCAACAATAACTATTGTAAACAATACGTTTGTTCCTGAAAATCCAATAACAACCACATTAATAAAAGTGGAGGATGCATATAAATCTTTTGCAAAATTATTAGAGTTTTATAATCAAGTAAAAAATAATAAAGTAGGTATCGAAATTCCTTGTGTGCTGCCTGAATCGACAAAACACGGAATTAATTTCTATTTAGGAAGTTTTAGTTACATTGGCGAAAATGTAATTATTGGCGAAAATGTAAAAATTTACCCTAATAGTTTCATAGGTGACAATGTGAAAATTGGAGATAATACAATTATTTTTGCAGGAGCTAAAATATATTCAGAAACCGAAATAGGTAGTAATTGTACAATTCATTCTGGAACAACAATAGGTGCTGATGGTTTTGGTTTTGTGCCAAACGAAGAAGGAGTTTATAGTAAAGTTCCTCAAATTGGAAATGTAATTATCGAAGATAATGTAGATATTGGAGCTTGTACCACAATAGATAGAGCAACTCTAGGTTCTACAATCATTAGAAAAGGGGTAAAGCTAGATAACCAAATTCAAATAGCTCACAATGTAGAAATTGGTGAGAATACTGTAATTGCAGCGCAAACAGGTATTGCAGGATCTACAAAAATTGGGAAAAGCTGTATGATAGGAGGTCAAGTGGGAATAGCAGGACATTTAACCATTGGTAATAATGTAAGAATACAAGCACAATCTGGAGTTGGTAAAAATATTAAAGACAATGAAACCTTACAAGGAAGCCCGTCATTTGGGTATTCAGAATATAGTAAATCATATGTGCATTTTAAAAACCTTCCGAAAATTGTAGGTGAATTAGAAGAATTAAAAAAAATAATAAAATAATTATGGTCAAACAAAAAACCATCAATAACGAAATTTCTCTTACAGGAGTTGGACTTCATACTGGTAATGAAGTAAAAATAACTTTTAAACCAGCACCAATAAATAGTGGGTTTACTTTTGTTAGAGTAGATTTAGAAGGTTCGCCTATAATTGAAGCTGATGCAAATTATGTTGTAAACACGCAACGTGGTACAAATTTAGAAAAATTAGGAGTAAAAATTCAAACACCAGAGCATGTTCTAGCCGCATTAGTAGGTTGCGATTTAGATAATGTTATTATCGAATTAAATGCTTCAGAACTTCCAATCATGGATGGTTCTTCTAAATATTTTGTAGAAGCTATCGAAAAAGCAGGAATTGCAGAACAAAATGCTGAAAGAAATGTTTATGTTGTAAAAGAAGTTATTTCTTATATAGATGAAGCAACAGGAAGCGAAATAATTGTTATGCCAGCTGAGGAGTACTGTGTAACTGCTATGGTAGATTTTGGTACAAAAGTATTAGGTACTCAAAATGCAAGCATGAAAAGTATTAGCCAGTTTAAAACTGAAATTGCCGATTGCCGAACTTTTAGTTTCTTACACGAATTAGAAACATTATTAGAAAACGGATTAATAAAAGGAGGAGATTTAAATAATGCTATTGTTTATGTAGATAAAGAAATTTCTGCCGAAACGATGGATAGATTAAAAATAGCTTTTGGAAAAGATAAAATTTCTGTTACACCAAATGGAGTTTTAGATAATCTAACTTTACATTATCCTAACGAAGCAGCTCGCCACAAATTACTTGATGTGATGGGAGATCTGTCACTAATAGGGACAAGAATAAAAGGGAAAGTAATTGCTAATAAACCAGGACATTTTGTAAACACTCAATTTGCAAAAAAAATGTCTAAAATTATTAAAGCTGAACAACGCAATTATGTTCCGGTTTATGATTTAAACAAAGAACCTCTGATGGATATTCATAAAATTATGAGTATTTTACCACACCGTCCACCATTTTTATTTGTAGATAGAATTATCGAAATGACAGATAGCTACGTTGTAGGTTTAAAAAATGTAACAATGAACGAAACGTTTTTTGTTGGTCATTTTCCAGGAGCTCCAGTGATGCCAGGTGTAATTATTGTTGAGGCAATGGCGCAAACAGGCGGAATTTTAATTTTAAGTTCTGTTCCAGATCCAGAAAATTACCTTACTTATTTTATGAAAATAGATAACGTAAAGTTCAAGCAAAAAGTACTACCAGGAGATACATTAATATTCAAATGTGATTTGATAACACCAATACGAAGAGGAATTTGTCACATGCAAGCCCATGCTTATGCAAACGGAAAATTAGTTGCCGAAGCAGAATTAATGGCGCAAATTGCTAAAAAACAATAAGAATATGAATCAACCATTAGCATATGTACATCCAGGCGCAAAAATTGCCAAAAATGTAGTTATAGAACCATTTACAACCATACATAATAATGTAGTTATTGGCGACGGAACTTGGATAGGTTCTAACGTAACTATTATGGAAGGAGCACGAATAGGTAAAAATTGTAATATTTTTCCTGGTGCAGTAATTTCTGCAATACCACAAGATTTGAAATTTGGAGGAGAAGATTCACTTACCGTAATTGGAGATAATGTTACAATTAGAGAATGTGTTACTGTAAATAGAGGTACAATTGCTTCAGGGCAAACAACTATTGGTGACAATTGTCTAATTATGGCAACGGCACATATTGCACATGATTGTCATATAGGAAAAAATGCTATTGTGGTAAATGGTGTAGCACTTGCTGGTCACGTTACAGTTGGTGATTTTGCAATCATTGGTGGCTTAGCAGCCATTCATCAATTTATATCTATTGGAGATCATGCTATGGTTTCAGGAGGATCTCTAGTAAGAAAAGATGTTCCGCCTTATACAAAAGCAGCAAAAGAACCTTTATCTTATGTAGGTATAAATTCTGTAGGGCTAAGAAGAAGAGGATTTACTACCGAAAAAATCAGTGAAATTCAAAGTATATACAGAACCCTATATCAAAAAAATTACAATACTTCTCAAGCCTTAGCAATTATTGAAGCAGAAATGGAAGCTACTCCAGAAAGAGATGAAATTTTAGGTTTTATAAGAAATTCCTCTAGAGGTATTATGAAAGGATATACGGGAGTATAGATCTTCTCATTTAATCGTTAATTAGGTCAACCGATTAAAAAATAACGATTAAACAAATTAATAAATAACAGAATAAACAAATAAAAAATGGCATCTACATCAGATATAAGAAACGGATTGTGTATCAAATTTAATCATGATATTTATAAAATTATCGAATTCCTACATGTAAAGCCTGGTAAAGGACCAGCTTTTGTTCGTACAAAACTAAAAAGTTTAACAAACGGAAAAGTATTAGATAATACTTTTTCTGCGGGGCACAAAATAGATGAAGTTCGTGTAGAAACACACACTTATCAGTATTTGTATGCTGAAGGAGATCAATTTCATTTTATGAATATCGAATCTTTTGAGCAAATTACCTTAGATAAAAAAATACTTGACGCTCCAGATTTACTAAAAGAAGGAACAAATGTAATGGTACAAGTAAATACCGAAACAGATTTACCGCTTTCTGTAGATATGCCAGCATCAATAATCTTAGAAGTTACTTATGCTGAACCAGGAGTAAAAGGAAATACCGCTACAAATGCTACAAAATCTGCTACGGTAGAAACAGGGGCTTCTATAAATGTTCCTTTGTTTATAAATGAAGGAGATAAAATAAAAATTGATACCGCTTCAGGTTCTTATATGGAACGTGTAAAATAATTTTTGATGAAATTTCCCCAAAAACAAACTCTTGCAGCAATTGCAAATATTATTAACTGCGAATATGTAGGTGATGATAATTTTGCTGTTTTAGGTATGAATGAAATTCATGTAGTAGAAGCAGGAGATATTGTGTTTGTAGATCATCCCAAATATTATGATAAAGCATTACAATCGGCTGCAACGATTATTTTAATAAATAAAAATGTAGTTTGTCCTGAAGGTAAAGCATTGTTGATTTCTGATGACCCGTTTCGGGATTTTAATAAATTAACAAATCATTTCAGACCTTTTCAAGCATCAAATGTTGCTATTTCGGCTTCTGCCAAAATAGGAAAAGGAACCGTTATTCAACCCAATTCTTTCATTGGAAACAATGTTGTAATTGGCGAAAATTGTCTCATTCATTCTAATGTTTCAATTTACGATAATACTATTATTGGAAATGACGTGATTATTCACGCAGGAACAATTCTAGGTGCGGATGCTTTCTATTACAAAAAACGTCCAGATGGTTTCGATCAATTAATTTCTGGTGGCCGTGTGATTATTGAAGATAATGTAGGCATAGGAGCACTTTGTACTATCGACAAAGGAGTTACTGGTGATACAACTATTGGTGAAGGAACAAAAATTGACAATCAAGTTCACGTAGGACATGATACCATCATTGGAAAAAAATGTTTAATTGCTTCACAAACAGGAATTGCTGGTTGCGTAATTATTGAAGATGAGGTTACACTTTGGGGACAAGTAGGTACAACTAGTGGAATTACAATTGGCGCAAAAGCAGTTGTTATGGGACAAACAGGGGTTACTAAATCTATTGAAGGAGGGAAATCTTATTTTGGTACTCCAGTAGAAGAATCTCGAGAAAAACTAAAACAATTAGCCAATATAAAACGAATTCCAGAAATCATAAATAAACTTAAATGAAGATGACCGCAAAAGAATTAGTCAAAGATTTTTATAAGTCTAATGTTTTTCTAGATAGTACTTTATTGGATACCTATATGCATCCGGATGTTTCATTAGATTGGAATAGTAGCAAAGGTTTTCTTCAAATGAATAAAGAAGAAATGGTAAATATTGTTAACCAGATGGGCAAAGCATATCATTCTTCTAGAGTATATATTACACATTTATTAGAGGATAATAACAAAGTTACAGTAAGATATAGCCATTATATAAAGACAATCGAGAATCCAAGAGAAGAAATGATTCTGGCACATTTTATAGTTATTTGGGAATTAAAAGACGGAAAATTATATCGCGGATTTCAAATGAGTCAGTTGTCATAAAAATATATAAATTTAGCAAAAGGACTTAAAAAACTAATTGCTAATTGCTAATTACTAATTACTATTTCATACTTTTGCAACACAATAAAAAAATAACATAAAAAATATATCATGAGTGTTTTAGTTAATAAAGATTCAAAAATAATAGTTCAAGGATTTACAGGAAGCGAAGGAACTTTCCACGCTGAACAAATGATCGAATACGGAACAAATGTTGTAGGTGGTGTAACACCAGGAAAAGGTGGAACTACGCATTTAGATCGTCCAGTTTTTAATACTGTAAAAGATGCTGTAGAACAAGCAGGTGCAGATACAACTATTATTTTTGTGCCACCAGCTTTTGCTGCTGATGCTATTATGGAAGCTGCTGATGCAGGAATTAAGGTAATTATTACAATTACTGAAGGTATTCCTGTGGCAGATATGATTAAAGCAAATGATTATATTAAAGGAAGAAACTGTCGTTTAGTTGGACCTAACTGTCCGGGAGTTATTACACCTGGTGAAGCAAAAGTAGGTATTATGCCAGGTTTTGTTTTCAAAAAAGGAACTGTAGGAATTGTTTCTAAATCAGGAACATTAACTTACGAAGCTGCTGATCAAGTTGTAAAACAAGGATTAGGAATAACAACAGCAATTGGTATTGGAGGAGATCCAATTATTGGAACTACAACAAAAGAAGCTGTTGAGTTGTTAATGAATGACCCAGAGACTAATTGTATCGTAATGATTGGAGAAATTGGAGGTCAACTAGAAGCTGATGCAGCACATTGGATAAAAGCTGATGGTAACCGTAAGCCAGTTGTTGGTTTTATTGCAGGAGTTACTGCTCCAGCAGGAAGAACAATGGGGCATGCAGGTGCAATTGTAGGTGGAGCTGATGATACGGCTGAAGCAAAAAAACGTATTATGAGAGAATGTGGTATTCACGTAGTAGATTCTCCAGCAGAAATTGGTAAAAAAGTAAAAGAAGTTTTAGGATAAATCTTAAAATAAATTCATAAAAAAAATCGAGCTCAGAAATGGCTCGATTTTTTTTATGAATTTGGTTTTTATTTAAACATATCTTCCATACCAGGAATCATAGGCATGTCTACTTTTGCAACAGCGTCTAATTCGGCTTGGTTTACTTTTGCAGCTTTTTCAATAGCTTTGTTCATGACTAAAATTAGATAATCTTCTAATTGCTCTTTATCTTCTAATAAAGAATCTGCAATAGAAATATTTTTTATAGTGCTGTTTGCTGTCAGAGTTATTTTAAGTAAACCATCAGTACTTTGCTCGTCTATAAGAACAGTATCTAAACGTTTTTTTGTATCTTCTATTTTTTGTTGGGTTTCTTTTAATTTTCCCATCATTCCCATTAAATCCATTATTGTAATTTTAAAATTATTTACTGCAAATTTACTAAATTGCAAGTTATAAATTCAATTTCATTTATTATGAAAAAGATACTTACTTTAAGTGTTCTTTGTCTTATTTTTGTACTTCCAAATAATAAAATTTACGCTCAAGAAATGCATAAAAAAATAAATCCACCTCAAGCTCTTATAAAACCTCATACTTTAGAAATACATAATGATATAAGAATTGATAATTATTATTGGCTTAATAATCGTGAAAATCCAGAAGTTATTGATTATCTGAATAAAGAGAATGCATATTATAATGAAATGACTGCTGATACGAAGGATTTTCAGAAGGAATTGTTCGAAGAAATGAAGTCTAGAATCAAAGAAGATGATCAGTCGGTACCTTATTTATATAACGGTTATTATTATATTACTCGTTTCGAAAAAGGACAAGATTATCCTATATATTCTCGTAAAAAAGAGAATTTAGAAGCAAAAGAAGAAATTTTGTTCAATTGCAACGAAATGGCAAAAGGACACTCTTATTTTCAGTTGGGTGGATTAACAGTTAGTCCAGATAATAAATTAGCTGTTTTTAGTTCGGATGTTGTAGGAAGAAGGATATATACCATTCAAATAAAAAATCTAGAAACAAACGAAATTTTATCGGATAAAATAGAAAACACATCTGGTTCTGCTGTTTGGGCAAATGATAATTTTACTATTTTTTATTCAACACAAGACGAAGTTACGTTGCGTTCGGACAAAATTTTTAAGCATAAATTAGGCTCAAAATCGGCAGAAGATGTTTTGGTTTATTTCGAAAAAGATGAAACTTATAATGTAGACATTGCTAAATCAAAATCTAAAAAATATTTAGCAATTGAGTCTGGAAGCACACTTACAACTGAATATCAAATTCTTGAAGCCGATAATCCTGATGGAAAATTTAGAATGTTCCAAAAACGTGTTCGTGGTTTAGAATATAGTATCAATCATTACGGTGATAGTTTTTATATTATGACTAATAAAGATGAGGCAGAGAATTTTAAATTGATGAAAACATTAGAAACGTCAACATCAAAAGAAAATTGGACAGAAGTTATTCCGCATCGTTCATCTGTTTTGTTAGAAGATATCGAGATTTTTAAAGATTATTTGGTCGTTGAAGAACGCGAAAATGGCTTACATAGAATAAGAATTATGCCATGGAGTGGTGAAGGAGAATATTATCTACCTTTTGATAGTGAAACCTATTCGGCATCAACAGGTGCTAATGTAGATTTTGACACCGAAATACTTCGTTACGGTTATCAATCTTTAACTACACCATCTTCGGTTATCGATTTTAATATGAGAACAAAAACTAAAGAAATTAAAAAAGAACAGGAAGTTTTAGGCGGAAAATTCGATAAGAATAATTATATAGAAAAAAGACTTTGGGCTACAGCTGGTGACGGAATTAAAATTCCTATTTCGATGATTCATAAAGTAGGAGTGAAACTCGATGGAAGTAATCCATTGTTACAATATGCTTATGGTTCTTATGGTTACTCTATGGATTGCACGTTTTCAACAACTAGATTAAGTCTTTTAGATCGTGGATTTGTTTTTGCCATAGCACACATTCGAGGAGGAGAAGATTTAGGAAGACCTTGGTATGATGATGGAAAATTATTGAAAAAGAAAAATACATTTACAGATTTTATAGATTGTTCTAAATATTTAATTTCTAAAAAATATACATCACCTAAACATTTGTATGCCGAAGGTGGTTCAGCAGGTGGATTGCTCATGGGAGCAGTAATAAACCAAGCACCAGAATTATATAACGGAATTATTGCTCAAGTTCCTTTTGTAGATGTAATTACCACAATGCTCGATGATACTATTCCGCTAACAACAGGAGAATATGACGAATGGGGGAATCCTAATATAAAAAAGTATTATGATTATATGAAATCCTATTCGCCATACGACAATGTTGTGGCACAAAAATATCCAAATATGCTAGTAACGACTGGACTTCATGATTCACAGGTACAGTACTGGGAACCAGCGAAATGGGTAGCGAAATTAAGGATTTTAAAAACAGATGATAACTTACTTTTTTTAGATACAAATATGGATGCAGGCCATGGAGGAGCTTCTGGACGCTTTGAGGCACTCAAAGAAGTTGCTAAAGAATTTAGTTTTTTGTTAGATTTAGAAGGAATTAAGAAATAATTAAATTTTTTTTTATAAATTTGCAGAGTTTTGGAGTTATTAAATTTTCAAAAATAATGCCTCGATTAACTATTATATGAAACAAAATATACAAGCATACAATAACGTTTTAGAACTAATAGGTAACACACCACTTATTAAAATCAATAAAATTACCGAAGATTTAAAAGGTAACTTTTATGCTAAAGTGGAAGCCTTTAATCCTGGACATTCTACTAAAGACCGAATTGCGTTATACATTATCGAAGAAGCGGAAAAACAAGGAATACTCAAGCCTGGAGATACAATTATAGAAACGACCTCTGGTAATACAGGATTTAGTTTGGCTATGGTTAGTATTATAAAAGGCTATGATTGTATACTTGCAGTAAGCTCTAAATCATCTGCCGACAAGATTGACATGTTGCGTAGTATGGGAGCAAAAGTATATGTTTGTCCAGCTCATGTATCTGCTGATGATGAGCGTTCTTATTATAATGTAGCAAAGCGTTTACACGAAGAAACAAAAGGCTCAGTATATATCAATCAATATTTTAATGATTTAAATATTGAAGCACATTATAAAAGTACAGGTCCAGAAATTTGGGAACAAACGAACGGAAACATAACACACTTAATTGCTTGTACAGGAACAGGAGGAACACTTTCTGGTGCTGCAAAGTTTTTGAAAGAAAGAAATCCAAATATTAGAATTTTAGGAGTAGATGCTTATGGTTCTGTGATAAAAAAATACCACGAAACAAAAGAGTTTGATAATGATGAAATTTACCCATACAGAATAGAAGGTTTGGGAAAAAACTTAATTCCTACTGCTACTGATTTTGATTTGATTGATAAATTTGTCAAAGTGACCGATGAAGAAAGTGCTCACATGACAAGAAATATTGCAAAAACCGAAGGACTTTTTGTAGGATATACTTCAGGAGCAGTTATGCAAGCTATTTTGCAGTATGCCGAAGAAGGAGAGTTTAATGAAAACAGCAATGTAATTGCTATTTTTCCAGATCATGGTTCTCGTTATATGAGTAAAGTATTTAGTGACGAATGGATGAGTGCTCAAGGCTTTTTTGATAGTGTAAATGCTGAAGAGGTTCAAAAAATAGAATATATCAAATAAAAATTTTTCTATTTGATACAAAAAACTCCAGATTTCTCTGGAGTTTTTTTTAGTCTGTTAGAAAATTATCATAATATGTTTCACAATATATTGCTATAAAAAAGAAATGATCTTCACAATTATCTAATTTTGAATTCATAATATATTCGGTTCTAAACTTTTTCCAATTAAATTTACGTTTTACTTGAATAATCACTTTTCCTTGATAACTTAATGGTTGACCTTTTCTAAATAATAAGCCGCTTTGATTTAAAGTATATGTTTTTTCATTTTCAAAATTGACTATTGTAAAACGACAATTTTGTTTTATTTTTATTCCAAAAATATTTTTTTGATTATGAATAATTTTAAATTCATGTTTAAAAAAGGTACTCTCGTTAATAACATAATAATTATTTACTTTAGTCTTATATATAGCAAATGACAATCGTTGGTCTTTGTATATTAGATTGCCAATTTCAATGTCATTTTCAAACAAACTATAATTGCAAGATGAATTATATTTTACATTTATTGTTCTCATAAAATGATTTGTTTCTAAAAATCCCTAAACTGCAAATTACTTAAATTCTTATAAATACCATTTTCTATTTCTATTAGCTCTTTATGTGTTCCTTGTTCTGCAACAACACCATTGTCAAGAACTAAAATTGTATCGGCATTTCTAATGGTTGATAATCTGTGTGCTATAATGATACTAGTCCTTCCTTCCATTAATGTTTCTAGTGCTTCTTGAACTAGTTTTTCACTCTCGCTATCTAATGATGAGGTAGCTTCATCAAGAATCAAAATACTAGGGTTTTTTAGTAAAGCTCTAGCGATAGCAATTCGTTGACGTTGTCCTCCAGATAATTTGATACCTCGTTCTCCAACAATAGTTTCAAATTTCTCAGGGAATCCATTTACAAAGTTAAGTGCATTGGCTTGTTTAGCAGCATTCATAATTTCTTCTTCGGTAGCATCTGGTTTTCCGTAAGCAATGTTTTCTCTAATACTTCCACCAAATAAAATCACATCTTGTGGTACAATGCTCATATTACCACGAAGATTTTCTAAATCATAATCATAAATATTTTTATCATCTATTAATATAGAACCACTCTCTATATCATAAAAACGAAGTAATAAGGAGGATATAGTCGATTTTCCAGCACCACTTGGACCTACAATGGCTATTTTTTGACCAAAAGTAGCTTTGAAACTGACATCTTTCAATACCTGAATTTCTTTTCGAGAAGGATATGTAAATGCCACATTCTGAAAAGTTACTTCTCCTTTTATTTTTTCTTTAATTGATGATTGAACTGTATTTATTCTTTCGGGAGTTTCTTCTAATAATTCGAAAACACGTTCTGTTGCTCCAACTGCTTTTTGAATTTGAGTGTATAATTCGGCAATTCCTCCAGAAGATGCACCTACATAAGTTGAATATAATACAAATGAAATTAATTCTCCCACAGTCATTTCCCCATTAATACTTAATGTTACGCCATACCAAACAACAGCTACAATGGTTCCGAAAAGGCAAAAAATGATAAAAGAAGCAAAATATCCACGGTAATTCCCACCTTTTATGGCCACTTTAACAACTTCGTTAATTTTGTTTTTGTAACGAGCAATTTCGTACCATTCGTTTGCAAATGCTTTTACAATACTAATTCCTTGCATCGATTCGACAACGATTTCTTGGCTCTCCGCAACTTGATCTTGTACTTTTTTCGCATATTTTCTGATAAATCTCCCAAAAAAAACTGCAGCAACTGCTACTAATGGAACGACAGACAACATCATTAAGGTAAGTTTAATGTTAATGCTTGCTAGCAATGCAAAACTTCCAATAATTAGAATAAATTGACGTAAAAATTCAGCTATTGTACTAGTTAATGTATCTTGAATTTGAGTTATATCAGTACTTATACGGCTATTTAGCTCTCCCACACTTTTCTGAGTAAAAAAACTCATAGGAAGTTTTACTAAATTACTATATAAGGCTAATCGTAAATTGGCTAGTGTATTTTCGGTAAAGTTTACAAACAATGATATTCTGAAGAAAGAAAAGAAAGATTGAAATAATAATATACCAACTAATCCTAAAGCAATATTGTTTGCTTGTGATAAATTTTTGTTTTTTACACAATCTACTAACATTCCCATTAACTTAGGAAATGCTAATGCAGTTGCGCCTGTTAGCAATAAAAATACTAGTCCGACATAGAATTTCCATTTATGATTTCCAGCATATTTGAATATTAATTTTGCCTTGTTTAATGAACTTGCATTTATTTTTGATTTTGGTAAATCGTTTTCTACGTACCTAGCCATTTGGTTTTATTTTAATACAAAAGTAGGTATTAATCATAAAATTAGGTTAAAGCCAAATTCGAACTTTAGTTAAAATAAACATAAAAAAGTATATGTTAAATGGAATAAAATATACGGAAATTAAATTATCTTATAATAATTTTAAATTTTCAATCAAATAATCTATTTCTTCTTTTGTATTATAATGGCTAAAAGAAATTCGTAAACTTGGCTTTTTTAAATCTTCTTCCGATAAAATTTCTGCCAAAACATGAGACGGTTTTATACTTCCTGACTGGCATGCGCTTCCGCGTGAAACGGCAATTCCTTTCATATCTAAATTAAATAAAATCATCGAAGTTTTTTCTTCAGAAAACGGTAAAATAATATTTAATATATTATAAAATGTATCTTTCGTATTTCCATTAAATTTCACTCCTGAAAAATGAAATTCTAATTGTGATATTGTATATTCTTTGAGTTCAGTAATATGTTTTCTTTCTTCTTCTAAATACAAATAAGATAACTCTAAAGCTTTAGACATTCCTACAATATTATGTACACTTTCTGTTCCTGCTCTCATTCCTTTTTCTTGCTCGCCTCCTAATAATATTGGATTTAAAACAATTCCTTTTCGTATAAATGCAAAACCAATTCCTTTTGGGCCATAAAATTTATGTGCGCCCGCAACAAGAAAATCTATTGGTATTTCTTGCAAGTCAAATTTTATTTTCCCAATAGATTGTACAGTGTCAGTATGAAAATATGCTTGGTATTGTTTGCATATTTTTGCCACTCTACTAAGATTAAGAACAGTCCCAATCTCATTATTTACATGCATTAAACTTACTAAAGTCTTATTTTCCGATGCTAATAAATGAGAAAGATGAACTAAATCTATTTCTCCAGAATCTAAAATATTTACATAATTTACCTGGATGTTATATGTTTTTTGCAGAATTTGAATCGTGTGTAAAACAGCATGATGTTCTATTTTACTTGTAATTATCCTTTCTATTTTTAGATCTCGAATGCAAGACTGAATAATAAAATTATTTGCTTCAGTTGCACATGATGTAAATATGATTTCTTGTCCAGAACAGTTAAGATTTTTTGCAATACTTTTTCTAGAAAGCTCTATTAAGTTTTTTGAATGTCGGCCAAATGCGTGAGTTGATGACGGATTTCCGTAATCATTCATTAAAACTTGAACCATTTCTTCAATAACTTCTGGACGAAGTGGCGTTGTAGAAGCGTTATCTAAATATACTTTTTTCATTGTGACAAATATACTAATTTTAAATATTTAGTATAGCTTTGTAAGCTAGTTTCAAACAAAATTCTCTTTTGAAAAAAATTCTCTTACTTTCCGATACACATAGTCACATTGACGAGGCTATTTTAAAATATGTAAATCTTGCAGATGAAATATGGCATGCAGGTGATATTGGTAATCTCGATGTAACTGATGCTATTAAGAAAATAAAACCATTAAAAGCTGTTTTTGGTAATATTGACGATGCAAAAGCAAGACTCGAATTTCCTCTACACAATCGTTTTATGTGTGAAGATGTTGATGTTTGGATAACTCATATTGGTGGTTATCCTGGAAAATATAACCCAAATATTAGAGAAGAATTACAACAAAATTCGCCAAAATTATTTATCTGCGGACATTCTCATATACTAAAAGTACAATTTGATAAAAAACTTAATTTATTGCATATGAATCCTGGAGCTTGTGGAAAGAGTGGTTTTCATACTGTGAGAACCATGCTGCGTTTTGTTATTGAAGGGGATAAAATAAAAGATTTAGAAATTATAGAGTTGGGAAATAAATAATTTAAAGGATACTAACTTTTATATTAATTACAGTTCCATCTCCAATTTTTGATTTGATTTTCATATCACCTTTCATATTTCTTATCCTTGCTCGAATTTGAGTGATACCAAAACCATTAGATACACTAATGTTTTTTGCATTAAAACCAATGCCATTATCTGTAATAATAATGTATAAATTTCCTTCAATTTCTTCGAGTGATAATTTAGATTTTGAAGCTTTGCTATGTTTCATGACATTGTTTAGCAATTCTGAAACTATAAAAAATATTTTTGTTTCAAATTCAGGATTGTATCTTCTGTCTTTTGCAAGAGTCGAGCGAAAATTAAATGAGATTAGTGAGTTAGAATTATTTGCACATAATTCTTTTAAAGCGAATGGCAAACCAAATTTAACTAATAATGGAGGAACTAGTTCATGCGATAAATCTCTCACTTTGTCATGAGCGTCTTTTAGCAAAGATCGCGTTTTCTTCAAATCGCTAATTTGATCTTTTGTCAAACCACTTTCAAAAGCTGATAGATGTAATCCTACCGATGATAAAACGGCACTCACATGATCATGTAAAACACCTGATATTTTGTTTCGCTCTTGATCTTGTCCATCAAGTGTAGCGCTAATAATTTTGTATTGTAGTTTGTTATCAATATCTTTTAGTTTGCTTTTTTGTTTTAATAATAAATTTTGATAGTAGAAATAAAAAATAAATCCAGCTAAAATAAACAATGAAGCAAATAATAACAATAACTTTTGATTTTTGTCTTGTTTCTCATTGATTGTCTTTTCTTTTTCTTTAAATTCTTCTTCAACTTTATTTATGGCATACTTTATTTCAAGTTCTTGATTAGATTTAGCTAATTTACTTGTATATTTTTCGTCTTGTAATTCTAAAAACTTATTGTTATATAAGTAAGCGTTTTTATAATCCCCTAATTTTTCGTAAGCGTAAGATATATTCAAATAAGCATTAGAAAGAGCAGTTGAGTTTTCCTTGTTAGGGAACATTTTTATAATATCGAGGTATTGTTGTTTACCTTTTTTAAAATCCTTCTCTACAGTCATATAATAAACACCTAAGTTGTTTTTAGAACTGGAGATTAAAGTTTTGTCTCCTATTTTTAATGCAATACTATAAGAACTATCTAAATATTTTTTTGCCTTTATATTATCGTTTTTTGAAGTATAGTATGAATAAAAATTAGCTTGAGTGCCAGCAATTTCAATTGGACTTTTTAGTTTTTTAGTATAATAATCTGTTTTGTTTAAATAGTATAAAGCACTATCAGATTCAGTCTCCATGAATATTTTAAAAAGACCTTGATTCACTTTTATTAATAAACTGTTGTCGTTTAGTTTTAAAGCTATTTTATTAGCTTTATGTAGGTATTTTTTTGCTTTACTGTATTCGAAAATTATTCCATTAACATTACCAATAGCTCTATATATTAATGCTTGCTTTTCTAATAAGTTATTTGTTTCAGCAATATTTCTTGCTTCATAAAGTATTTTTATTGTATTCTCGATATCATTAAGCCCTCTATAAATCTCAGATTTTTGAATCATGATGTCGCAATAAGCATTATAATTTTTAGTGGCTAAATAATTTTCTGATTTTTTGTGAGCATAGTTTAATGCTTTTATAAAATTATTTTTTTCTATATAATAAGACACAGAATCTGTTTTGGTTTTCAAACTTTGAAAACCAAAACAGAACTGACTAGCAGTTAAAAAAATTAAAGCTAATGTCTTATTATATGTGGTTTTATTAAAAACCAATGGTGATATTTGGCTTTTTAATTGTAACCCCAGATTTTTGATATTGTTCAAAATTTGCTGTTGCTTTTTTGTTAATGATCACAGAAGTTTCTTTACAATTTACAAAATTTTTAGAAGGTTCGTTTTGTCCTGGATTTAATTTTATAGCAATTGTGCATACTCCTGCAGCAGCAGTGAATTCATAATTACAATTGTCAGGAATTTCAAAAGAAAGCTGAAAATTTTCGGTGTTTACTTCGTCAAAAGAAAACACTCCTAGCATGTCATAGGTCATAGTATTACGTTTTTATTGGTTACTTTTCTATTAAATTATGTTTGGTTGCAAAAACAACAAGTCCGATAGAACTTTTTACATTAAGTTTTTTCATTAAGTTTTTGCGATGCGTTTCAACTGTGTTTACACTAATATTTAGTAAATCACTAATGTATTTCCCGCTTCTTTCTTGACTAATTAGGTTTAGGATTTCTAGTTCTCTAGTAGTTATGCTAGAAATTAAATCATCAATATTTAATGCTTGATTGTGGTCGTTATTATTTCCTGTATAAATATTAAAAATCTTATCTTTTATAACATCAGAAAAATACTGATTGCCATAAGCAACTGTTGTTATAGCATCAATAATGTTTTCACCAGCACATTGTTTTGTAAGATAACCACTAGCTCCTAATTTAATTACTTCTTTAATTAGTTTGGCATCATCGTAACTAGATAAAACAATCACTTTACAAGTAAATCCTACTTCATTCATTTCTCGTAATACTTGTATACCGTCTTTTTCGGGCATATTTATATCCATGATTAGGATATCGGCTTTGTTTCTTGCCACCCTTTCTACTAGACCTTCTCCATTTAAAGAGAATCCAACTACTTCAAACATTGAGTTTGTTTTTAGTACTGCCAGTATACCATCTATAAGTACCTGGTGGTCATCTGCTAAATGTATTTTAATTTTATTTTCCATTGTGATATTAAAGTTTTCAAATATATATGAATATAAATTTACGTGAAATACCTAGAATTAATGATTTTCATCTAACTAAATTCAGTTAGATGAAACAAAAAATCCGTTTCAATTTCTTGAAACGGATTTTTCTCGCACTAATAAACTAAGATGAAAGGTTTATCTTAATCGATCCACAGATTTTACGAGATCTTCATCCTTTTTGATGGCTTTATTGGCCAAAACCAATAAAAAGATAGCTACAATAGGAAGAAACATCCCAATACCCTTCTCCGAAACCGTAGTTTCTCCAGATACAGTTAGTGTTCGATACACAAATAATCCTAGTAAAATTAAGTTTAATATTATATTCAATCTGTTCATCACAAATTGTTGTTGTCTTTTTTTAAACGTAAGTAAACTAAGTAAAGATAAGACAGTACTTAATCCAAATAATATAGTATAAACTATATTACTCATAAAATAAACTGTTTCTCCGTTTTCTAATTTCCATAAATGAAAAACGAAAGTAAGCGCACCAGTTACTATAAATGCAAGTAATAAATATATACTCTGTATTCTCTGAATCATTATAAATCTTATATTATTAACACAAAAATATATTTTCTTTTTATAAAAAACTATTGTTTACTGAAATAAAATTTGTAATATTGCAATAGGAATCCGTAAGCACTTCATACTTCGGAAAATAAGATTCAAAAAAAGTCATTCTCATTTATATTCTCAATAATTAATTCACACATCATTTTATGTTTGATATTTCTGTTTTAAAAGAAATGAAGCTCCCTGAGCTACAAGAAATTGCTAAAATTGCTAAAATTGCTAAATTCAAGACGCTAAAAAAAGATGAGCTTGTTTATCAAATATTAGATTATCAAGCAGCAAATCCTGAAAAAATCGCTCCAATCGCACAAGAAATTGTTCCAGTTGTTGAAGAAAAGCCCAAGAGAACAAGGATTGTTGAAGCTAAAGTTTCAAAACCAATTACCCCAAAACCAGTAGTAAATAAGCCAGTTCAGCAAGAAATAATTTCTTTTGAAGAACCTAAAATTGAAGCTGTATCTATACCAAGTGAACCAGTTGTTGAAGTAATACAAAAACAACGCCCACCAAAAGTGATTCGTTTTACAAAAGACGAAAATAATGTGACTAAAGTAGATAATTCACATAGAAATAAAAAAGCAGTTAAACCTGTAGTTGCCCCAACAAATACAGAAGAAGTAGTTTCGGAAACACTAGAAAATGCAGAGCCAGTTCAAAAAGAAAAACCTGTAAATCCGAATCAAAAAAATCAAAATCAAAACCCTAATCCTAACGCAAAACATAAAAATAATTTTAGAGAACCAGATTATGAGTTCGAGGGAATTATAGAAAGTGAAGGTGTCTTAGAAATGATGCCTGATGGTTATGGTTTTTTGCGCTCATCAGATTATAATTACTTGGCTTCACCTGATGATATTTATTTATCAACTTCTCAAGTACGTTTGTTCGGTTTAAAAACAGGAGACACTGTAAAAGGGGTGGTTCGTCCTCCAAAAGAAGGAGAAAAATATTTTCCTTTAGTTAGAGTTCTAAAAATAAACGGACATGATCCGCAAGTAGTTCGTGATAGAGTTTCTTTTGAACACTTAACACCAATATTTCCAACAGAAAAATTTCGTTTGGCAGAAAAAGGAAGTTCTATTTCTACCCGTATTATCGATTTGTTTTCTCCAATAGGGAAAGGACAACGTGGTATGATCGTAGCACAACCAAAAACTGGTAAAACAATGTTACTTAAGGAGATTGCTAATGCAATTGCAGCCAATCATCCAGAAGTATATTTAATAGTATTACTAATAGATGAACGTCCAGAAGAAGTTACAGACATGCAACGTAGTGTGCGTGGAGAAGTAGTTGCTTCTACTTTTGATAGAGAACCACAAGAGCACGTGAAAATTGCTAATATCGTGTTAGAAAAAGCAAAACGTTTGGTCGAATGTGGACATGATGTTGTTATTCTTTTAGATTCAATTACACGATTAGCAAGAGCTTATAACACAGTGCAACCAGCATCTGGAAAAGTATTAAGTGGAGGTGTAGATGCTAATGCATTGCAAAAACCAAAACGCTTTTTTGGAGCGGCTCGTAATGTAGAGAATGGAGGTTCGTTAAGTATTATTGCAACAGCACTTACAGAAACAGGTTCTAAAATGGACGAAGTTATCTTCGAAGAATTTAAAGGAACTGGTAATATGGAATTACAATTGGATCGTAAAATTGCAAATCGTCGTATTTTTCCAGCAATTGATCTTACTTCTTCTAGTACACGTCGTGATGATTTATTACTTGATGAAAAAACAATACAACGCATGTGGATTATGAGAAAATATCTTGCCGATATGAATCCTGTAGAAGCAATGGAATTTATAAATGATAGATTCAAAAAAACCAGAAATAACGAAGAATTTTTGATTTCGATGAATGACTAAAAAAAAATCCTGAAGCTTCAAAAACTTCAGGATTTTTTTTAATAATTATATTTTAATATTTTCCGCTTAATAATTCGCCACCAATAGCAGATTTAGCTTCAATACCTAATTTTTTCATCATTTCATACGTAGTACAAACTGCAGCAGAAGTAACTGGAATTCCAATTTCCTTTTGAATTAAATCAATCGCTTCTAATGATGGCATTTGTACACAAGCTGAAGCAACTAAAACATCAACACCTTCCAAGTTTAAACGTTTGTAAATTTCTAATAAATTCATTGGATCTTGAGCGGCGACTTCTAAATTATCTGGAATTTCCAAAGCAATTGAATCAACAACTTCAAATCCTTGATGTTCTATATAATCGACAACCATATTTGTTAACGGACGCATATACGGTGTAATAATAGCTACTTTTTTTGCCCCTAAAACTTTTAATCCATTGATTAATGCTCCAGCAGAAGTCACAATTGGAGTAGGGAAGTCGTTCGCTACAGTTTCTTGATGTAAATTTATTTCCGAAACGCAATGATAACCGCGACCCATACTCATAATGGCAACCAAACAAGCATAACCCATAACATCCACATGTGCATCAGATAATTCCTGAGCACATTTAAGACTCATGGCATCCATAGCTTCGAGCTCTTCTTTGGTCACTTTTTTCATTCTCATTCTGCTTGAATGAAAAGTAAATCGTTCTGGTAAAATGGTTTCACGTGAGCGAAAGATAGCCGGTATTTCGGTTTCCATCGTTACGTTTGATGATGGAACTATTTGTCCTATTCTGTATTTTTTCATTTTAAAAATAATGTGTTAATGTAGCTCAATTTCCCAATCTTCAAAAGGTTTATCAATAACAAATGAATTGTCACAATATTGTTTTAAATAATTTGTTGCTCTTATTTCAGCATATTTTGCATTTAAAACTTCACCTTTCTCATTCATTTCAATAACATTTGCAAAAATTGCAAAAACTTGTTCTATCGCACTTGGTTCATTTCCATAAAGTTCTAAATAATTTATTCCCTTTAAATTGTAATGAGTACCACTTGCCATAAAGTATGAAAATGTCCTTAAAGCTCCGCTAAATGAATTGCTTAATTTCATTTCTAAATCTCCTTAACTGTATTCACAATTGTTCCAATTCCTTCTACAGTGGCTTCAACCACATCACCATCATTCATAAATTCTTGTGGGCTTCTTCCTGCTCCAACGCCTGATGGTGTTCCTGTAGCAATAATATCACCTGGTTCTAAAGTGAAAACGATACTTAAATCTTCAATCAAATCATTGATATTGAACAATAAGAATTTTGTATTCGAATTTTGTTTTTCAACACCATTTACTTTTAATGATAAATTCAAGTTGTGTGGATTCTCGATTTCGTCTTTGGTTACTATAATTGGACCCATTGGCGCAAAAGTATCTTGCCCTTTTGATACAATCCATTGTCCTTCTCGACGACAATCACGTGCAGAAATATCGTTAATTACCGTGTAACCAAACACATAATCTAATGCGTCTTCTTTAGCTACATATTTTCCTTTTTTACCAATAACAACAGCCAATTCGACTTCCCAATCTAATTGTTCGGTCAATTTAGTGTTTTTAATAATGTTAGTATTTGTTCCAGTTACAGTTGTAGTAGGCTTAGAAAAAATAATTGGTTTTGTAGGTAATTTTCCTGTTGTATCTAATGTTCTAGCGCTTTCGGCAACGTGTTCGGTGTAATTTAAACCAATTCCGATGATGTTTTTTCTTGGTTTTTCGATAGGAGCAAGGATGGTAATTTCATCAAAAGCATAACTAATTTCATCGATTTGTTTTTGACTTGTTTCTGAAATCATATCATTTATTTCTGCAATAATTTCAAATCCCATATCAATTAAATCCAACATATCATTTGGTAATGGGAAATTAGAAATATCTCCAAAATCTTCCATATCAATAACTTGATTGTTATGAATAAATCCTAATCTTGGCTCTGTTTCTGATGTTTTGTAGGTAAGTAGTTTCATGTTTTAAGGTTCTAAGTTGCAAAGGAACTAAGGTTCTAAGGTTTTTAATATTGATTGTTGAAATTATTATTGAATATCCCGTCAGTTACTGAAGGTGAGGATTAATTATCCAAAACTATCGATTTATAAGTGATTTTCCAAACACAAAGCCAACATCAAATTTAGACTTTAACTTACAGTAAACGATTTTTATTTGCAATGCTTATTCTTCCTCAATTAACTTGCCGTTTATCTTTATAGTTTTATTTCTAATTTTCTCAATATTTTGCTCTATAAAATCACAGTATAGCAAATTATCCTCAGATGTCTTTCTGCCACTTACAATAGTAATTCTAACATTATATGTTTTGTTTTTGAGCAATTCTAATAAGCCTTTGGATACTTTACAATTATCAAATTTTATTTCACTCTGTTTGGTTACTTCAATTATTTTTTTCCCAATTGTAACTTGTCCGTTTTCATCGTAATATTCATATTTATATTTTTCAGTAATTTTTGATTCAGGAGTTCCTATAAATTCAACATCAACTAAAATAGTTTCATTTTCCTTTTTTAAAGTTCTATTTGCTTTGTCCGAAAACTTTAACTGAATTTTAAAAGGTGGAACTTTTATAGAATCTTTATTAACTGTTAATGGCTTCATATGTTCCATATTCTCATGTTTAGAATTGCAAGAAATTATAGTTAATAGAATTAAATATAGATATATTGTATTTTTAAACATTTTTTATAGTATTATCGTAACTTCTTGATATCCTTTATTTTCCTCATATATTTTTTCTTGATATAATCCTAAAGATTGAATTACAGGTAAATCATTAAACGAAAACAAACAAGCATCTTCCGTTTCAGATAAATTGTGATGTTCGTGCCAAGCCCAAGATGGAACACAGAAAATATCACGTTCTTTCCAATCGTATCTTTTTCCGTTAATGATAGAATAACCTTTTCCTTTAGCACATTGATATACGATTGAACCTGTATGTTTGTGTGCTTTTCCTTTGAAACCAGCTGGCAATAATTGCATCGATGCTCCCATAGTTTGCATTACGTGGCCGCCAGTTAATGGATTGGAATATTGCATAAAAATTCCATCAAAAGGATTCACTTCTGATACTTTTTGAGCTTCTAAAAGTGCTGGATATACGTTCTTCCAAGAATATTTAAATAATGGTGAATAGGGTTTGTCCCAAGTTTTATCGGCTGGGATCAAACCAGCTCCCCCATATAATATTGGAGAATAATTAACAGGAACTGTTAGAGGTTGTTTGCCATCATAAACGGCATAATCATTGGCTTCAAGCGCATTTACTAAAGGAATATCTAAACCATCTTGCCAAATGCATGTTTTTCCACCTTGTTCAACTCCGTGTTCGTGCCAAGTCGAATTAGGTGTAATTACAAAATCGTTTACTTCTAGCATGATTTTATTACCATCTACAACAGTATATCCGCGTTCGCCTTCCATGATAAAGCGTAAAGCAGAAGCACGATGACGATGCGCCGAAGTACTTTCTCCAGGTCGAGTCACTTGTATTCCAGTATACAACCAACCCACAGCTGCAGAAACATCTTTACGTTTATCGTTTACTAAATAAACTACACGTCTTCCTGCCTGTTCTGGTGTAACTAATTCCGATGATTTTAAAACTAATTCACGTAAATCGTCATATTTCCAAAGCATTGGAACAGATGATGATCTTGGTTCCCAAGGTTCAATGTCGTTAGCCACTGTCCATAATGCACCAGCGCCAAGCGTTTCTAACTCTTTGTAATACGCTACTAATTCTGGCGAATCTTGTACTCTTGCACGACCAATTTGGTCATCTGAAAATTTATCTTCCATAGTATTTTAATGCTATCTTTTATTAAATTCCTCGTGATTGTCTATAAACGTGATTTTTCGAGTTGGAGCAATGTTTACACGCAAATCAAAGATATCAAATCTATTATAATGTCCGAGAATGTCGTGCATTTGTTTTGGTTGAATGCATTTTTCTAAATCGATATCGGCATACACCATTCCTTCGTCGTCAATTAATGGCTCGCCGATTACAGCGCCATTTGGACCAATAAAGCCTGAAAAAGCGGAGTTCTTACGAGTTAATAATTCTTCCACATTCGGAACATCATCTTTTAACGCTTCCATAATTTCTTTAGAAATCGTTGAACACGAAACAATCGTAAACAATTTCCCTTCGAAAGAATGTGCCGCTGCACGAATTTTTATCGCTTCCGCCATATTATAATCTGGTGGTGCCACTGGCAACGAAATATAATTCGCAATGTGAATTAATTCCCCTTGAGATAGTAATGTGAAACGCGCTAAAGTATTCGTGTTTTCACCACAAGCCAAAGTTCCAATGGGACCAATTTCTGTATTATATACTTTTAATGAAGAACCATCTCCAGAAGTCCAAGTAAGTTTTTCTGCCCAAGTGGGTACTAACTTTCTGTGTTTTCCGATTAAGTTTCCGTGATTATCAATGATTAAATTAGTATTGTAAATTTCACCATAAGAATCACCACGTTCGTTAATTCCGATTACAATGTGAATGTTGTTGTCTTTTGCTGCTTGAAACAAAGGTTGCATGGCTTCATCGTCTGTTTTGACAGAACATTTGTATAGTTTTTCGTACCATTTGCTACCTTGAACTGGTGTTATAATCCAATTCCAATACGGATAACCTGCCACAAATACTTCTGGAAAAGCAATTAATTGCGCTCCATTTTGACTGGCTTCTTTGATAAATGTAATCGCTTTTTCAACTGTTTTTTCAACGTTTAGAAAAACAGGTGAAGTTTGAACGGTTGCTGCTTTAAATTTTTTGAATTCCATTGTCGATTTAATTTAAAATAAATAATGAAAGAAAAACAGCAGTGCCAGCAATAAGCATATATACACCGTGAACTCTATCAGATTTTGAGTAAATATATTTTTTTGAACCATCTGTCATAGTTCTTTTTCCAGTTAATAAGAATATTGCAATTCCAATTCCCGCTAAGCCACCCATTATACAAAAACCGTAACCCATAATAAGGGTTAATGAATTTGATTTTTCAGGTTGTTGGGATTTAATTTCTTTTTGAAGTTGTTTGTCAATAATTTCGGAATCTTCAACGGTTATACTCTCATTTTTTAAAAGATGCTTAGCCAATTTAACATCTAAAGGATGCCATTCATCATAATTTTTCACAACATCTTTTAGTTCATCTATAGTGAAAGAAAAAAGTGGATGAAGAGAATCAATTTCATTAATATTAAACTGCATGTTCTCATCCAGTATTCTAGAAGCTTTATCAAAATCATTGGGATTAAGCATAATAAGTATAGAATCCTGTGCTGTATTATTAGCAAAAGTAGCATCAAAATCTTTTGACGTATCCTGTATTTTGAAAGCAATTTTATTTACTTTCAAAATCTGAATCATTTCTTCGGCAACAGAAGAATCAGTTAAACTCATAAATGTTTTAAATTCAATCATTTTGAATGAAATTTGAAATTTTTTCTTTCATTTCCTCGTTAAAAGGTTCTGCTTTGATATCGTTTTTATTTTCCTGAAAAACAATATTTACCAAAGTAACCTCACCTTCTAAACAAGTTTTTCCTTGTTCATCTTCAAATGAAAATCCACATAAAATTGATGCGCTACCAAGATTTTTTACCCATAATTTTTTGGTTAGAATTTCTCCTAATCGGGCCGCTTTTTTAAATTGTACTTTCAAATCGACCGTTGGAATTCCATTGGTTTCGTGCATTTTAGAAAATGGTCTGTCTAATGCTTCTTCGAACCAATCTTCTACTAAGTCATTTAGCATTTCTAGAAAACGCGGATAGAAAACTATTCCTGCGTAGTCGATGTGTTTGAAACGGATTTTTTCTTGTTTTATAAACGGTTGGTTCATATTCTTTATTTTTTGCCACAGATTAGACTGATTAGCACAGATTTTATTTAATCATTGTTCTTTACTAAAATTTTAGCCCAGATTGAAACGGAAATCCTTTTTATTTTTTCTTTAAAAATAAAAAGATTGCAGTGTAAAGCTGGAAATAGCTTCTAAAATTTATCTACACTTGCTTTTTTCCAAACTTTAAAAAGTTCATTGGGAACGGTACTTCCGTCTAATAATGAGCCTGTTTTTATTTCTGGATATGTTTCTTCAAAAGTTTGTGTTTTACCAAGATGAACTCTTGTGCTGACAACTGATCGGTCGACTTTGTCTGGATGATCTATTCCGGCTGATGCCATTAGATCCATCGCGCTTTTTACGGTTTCGTGCTGAAATCTTGCTACTCGAACGCTTTTCTCTTCTGGAACTAATCCTTTCATTAATTCTGGATTTTGTGTAGCAACACCTGTCGGACAAGTATTTGCGTGACATTCTAGTGCTTGAATACAGCCGAGTGCAAACATCATTCCACGCGCCGAATTACATAAATCGGCACCAAGAGAAAGATTTCTGATGATGTCAAATCCAGTAATAACTTTTCCGCTACAAATAATTTTGATTTGGTCTTTTATTCCGTACCCGTTTAGAGCATCATAAACAAAGGCTACGGCATCACGTAAAGGCATTCCTACGTGGTCTGAATATTCTTGTGGTGCTGCTCCAGTTCCACCTTCGCCACCATCTACAGTGATAAAATCGAGATAGGTTTGGGTTTCGACCATTGCTTTACAAATAGACAAAAATTCTGATTTATTGCCAATGCAAATTTTCATTCCAATTGGTTTTCCGCCAGAACCTTTTCGTAGTAATTTTACAAAATCCATTAATTCTAAAGGTGTTGTAAAAGCAGAATGACTAGGTGGTGATAAAATATCCTGACCTTTAGAAACTAAACGTATAGCAGCAATTTCGTCAGTTACTTTTTCTTTGGGTAAAATTCCGCCATGACCAGGTTTTGCACCTTGCGAGAATTTTATTTCGATCATTTTTACATTATCTAAAGTGGCTCTTTTTATATATTCATCATAGTTAAATTTGCCATCAGGTGTACGACAACTAAAGTAACCAGTTCCAATATTCCAAACTACATCACCACCTTGTAAATGATAAGGAGATAATCCGCCTTCGCCTGTATTATGATAAAACCCTCCTTGTTTTGCGCCATTATTTAACGCTAAAATGGCATTTTTACTTAATGAACCGAAACTCATCGCGCTGATATTAAACAAACTAGCATCATAAGGTTTTGTACATTGAGATGATCCAATATGAACTCTCGGGTTTTCGTTTACTTGCGAGAAAGGTATAGAACGAATACTATGATTAATCCATTCGTAACCTTCTTGATACACATCAAGTTGTGTCCCGAAAGGCATAGAGTCAGTTTCTTTTTTACTTCGGTGGTATACTAAATCTCGTTGTAAACGATTAAATGGTTTTCCATCTAAATCGGTTTCAATGAAATATTGACGCATTTCAGGACCAATCGATTGTAATAAATAACGCATTCTTCCTAAAAGTGGGAAGTTTCTGCGAATAGTAATTTTAGACTGAAACATATCATATAATCCCATTATAATTAATGGAATAAATATCAATAATAGAAAACTAAACTTCCAATTTACGTAAATTAATATTCCTGTTAATGATAAAATGGTGATACTTATGACTAAAAATGCTTTTCTCATTATTGTTTATTTTAATTTAAATCGTTGTATTTTTCCAGTTTCAGTTTTTGGCAATTCTTCTACAAAATTAATTACTCTTGGATATTTATATGGAGCAGCTACTTCTTTGAACCATTGTTGAATAGTTTTAGTTAATTCATCGTTTGCTTTGTCATTTTCTTTTAAAACAATGTGTGCACAAACTAGCATTCCTCGTTCTTCATCTGGTAATCCTACTACTGCACATTCTAGAATATCTTCGTGGGTTAAAAGTACACTTTCTACTTCAATTGCAGCAATATTATACCCCGAAGAAATAATCATATCGTCACCGCGAGCCACAAAATAAAAATAACCTTCTTCATCTTGACGGAAAATATCTCCAGTGATGTTCCAACCGTTTTCTACATATTCTCGTTGTTTGTCTTCTCGGTTTAAGTATTTACAACCAGTAATTCCACGAACGGCTAATCTTCCTGGTTCATTTCTTGAAACTTCATCACCATTTATATCAATAATTTTAGCTTCATAACCAGTAATTGCTATACCAGTTGATCCTGGTTTCATATTTTCTTCGTTAGATGAAATAAAAATATGTAGCATTTCGGTAGCACCGATTCCGTCTATGATTTTTAATCCTGTAGCATTATACCAATCTTGCCAAACTTTTAAGGGTAATGTTTCTCCAGCAGATATACATTTGCGTAAGCTGGAAACATTAAATTTATTCACTTTTGTAGTGATAATTCTCCAAGCTGTTGGAGCTGTAAAACAAATCGTTATTTTGTATTCTTCAATGACTTTTAAAAGTAAATCTGGACTTGGTTTTTCGATTAAAAATGTGGAAGCGCCAAAATACATGGGAAATAAAACCAATCCGCCTAATCCGAACGTAAAACCTAGAGGTGGACTTCCTGTAAAAACATCGATTTCAGTTGGTTGTAATGAATATTGTGGGAAAGCTTCACAAATATTAAGAATATCTTTGTGATAATGTGCTGTCATTTTAGGCAGACCTGTAGTCCCTGAAGTGAAACCAATTAGGGCAACTGAATCTGCTTTGGTATGAAAATTATGAAATGTTTTTGGTTTAGTTTCCATCAACTTCTCTAAATCGGAATTTTTATAATAACAAACCTTTTTTAGAAAACTAGACTTTACTAAGTTCATTTCATCAGATAAATTGCTATCGCAAAAAGCATGAGAAATTTCGGCGCAATCTATAATTGTAGTTAATTCTTTGGAACGTAACAAAGGCATAGTTGCGACAACAATTCCGCCAGCTTTTAACACTGCAAACCAGCAAGCGACCATCATTGGATTATTAGCCGAACGAATCAATACACGATTTCCTGATTTTAAACCTAAATCTTCGACTAAAACATGTGCTATTTGATTGGCTTTTTCGTATAAATCCTGATATGTCCAAGTTTCCTCGAAAGTTCTGATGCAAATGTTGTTTCCACGACCTTCAGCTATATGATTGTCGAGTAATTTTTCCACACAATTAAGCATTTCTGGACGATTGAATTGTGGTAAACCCAAGAATTTATATTCTGGTTGTAAGTCCAAACTTGGTAAACTATTGTGAGCGAAATTATCTTCGTAATGTTTCATAATTTCTAATTACTTCTAATTACTCTTTGGTTTCAATGCCTTTTTCATTCCTTCAACCTGTTTTCTTTCAGAGGCTTTTAACGGATACAAATGTGAAATTCCCATTTTGTATTGATTTGGAATATCAGTTGGTTGAAATTGTTCGTAAGCTTGAGCATTTCTTACAAAATTCGCATCTAATAATAAAGGTCTTCCTAAAGCTACTAAATCTGCTCTTCCGTTTAGAATTATCGTATTTATTTGATCAATATCTTGAATATAACCAGCCGTTATGGTTGGAATATGAACTGTATTTCTCACCGCATCTGAAAAAGGTGTTTGCCACATTCTTCCTGTTTGAGTTTTTTGATTGGCCACTGTATTTCCAGTAGAAACATTTATAATATCAGCACCAGCTGATTTAAAAGCTTCAGAAATTGCAATTACATCTGCTGATGAAATTCCGTTTTCTGCCCAATCTGTTGCTGAAATTCGTACAGACATTGGTTTTTCTTTTGGGAAAGCGTTTCGCATTTCTGTAAAAACGCGTAATGGAAATTTTAATCGGTTTTCGTTACTTCCACCGAATTCATCAGTTCTGTTATTTGTTAATGGAGATAAGAAAGAAGCTAATAAAAATCCGTGATGTGCTTGTAATTCTATCATATCAAAATTAGCATCATTAGCATTTTTTGTTGCTTGTACGAATTGAGAAATTATCAAATCCATATCGGCTAAAGTCATCGCTTTTGGAGTTAGTGCACTTTCGTTAAAAGGAATAGCAGAAGCGGAAAGTAATCCCCAACTTGTTCCAGTAAAAGTATCTTCCCAAGGTTTTTTTGTAGCGCCTTTTCGTCCAGAATGTCCTAATTGAATTCCGATTTTTGTTTGTGTATGTTGATGAATGAAATTGTTAATTCGTTTCCATTCTTTAATTTGATTATCAGTATAAATTCCGGCACAACCTTCTGTAATTCTTCCTGTTTCAGAAATGGCTGTCATTTCTGTTAAAATTAAACCTAAACCACCAATTGCTCTTGAAGTGTAATGTTGGAAATGCCAGTCGTTTACCAATCCGTTTTCAGCAGAATATTGTCCCATAGAAGACATTGCAATTCGGTTTTGTAAGTCTAAATCACGAAGTTTAAATTTTGAAAATGCTGCTGGTTGGATTTTGTCATCAACATGATTATTGTTATTAAATTCTTCTAAAACTTTGTCTGTAAATGATTTATCTCGTAAACACAAATTTTCGAAAGTTACTTTTTTAGAACGTGTCATGCATCCGAAAGCAAATTGTTGAAAAGGATGTTGGTTATTTCTATCCATATTTTCGAACCAGTCTAGCGACACTAATGCCGCATATTGAATCATTTCGACTGTATTTCTCCTAGTTTTATCATATTGTTGAAATGCAGTTTGCACATCATTTGGATTTGCAATTACCGCATCAGAAAGTCCGATGGCGCAATCCATAGCTAATTTTGTTCCAGAACCGATGGAATAATGCGCTGTGGCTTTGGCATCACCTAACAAAACGATATTTTTATGATACCAATTCTCATTGGTTACATGTGGAAATTGACGCCAATGTGATTTATTTGAAATTAGTGGATGACCATCTAATTCATCTTTAAAGATTTCTGAAATTTTAGCAATAGTATCTTCTTCATTGGTGACTTCAAAATTAAATTTTTGCCAAGTTTCATCGGAACATTCAAAAATCCAAGTACTCATTCCTTCTTCATATTGATAGGAATGTGCTACAATAGTTCCGAATTCTGTAGTTCTGAAGAAATAAGTAAAAGCGTCTAAAGGTTTTGTAGATCCTAGCCAAACGAAACGATTTTTTTTCATTTCTATTTTTGTACCAAAATCTTTTTCATATTTAGTACGAATTCCACTTGCAATTCCGTCGCAAGCCACAATAATATCGGCATCTTCGAATTGTGATAAATCATCGACATTTTGTTCAAAATGAAGGTTTATACCTTCTTCAAGACATCTTTGTTGCAGCAACTGTAGAAGCGTTTTTCTAGAGCAACCGCAAAAACCATTACCAGCAATACTTACAGATTCTCCATCACGTGCTACAACAATATCGTCCCAATAGGCAAATTTACTACGAATTAATTCATACGATTGCATATCGCGTTTTAAGAATTCTCCTAATGTCTCATCGGAAAACACAACGCCAAATCCAAAACTATCGTCCGCTTTATTACGTTCATAAATGTCTATTTGCCAATGAGGCATCGCTTTTTTAGTTAATATCGAAAAATAAAGTCCTCCTGGACCACCACCAATTACTGCTATTTTCATATTTTTAATTGAACGCGGATAAAACGGATTCGCAAAAGCGAAGACGCAGATTCACACGGTTTTTTATTGTTTATGTTTTTTTTATCACCGATTAAAGAATTAGAATAATTTTTGAAATTTGTCAGATTTCTCTAATTGGTGTTCCTTCTTTTATGTTTTTTTTAAATGCTAACTTCTTTTTATTGAAAATATTTCCCCTATTTTGCTATAATTTGAACCTGCTAAACGAGCTACAGGTTTGTAAGTATTCATATTTATTTTGTAATTATCTAGTAAGACACTTTCATCAATGTGCATCATTATTATTTTACCAACAATCATCGTAGCTCCGCCAAATTTGTGATTTTCTAATGAGTAGTGGTGAACTAATTCACATTCGAAAGTAATAGGACTTTCTTTAACACGCATTGGTTTTACTTTTACGGAAGCAATAGGAGTAAGACCAGCTAGTTCAAATTCACTTTCATCAGATGGAATTGATTGTGAGGTCATATTCATTTGTTCAACTAACTCTTCTGTAACCATATTAACTACAAACTGCTTAGTAGATAATACGTTATTTAAGGTATCCTTATTCGTATTATTTCCTCTGACTGTTGAAAACATGACATGAGGAGGATCGTCTCCAATCGCATTAAAAAAAGAAAAAGGAGCAAGGTTGTTTATTCCATCCTCACTTACACTAGATATCCAACCAATAGGCCGTGGAATGACAGCTCCTGTAAGTAATTTATAAATAGCTGATTGTTCAAGATTTTCTGGATCAAATTCCATATAAAGCGATATTGTTATACTACAAATTAAACGAAATAATAAGGATATATATAAATCAGTTATTAAAAATTATTAACTTTTAACAAAAAAGCATCTTAATAACCTGTAAATGATTTAGAAAGCTAAATTTTAATAAAATTATTATAAATGTAATTTTTTACTAGTAAAATTGACTACTACATAATTTTTAATGAACAAAAACAATAAAAATGTTTTATTATAATTGCTAATTTAATATATTTATGCAAAATTTATATATATGGAGATTTTAGCTTGCCCAAAATGTCAAAATAATACTATTGTAAAAAGTGGTGTGATCAATAATAAACAAAGGTATTTATGTAAAAAATGTAATTATTATTTTACAGTCAATAAACTAGGTAAAAAGATAGATAATTATTATGTTATCAAAGCTATGCAGCTCTACCTAGAAGGGCTTAGTTATCGAGAAATTGAACGTATTATTGGGGTTTCTCATGTTACAGTAAGTAATTGGGTAAAAGAATATAAAATAAAGAAGCCATCTCATGGCGATTACCATCCTACTTATAAGATATTTAATCATTTAGAGCTTGTAGAATATGTTAAAAATAAAAATTTATTATCTGGAGCAGGTATGGTTATAACCGAACTTGGGGATAAATTTATGCTTATAAAATGGGAACGTTTTAAAGATTAGCTATATTAGTTTACATATATATATATCATTATTTTTTTTCTTGATAAAAAGTTACAATTTGGCAGTGTTAAAACCAACCAACTAATAACCAAATTGTATCTATTATGAAAAAACATTATTTAATTCTTTTATTAGGAATGGCTTCCATAAAAGGATTTTCACAAACACCAGCCACAGAAACAATTCCTATTGTTCCTACTCCTGTACCTGTAGAAAAAGAATGGGATGTTAGCCTTTATGGTTTTATTAGAACTGACTTCTTTTATGATACTAGAAAATCTGCACAAGTAAGAGAGGGTGAATTAAATCTTTATCCATTAGATTCTCCAGTTTCTGGCGATGATTTTAATGATGTTCCTTCATCAAACTATTTATCAGTAATCTCAAGACTTGGAACTAAAGTAAAAGGACCAAATGTATGGGGTGCAAAAATGAGCGGGACATTAGAAGGCGATTTCTTCGGAAATGTAGAAGGTTCTTCAATTGGGCTTTTTAGATTAAGACATGCTTATGTTAACATGGATTGGTCAAAAACTTCATTGACAGTCGGGCAAACTTGGTATCCAACATTTATTCCAGAGGTTTTTCCAGGTGTAGCAAATTTTAACACAGGAATTATGTTCAACCCATTTGGTTGGGCAACTCAAATAAAATTAAAACAAAACTTCACTAAAGAATTATCTTTTGCTTTAACAGTATATAAAGAGAGAGAGTTTGCTGCAACAACAGCAACAATTGGAACCCAGAACTCAGGTACAATTAATTCTGTGATGCCTACTTTACACGGACAATTTCAATATAAAAATAAAAACTGGATTGCAGGTATGGGAGCGGAATTTAAATCTATCCAACCCTTAACCGATTTTACTTTAGCTCCATCAGGGACAAAAGTTTTAACGACTGAAAAAGTAAATAGTTCGTCTGTTGTGGGATATGTTAAGTATTCTAATGATAAATTTTCTGTTAAAGCTTACGGAATTTCAGGTTTGAACATGCAAAATCAAGTCATGTTAGGAGGTTTTGCTGGTTATACTGCAGTAAATGAAGTTGAAAAATACGAAGCATCAAAAGCAACTGCTTTTTGGCTAGATGTAGCGAGTAATGGTAAAAAAATTGCTCCAGGTTTGTTTTTTGGTATGACAACTAATGATGGAACAGGTCGTTCTTTAAATCCAGGTGAAACAGTAAAATATTATATGAGAGGTGTTTCTGGAACTAGAGTTGTTGATCAGGTAATGAGAGTTGCAGGAAGAGTAGATTTTAAACAAAATAAATTCAGAGTAACTCCAGAAGTTGAATATACAGCAGCGACTTGGGGTGATTTAAATGCTAATGGAAACGGATCAGCCGATTTAAACTCTAGAGATGTATCTAATGTTAGAGTAATGGTTTCTTGCGCTTATTCATTTTAATAAAAATAAATTTAAAAAGTATACTATATGAAAGAAAAATCAACAAAAGGAATCTGGAAAGTAATTTCAGCCTCCTCAATGGGAACAATGATAGAATGGTATGACTTCTACATCTTTGGAAGTTTAGCAGTGGTAATTTCTACTAAATTTTTCCCTTCAGATAATCCTACAGCTGCCTTCTTATCTACATTAGCAACATTTGCAGCAGGTTTTGTAGTTCGCCCTTTTGGAGCATTATTCTTCGGTCGTTTAGGCGATTTGATAGGAAGAAAATATACATTTATGGTTACATTATTATTAATGGGTGGAGCCACTTTCCTAATAGGTTGTATTCCGAGTTATGAAAGCATTGGTTTTTTTGCTCCATTATTAGTTTTAGTATTGCGTTTGTTACAAGGTTTAGCGCTTGGTGGCGAATATGGTGGAGCTGCAACTTATGTAGCAGAACATGCACCAGCTGGTCAAAAAGGTTATTGGACTTCATGGATTCAAACTACAGCAACAGTTGGTTTGTTTATTTCATTGATGGTAATTCTTATAACAAAAAGCGTTTTATCTAAAGAAGCTTTTGACGAATGGGGATGGAGAGTACCGTTTTGGGTTTCAATCATCATGGTATTTGTATCGTATATGATTCGTAAAAATATGGATGAATCTCCTGTATTTGCAAAAGCAAAATCAGAAGGAAAAACATCTACAAATCCTCTAAAAGAAAGTTTTGGAAACAAATACAATTTAAAATTTGTTTTGCTTGCATTGTTTGGTGCCACAATGGGACAAGGAGTTGTGTGGTATACAGGGCAATTTTATGCGATGAACTTTATGAAAACCGTAATGGGTGTCGATTCATCTCAAGTAGATATGTCATTAGGAATAGCTTTAATTTTTGGAACACCATTCTTTATCGTGTTTGGTTGGTTGAGTGATAAAATAGGTAGAAAATACATTATGATGGGAGGAATGTTATTAGCAATTTTGCTATACAGACCAATATACAAAGCCATGTATCAAACTACAGATTTAGCTTTAAAAACTGAAATTGTAGAACAAACTAAAGTGGTTCCATCTATCAAAGAAATTGATGCTACTAAATTAGATTCTATTTATACTACTACAAAAGCATATGTAGATGGAACTACCGTAGAAGAGATAAAAACCATTCACATAGAAAACGGAAAAGTATTAGTAGATGATAAAGGAAAAGACAAAGTAGATACTAAAGTGACTAAAACTATTAATAGCAGTGATCGATGGATGCTTATTTTTCTAGTCTTTATTCAAGTAATTTTTGTAACGATGGTCTATGGTCCAATTGCAGCTTTCCTTGTCGAAATGTTCCCTGTAAAAATTAGATATACATCAATGTCATTACCATATCACGTTGGAAACGGTATTTTTGGAGGATTACTTCCTGCGATATCTACTTATTTCGTAACTTCGGCTAAAGATGCTGGAAACCCAGAATTTTATTTAGAAGGATTATGGTATCCAATAGGAATTGCAGCAGTTTGTTTCATAATTGGAATGATTTACATTGATAAAAAAATTAATACACTTCACGACTAAAACATAAAAATTATGAACACAATAAAAAAATATTTAGGAATAGTTTGGATTGCTTTATCTATCGTGATTGCTTACTATAGTATCGGAATATTTGGAGGAAAGTTGACCTCAGGAAAACAAGATGACTTGGTTTTTGGAATAATTATATTTTTTATTTTATTACCTTTAATTGTTACAGGTTTGACTATTTTTGGATGGTACTCATTAACAAACGAATATGAAGATTAATTAATAATTGTATTAAATCTAAAGCTCTTGAATTTTCAAGGGCTTTAGGTTTTTTAATTAAATATGAAAAAAAGACACCAACAAAAATTAGTAATTGTATCTATAGTTTTACTCATAGGGCTTAATCTTCCTATAGTTTTGCTATTTGATTCTTCTACAAATGTATTGGGATTTCCTGCCATTTATATTTACTTTTTTTCTATTTGGCTGCTTTCCATTTTAGTTTCCTTATTAATTGTAAAACGATACAATGAGTAGTATAATACTTCTAATGATATTGTCTGTCTATTTAGCAGTTCTTTTTTTCATTGCACATTGGGCAGAGAAAAAAGGGAATAGCAAATGGACAAACAATCCTTATGTATATACATTGTCATTGGCGGTTTATTGCACGGCTTGGACTTATTACGGGAGTGTAGGTGTGGCTGCTAAAAGCGGATTAGGTTATTTACCCATTTATTTGGGTCCCATAATTATTGCACCTTCTTGGATTTTAATTCTAAAAAAAATTATACGAATCTCAAGAGTAAATAAAATTTCAAGTATTGCCGATTTTATTTCTCTTCGCTACGGAAACAGTCGATTTTTAGGAGCTATTGTTACTGTTATTTGTCTTACAGGAATTTTGCCTTACATTGCCTTACAGCTCAAATCGATTTCTGAAACTTTTCACGTAGTTACTAAAACGGCTACCAATTCGTTTATTTTAGACGATACAACAACTTATGTCGCAGTAGCATTAGCATTATTTGCTTCATATTATGGAACTCGTTACGTAGATGCTTCCGAAAAAAGAAAAGGAATAGTGACTGCTGTTGCCATGGAAAGCGTTTTGAAACTTGTTTTCTTCGTCATTATTGGAATTTATGTTACTTATTTCGTTTTTGATGGTTTTGATGATATTTATCAAAAAGCTTCTTTATTAGAAAATTTTAAAGAAAAAAATGCAATTGGTGGTTTACCACAAGCCATCAACTGGTTTTTGTTATGTATATTATCTATGTTTGCGATTTTCTTATTACCTAGGCAATTTCAGGTTTCTGTTATCGAAAATAATCGAGAAAATCATATCAATACAGCGGTTTGGTTATTTCCATTGTACTTACTAATCTTCAATCTTTTTGTATATCCAATCGCCTGGGGAGGTAATATTTTATTTGACGGAAAAGAGGTAAATTCGGATACTTATTCCTTGTTAATTCCACAGCTTTTCAACAATAAAGCAATGACTGTTATTGTTTTTCTTGGCGGATTTTCAGCAGCAATATCCATGATTGTCGTTTCTTCTATTGGTCTTTCTACGATGCTAACTAACAACGTTTTAATTCCTTATAACTTATTAGGAAAATTAAAAAGTGATGAGCAAACTATTAGTAGCCGTAAAATCGTAAACAGTCGAAAATTCGGAATTTTTATACTTATTATTCTAGCTTATTTTATCTATCGTTTTTTTGCATTAGATTATAGTTTGGTTTCTATAGGTTTAGTAGCTTTTGTTATTATAGCCCAATTATCACCTGCTTTTTTTGGAGCTTTATTCTGGAGAAGAGGTTCAAGATTGGGTGCCATTTATAGCATTATTGTTGGGTTTTTAATCTGTATTTATACATTGTTAATTCCTTATGCTATTGGAATAAGTAACGTAGAAATATCTTTTATTTCTAAAGGATTTATGGGAATCGAATTATTAAAACCTTTTCAATTATTTGGGTTAGATTATTTGCAACCTGTTCCACATGCCTTATTTTGGAGTTTATTGTTTAATTCGTTCACTTATTTTGCAGTTTCAGTAAGTTTCAAAGGAAATTATCGGGAACGCAATTATGCCGAAATGTTTGTTGATATCAATAAATATATTACCAATCATGAAAATGCGTTTATTTGGAAAGGAACTGCCTACCGAAATGATATTGAAAAAGTACTAATTCGTTTTCTGGGAGAAGAACGAACCAAACGAGCCATGAATATCTTCAATGTCAAATATAATGTAGATAAAAATCAAGAATTGGCTGATGCTCGATTAATTAAATTTTCCGAGAATTTACTCACAGGTCATATCGGAACGGCATCTGCCAGAATATTGATTTCTAGTGTGGTAAAAGAAGAAAAAATTAGTTTGCCAGAAGTTTTAAAAATCCTGGAAGAATCGAAAGAGAATATTATTATCAATAAAAAACTAACCGAAACTTCTAAAGAATTAAAAGAAATTTCAGCCAAATTACAAACAGCAAATAGTTCTTTAATTAAAAAAGACCAGCAAAAAGACGAATTTCTAGATACTGTAACGCATGAATTGCGAACTCCAATAACAGCAATAAGAGCAGCAAGTGAAATTTTGCATGACGATGATGAAATCCCTGAAGATTTGAGAAAGCAATTTCTTCAAAATATTATTTCAGAATCAGATAGATTAAACAGATTAATTGATAAAATTCTTGATTTAGAGAAATTTGAAACAGGAAAACAAACTATTAATCCATCAAAAAATAATTTGGTAAATACTATCGAAAAAGCGATTGATCCTTTACAACAGTTAATTAAGAATAAGAATATTACGATTCATATAGAAAGTAAGCATAAAATTAATGCTTATTATGATGAAGATAGAATTTTTCAGGTAATTACGAATTTGGTTTCTAATGCTATAAAATTTTGTCCTGAAAAAGAAGGATTAATTACCATTCAAGTTTCTGAGAAAGAAGATTTTATTCAAACAGTAGTACAAGATAACGGCAAAGGAATAAATACAAATGATTTTGAAGTAATTTTCGATAAATTTTACCAATCAACCAATCAAAATATAAAAAAACCAGTAGGCAGCGGACTAGGATTAGCTATTTGCAAACAGATTATTGAACATCACAAAGGAAAAATTTGGGCGCAAACTAGTCTAAAAGGAGCTTCCATCGCTTTTACATTACCTAAAAATAAGAATATTGAAATAAACACCCAATGAAGAAGATTTTAATCGTAGATGACGAACCAAATATTGTAATGGCTCTTGAATATACATTCAAAAAAAATAATTATCAAGTATTTATTGCCCGCGACGGACAAGAAGCATTAGATATTCTAAAAACAAATTATCCAGATGTTATTATTTTGGATATTATGATGCCCATGGTTGATGGTTATGCTACCTTAGAACAAATAAAAAAAGAGGATAATCTGAAACATACCAAAGTCATTTTTCTTTCGGCAAAAAATAAAGAAAGTGATATAGAAAAAGGATTATCTCTTGGTGCCGATGCTTATATGACAAAACCTTTTTCTATAAAGAAAATTGTAGATCAAGTAAGTGAGCTTTTAGAAAACTGATTCAATAAATATAAACATCACAATAACAATGAATTATTCAGAATTATATAAAAAGAGTATCGATTTTCCTTCAGCTTTTTGGGAAGATCAAGCGAATCAAATCGAATGGTATAGTAAACCATCAAGAATTTTATTAAAAGATGAAAATGATTATCCTCTTTGGTTTAAAGATGGAGAATTAAATATTTGCTATCTAACTTTAGATAAACATATTCAAGATGGATATGGAGATAATATTGCCCTAATTTATGATTCGCCAGTAACACAAACTATAAAGAAATATACCTTTAATGATGTAAAAACTGAAGTAGCAAAATTGGCAGGAGGAATGATTTCACTAGGATTCAAAAAAGGAGATACAGCGGTAATATATATGCCAATGATTCCTCAGGCGGCATTTGCTATGTTGGCTTGTGCTAGAATTGGAGTGACACATTCGGTAGTTTTTGGTGGTTTTGCACCACACGAATTAGCTATTAGAATAGATGATTGTAAACCAAGAGGTATTATTACTGCTTCATCAGGAATAGAAGTAGATAGATTAATAGCCTATAAACCACTAGTTGATGAAGCTATTGAATTGTCGTCACATAAACCAAAAAAAGTTATCGTTTTCAATAGAAAATTAGGCGCTAGAGTTCCTTTCAAAAAATATGATGTAGATTATGATGCACTGGTTTATGGTTCTGAAGAGATACCATGTGTTCCCGTAAATGCAACTCATCCATTATATGTTTTATACACTTCTGGAACAACTGGAAAACCTAAAGGTATAGTAAGAGATACAGGCGGATATGCTACAGCACTTAAATTTTCAATGCAATATATTTATGGGGCGAAACCAGATGAGGTTTTTTGGGCTGCATCCGATGTAGGCTGGGTTGTAGGTCATAGTTTTATTATTTATGGTCCATTAATCAACAGAAATGCTACCATTATTTTCGAAGGAAAACCAATTAAAACACCAGATGCATCTACTTTTTGGCGAATCATTGCAGAACATAAAGTAAAAGTAATGTTTACAGCTCCAACAGCAATTAGAGCTATCAAAAAAGAAGATCCAAATGGTGCCTTTATCAAACAATATGATTTATCATGTCTTCGTACTCAGTTTTTAGCAGGAGAGCGTTGTGATGTAGCTACTTTAGAATGGTACAACGAACATATTCCTGTTCCGGCAATAGACCATTGGTGGCAAACCGAATCAGGCTGGCCTATGATTGCTAATATGATGGGAGTAGAAGTTTTACCTGTAAAACCAGGTTCGGCTGGAAAAGCAGTTGCAGGTTATGATATTCGAATATTTGGAGAAAATGGGCAAGAATTGGGTCCAAATCAAGAAGGATATGTTGTTATAAAATTGCCATTGCCTCCTGGAACAATGCTTGATTTATGGGGTGATACCGAGCGTTTTAAAATGGGTTATTTGAATAAATTTCCTGGTTATTATTTTTCTGGTGATGGAGGTTTTAAAGACGATGAGGATTATATATTTATTACAGGTAGAGTTGATGATGTTATTAATGTAGCAGGACATCGTTTATCTACTGCCGAGATGGAAGAAATAGTATCTTCTCATCATTCGGTTGCTGAATGTGCAGTAATAGGAATTAATGATGACTTAAAAGGACAAGTTCCATTAGCATTAGTAGTTAATAAATCAGGTGAATCTATCGAGCATTTTCAATTAGAACAAGAGATTGTAAAACTGGTAAGACAACAAATAGGCGCCGTTGCTTCCTTACGAAATGTTGTCATAGTACAAAGATTGCCTAAAACTCGTTCAGGAAAAATTCTTCGAAAATTAATTCGAAGTATAGCAGATGGTGAAAATTTCCAAATTCCGTCAACCATCGATGATGAAGTAATTGTTGAAGAAATTATCGATGTTTTAAAAAAATATGAAATAGGTGTTTATAATAAAAATAAGAATTAATAAATAATAAGAATAGTTATGAGTTATTACAAAATTGACAATTTAGAACAATACTTTAAACATTATAACAAATCAATTAGAGAACCGAGAAAATTTTGGGGAAAAATTGCTTCCGAGAATTTTACTTGGTATCAAGAATGCGAAAAAGTAGTAGAATTTGATATGGCCGAAGCCAAAATAGAATGGTTTAAAGGAGCAAAAGTTAACATTGTAAAAAATTGTATCGATAGGCATTTAGTACGTCGAGGTGAAAAAACAGCTATTATTTTTGAACCAAATAATCCAAATGAAGAAGCACAACACATCTCGTACAACGAATTATATGTACGTGTTTCTAAAATGGCAAATGTATTGAGAGAACAAGGCATCGAAAAAGGAGATAGAGTTTGTATTTATTTACCAATGATTCCCGAATTAGCCATTGCAACATTGGCTTGTGCTAGAATTGGCGCCATCCATTCAGTAGTGTTTGCTGGGTTTTCTTCTTCAGCAGTAGCGTCAAGAATTAATGATTCTGAATGTAAAATGGTCATCACTTCTGATGGTGGTTTCCGTGGCGAAAAAACTATCGATTTAAAAGGAATTATAGATGAAGCTTTAGAAAAATGTCCTTGTGTTGAAAAAGTATTGGTAGCCAAAAGAACGAATACTCAAATTAATATGAAGGAAGGCCGAGACCAATGGTTACAACCTCTTTTAGACCAAGCATCAGACAATAATGTAGCTGAAATCATGGATGCTGAAGATCCTTTATTTATTTTATATACTTCAGGATCAACAGGGAAACCAAAAGGAATGGTACATACTACGGCTGGTTATATGGTATATTCTGCTTATACTTTCAAAAATGTTTTTAATTATGAAGAAAATGATGTTTTTTGGTGTACAGCCGATATTGGTTGGATAACAGGACATTCTTATATTCTTTACGGTCCGCTTTTAAATGGAGCTACGACTGTAATTTTTGAAGGAGTTCCATCTTACCCAGATTTCTCTCGTTTTTGGGAAGTGATTGAAAAACACAAAGTGACGCAATTTTATACCGCTCCAACAGCCATTCGAGCTTTGGCAAAAGAGAATTTATCATACGTTCAAAAATTCCCATTACAATCCTTGAAAGTAATTGGCTCTGTTGGAGAACCTATCAATGAGGAAGCTTGGCACTGGTACAATGACCACGTAGGAGGTAAGCGTTGTCCCGTTGTAGATACGTGGTGGCAAACAGAAACTGGAGGTATCATGATTTCACCAATAGCTTTTGTAACACCAACAAAACCAACGTATGCCTCATTACCATTGCCTGGAATTCAACCAGTATTAATGAATGAAAAGCGTAACGAAATTGAAGGAAATCAAGTGACAGGAAGTTTGTGCATCAAGTTTCCATGGCCAGGAATTGCAAGAACAATTTGGGGAGATCATCAACGTTATAAAGAAACGTATTTTTCTGCTTTTCCAGGTAAATATTTTACTGGAGATGGTGCTTTGCGTGACGAAGTAGGTTACTATAGAATTACAGGTCGAGTAGATGATGTCGTAATTGTTTCTGGTCATAATTTAGGAACAGCTCCCATAGAAGATGCCATAAATGAGCATCCCGCTGTTGCAGAATCTGCCATTGTTGGATTTCCTCATGATATAAAAGGTAATGCTTTGTACGGTTTTGTAATTCTAAAAGAAAGTGGAGAAACCCGTGACAAGAATAATTTGGCTAAAGAAATAAATCAACATGTTTCAGATCATATCGGACCAATTGCTAAATTAGATAAAATTCAGTTTGTTTCTGGTTTACCTAAAACACGCTCTGGAAAAATTATGAGACGAATTTTGAGAAAAATTGCTGAAGGAGATTTTAGTAATTTTGGAGATATCACCACTTTATTAAATCCCGAAATTGTCGATGAGATAAAGAACGGAAAGTTGTAGATAAAAAGAAGGAGAAATCTAATATTAGATTTCTCCTTTTATATTTAAGAACAGAGTATGTTGTAAAATATTTTTTTCTATAATATTTTATAAAATTTCGTCAATATTTTTTTTAATATTTTCTGCAATTCGTGCAGTTGGTAAGTCATTTTCATCATTTCCAAAAGGCTCTTCAATTTCTTCTGCAATAAGCTCTAAGCTTGCCAGAACATAAAATATAAAGATGACAACAGGTATAGTATAAAAACCTAAATTAAAGACATAACCAAAAGGCAATGTCATTACATAAAAAAATATAAATTTTTTCAAGAAAACACTATAAGAAAAAGGAATTGGTGTATTTTTGATTCGCTCACAAGCACCACAAATATCGGTAAATGATATTAGCTCTTGATTAATAAAAAGTAATTGTTCTCCAGTTATTTTGTTATCGATAAACAACTCGTTTATTTTTTTAAACATTAATTTTATAACCTGATTTGGTTTGTGCTTAGTCTCAATTTTCATATTAAATTCCTCAAAAAGTTCTTGACTAATATTCTGGTTTTTAAGATGTAAGTTTAAGACTTGTGAATAATAAGGGATAATTTTTTTAAAAAATAATTTATCTTCTTTTTCAACTAAAATCACAGAAAGTTTTAATGCTAAGTTTCGGCTATTATTAACTAACGCGCCCCATTGTTTTCTGCCTTCCCACCAACGATCATACGCTGTATTTGTTCTAAAAACTAATAATAAAGAAATGACAAAACCAAGCATGCTATGCATGATAGTTATGTTTTTTAGATGATGATTATCATCTAAATGAAAATAGTCTTGTATAAAATAAACAATAATTGCACTATAGATTGATATACCAATAATTAGTGGAAGTAATGTTCTAAATGTATCCGCTTTATGAAATCTAAATATAAAGGTGAACCACTCTTTTGGATTATATGAAATCATAAAAAAATAATATTATTATTCAACTCGACACAACTCTATTTTTTCTGGAGCATGAAGTACCATTGGAAATTTCTCTACTTTTACAGAGCTACTATCGAGACCAAATGCTTGTTCTTCAGATAAACTTAATTTTTTAATAAAAAAGTAAGTGTTCATAACTAGTTTTTCATGCCAATGCATAAAACTGTCATTCGATAAGAATTTTTCTGACAATACAAACTTAAAATCACCAATAATATTGTTCTTACTTAATGATTCGTAGCGGCTTGTAATATCTACTTCACCTTTTTTAACCATATCTTTAAGAACTTCTTTAAACATGAGGTTTATTTTTGTAGGCTCTCTAAAACCAAGATTAAAATCGATTCTAAATAAATCATCTTTTATAATCTCTGTAACTTTATATTCTTTTCTATATGGTTCATTTGTAATATTTACGTGTACAAACCAATACAAATCGGCTCTTTTTGGGCGTTTTTGTAAAATTGAATACATTACTTTTTCCTCAATTTCATCTACACGATTGGCATTTGTCATATAAACCAAATGAGTTGCATATTTAGGTATAGATAAATCGACACTTAATTCTGCAAGAACTTTTTTGTAATGGTCTATTTTTACAATTTTTGTGTAGGTTTTGCTAATTTTTTTAGCAGTAAACCAAATTGACATTATAAAAATTAATATTGAAGCAATAATTAAAGTTACATAACCACCATGAGGGAATTTATCTAGATTAGCAATTAAGAAACTAAACTCTATAACTAAATATAATAAAATTAATGGCGCAATTATAAACCAAGAAACACGTTTAAGTATCATGAAATAAGTAAGTAATATGGTTGTCATAATCATACATAAAACTATAGCAAGTCCGTATGCAGCTTCCATTTTACCAGATTCTTCAAAATGCAATACAATACCTATACAACCCAAAAGAAGTAACCAGTTAATTGAAGGAATATATATTTGTCCTTTTAAATCTGTTGGGTATTTAATTTTAACTTTTGGCCAAAAACTCAATCTCATAGCTTCATTTATTAATGTAAATGAACCACTAATAAGTGCTTGAGAAGCAATGACAGCAGCCATTGTAGCAATTATAATTCCGAATGGTTGAAACCAGTCTGCCATAATTAAATAAAAAGGATTTCCATTATTAGCATTTATGCTGTGTAATGTTTGCCCTTGGTGCTTAATCAAATATGCACCTTGTCCAAAATAATTTAAAAGCAAAGCTATTTTAACAAAAATCCAACTAATACGAATATTTTTTCGTCCACAATGCCCCATGTCAGAATACAATGCTTCAGCTCCAGTTGTACATAAAAAAACAAATCCCAGAACATAAAATCCATCAGGGTGAACACTTAATAATTGGTAAGCATAAAACGGATTTACAGCACACAATACACTAGTATTTTGAGTAATTTGTAATATCCCTAAAATTGCTAACATACCAAACCAAACCATCATCATTGGAGCAAAAAATTTACCAACTAATTTAGTACCAAATTGTTGTATCGTAAAAAGTACAACTAAAATGGCAATTACAATTGGGATTGTATTTATGTCTGGATAATATGTACGAACACCTTCAACAGCTGATGCAACCGAAATAGGAGGAGTAATAATACCATCAGCTAATAAGGCACTTCCTCCAATAATAGCAGGAATTATTAGCCATTTTACTTTAGTACGTTTTACTAATGCGTATAATGCAAAAATTCCACCTTCACCATGATTATCTGCCGAAAGCGTTATTAACACATATTTTAATGTTGTTTGTAATGTAAGTGTCCAAAAAATAGCAGAAATTCCACCTAGAACAACTTCTGTATTTATTGTGTGTAAACCAATAATCGATTTCATTACATATAAAGGAGAAGTCCCAATATCTCCATAAATAATTCCTAATGTTACTAAGATTCCCCCAAGGGATAATTTACTATGAAGATCGTGATGTGATGAAGCACTCATTATTTTATATTTGAAAAAGAGGACAAAATTAAAATATTTAATCCGATTTGAATGTAATTTTTATTAAAATTATGCCACGTTTTATACAAAAAATAGTAATTTAGAATCTTTAAATTGTAGTATGAAAAATATATTTTTTAGTTTACTGATTATTAGTGTTTTATGTTCGTGTAGTGTAAATAAAAATACAATATATAATTCACAATTTACACAAGTTTCAATTGATACATTATTGAATGAAAAAATAAGTTGTAGAGCAATCCTTGTCGATAATAATAAACTTTGGTATGCAGCTAATAATGGCAATTATGGTTTTATTTCTCTCAATTCTTCTGAAAAATTTCAAGCAAATATTAATAAAGAGAATTATAAAATCGAATTTAGAAGTATAGCACAAACTTCAAAAGATATATTTATTTTATCGGTAGGAAATCCAGCATTATTATATCGAATTTCAAAAGAAGGAGACAAATCGGAATTAGTTTACCAAGAAAATAATGACAAAGTATTTTATGACTCAATGCAGTTTTTTAATGACAATGAAGGCATTGCAATAGGTGATCCAACTGAAGATTGTCCATCAATGATAAAAACTAATGATGGTGGTAAGACTTGGAAAAAAATCCCTTGTGATAAACTGCCAAAATTTGCAGATGGTGAAGCTTTTTTTGCCGCAAGTAATACAAATTTAATAATAAAAAAGAATAATGTATGGATGGTTTCTGGAGGTAAAAAATCTAGAGTTTTTTATTCAGCAGACAAAGGAAATACTTGGGAAATATCTGAAACTCCAATCGTTCAAGGTCAAACGATGACGGGATCTTTTACTGCCGATTTTTATAATGAAAATATTGGTTTTATTGCTGGCGGAAACTACGAAAAATTAGAACAAAACTTTCAGAATAAAGCTATTACAAACGATGGAGGTAAAACATGGAAGCTAATTGCCGAGAATGAAGGTTTTGGTTATGCATCATGTCTTCAATATTTGCCTAATAGTGACGGAAAATCGATAGTGACTGTTGGTGCAACAGGAATTTATTATTCAAGTGATGGAGGCGAAAAATGGAAGCAATTATCTGCCGATAAAGATTTATATACTATTAGATTTATAGATAATAAAACCGCAATTGCTGCTGGGAAAAATAAGATTGTAAAATTAAATTTTAAATAAGTTATAACCATCAATCTTGTTTAATGGTCATAACTTATTTTTTATAAAGATATTATTTGATTTATAGTAAGAAACTAACACTTAAAACAATATTTCTTCCAATATTAGGAATACCATCAGTTTTTAGTCTAGAAAGATGTGAAATATAGCTTTTGTTAAGCATATTATTTGCATTAACAGATACATCAAAATTTGCTTTGTTAATGTTTACATTTCCACCTAAACCTAGATTTACTAGAGTATAGCCATTGCTTTTTGTTTCAAAAGTACTATTGTTATTTTGTTTGAAAATACTTTCAATATTTACTGCCGCAAATCCTTTTTTAATCCAATTATTGATATTAAATTCTGTACGAATATTATTATTCCATTTGTTTGCAGGAATAAGAGGCAAATATTCTCCATTTTTTTTCTGACCAGTTACAGTTTCAAAACTACTAGTAATATGCAACCAATCTAAAGGATGCGGATGAAAATGAATACCAAATTCTCCTCCATACAATTTTGCATTGGCTTGCACATAATCGTACACATCGTTTCCATCGATTATATTTCCGTTTGGAGAAATAAATATATAGTTGTTAATGTGATTGTAAAAACCATTTGCGAAAAATTCAAAATGTGAGTTTCCATATTCTAGATTTAAATCAGTTTGAATATTCTGTTCATTTTTTAGGTTAGAATTTCCAATCTCGTATCGATTACTTCCTTCATGAACACCGTTTGAGGTCAATTCTGCCAAATTTGGAGATCTAAATCCTGAGGCAACATTTAATCTAAAAGATAAATTGTCTGTTAGTTTTGTTTTGTAACCCAAAGAGGCATTAAAACTATTAAATTTTTTGTTGATGGATTCAAAATAACCTTCATCGCCTAGAACTCCATGAGTTTCGGTATTAATTTTTCTTGTGTCATAACGAAATCCAGCTTGTATGACATTCGAATTCCATTCGTAATTTGTTGTTGCCAAAGCACCAATATCATTTGTATTGGCATCAGGGATTAATAATTCTGAACCAGAATTTCTATTAGTTTGGCTCATTCCTTGTACACCAACAATAGTTTCTAATTTTCCAATCTTTGGCAAATAATATTTTAAATCATAGTTTAAAGTGTTCAAATTCATATCTAAAACAGGAATTGTACTGTCTGCAAATTCCTTACGGCTATTGGAGATATAGCCGAAATCAGCATCAAATTTCGAGTTTTTGAAATAAAAATTATTATGCAAACTTAAAATATGATTAACAACACCTTGTCTAGGATAGTCTGGATCCCTCTTTCTAGTTTGTAAACCTATTTGTTCAGGAATTCCTAAATTTAAATTATTTAGATTATATCGTAAAACACTAGAGAATTTAGAATTGCTAAAACCAACAGCTGTTTTTACATCAGCTTCTTCAAAACGTGTATTGGTAACCAAACTATCACTTGGCATTTTGTAATCTCCATGGTTATTATAACCACCACGAATTAAAAATTTCCAATTTTCGGAAGATGATTTCAGTCCAAATGAAGTATTACTTCCCTGTGTGTTTGAAAAGAATTTTTGACTAAAATCTGCCGAATAAGAATTTGGTTTGGCAAATTTTTCAGGGTTAAAGTACAAAACACCACCCAACGCATCCGAGCCATAAAGTAATGAAGCAGGTCCTTTTATAACTTCGACACTTTCTATTCCGCTATCGCTAAGTCCCAAACCATGTTCTTCACCAAATTGCTGATTTTCTAATCGAACACCTTGTGTGTAAACCAAAACCCGATTGCCACTTAACCCACGAATAACAGGTTTTCCTATAGATGTTCCTGTAGATACTTGCGCAACTCCAGGAATTGAAGACAATCCTTCCATTAACGTTGCGGCTCCTTTTTGTTGCAATTCTTTGATGCTTTTGTGTTCAATTTTCATCACATTTTGCGATTGAATTTTGTTAAAAGCATTGGAAGATATTTTAACTTCTTCTAAGTGATTTGATGAGGATTCTAGTTGAATATTTAAATTAATTTCTTTTTGATTTATAGAAACGGAAACTAATTTTTCATCATAACCAACAAGAGAAAAAGATATTTTAAAATTACCTTTTGGTAAATCTAAAAAAGAATAATTTCCATTGGTATCGGAGGTTGTTTCTTTATTTAATTCAGGAATAGAGACCAAAACAGTTTCTAGATTTTTATTTTCGGAATTGGTTATAGTACCTGTAATTTTGTTTTGTGCATTGCAAAACATTGTAAACCCAAAGAATAGGGCAACTAAAAATGATTTCATATTAAAATGATATTTTATTGTTTAAAATAAGTTGATTGTACTACTGAAATAATATTTCAGTAATAATAAATTAAACGATAAAACTGGGGGGAGCTCGAAGTGCAAAAAGACTTCCTTTAAAAAAGTTGGTTATTTCTCTAGAATATAAAAAAGAATATCCAGTAGAAATTGATTTTTTTATAAATTGAAAATGAGAAATATTGGAGTTAATAAATCCACCTAGAGTAAAATTACAAACAAAACAGTGATCAAAATTATGGTGTTGGTGGGTAATTTGTTGACCAGAAGTTGGTTTGTGATGGCAATGTTTTTCGGAAATTTGCTTTACCAAATGCTCATAACTATGCACCGATTGAAATAGTATCGAAAACAATACTACAATCGCTAATAATGAGTTTATGATGACAAATTTCTTTTTCATGCAAGACAAATGTAATAAAGCAAAAAAGAAAATCCGTTTAAATTTAACAAAATTTATGATTTGCTAAGTTTAAACGGATTTTAAAATATAAAAATTTGGATTCTATTTACACCAAACTGTTCTTAACCAAATACTCGGCGATTTGTACAGTATTTGTAGCAGCACCTTTACGAAGATTATCAGCTACAATCCACATATTTAGTGAGTTGGGTTGGCTTTCGTCACGACGAATTCTTCCCACAAAAACATCATCTTTTCCTTGCGCATACATAGGCATTGGATAGGTGTAAGTATCATTGTTATCTTGCACTACAACTCCTGGAGTGTTGTGTAAAAGCTGACGAACTTCATTTACATCAAAATCATTAGAAAACTCCACATTTACGGCTTCGCTGTGTCCACCAACGATAGGCACACGAACAGCAGTAGCAGTAACAGCAATAGTTTTATCATCAAGGATTTTTTGAGTTTCACGAACCAGTTTCATTTCTTCTTTGGTATAACCGTTTTCTTCAAAACTATCACATTGCGGAATAGCATTTCTGTGAATAGGATATTTATACGCCATTTCTCCAGAAATTCCAGCGTATTCATTTTCTAGTTGTTGTACTGCTTTTACACCAGTTCCTGTGATAGACTGATAAGTTGAAACAATGACACGTTTAATATTGTATTTTTTATGCAATGGTGCTAAAACCATCACCAATTGAATAGTCGAACAGTTAGCGTTTGGAATAATTTTATCTTCTTTTGTTAATATGGAAGCATTTATTTCAGGAACAACCAGTTTTTTAGTTGGATCCATTCTCCAAGCCGATGAATTATCTATTACAGTTGTACCAGCTGCTGCAAATTTTGGTGCCCATTCTAAAGAAGTTTCTCCACCAGCAGAAAATAAAGCAATATCTGCTTTCATATCTACAGCGGTTTGCATTCCTACTACTTTATATTTTGTTCCTTTAAATTCTATTTCTTTTCCTATAGATCGTTCTGAAGCAACAGGAATTAATTCGGTTACAGGAAAATTTCTTTCGGCTAAAACTTGAAGCATTACTTCTCCAACCATTCCG
>NZ_JBJXEN010000051.1:0-71935 GCF_046153165.1 Flavobacterium sp. | reverse complement strand
GGCTTGAGCAAATAATCCAGCGCGTTCACTTCAAAGGCGCGAATTGCGTAAGCATCGAACGCCGTCACGAAAATTACTTTGATGGCGGGATCAATTTGGTTTAGAATTAGCTGTTGTAAAAGCAGTTAATGAAGTAGAAAGTAGTGGTAAAGGATTTCTTATAAGTGGTAAGCCAAAAATCTTATTTGAAGGTCATGTGTTTTGGAAAGAACTTCAAAAAAGAGGGATAAATCCTCAAAATTATTACAATTCTAATACAAAAGATGTTTTATATCCTTCATGGACAAAGAATTATTATTTGGGCGGTGATGCAGAATATACTCGAATGGAAAAAGCTATGGCTGTCGAAGGATCTTCTGCTTGCAGAGAAGCCGCCTTATCTTCTGCTTCTTGGGGTTCGTTTCAAATCATGGGTTATCATGCAATATCGCTGGGATATGGTAGTATAGATAACTTTGTTCAAAAAATGAATATAAATGAAAAAGAGCATTTGTACGCTTTTGGTCAGTTTTTAAAAGTAAATCACTTGATTTCTTATCTTCAAAATAAGCAATGGGCTGAGTTTGCTCGCTTGTATAATGGAGAAGGTTACAAATCTAATAAGTATGATGTAAAACTAGAAAATGCTTACAAGAAATATTTATAGGAATTAAATCAATATTTTATAATTATGGATTATATAGTTAGTAATATGGTAAATACTTTATCTGATAAAGTACTAAAGTTTGAAAGAGTAAATAGCGACAGAGATTATTCTGGAGGAGGATGGTTTGATGAGGTTTTCCATGCCATATATTTATATTCAGATATGAGTTTTAGATATGTTATAAATACTTTTAGAAGTGTGTCTGGAGGAGGACTTTCCTTGCCATATCAAAATAAAGAAGAATATATTGGTTTATGGAAAATTACATACCAAGATTTTAAAACATATTTAATTTTTACTTTTGATGATGGTTCTCAACAAAAATATGAAACTCAAAATTTAGGTACGGGATTACAAAGGTTAAATGATCAAACTTGGAATAGATACTTAATACAATAAGCTGTTCGAAAATTAATTTTCAAACAGCTTATTGTTATAATTAAGGAATTAAATTTATTAGTTTCCTATAGTAATATTATAAGAATTTCCATTTATTGTAAATATAGCTAAATTGTCACAGTCACCATTACCATAATCTAAAGTTGCTGTGTGAGAATTTCTATTAAATGTTATAACTCCTGAAACAATAAGAGGTTTGTTAACTGAAATACAACTCATTTTTATATGTAAAGGACTAGTAATAGTACTTGTTTGTATCACTGTGTTAGGAAAAGTAGTCGTCCAACTTCCTGTTACTTGATAAACATTATCTGTCCAGCTTGGGGTAGAAAATCCTTCAATAATTTCACTTATTCTTTGTCCAACTCTTGTGTATACATTTCCGTTAGGGAAAGTTGCAGTCATATCCATATTCATAGTAACAATAGGATGACTAGGAGATGCAACTGTTGCAATGCTCATTGTTATTGTAAACGTTTTTGTTCCATCATATTTTATTAGATTGTGATAGAAGTTTACAAAAGTATAAGTTATTGTATGTGAGGAAGCAGATGGGTCGTAAATGAAAGTAATAATTATTTTACCACTAACAAAGTTTCCGTTTGATAACGTACAGCCAGTTGGGCCAAAATCGACAGTTTTAGTAACTTGAGTTCCTGGAGTTACAGTAGTACCAAATGCTGGAACTCTTGTTATTGTAGCGCAAGTTGCAAAATAACTATCCTCAGAATTCGAGTTTTTATAAGAAAGCGTGTTAGAGTCAATATTTTCATACTGATTTTCAACAATATTAGAAACATCATCACTAGCAAGATCGATTTTTGCGTTAACTCCAGCTTCTTCAGCAGTTATTGTCGAGTTGTCGGTTTCTTTATCTTTATTACAGCTAATTGTTATTAGTGTTAAAAGCAATCCGAATAATAAAATTTTACTTTTCATAATATATTTATTTATATGGTTTGTTGGTAAGACATTGTTTTTAAAAAAAGGTTTAATCAAATGTAAAAAAATAATTTACACTTCAAAATTTTAATTCATAAATGCTATCTTTGAATCATTATATGGATATAACTTCACAAATAAAAAAACCAATTCTTGAGGAAATGGAACTTTTTGAAAAAAAGTTTCAACAATCTATGACTTCAAAAATTGCGTTACTTAATAGAATCACTTATTACATTGTAAACCGAAAAGGAAAACAAATGCGACCTATGTTTGTTTTTCTTACTGCAAAAATGATTTCTAATGGTGAAGTTTTAGAAAGAACTTATCGTGGTGCTTTAGTAATAGAACTTATTCATACAGCCACTTTAGTACACGATGATGTAGTCGATGATAGTAATCGTCGTCGAGGCTTTTTCTCTATAAATGCACTTTGGAAAAATAAAATCGCAGTTCTTGTAGGTGACTATTTGCTCTCGAAAGGATTATTACTTTCTATAGATAATGGTGATTTCGATTTATTAAAAATTATTTCGGTTGCTGTTCGAGAAATGAGTGAGGGAGAATTATTGCAAATAGAGAAAGCCCGAAGGTTAGATATTACCGAAGCTATTTATTACGAAATTATTCGTCAGAAAACAGCAACACTTATTGCTGCCTGTTGTGCACTTGGCGCAAAATCAGTTTCTGAAGATGAGAATCAAGTCGAAAAAATGAGAAAATTTGGCGAACTCATAGGAATGGCTTTTCAAATAAAAGATGATTTATTTGACTATACCGAAGAGGCCATTGGAAAACCAACTGGAATAGATATTAAAGAGCAAAAAATGACTTTGCCGCTTATTCATGTCTTAAATAATTGTACTTCAAAAGAAAAAAGTTGGCTTATCAATTCTATCAAAAACCACAATAAAGACAAAAAAAGAGTAAAAGAAGTAATTACTTTTGTTAAAAACCAAAACGGATTGACTTATGCTGAACAAAAAATGATTCAATTTCAGCAAGAAGCACTTTTGATACTTCAAGATTTTTCAGATTCAACCTATAAAGAGTCTTTAATCTTGATGGTGAATTATGTAATAGAAAGAAAAAAATAATAGACTCTTAAAAATATCAAAAATGAATTATCCAATCTCTGCAAGTAATCCACTTTTTCAATTAACTAAATCAAAAAAAAGATTGCCTCATTTAGTTATTGCTATTTTATTAGTTATGGCATTTTTAATCGTTGGTCAGCTAATAGGAGTTTTTACCGCTATGCCATTAGAAGCACTTATAAAAAAAGAAACTAATGTTACTTGGAAAAGCACCGAAAATCTTTTAGTAATGCTCTTTTTAGGAAATATCCCAGTCATTTTAGCCATTTATTTGTGGATGCACTTTTATGAAAAAAGGGCTTTTAGAAATCTAGGCTTTCAAATAAACAAATCGATTCCAAACTATTTTTTTGGGATTTTTATTGGAATCATTTTATTTTGTAGTGTTGTGGGATTACTCTCATTATTTAATTTTATGACATGGGAGAAAGGAAGTCCTGCTATGCAGGGAATCGCTGTAATATTACCAACAATATTATTGCTTTTAGGTTTTGTTATACAGGGAGCAACCGAAGAAATTTTGTGTCGTGGTTGGCTAATGCCAATGGTTGGAGCGAGATATAATGTTTGGACAGGAATCTTAGTGTCAGCGTCACTTTTTGGTTTATTACATTGCTTTAATGATAATGTTACATTGCTTTCAATAATTAATATAATAGTTGTAGGAGTCTTTTTCTCATTGTTTGCTCTGAGACAAGGAAGTTTGTGGGGTGCCTGCGGATTGCATAGTATCTGGAACTGGTTACAAGGTAATTTTTTTGGGCTTCAAGTGAGCGGAACAGAAACTGGGCCAACAATTTTAAATCTCAAAGAAATAGGTCCAGATTGGATTACTGGAGGAGCTTTTGGTCCTGAAGGAGGCTTTGTTACTACAATAATACTATGTATTGGAATTGCTGTATTACTACTTCGAAAATCTAGTTTTACAAAAGAAACTTTCACAAACAATGATTAAAATAAGGTCTTATTGTTTTTATTAATTCAATATTTTTTAGAAATTAACTGATATAAAGACTTCAAAATTAACAGTTTTTTTAATCGTAAGGTATTGATTTTGTTGGTAGAAATAATTTTTTAAAAATAATTCTATACCTCATGCAACTATTTCACTAATCTTCTCGTCTATGTAAATAGAAGTCTGTTTTGTATTTCAAAAAGGTGAATTCAAAAATCTAATATCAAATTGAAAGTAATTAACTTACATCAGGAAGAAAAAGAATTAATCGAATTGGCTGCCGATAATAATCGTCATGCACAACAAAAAATTTATTCTAAATCTGCTGGAAAAATGTTAAGTATTTGTCGACAATATATTAAAGATATTCATCAGGCAGAAGACGTTATGATAACTGCGTTTATGAAAGTGTTTACAAGTCTAAAAAATTTCGAACACAAAGGTAGTTTTGAAGGCTGGATGCGACGAATTATGGTAAACGAATGTATCTCATATTTAAGAGTTCAAAAGCAGGTTAAATTTATTGAAGATTCACAATATTTAGAAGAAAGTTTCAATAATATTGAAAGTCAATTTTCAGTCGAAGACATTCAATTTCTAATAGATAGCTTACCGGATGGATATAAAATGGTTTTTAACTTATATGCGATTGAAGGTTATAAACATCAGGAAATAGCACAAATGTTAGGCATAAATGAAGGAACATCGAAATCACAATTGTCTCATGCTCGAAAAATATTGCAAACCCAAATTGCTAAACTAAAAAATCACGAAAATGGAACCGAATAAATTAGAAAATCAAATATTAGAAAAGTTGAATTCTAGAGAAATTCAACCTTCATCACAAGCTTGGGATAGGTTAGATGCGATGCTTTCGGTTGCAGAAAATAAGAAGCCAAAAAGACGTTTTGGATGGTTTTATATCGCAGCAAGTATTATTGGTTTTGTGTTTGTTGGGTTACTTTTTTACAATCAAGAATATACAGAGATAAAGAATGATAATCAAACGATTGTTGAAGCTAATGCTAATGAGAAGCCTATTTTGACTGAAGAAGTAAACCAATCAGAAGTAATAAACAACCCAAAAGAAGCAGTTTTAGCTGTTACTGAGACCAAAAAGGAATTAGTAAAGATTAAAAAAACAAATCAAAAAGTTGAAGAATTTACAAAAATACTATCAGAGAGTAAAGAAGTAATTGCTGAGGTAATTCCTCAAAAAACGGAAGAGAAGCTTAAAATAGAAACTAATCCAACAACGCTTTTAGCTTTGGTTGAAACCAAAAATGAACAAACTAAAAATGCAAACAAACCCAAATTAAAAATAGATGCAAGTGCATTACTTTCGCAAGTCGACGGCGAAATAACGCTAACTTTTCGTCAAAAAGTTCTTAAATCAATTAACAAAAACTACGATAGTGCTAAAGAAGCCTTGGCTAGTAGAAATCAGGAGTAACAATCATCAAATCAATTTTAAAATTAAACATTATGAGAAATTTAATTATTTACTTAACAGTATTCTTGTGCAGTGTAGTAAGCAGTTTGTATGCACAGGGCACTTTCGAAATTAGAGCAAAAGCGATTGCTTCAAACATCGAAAAAATTACAAAAGAAGAAAAAGAAACTTTAAAAAAGCAGGTTGAAGAGGTTAATGTTGAGCTGGATAAAAATAATATTACAAAGCAGCAAGCAGACGAAAAAAAGATGCAATTAGCAATAGCATCTGCAAATACTATAGAAAACAGAATCTCTTTCGAGGAATCTAAACTTTCAGAATTAGTTAAGGAAAAAGTAGAAGGAAAAATTTCAAGTTTAGATACAGTCAAAAAAATTGGAAGAACTTACGGTAAAGGAATAAAAGTACATGTTGGAGCAAAAGATACCATTCAAAGATCCGAAAAAAGAACAACGTCACAATTTGTTTTTGCAACAGGTGTAAATAACTTAGTAACCGACGGAATGATAGCCAATTCGAATTTTAGATATTTAGGTTCACACTTTTACGAATGGGGTTTAACTTATAACACAAGAATTGCACAAAATAGTAATATTGCACATATAAAATATGGACTTTCTCTGCAATATAATAACTTACGACCAACAGATAATCGTTATTATGAAACTTCAGGAGATCAAACTGTTTTGCAAACAGCAACGGTATATCTAAAAGATTCAAGATTTAGAAATGTAAATTTAGTTGTTCCTGTTCATTTCGAATTAGATTTTTCTAAATCAAAAATGGTCAATGATAAGAAAATTTTCAAATCTCATGAAGGATTTCGTTTAGGATTTGGAGGATTTGTGGGAGTGAATCTAAAAACAAAACAAATTTTGGAATTTGACGATACTTTCGGAAATTCGGTAACGCAACGTTCTAAAGGGAATTACAATACAAATGATCTTGTGTATGGTTTAAGTTCTTACATAGGTTTTGGTCAAACCAGTTTGTATGTTAAATATGATTTAAATCCTTTATTTACAGACAATATAGTAAATCAAAATAACATTTCTTTAGGAGTGAGATTTGATTTAAATTAATTTTTTTATTTGAGTTTGTTATATACGTTAAAAGTGTTTCAGTAATGAGACACTTTTTTTAATAATATTTTGTAACATATAATTAACAATTGAATCTTTGAAAGATAATAGTATTTTTCGTTCCTTTGAACGTTAAACAAACAAACAAATAATGTCCCATGAAAATTAAAATTTTATTATTTCTTTTATCTTCATTTTATGTTGCTAATGCACAAAGCGGCCAAGGAATAGTTGGAGAATCCAATTGGTTTAATGGTTGGACAAATTTTAAACCAAAAGCAGTTGAGTATAACCAAGCCAATCAGATTTTGACTGGAGATATAAAGGAAAATATGACACTTACAAAAGGTAATGTTTATTTAATAATGGGGACAGTTCATGTGGCAAACAATGCAGTTCTTACCATAGAGCCTGGAACAGTAATTAGAGGGGATTATAATTCTACTGGTACCTTAACTATAACAAAAGGGTCAAAAATAATTGCTGAAGGAACCGAAACAAGTCCAATTGTTTTCACATCTAACAAACCTACTTCCGAGAGAAAACCAGGTGATTGGGGAGGAGTAATACTAATGGGAGATGCGCCAATAAATAGATTTGGAGGAGTTTCTGCATCATTTTATGAGCCAAATCCTTTGTATAATCCTTTTGGTGGTCCAAACGAAAATAGTGATTCAGGAATATTAAAATATGTAAGAATCGAATTTGCAGGTAAAAAAATTGATCCAAAAATTTCATTAAATGGATTAACACTTGCTGCAGTAGGGAATAAAACAAAAATAGAATATGTACAAATTAGCTTTTCAAGTGATGATTCAGTTGAAGTTATCGGAGGAAATATCGATTTTAGCAATGTGATTTCATACAGAGCCAATGATGATGATTTCGATTATTCTATGGGAGTTCAAAGCACAATGAATAATAGTATTGCAATAAGAAATCCTTATGCATCAGACAATACACGTTCAAGATGTTTCGAAATAGATTCGTACGATAAAATTGAAAATTATGATCCTACAAAAAAGAAAACTTATATTAAGTTAAATAATGTAACTATGACTAATGACGAGGAAAATACAATGGGTCTAGTTAAAGAAGCTATTTCTTTAAAAGCGGATTCTTTTATCGAAGTAAATAAATGTGTAGTTGCTGGATTTTCAAGTTTTATAGCTTTAGAAGATAAATATTTAACAGGAGATAATTTCAAAAAAATAAAAGTTTACAACACAACAGTAGATAGTTGTTCAGAATTGTTTACAAACGAAGCTTTGGCTAAAGCTCAAAATATAAACGATTGGTTTATGCAAAACGATAAGTTATTGTACATTACAAATAATGGAATAAATAATCTATTTATAAATAATAATGTTAAGAAAAAACCAGATTTTAGAATAAAATAAGATTAATTTTTTTAAAATAAAATTAAAAGTGCTTCAGTAATGAAGCACTTTTTTTGTATATAATAACAAATACATAATGTGTAGTAACTAATGATTTAACATTCCAAGCCTAATTTTGGAGTGATAAAAAAACCAAATCTTTAATTATCTACTTATGAAAAAAACAGCTATAATAGTTATTATTTTAATTAATGTATTTTCTTTAAATGCTCAAGAAACAAATGGCATTATAGGGTCAGAAAACTGGTTTAATAACTGGACAAACTTTAAGCCAAAAATAACAGAATATTCCGAATCTACCCATATTATAAATGGTATTATTGAAGCAAATATGACACTTTATAAAAAGAACATATATCTTCTTATGGATATTGTTTATGTAACAAACAATGCAACATTAACTATAGAACCAGGAACAATAATAAGAGGAGATTTTGCTACTTGTGGAACATTAGTAATTACAAAAGGAGCTAAGATAATCGCAGAAGGAACGGAAACCGATCCGATTGTTTTTACTTCAAATAAGGAGACTTCCGAAAGAAAACCTGGAGATTGGGGAGGTATAATAATATTAGGTGATGCACCTATTAATAAATTTGGAGGAATAGGAACTTTAGATTTTAATTTGAATCCAAAATATAATTTTTATGGAGGACTAAATTCCGAAAGTAATTCTGGAAGACTGAAATATGTGAGAATTGAATTTTCTGGAAGAAAACTTAATGCGTTAAAAGAATTAAACGGATTGTCACTCGCAGGTGTTGGAAATAAAACAAAAATGGAATATATACAAGTTAGTTTTTCTAATGATGATTCGTTCGAATCATATGGAGGAGATGTAATATTTAATAATTTAATTTCTTTTAGAGCCACCGACGATGATTTTGATTTTACGCAAGGAGCACAATGCAACATCAATAATAGTATTGCAATTCGATATCCATTTTCATCTGATGTTACAAGATCGAGGTGCTTTGAGGTTGATTCGTATGATAAAATAGAAAACTATGATTCAAGTAGAAAATTAACAAAAATTGTTGCAAATAATATAACTTTAGTTAGTAATGAAGATAATAATCAAGGATTAGTTAAAGAAGCTATTTATGTTAAAAACGATACTTTTTTTGAGTTAAAAAATAGTATTGTATCTGGGTTTAATCAGTTTTTACTATTGGAAGATAAAGCCGTTTTAAATTCTAATTTAGATAAATTAAAATTTCATAACATAGTAATTAATAACAGCAAATTCAAAGTGCAATTAGAAACAGGAACTATAAATAATCTAATTGAAGAAAGAATTGTTAATGATGTTAACAATATACAGACACTAAATGTGGATAGAGAAAATTTATTTGTAGAAACAGATGCGAAAAAAAATCCTGATTTTAGATTGAAAAACAATAATATAATATCAAGTACATTAGTGATAAAATAAATTTAATGAATTTCATAAAAAAGTGTTTCAGTAATGAAGCACTTTTTTCGTTTTAATAATACAAAATTAACTTTGTATCTTTGTGGTCTTACAACTTTGAACCTTATACAAATTGATTTCAAAAGCCACCATAGACACTGTTTACGAAACTGCTCGAGTAGAGGAAGTTATAGGCGACTTTGTGCAACTAAAACGAGCAGGAAGCAATTATAAGGGATTGTCTCCATTTTCGGATGAGCGTTCGCCATCTTTTATGGTGTCGCCAGTAAAGCAAATCTGGAAAGATTTTAGCTCAGGAAAAGGCGGAAATGCAATAGCATTTATTATGGAACACGAACATTTTTCGTATCCAGAAGCTATTAGATATTTGGCGAAAAAATACAATATAGAAATAGAAGAAACTGAGCAATCGCAAGAAGAAAAAGAGCAAGCAGGAGAAAAAGAAAGCATGTATCTGGTTTCAGAATTCGCTGCAAAGTTTTTTCAAAATACTATGATGAATACTGATGAAGGTAAATCAGTAGGACTTTCGTACTTCAAAGAAAGAGGATTTACAAACGATACCATCAAAAAATTCGGACTAGGTTATTCGCCCGAAGCATGGGACGCATTTACAAAAGAAGGATTAGGACAGGGTTACAAGTTAGATTATTTAGATAAAGTTGGATTAACCATTCTCCGAGAAGATGGTAAGCATTTCGATCGTTTCAAAGGGCGTGTAATGTTTCCAATACAAAGTATGTCTGGTCGAGTTTTGGGTTTTGGAGGACGTATTTTGACTAATGATAAAAAAGCTGCAAAATATCTAAACTCACCCGAGAGTGAAATATATCACAAAAGTAAAGTTTTATACGGAATTTATCACGCAAAACAGGCTATTGCAAAACAAGATAATTGCTTTTTGTGCGAAGGTTATACTGATGTAATTCAGATGCACCAATCCGGAATAGAAAATGTAGTTTCATCTTCCGGAACGGCTCTTACGCCAGATCAAATCCGATTAATAAATCGACTAACAAAAAACATTACAGTACTTTTTGATGGTGATGCTGCAGGACTTCGCGCATCTATTCGTGGAATCGATTTAATCCTTGAAGAAGGTATGAATGTTAAGGTTTGTACGTTTCCAGAAGGAGATGATCCTGATAGTTTTGCTAGAAAAACACCACTCGACGAGCTTTTATTGTATTTTGAAAACAATGCGATGGATTTTATCCAATTCAAAGCGTCGTTATTAATGAAAGATGCCAAGAATGATCCTATCAAGAAAGCAGAACTTATTCGTGATATGGTAAATAGTATTTCTAAAATTCCAGATCGAATAAAAAGAGAAATATATATTCAGGAATGTTCTCGAATTATGGATATTTCTGAAGAAGTTTTGTTTAACACATTAGCACAACTGGTTCAAAAAGACATTTCGGAAGTAGGTAAAAAACAAAAGCAAGATCAAAAAAATCAAGTTTTTGAAGTTCATAAAAATGAAAATATTGCCGTCAATGCAAAAGTTGATGTATTGTATGAATTGGAACTTAAAATCATCGAAATTCTTTTACTATACGGAAATGTAGAAGAAGATTTTGAAGATTTTGTTTTTAAAGCAAATGAAGAAGGAGAGTTATTAGAGATAAAAGAAATAAACAAATACAAAGTTTTTCAACGTATTTATTTAAGTCTTCAAGAAGATGAGGTCGAGTTGGGTACACCAATATTTAGAGATATATACAACGACTTAATCTCATATTTTAATGAAAATGAGAAGTTCGAAATAGAACAATATCTTATGAGGCTCTCACCAGAATTAGCACAGGAAGTGACTACAATTCTTATGGATGATGAAAAAGTTGCCTTGCATAATTGGGAAGCCAAACAAATTTATGTAAAACAAAAAGACAAAACAATAAGTCAATATGTATCGGAAACGATACTTACTTTGCGTTGGTTTTTAGTTAATAAAATTATTGAAGAGATAAAATCAAATTTATCTAAAGAAATAGACTCAGATAATTCTGAAAATTTATCTATGGCTATGGATTATTCTAAATTAGTAAATAATTTTTCAAACAAATTAGGACGCGTTATGTCACGCTACAGTTAAACAATATCTAGAGTCTTTGCTTTATTAACTAAGTCAACAAGATTTGTAACATTTAATTTTGCTAAAAGTCTTAATTTGTAAGTGCTTATCGTTTTCTCATTAAGATTTAAAGCTTCGGCAATTTCTTTGTTTTTCTTTCCATTGCTCAAATAACGTAAAACTTCAATTTCGCGAGAAGATAATTTTCTATATAATCTTTCAGATTTTGCTTGCTTAGAAATTAAGGCTATATTTCTTTTTACAGCATCACTAAAAACAACTGTACCTCGATTTACTTTTATAATTGTAGAAGTTAAAACATCTAATTTTTCTGTTTTTTGTACAAAAGCAAAAACACCAGCTTTTATAGCATTTGGCGCATAAATATGTTCGCTTAAGTTAGAAAACAAAATGATTTTTATCTTTGGAAAATCTTTTATTAAATCCTTAATTAGATTTATGCTATGAAGTCCTTCAAGTTCTAAATCTAAAAGTAAAACATCAATTTCCTTTCGTTTTAGCATTTCAGAAACCATTTCAAAATTATCAACAATTCCTACTAGGGAAACATCAGGATGTTCCTTGTAGTACGCTCTTATGCCATAATGTACAACTGGATGATTGTCTGCAAGACCTATTTTTACCATGACTTTAAGTTTAAAATAGTTAAACTAAACGAATGAATAGTAAAGATACATAATATTTTATAATCAATTGGCAATCAAGTAATAAATTACTTATAAATTTCAGGAATTAAACAAACAGGAATTGGGTTCATTTTGTGCTGATTGATTGTGTTTAATCGTTTGTAAATTTCAAAAACCACTTTTTCACGACCTGTAAAATCATCAGCAGATTTTTCGTTTTCCAACATAGCCATTGCCCACTCTAATTCGGTATAACTAGCTCCAATTTGGTCTTCGTCGCTTCGGTCATCTCCAAATAATCCATCTGTTGGGGCTGCTTTTTGTATAGATTCAGGAACTTCAAGATAAGTAGCAAGTGCACGAACATCACTTTTCATCAAATCGGCAATAGGACTTAAATCTACGCCGCCATCTCCATATTTTGTAAAAAAACCAACCCCAAAATCTTCTACTTTATTACCCGTTCCAGCAACTAATAATCCATGAATTCCAGCCAAATAATACAAACTCGTCATACGCAATCTCGCTCTAGTATTAGCCAACGATAAATTTAATTTTAGTTCGTCTTTAGATATTGGTGCCACAGATTTAAAAGTATCAAAAACTGGTGTTAAATCAATTCTAGTTTCATCTACATTTTTATAACGATTTTTTAGAAGCGCAATATGTTCATGAGCTCTGTTTACATGACTTTGTGCTTGGTGTATAGGCATTTCAACACATAAAACTTTTAGTCCTGTTTGTGCGCACAAAGTAGATGTTAATGCCGAATCGATTCCGCCCGAAATCCCTATTACAAAACCATTTACTTTCGCATTTTGAGCATAGGTTTTAAGCCAATTTACAATATGTTCGTTAACTTTTTCACAATTTATGGTACTATTTTTTTGCATGGTTACTTTTGTTTTAAAAACGAATGTATATTTGCAAAAATAATAATTAGGAGCTATTCCAGCTATACGTTTCAATCTTTTATTTTTTAAAGAAAAAAATAAAAGGATTTCCACTTTTATCTGGGCTAAAAAATCATGTTTATGAAAAAATATTTAATACTCGTTCTATTCCTATTTACCATTGTTTCATGTTCTAAAAAGAGCAAAATTCAAGAAGCAGCAGAAGAAATACCAGTAAGTATAAAAGTTGATCGCTATGATAAAGCTTTTTTTGAAACACCTCCAAACGAATTACCCAAATTAAAAGCACAATACCCAGAATTTTTTCCACCAACAATATCGGATTCGGTTTTGATCGATAAAATGAAAAACCCACTTTGGAGAGAATTGTATGCTGAGGTAGAAAAACGTTATGGTAATTTCGATAAAGAAACAGCCGAAATAGAGGATTTATTTCGTTATATTAAATACTATTATCCAAAAACACAAATTCCAAAAGTATATACTGTAATTCAGGAAATGGATACAGATTATAAAGTGATTTATACTGAAAAAGCATTGATCATTTCGTTAGAATTGTATTTAGGTAAAAATCATAAATTTTATGAATACCCAAACTATTTGAAGCAAACTTTCGAGCCTTCACAAATATTACCAGATATTGTAGAGAGTTTTTCTAGAACAAAAGTGAAGCCTCCGGTTCAAAAAGATTTGTTATCATTAATGATATATTCAGGAAAACAGTTGTATTTAAATGATGTTTTGTTGCCAGAATACTCAGATGAAGATAATATTTGTTACACGCCAGAACAGCTTAAATATTGTAAAGATAACGAATCTAATATGTGGAGATTCTTCGTCGAAGAAAAACTATTGTATGATACAGATTCTAAATTATCGCAACGTTTTATAAGTCCAGCGCCATTTTCTAAATTCGGATTAACGTCAGACAATGAAACACCAGGAAGAATAGGAGCTTGGTTTGGTTTGCAAATAGTACGTTCATTTATGGAGAATAATGATATCCCAATGCAACAAATGATGCTTATGGATGCTAAAGATATTTTTCAAAAATCTAAATACAAACCAAAAAAATAAGCACTTTTTATTAGAAACATAAAACTCAAAAAAAATGACTTCTGAAATAAAATTCAATATACAACTAGACGAAAATCGCGTTCCTGAAAAACTACATTGGTCAGCGCAAGATGGCGGTGTCGAAACCGAAGAAACAAAAGCAATTATGCTTTCTGTTTGGGATAACAAAGCACAAGAAACGATGCGTATCGATTTATGGACAAAAGATATGCCTGTCGATGAGATGAAAATATTTTTTCATCAAACATTAGTTGCAATGGCGGATACTTTTCACCGTGCTACGGGCGACGAAAAAATGACCGATACTATGAAAGATTTTTGTGAATATTTTGCAGAAAAGTTGGAGTTGAAAAAGTAAATAAAAAAGGTTAGCCATCACAGCTAACCTTTTTTATTTAAATTATACAGAATTTATTTTTTAAAATCCATTATCTTTAAAAATCTCCTGATTTACTTCATCTATATAGCTTAAAAGAGCCTCTTTTCCGGTATGCTCCGTTGCAGAAGTTACAAAGTGATGTGGCATTTCTTCCCAATTATTTTTTAGAAGTGCTGTTCTGTAAGCGGCGACGTGTTGGGCAACTTTTCCTTTACTAATCTTGTCTGCTTTTGTAAAAACAATACAAAATGGCATTTCGATTTCACCGAGATAAGTAATAAACTCTAAATCTATTTTTTGTGCCTCATGGCGAATGTCAATAAGTACAAAGGCGCAAACTAGCTGTTCTCTTTTTTCGAAATAATCGGTAATAAATTGCTGAAATACTTCTTTTGTTTTCTTAGAAACCTTAGCATAACCATAACCTGGTAAATCTACAAGAAACCAGTTGTTATTTATCTTAAAATGATTTATTAATTGTGTTTTTCCTGGTCTGCCAGAAGTTTTAGCCAAACTTTTGTGATTGGTCAACATATTTATTAACGATGATTTCCCAACGTTAGATCGTCCAATAAAAGCGTATTCTGGTAAGCGTTCTTGCGGACACAAACTCACAATTGAATTGCTTATGATAAATTCGGCGGTATTAATTTTCATTTAATATATTTTACGCTAAAATAGCAGTATGATTTTTTTAATGCTAAGCCGGTTTTTTAATGCTCAGCTTTTGTAGTAAGCCATTCGTCAAGTAAACGATTAAATTCGTCTGGATGTTCCATCATCGCTGCATGGCCACATTTCTCAATCCAATATAAGGTCGAATTGGGTAATAATTTATGAAATTCTTCAGCAACATCTGGTGGTGTTACTTTGTCGTTTCTACCCCAAATAATTCCTATAGGAACGTGCATTTTTGGTAAATCTTTTGCCATATTGTGACGAATGGCACTTTTAGCAATAGTTAATGTTTTTATTAGTTTGATTCGGTCGTTTGCCACAGCATAAACTTCATCCACAATTTCTTTGGTTGCAACTTTTGGATCATAAAACACATCTTCGGCTTTCTTTTGAATGTAATCATAATCACCTCTTCTTGGATAACTATCGCCCATAGCACTTTCGTAAAGACCAGAACTTCCTGTAATTACAAGTCCAGAAACGCGTTCCGGGTACATTTTTGTAAAGTACAAAGCAATGTGTCCACCTAATGAATTTCCAACAAGAATTACTCTGTCAAAACCTTTATAGGTGATAAAATCTTTAACATATTTAGAGAAAGCTTTTACGTTAGTTTTTAATATGTTTTGTGTATATAATGGCAATTGAGGGATAACAACTTTATAACCTTTCGCAGGAAAATAATTGGCAACACCATCAAAATTACTTAAGCCACCCATTAATCCGTGTAAAATAATAATGGGAGTTCCTTCCCCAGCTTCAAAATATTCGTACCTGCCTTCTTTTTTTAAGTTATTCACCTTGTAATCGTTTTGTCTTTAGATAGGTGCAAATATAGGACTAAAATACGAAATATAAATCTTGTCTTTTTTTATAACATCATTTTTTTGTTAATAAGTCGTAAATATTGATTCTTCCCGATTTTGCAATTGTTTAATGTCAAAAAAGTTAAAACTTATCAACAAAGTGGTATTTTGTGGTAAAAGGTGGTAAATAATTATTTATATTTGCTAACTATCATATAAAATCATAACTACTTGAATACCATTGTTGGAACATATGAATGTAAGGTCGATTCTAAAGGGAGGCTCATGATGCCTAACCCTTTGAAGAAGCAGCTGAACACGTCTTTGCAAGAAGGCTTTGTTTTGAAGCGTTCGGTTTTTCAGCAATGTTTGGAATTGTATCCTATGCAAGAGTGGAATGTGATGATGCAAAAAATTAATAAACTGAATCGTTTCGTAAAGAAAAACAATGATTTTATTCGTCGTTTTACAGCAGGTGTTCGTGTAATTGAAATTGATGCAACTGGGCGATTGCTAATCCCGAAAGGTTTAGCGGTTTTTGCTTCAGTTTCAAAAGATATTGTATTGTCATCGGCAGTAAATATTATTGAAATCTGGGATAAGGATTTATATGAAAAAGCAATTGATGATTCGGTTGGAGATTTTGCAGATTTGGCAGAAGAGGTAATGGGTAACGTAAATGACGATGACAATGGAATATCATAATCCAGTTTTGCTAAAAGAAACGGTCGATGGTTTAAATATTAAGCCAGACGGAGTGTATGTAGATGTAACTTTTGGTGGTGGCGGACATTCGAAAGAAATTTTATCAAGACTTGGTCCTGAAGGAAAATTATTTGGTTTCGATCAAGATGAAGATGCTTGGGAAAATGCTTTGCCAGACGAAAGGTTTACATTGATACAAGAAAATTTTAGATATATAAAAAGATTCTTACGCTTTAATGGAATTAAAAAAGTAGATGGAATCCTTGCGGACTTAGGAGTTTCTTCTCATCAGTTTGATGTTCCTGAAAGAGGCTTTTCTACTCGTTTTGATGCCGAGTTAGATATGAGAATGAGTAAGAAAAATGATTTAACAGCTTTTAAAATTGTTAATGAATATGACGAAACAAACCTGCGACGTATTTTTTCTGATTATGGTGAGTTAGGTAATGCTTTGGCAATTGCAAAAGTGATTATTGAAGCTCGTGAAAATGAGGAAATTAGAAATACCGAACAGTTAAAAAATATTTTAGCTAGATTTTTACCTAATAACAAGGCGCATAAAATTTTGGCTCAAATATATCAATCTATCCGTATTGAGGTAAATCAAGAAATGGACGTTTTAAAAGAATTTTTAGAACAATCATTAGAGATTTTAGGAGAAGGAGGAAGGTTAAGTGTTATTTCCTATCATTCACTAGAAGATAGATTAGTAAAAAGGTTTATGAAAAACGGATTGTTTGAAGGCGAACCTGAAAAAGATTTCTTCGGACGATTTGAAGTTCCTTTCAAGTTGATAGGGAAGCTAATCATTCCGTCAAACGAAGAAATTAAAATAAACAATCGGGCTCGAAGTGCAAAATTAAGAATAGCAGAGAAGAAATAATAGATTAAGATAAATTAATGAAAGGCAAGATTTATAATATATTAAAAGCAAGATTTCTTGTCAATGAAGATGCTACAAAAAATTGGCGTTTCATTGTATTTCTGCTTTTGTTGGCTATAATAATGATTGCAAACACGCATAGTTACGAAAAAAAAATTTTCAAAATTGCCGATTTAACAAATGATGTAAAAGAATTGCGTTCGGAGTTTGTAGACAGGCGTTCAGAATTAATGAAAATAAAAATGGAATCGACTGTGGCTGAAGAAATGGTAGATAAAGGGATTTTACCTTCATCAGTACCACCAAAAAAAATAAAAGTAATAAAAGAGAAAACAGCTTGGTATAAATTATGGCAATAGAAGATAGAAATATTTTAAAACGTATCTACGTAATTGCTTTAGTTGTTATAATTATGGTAACAGCAATAGGCGTAAAGCTCACTAATATACAGTGGGTTGAAGGCGACTATTATCGAAAATTAGCCAAAGAACGTTCTGTCAAAAACTTTATAATTCCTGCTAATCGTGGTAATGTATATTCTTCCGATGGAAGTTTGCTTGCAACCTCAATTCCAAAATATACAATTCGTTTTGATGCTTTAGCGCCAAGTAAAGAGAATTTTGATACTTATATTAAAGATTTATCGGATTCACTTTCGGTTTTATTAAAAAAATCTGCTAGTAGTTATTTGAATGATTTCAGAAAGGCTAGAGCTAATAAAAATAGGTATTTTCTTTTAGCTAAAGATTTGAGTTATACACAATATGCTGCGGTTAAAAACTTTCCGTTGTTTAATCTTGGTCCCAATAAAGGAGGTATGATTACAGAGCAGAGAACGGTGCGCGAGCATCCTATTGGGAAAATTGCAGCAAGAACAATTGGTTATGAGCGTTATGATGATAGTGGTAAATTGTTGCCAGTAGGAATAGAAGGTGCATATGGGAAATACCTAAATGGTAAAGACGGAAAAGTTTTAAAACAAAAAATTGCACAAGGTCAATGGAAACCTATTCGTGATAATAATGAAGTAGAACCACAAGATGGTTATGACATTGTTTCTACAATAGATGTTTATATACAGGATATTGCACATCACGCTTTGCTAAAGCAATTAATGGAATATGATGCTGATCACGGCTGTGTTGTCGTAATGGAAACTAAAACAGGAGCTGTAAAAGCTATTTCTAATTTAGGAAAAGACAAGGACGGATCATATTATGAAACCATAAATTATGCTGTTGGAGAATCCCATGAGCCAGGTTCTACATTCAAATTAGTTGACTTAATTGCTCTTATCGATGACAATAAAATTGATACTAGCAAAGTATATGATAGTAACGGTGGCGAAATCACATATCGTGGTCGCAAAGTTAGAGACTCACATGAAGGTGGTTACGGAAAAGTATCATTAGCTAGAGGATTCGAAGTGTCTTCTAACACGATTATGGTACAGGCGGTTTATGAAAATTATAAAAATAATCCAAAACAATTTACAGACAGGATTGTAAATTTAGGTTTAAACAAACCACTCGGATTGCCTTTCAAAGGGGAAGGGATTCCGGTTATTCCGCAACCATCAGATAAAAATTGGAGTGCGATTTCACTTCCGTGGATGGCATTCGGGTACGGAGTTTCTGTAACGCCATTACAAACATTAACCTTATATAATGCCATTGCTAATAATGGTGAAATGGTTAAACCAATTTTTGTTCAAGAAGTTAAGGAATGGAATAAAATCATCAAAAAGTTCGACAAACAAGTCATTAATCCAAAAATATGCTCTGATGAAACTTTAAAAAAAGTAAAAGCAGTTTTGGCTAATGTTGTAAAGAAGGGAACAGGATCTAAACTCTATTCTAAAGATTTTTCAATGGCTGGGAAAACAGGAACTGCGCAAGCCAATTATGGAACTAATGGTGGAAATGATAAACATTATATTTCATCTTTTGTTGGTTATTTTCCAGCAGAAAATCCTAAATATTCTTGTATTGTGGTGGTTCACAAGCCTAATACTTCTATGAATAATTATTACGGAGCGGATGTTGCTGGACCAGTTTTCAAGCGTATTGCGCAAAAAGTTTTTACCGATGTGCCATCAACTAATGTAGTAAAAAACCTAAAAAAGAATAATCCGGCTCAGGACAAAAATTATTTGACTTACAATGATAAGGTAAATAAAAAACCGACATCAATACCTAATTTACATGGTATGTCTGGAATGGATGCAGTAGCACTACTCGAAAATTTAGGAATGAAAGTAAAAGCTATTGGTGTTGGAAAAGTAAAAAAACAATCAATACAAGCAGGCCAGCCAATATTAAAAAATAACACAATAATTTTAGAATTGTCATAAAAATGGTTTTAAAAGAAATTTTATACAAAGTCGCTCTCGAAGTTGTTCACGGTTCAACCGATGTTGCTGTGCATAATATTCATTTTGATTCTCGAAAAATAGAATCTAATGATGTTTTTGTAGCAATTCGTGGTTCAGTTTCAAATGGACATGAGTTTATAGACAAAGCTATTTCTCTCGGAGCTTCTGTGATTATTTGCGATACATTACCAACAGATTTATTGCCACAAATTACTTATGTAAAAGTAAAAGACACGAATGCAGCTTTGGCATATCTAGCAACAAATTTTTATGATAATCCATCACAAAAATTACAATTAGTTGGTGTAACAGGAACAAACGGTAAAACAACGATTGCCTCATTATTATATCAATTATTCAAAAAAGCAGGTTTCAAAGTTGGATTGCTTTCTACTGTAAAAATCTTAGTTGATGAAATAGAATATAAAGCAACTCATACCACGCCAGATTCATTAACAATTAATTATTATCTAGATAAAATGGTTGAAGCTGGTTGTGAATATTGCTTTATGGAGGTAAGTTCACACGGAATTCATCAAAAACGTACCGAAGGTTTACAATTCGTAGGAGGTGTTTTTACAAATCTATCTCATGATCATTTAGATTATCATCCAACATTTGCGGAGTATCGAGATGTGAAGAAATCATTTTTCGATAATTTACCTAAAAATGCATTTGCGCTGTCTAATATAGATGATAAAAATGGAGCCGTAATGATGCAAAATACTAAGGCAAGAAAATTGTCTTATGCATTAAAAACGTATGCTGATTACAAAGCAATTATTATTGAAAATCAGTTAAGCGGTTTGCTGTTAAAAATAAATGAGCAAGAAGTTTGGGTTCGTTTGATAGGAACTTTTAATGCATATAATTTATTGGCAATTTATGGAGTAGCCATCGAATTAGGTATCGAAAAGTTAGAAGTTTTAAGGCTCTTATCAGAATTAGAAAGCGTTTCAGGCCGTTTTCAGTTTATTGTATCAAAACAAAATATCACTGCAATTGTTGATTATGCACATACTCCTGATGCTTTAGAAAATGTGCTGAGTACAATAAATGACATTCGTACTCGCAACGAACAACTTATAACAATTGTAGGCTGCGGAGGTGATCGTGACAAAACCAAGCGTCCAATAATGGCAAATATCGCTTCCGAAATGAGTGATAAAGCTATTTTAACATCAGACAATCCAAGAACAGAAAATCCTGAAACTATTATTGCCGAAATGGAAACTGGAATTACTCCTGTTAATTATAAAAAATACATGTCTATTACAGATAGAAAACAAGCAATAAAAACTGCTTGTCAGTTAGCACAACCTAACGATATTATTCTCATTGCAGGAAAAGGACATGAAACATATCAAGAAATAAATGGCGTTCGTCATGATTTTGATGATATGCAAATTGTAAAAGAAATTTTAGAACAACTAAATAAATAAAGATATGTTATACTATTTATTTCAATATTTAGACAAATATTTTGATTTTCCAGGCGCTGGAGTTTTTCAATATATCACATTTAGATCAGCATTAGCGATTATCATGTCATTGCTTATTTCGACTATTTTCGGAAAAAGAGTCATTAGTTATTTAAGCCGTTTGCAAGTAGGGGAAACAGTAAGAGAATTGGGTCTTGAAGGACAAACTCAAAAAGCTGGAACACCAACAATGGGAGGATTAATTATTATATTTTCAACTTTGCTTCCTGTTCTTTTATTGGCAAAATTGAATAATATTTATATCATACTTCTAATTGTAACCACACTTTGGATGGGAGCTATTGGATTTCTTGATGATTATATCAAAATTTTCAAAAAAGATAAAGCGGGATTGAAGGGAATTTTTAAAGTAATAGGTCAAGTTGGGTTAGGAATTATTGTAGGAGCAACTTTATATTTTCATCCAGATGTAACCATTCGTAAGGATCTCGCTAAAAATAAAATTGAAATTAATTCTACTCAAAATATAGTAAATACAGTCTCGTTAGACGAAAAATCGACAGCAACAACCATTCCGTTTTTTAAAAATAATGAATTCGATTATGCCGAATTATTGGCTTGGACAGGCGATGGTTATGAGAATTATGCGTGGCTAATTTTTATACCAATGGTTATTTTCATCATTACAGCAGTTTCAAACGGAGCCAATCTTACCGATGGAATCGATGGTTTGGCGGCCGGAACTTCCGCAATTTCAGTGATTGCTTTGGGGGTTTTCACATTTGTTTCAGGAAATATTATATTCTCTAATTATCTAAATATTATGTTTATCCCAAATTCGGGAGAAATGACGGTTTTTATTGCCGCATTCGTAGGAGCATTAGTTGGATTTTTATGGTACAATAGTTATCCAGCTGCAGTTTTTATGGGAGATACAGGGAGTTTAACCATTGGAGGAATCATAGCTGTTTTAGCTATTGCAGTTCGAAAAGAAATGCTAATTCCAGTTATTTGCGGAATTTTTCTAGCTGAGAATTTATCAGTGGTTTTACAGGTCGCTTATTTTAAATATACTAAAAAACGTTTTGGCGAAGGGCGAAGAATCTTTCTTATGTCACCTTTACATCATCATTATCAAAAGAAAGGATACCACGAGAGCAAAATTGTAACTCGTTTTTGGATTGTCGGAATTTTATTGGCGATAGTGTCAATAGTAACTTTAAAATTACGATAATATGAGATTAGTAATTCTTGGTGGAGGAGAAAGCGGTGTCGGAACGGCAATTCTTGGTAAAAAGAAAGGATATGATGTATTTGTTTCTGATTTTGGAAAAATAAAAAACAATTACAAGGAAGTCTTAATTCTTAATAAAATTAAGTTTGAAGATGAACAGCATACAGAAGATTTAATTCTCAATGCCGATGTAGTGATGAAGAGTCCTGGAATCCCTGACAAATCGCCCATTATTAAGAAGTTGAAAGAAAAAAATATTCCAGTTATTTCTGAAATTGAGTTTACAGCACAGTTTACTAATGCAACAACAATAGGAATCACGGGAAGTAATGGTAAAACAACAACAACAATGTTGGTGTACCATTTGTTAAAACAAGGCGGTCTAAATGTTGGTTTGGCAGGAAATATAGGCAAAAGTTTTGCTTGGCAAGTTTCCGAAGATAATTATGATGTTTATGTTTTAGAACTAAGTAGTTTTCAGCTTGACGGAATAAAAAATTACAAACCACATATTGCTATAATCACAAATATTAGTCCAGATCATTTAGATAGATATGATTATAAATATGAAAAATATATAGAATCGAAATTCAGAATTACAATGAATCAAACGGAAGAAGATTATTTGATTTATGATGCCGATGATGAAGCTATAAATAACTGGCTAAAAAACAACAAAGTAAGAGCGAAATTGGTTCCATTTTCATTAACAAAACAATTTGAATTTGGCGCTTATGAAGCAGAAAATAATATAAATATAAATATCAATAACGACCCATTTGTTATGCAGACATCTCAATTATCACTAGAAGGAAAACACAACGTAAAGAACGCTTTGGCAGCTACCTCTGTAGCACAATTATTAAAAATCAGAAAAGCTACTATACGTGAGAGTCTAGCTGATTTTCAGGGTGTAGAGCACCGTTTAGAGAAAGTGCTTAAAATTCAAAATGTGCAATATATCAATGATTCTAAGGCAACAAATGTAAATGCTACTTTTTATGCTTTAGATAGTATGACTTCGCCAACAATTTGGATTGTAGGTGGTGTAGATAAAGGGAATGATTATTCAGAATTGATAGAGTTAGTAAATAAAAATGTAAAATCTATTATTTGTCTAGGTGTCGATAACAAGAAAATAATTGATGCATTTGGTGATATTGTTGATGAATTAATCGAAGTAACTTCAATGACTGATGCTGTTCGTCAAGCATACAAAATGGCAGAAAAAGGTGATACTGTTTTACTATCGCCAGCTTGTGCCAGTTTCGATTTATTCGAAAATTATGAAGATAGAGGAAGACAATTTAAACAAGCGGTACAAAATTTGTAACAAGGTTTTTCGAATAACCAAATTAAAGCATAACCGCATAAAAATAAAATATGAAAACGCTATTACATAACTTAAAAGGAGATAAAGTCATCTGGTCATTCGTGGCACTTTTGGCATTGTTTTCATTTATACCTGTATATAGCGCAAGTAGTAATTTAGCCTATTTGCATCATGGTACAGGAAATACATTCGTGTATTTACTTAAACATTTAATACATTTAATAATGGGTTTTGTTATTATGTATCAAGTGCAAAAAGTACCTTATCATTATTTTAGAAGTCTATCGAGATTATTATTGCCTTTTGCATGGTTGTTGTTAGTTTATACACTGTTTAAAGGAACAATGATTGAAGGAGCTAATGCCAGCCGATGGATACAAGTTCCGTTTTTAGGAATTACCTTTCAGCCATCAGCTTTTGCATCAATGTCATTGTTAATATTTGTTGCCAGATATTTATCTAAAACAGCAGTCGAAGACATGACTTTTCAGAAGTCTTTGTTAGAGTTATGGGCGCCAGTTTTCTTTACATTGATGCTAATTTTACCAGCTAATTTCTCGACAGCAGCTTTAATATTTTCAATGGTTTTAATGCTAACTTTTATTGGAAAATATCCAATAAAAAATATTGGAATTATTATTGGATTTGGAATCTTATCATTTGCATTTTTTATATTAGTTGTCAAAGCTTTTCCCAATGCTTTTCCTAATCGTGTAGACACTTGGATGAGTCGTATAGAGAATTTCACATCAGACAAACCTGGAGAAGATGATTATCAAATCGAAAAAGCAAAAACAGCTATTGCAACTGGAGGTGTTTACGGATTAGGTCCAGGAAAAAGTATTCAGAAAAACTTTTTACCACAATCCTCTTCCGATTTTATTTTTGCTATCATTATCGAAGAATTTGGTCTTTTAGGAGGATTCGCTATCATGTTTTTATACATTATGTTATTCATTCGATTTATAATTGCATCATATAAAGCACCAACATTATTTGGTAAATTATTAGTTGCAGGTCTTGGTTTTCCTATAATTTTTCAAGCTTTTATAAATATGGGTGTCGCAGTCGAATTGTTGCCAACCACTGGGCAAACATTGCCACTTATAAGTAGTGGAGGAACATCGATCTGGATGACTTGTGCAGCGCTTGGAATTATAATAAATGTGACCAAAAAAGAAGAAGAAATTACAGAAGAAAATATCGAAAAACAACAAAGGGAGGAAGCTTTGCAAAAACTAATAGACAAACAATTAGTCGAAGATTCTCAAGAAGAGAATTATTCTATTGAAGATAACACGAATAATCCAATGAATGCAGTTTTGAATAAATAAGTTAAATAATGAAAACAAATCTAAAATTCATATTAAGTGGTGGTGGAACAGGAGGTCATATCTATCCTGCAATAGCAATTGCGAATGAGTTAAAATCTCGTTTTCCTGATTGTAAAATTCTTTTTGTAGGAGCGCAAGACAAAATGGAAATGCAAAAAGTACCGCAAGCGGGTTATGATATAAAAGGATTATGGATTGCAGGAATACAAAGAAAACTCACCTTGCAAAACGCTATGTTTCCATTTAAATTGTTGTCAAGTTTGGTCAAGTCATTTGCAATCGTAAAGCAATTTAAACCTGATGTTGTAATAGGAACAGGAGGTTTTGCAAGTGGAGCAGTACTTAAAGTAGCTTCTATGTTGGGAATAGCAACAGTGATTCAGGAGCAAAATTCTTATCCTGGAATTACTAATAAATTATTAAGCAAAAAGGCAAATAGGATTTGTGTCGCGTATGAGAATTTAGAACGATTTTTCCCAAAAGAGAACATGATTCTTACAGGAAATCCTGTTCGCCAAGATTTAATTTCGGTTGATAGTAAAAGAAATGAAGCGATTGATTATTTTAAATTAGATACAAATAAAAAAACAATATTAATACTTGGTGGAAGCCTTGGAGCAAGAAGAATTAACCAGTTAATTGCAAAAGAAATCGATTGGTTATTGTCACTAAATATTCAAATTATTTGGCAATGTGGCAAATTGTATTTTGATGAATACAAACATTTTTCAGACAAAGAAAATGTGCAGGTTTTATCATTTATAGATAGAATGGATTTGGTTTATGCTGCAGCAGATGTAGTAATTTCTCGTTCAGGAGCATCATCGGTATCAGAATTAGCAATTGTAGGGAAGCCAGTAATTTTTATTCCATCACCTAATGTTTCTGAAGATCATCAAACCAAGAATGCACAAGCGATTGTTGATAAGCATGGAGCAATTTTACTAAAAGAAGCAGAATTAGATTCTGAATTTAAAATCATTTTCGAAGCGTTGTTAAAAGACAAAGGGAAACAAGAAGATTTGAGTAAAAATATAAAGCAGTTGGCTTTGCCAAATGCAACAAAAGATATAGTTGACGAAATTATAAAATTAGTCGAAAGCCAAAATTCTTAAGGTCAAACGACTTTACGACTTGCAACTTTATGACCATTAAGACTAAAATAAAAAATGAATTTAAACCAAATAAATAACGTCTATTTCATCGGAATCGGAGGCATCGGAATGAGTGCGCTTGCTCGCTATTTCAAATTTATTGGTAAAAACGTATCTGGTTATGACAAAACTCCATCAACCTTAACGGCAGAGTTAATAGAAAGTGGTATTGCCATTCATTTTGAAGATAGTATCGATTTGATTCCAAAAGACTATTTTGTAGAAAATACCTTAGTAATCATAACTCCAGCCGTACCTACACATCATTCGGAATGGAATTATTTTCTAGAAAGAAATTATCATGTAAAAAAACGTGCCGAAGTTTTAGGAATAATTACTAAAGACACTTTTTGTTTAGCAGTTGCTGGAACTCACGGTAAAACAACGACTTCAAGTATTTTAGGACATATTTTATTCGAAAGCGGTGCAGATGTTACGGCATTTATTGGAGGAATTGTAGAAAATTACAATTCAAATCTTATAGGTTCTGGAAAAACTGTAACAGTAGTCGAAGCTGATGAGTTTGATCGTTCGTTCTTGCATTTGCATCCAAATATTGCCTGTGTAACATCGATGGATGCAGATCATTTAGATATTTATGGAGATGATGCTGCAATAAAAGCTTCTTTTAAGGAGTTTGCGGATAAAGTAGAAGATAAAGACAATCTTTTTGTGATAAATGGTTTGCCTTTAGAAGGGATAACTGTTGGTGTAAACGATGATTCTAAATTCGTAGCCCACAATATAAGAATTGAAAATGGTTGGTATGTTTTTGATGTAAAAACACCAACTGAAAATATAAAAGATTTGAAATTCGGATTACCTGGAAAACATAATCTTACAAACGCGTTGCTTGCTTTGGCAATGGCTCGAACTTTCGGAACCCCAACCGAATCTATTGCTAAAGCATTAGCAACATTCAAAGGAGTTAAACGTCGTTTTTCTTTCCAAATCAGAAAGCCAGAGTTCGTTTATATAGATGATTATGCACATCATCCAACAGAAATAAATGCTGTGCATCAAGCTGTTCGGGAGTTGTATTCTAATCAAAAAGTTTTAGCTGTTTTTCAGCCACATTTGTTTAGTAGAACCAAAGATTTTGCCGATGATTTTGCTAAAAGTTTATCGCAATTTGATGAAATTTTGTTGCTAGATATTTATCCAGCGAGAGAATTACCAATGGAGGGAATTACTTCAGAATGGTTGTTAGGTAAAATTGAAAATAAAAATAAAAAATTAGTACAAAAAACAGAATTAATTTCGTTATTAAAAAAATCAGATGCATCAGTAATCGTTACTATTGGAGCGGGAGATATTGGAGAAATGATTTCAAATATTAAAAAAGAATTAGATGCGAAATAATTTAATTTTAAATATTCAATTAATTGCTATTCTTGCTTTGGTGGTTTTTTTGTATTCATTTACTTCAAAAAGAAATGAACACAGAAAAATTTCGAAACCAACAATCGAATTTTTAAATTCAGAAAGCCCGTTTGTAACCCATGAAATGGTTAATAACTTGTTGATAGATAATTTTGGGGGTACTTTCAGTATCCAAAAAGATAGGGTAAATTTGAAAAATATTGAGCAAACCATCAATAAACACGACTTAATCGAAAAGTCTGAGGTCTTTTTGAGTGTCGATGGAAAGCTAAAAGCTGTTATAAAACAAAAGACCCCAATCGCTAGAGTTTTTAACGGGAATACTTCCTTTTATATTGATTATAAAGGAGGTAAGATGCCTCTTTCGAGTAATTTTACGGCAAGAGTTCCGCTTGTTTATGGCGATTTTAACAATCGTTATAGCAAGAATTTTGTTGAGCTATTACAAGAAATTTATAACGATGATTTTTTGAAAAAAAACATTATCGGAATGAAAATTTCGTCCGATGGTAGCATTGTAATGAAAAATAGAGATTATAATTACGATATAGTTTTCGGAAGAACCATTTATATGGAAAGAAAATTTAATAATTATAAAGCATTTTTTCAAAAAGCAGTACAAGATACTTTGATAAATTCTTATAAGAAGATTAATCTGAAGTTTACAAAACAAGTAGTTTGTACTAAATAATTATGAGTATGGAAAGAGAGAATATAGCAGTAGGACTGGATATAGGTACAACAAAGATTGTAGCTATGATAGGCAAGAAAAATGAGTACGGAAAGCTAGAAATTTTAGGTGTTGGAAAATCTAAAAGTCTCGGTGTGGCTCGCGGTGTCGTAAATAACATCACACAAACCATACAATCTATACAAGAAGCTATCAGTTTAGCAGACGCAGATTCTGGTTATAAAATAAAAGATGTTGTAGTAGGAATAGCAGGTCAACATATTCGTAGTATTCAGCATAGCGATTATATTTCAAGAAGTAATCCAGAAGAAGTAATTAGTGAACACGATATTGATGTTTTAATTAATCAGGTTCAAAAACTGGCGATGTTGCCTGGTGAGGAAATTATTCATGTATTGCCACAAGAATTTAAAATTGACGGACAATCTGAAATAAAAGAGCCTATTGGAATGTACGGCGGAAGACTAGAAAGTAGTTTTCATGTAGTTGTTGGGCAAGCATCGTCTATCAGAAATGTAGGTCGCTGTATAAAAAGTTCAGGTTTAGATTTATCTGGATTAACATTAGAACCGTTAGCCTCGGCAGATGCTGTTTTAAGTCAAGAAGAAAAAGAAGCAGGTGTAGCTTTAATTGATATAGGTGGAGGAACAACAGATTTAGCTATTTTCAAAGACGGAATTATTCGCCACACAGCAGTAGTGCCTTTTGGAGGAAATGTAATAACTGAGGATATTAAAGAAGGTTGTTCTATTATTGAAAAACAAGCTGAATTATTAAAAACAAAATTTGGTTCTGCCTGGCCTGGAGAAAATAAAGACAACGAAATTGTTTCAATTCCGGGATTAAGAGGTAGGGACCCAAAAGAAATATCATTAAAAAACTTGTCAAAAATAATCCATGCACGTGTTGTAGAAATTATTGAACAAGTGTACGCTGAGATTAAAATATATGGACATGAGGATCCACGCAAAAAATTAATTGCAGGAATTGTATTAACTGGTGGCGGTTCACAATTGAATCATATCAAACAACTGGTAGAATATATTACAGGGATGGATACTCGAATAGGATATCCAAACGAGCATTTAGCAGGAAATTCTAGCGAAGAGATATCAAGTCCCTTGTATGCAACTGCCGTTGGATTGGTTATGAACAGTATTCGTAATAATACGATAAGTGCTGTGCCACAGGATAATTTCATTCCTGAGCCAGTTCTGATACAGAAACCAACTATTGCAGAACAAGTTGAAATACAACAAGAAGCTGAGAAAGTTTTTGAAGAAACAAAAGCAGATTCAAAATCGACTGAAAAAATGATTCGTAAATCATTTTTCGACAAGTATATAGATAAAATTAAAGATTTTTTAGATAATGCCGAGTAATCGAAATTGTCAATATAATATAAAGCATAAATAAAAACCAATAGTATGGAAAGCAACTCAGAATTTGGAAGTATTTCATTTGATTTACCAAAAAACCAATCAAATGTTATTAAAGTAATAGGTGTAGGTGGAGGCGGAAGCAATGCAATTAATCACATGTTTAAACAAGGGATAAAAGGTGTTGATTTTATCGTTTGTAATACCGACTCACAAGCCTTGGATAACAGTCCAGTGCCTAACAAAATTCAATTAGGTGTAAACCTAACTGAAGGTATGGGAGCTGGAGCAAATCCTGATGTAGGTCAGCAATCTGCGCTTGAAAGTATCGAGGACATCGAGAAAATGTTAGACGGAAATACCAAAATGATTTTTATCACAGCTGGTATGGGTGGCGGAACTGGAACTGGTGCTGCACCAGTAATTGCACAATTGGCAAGAGAAAGAGATATTCTTACTGTTGGTATTGTAACTATTCCTTTTCAATTTGAAGGAAAAGTGCGTATCGAACAAGCGCTTTTGGGTGTCGAAAAACTAAGAAAACAAGTAGATTCTCTTATTGTTATCAATAATAATAAATTGAGAGAAGTATATGGTAATCTCGGTTTCAAAGCTGGATTTTCTAAAGCTGATGAAGTTTTAGCAACTGCATCTCGCGGAATAGCCGAAGTAATTACGCATCACTATACTCAAAATATCGATTTAAAAGACGCTAAAACTGTATTGTCAAATTCAGGAACAGCTATTATGGGTTCTGCTACTGCCGAAGGTGAAAATAGAGCCAAAGAAGCTATTGTTTCTGCATTAGATTCACCATTATTAAATGATAATAAAATAGCTGGAGCCAAAAATGTATTGTTGCTTATCGTTTCTGGAACTAATGAAATTACTATCGATGAGATAGGAGAAATAAATGATTATATTCAAGCTGAAGCTGGACACAATGCTAATATTATTATGGGTGTTGGTGAAGAAGAAGAGCTTGGAGATAAAATTGCAGTAACTATTATTGCTACAGGATTTTGTGTAGAACAGCAAAATGAAATTGTAAATACAGAACCTAAAAAAATAATTCATGCATTAGAAGATGATCAAAAAATTGTTCGTGATTTAACACAAAAATACCAATCACAAGGGTTTGATTTTTCGTCAAATGCAATTTCAGAAGAAGCAAAAATTATTCAAACTCCTGTTGCAGAAGAAAAAATAGTATTTTCTTTAGAAACAGAAACTAAAAATCCTGTTGAGACCTATTTTACAATGGATTTAGTTCCAACAACAGAATTAATCAAGAATTTAGACGTTACTTTCGAAGTAGTTTCATCTAAAACAATCGATGTCAATGATTTCTATTTTACTTCATCAGAAGTAAAAGAAATCGAAGTAATCGACCCGCAATTTGTAGTAAAAGAACAAGAACAAATCACATTTACATTCGACTTGCCAATACAAAAAGCCCATGAAACTGTAAATACAGATAGATTAATATTCGATTTAACAAACGAAATAAAAGACATCAAAGTAAACGAAGCGGTAGAATTTGTGCCAGTGACAGAAGTAACTCAAAACGGAGTTATTAAGCATTCGCTCGAAGAATATATGGAAATAGAGAACCAATTATTTGAAGCAAAAAAAGCTGATAATATTATAATAGAGACTATTCCAACCGAATTAAATATTACGATGACGCAAGTGGAAATACCACAAAACACAACTCAAAATCAACCAAATGAAATTTCTCCGTTAGAAATGTCTATCGAAGATTCTTTGAAATTTAGAGCAGAAGAGCGTCGTCGCAAGATGAAAGAGTTTAATTATAAATTTCATAATAACGCATCAAAAGTAGATGAGTTCGAGAAAGAACCAGCATACAAACGTATGGGAATCGACATTTCGAACAATTCTATAGACAACAGTAGATCGCGTATGTCTTTAGGAACAGATAGTAACGATGATATTCAGTTGCGATCTAATAATTCGTTCCTTCACGATAACGTCGATTAACTAACTCAAACCAAACCCTTGTAACCCGAAATTTCTTGCGATTTTTCGGGTTATTTTTTTGTCATTGCGGGAACGAAGCAATCGCTTGAATATTGAGTTTATTTTCACTAAATTTGCAGTGCCTAATCCTGCTGTACATTGTAAGCTTTTTTTGCAAAATATTTTTTTCTACAAACCAGAAAGAGCTTCCTTTGGTCGCTTTTCTGCTTCAAGAAAAAATACATTTTTTCTCAAAAAGGCTTACCATTTCCATCAGGGGCAAAACAAACTTTCGAGACTAATCGAAAATAAAAATAACATAAAAACATACAAAAAATGAGTTTATCTGTACACATAATGGACGAAATGAAAACGGCAATGAGAGCAAAAGATACTATTGCACTAGAAGCACTTCGCGCCATCAAATCGGAAATATTATTAGCACAAACAGCATCAGGAAGCAAAGAAGAAATCACTGAAGCAGACGAAATTAAGATTTTACAAAAATTAGTAAAAATGCGTAAAGACAGTGCGGCAATTTTCACAGAACAAAATCGTCCAGACCTTGCTGAGCCAGAATTAGCACAAATAGCAGTAATCGAAAAATTCTTACCAGCACAACTATCAGAAGAAGAAGTAGAAGCTATCATTACTAAAATTATTGCAGAAACAAATGCTTCGGGAATAGCAGCAATGGGAAAAGTTATGGGATTAGCATCGGCACAAATTGGAGGTCAAGCGGAAGGAAAAATAATTTCTAGTATTGTAAAGAAACTATTGGTTTAGGACTACTTAGACTTATTAGAAAATTAGACCTTTTAGAATTTTAATCATCTAATAAGTTTAATTTTCTAATGAGCATAACAATCTAAAAACATTGGCTGCGTAGTTCAACTGGATAGAATATCAGATTTCGGCTCTGAGGGTTGGGGGTTCGAATCCCTTCGTGGTCACATAGAAAAAGAAATAGTTCAAAAAAGTCAAATTGCTTGATTTTTTGAACTATTTCTTTTTTAAATTTAATTCCTTTTAGGAAACAATCTTAACAAAATTAATGAATCACCCAGATTAAATATTTTATATTCAACAAAAAAATAACAAGTAACATTATAAAGAATCTATTTCTGAAATTATTGTTAAATAAACTGTAATCATTTAGAGAAATGAATATTAAAAATTATTTTTGTTATATCTTACAAGTTGCAATAACATTACAAACAATCCATTATGAAATTAAAGAATATTGTATTCCTATTATTAGCAATAATATTAGGTGGAATGATTTTTTACCGCATTTCAGAAAATAAATCAAAAGAAGACGAAGGAGGAAAAGGAAAAGGAGGTGGAGATAAAAAACCAGCAAAAGTAACTGGAATTGTCTTAAAACCTCAAGTATTTTCAGATAATCTTTCGCTTTCTGGTTCTATAGATGCTAATGAGCAAATTGAAGTTCGTAGTGAAGTTTCGGGTGTTGTGGAAAGTATTAATTTTGATGAAGGAACACTTGTCAGTAAAGGGCAAATGCTTTTCAAAATTAATGATATCGAATTGAGAGCACAACTTTCGCAAGCAAAAACTAGGCAAACATTAGCTTCAGAAAATGAGCGAAGAGCCAGGCTTTTACTTCAAAAAGAGGCCATTAGTCAAGAAGAATATGACATTGCTAGTGCCGATTTTCGTTCTGCCCAAGCACAAACTCAACTAATTCAGGCGCAAATTGCTAAAACAACTGTTCGAGCACCTTTTTCAGGAAAAATAGGATTGCGTTCCATTTCTAAAGGAACTTACGTTACGCCAACCACAATTATTGCAAAATTAGTTAATACCAATCAAGTCAAAATTACATTTTCTATACCAGAAAAATATGCAACAAAAATGAAAGTCAATTCGCCTCTGTCATTTACTGTTTCTGGGTCAAAAGAAATTTATACTGCAAAAATTTACGCTATCGAACCTGAGATAGAAGTAGCAACAAGGACCTTGAAAATGAGAGCAGTTGCTCAAAATTCAGAAGGCAAACTAATTCCTGGGACATTTGCCAATATTGCACTGCCTTTAGAAAAAATAAATGATGCTTTACTGGTTCCAACAGAAGCTTTAATCCCAATTCAAAATGGTAAGAAAGTATTTATTGCTGTAAATGGAAAAGCAAAAGAAGTTATTGTGGAAACTGGTGCTAGAACAGATAAAAATGTGTTGGTAATTTCAGGATTAAAAGCTGGAGATACTGTTTTAACAAATGGCGTGATGACATTAAAAGATGACTCACCTGTAAAAGTGACTTTAAAATAAGATAAACCTAAAATATCAAAAAACCATGAGTTTATCCACATTAAGTATTAAAAGACCTGTTTTAACGATTGTACTCAACCTTATGTTGATACTCTTCGGAATAATAGGTTATACCTATTTAGGAGTTCGAGAGTTTCCTTCTATCGATCCGGCTCAAATTTCGGTTAGAACGAGTTATTCTGGTGCCAATGCTGATATTATCGAATCTCAGATTACTGAGCCACTAGAAAAAGCAATTAATTCTATCGATGGAATCAGAAATATTTCTTCTTCGAGCAATCAAGGAAGTAGTAATATTACTATTGAATTTAATTTAGATAAAAACTTAGAAGAAGCGGCAAATGACGTTCGTGATAAAGTATCACAAGCCGTTCGAACTTTGCCACAAGATATTGATGCGCCACCAGTAGTCTCAAAAGCTGATGCGGATTCTGAACCCATTATTACCATGACCGTTCAGAGCGATAATAAGAATGTCTTAGAGCTCTCGGACTATGCAGATAATGTTATCGCACAACGTTTGCAAACCATTCCAGGAGTGAGTAGTGTGCAAATTTGGGGGCAACGAAAATATGCTATGCGTTTGTGGATAGATCCTGTTAAATTAGCTTCTTATGCTTGTACTGTAGCCGAAGTTCGAGAAGCATTAAATAAACAAAATGTAGAGTTACCTTCTGGGAAATTAACAGGAGCCAATACAGAGTTGACCGTTAAAACTATCGGAAATCTTTCTACAGAGGAAGAGTTTAATAACATTATTATTCGTGCCGAAGGGGATAAAATTATTCGATTAAGCGATATTGGAAAAGCAACTTTAGAAGCAGAAAATCTGGAAACTAAACTTTCTGATTCAGGACAACCCATGGTAGGCTTAGCAATTATTCCGCAACCTGGAACAAACTACTTAGATATTGCAAAAGCTTTCTACAAACAATATGACCAGTTAAAGAAAGACTTGCCTAAAGATTTTAAATTAAATATTGCCATTGATAATACTGTTTTTGTAGAAAGAGCGGTTACTGAAGTGGCAGAAACTTTATTACTGTCTATTATTTTGGTGGTTTTAATTATCTACCTTTTCTTTAGAGATTGGGCAATTGCTTTCCGACCGTTAATAGATATTCCTGTTTCCTTGATTGCTACTTTTTTCATCATGTATTTATGCGGATTTTCGGTAAATGTATTGACACTTTTAGCCATTGTTTTGGCTACTGGATTGGTGGTAGACGATGGAATTGTGGTTACTGAAAATATTTTTAAGAAAGTAGAAGAAGGGATGTCACCTATTGAAGCGGCTATCAAAGGATCTAACGAAATTTTCTTTGCGGTTATTTCAATTTCTATTACGTTAGCTGCCGTATTTTTACCTGTGATTTTCCTAGAAGGTTTCGTTGGAAGATTATTCCGTGAATTTGGGGTCGTTATTGGAGCAGCAGTTTTAATATCAGCCTTTGTCTCACTAACATTAACACCTATGTTAAATGCATATTTGATGAAAGGTGGAGAGCAAAAAAAATCAAAATTTTATAATTTAACAGAGCCATTTTTTAAAAAAATGAATTCAACCTATGCGGAAGCATTAACGGGTTTTATGAAAAAAAAATGGTTGAGTTTTCCAATTTTAATTGCCTGTTTTGGATTAATATATTTATTTTTTGGTATCATACAAAAAGAAACAGCTCCTTACGATGATAGAAGTTTTATTGGTGTCAATGTAACTGCTCCCGAAGGCGCTTCTTACGATTACATGGATCGATTCATGAACGAATTAACCCAATTAGTAAATGATTCTATTCCAGAAAAAAAAGTAAGTTTAATTATAACTTCGCCAGGATTTGGCTCATCATCAGTAAATAGCGGAAGAGCTAGGATTTCACTATTACAACCTGGAGAAAGAGAAAAATCACAGAAAGAGATTGCTGAAAAATTAACCAAATGGACAAAACAATATGCGGATGCTAAAGTTTCGGTTTCAGAATCGCCTACGATTGCTGTAAATAGAAGGGGAGGAATGCCAATTCAATATATTATACAAGCACCGAACTTCAAAAAATTACAAGAGAAAATACCCCAATTTATGGATGAAGCTTCTCAAGATCCCACATTTTCAAACACAGATGTAAATCTAAAATTTAATAAACCTGAGATTTATGTTACTATCGACAGAGAGAAAGCACAGAGTTTAGGCGTTTCGGTAATTGATGTAGCGCAAACATTGCAGCTTTCATTAAGCGGACAGCGTTTTGGTTATTTCATGAGAAATGGAAAGCAGTATCAGGTTATGGGGCAATTTGATAAAAAAGATCGAAATGCACCTATGGATTTGACTTCTATTTTTGTAAAAAATAAAGAAGGGCAATTAATTCAGTTGGATAACTTAGTGACTATTGAAGAACAAAGTAGCCCTCCACAATTGTATCATAACAATAGATATATGGCTGCTACTGTTTCTGCAGGTTTAGCTCCAGGGAAAAGTATTAGTGACGGAATCGAGGCTATGGAACGTATAAAAACAAAAGTACTTGACGATACTTTTACAACCGATTTAAGCGGAGAATCACGTGATTTTGTAGAAAGTAGCTCAAATACATCCTTTGCCTTTGGCTTAGCTTTATTGCTAATTTATTTAATTCTGGCAGCACAATTCGAAAGCTTTATCGACCCGTTTATTATTATTTTAACGGTACCAATGGCAGTTGCTGGAGCATTATTCTCTTTATGGTTGTTTGGACAGACTTGGAATATTTTTAGCCAAATTGGAACTATTATGTTAATTGGTTTAGTAACCAAAAATGGTATTCTGATTGTTGAATTTGCCAATCAGTTGCGAGAACAAGGAAGACCTAAATTTGAAGCGATTATTGAAGCTTCAGAATCTCGTTTAAGACCAATTTTAATGACCAGTTTAGCCATTGCGTTAGGAGCATTGCCAATTGCACTTTCGTTAGGAGCCGCTTCAACTAGTAGAATTGGAATGGGAGTTGTCATTGTTGGAGGAACATTATTTTCATTAATGTTAACGCTATTTGTAATTCCATCTATTTATTTTATGTGGTCAAAAGAGCGAAAACACCGACCAGAATTTGACCATATTAATGAGTATGAAAAATAAATAAGGATATGAACTATAAAATATTTTTTCAGGCGCTAATTTTGGTGACCATCTCCTCAACAATCTATGCCCAAGATGTTTTAAAAATTGAAGATGCAGTAGGTATTGCACTAAAGAATAATTATGATATTAGGATTGCTTCAAATGAAGTAAAGGTCGATTCGATTGGAGTAAATATTGCAAATGCTGGAATGCTGCCAAAATTGGACGCTACTTTAACTCAAAATAATAACATTCAATATTCAAAACAAACAAGATCTACTGGCGAAATTCAAGAATTAAATAATGCTAAAAATAATAATTTAAATTATGGTGTGACTTTGGGTTGGACTGTTTTTGATGGATTCAAAATGTTTGCACGTTATGATCAATTGAAAGAATTGCAAAAACAAGGAGAAACAACACTAAAAATGACAATTCTGACTAAAGTTGGCGATGTTATGACCGCATATTATGATTTGGTACAACAACAACAATTATTAAAAGCATTGGATACAACTATCGTCATATCTAAACAAAGGCTAAAAACAGCAGAGAATAGATTTACAATTGGGAAAGCATCAAAGTTAGAAGTATTGAATGCTCAGGTTGATATGAATACAGATACTACAAATTTTTTAAGACAAAAGGAAATGTATGAAAACACAAAAATTCAGCTAAATCAAATTTTAGCTAGGGATGTTTCTACTAATTTTACTGTTATTGAAACTGTTGATGTTGATGATAAATTAGTTCTTTCTGATTTAAATTCATTAGCAACAAAACAAAATCCACAACTACAATTGGCCTTAATTGATAAAAGAGTTGCAGAATTAGATTTAAAACAAGTTCGAGCTAATCGCTATCCAACAATTAAAATTAGTACTGGTTATATGTTTAACGAAACCGAATCGAGTTTAGGATTTACTTCGCAATCATCAAGTCGAGGATTTAATTATGGAGTTTCTGCATCATTAAATATATTTAACGGATTTCAACAGACCCGTAATGAAAAAATAGCCAAGCTTCAGATTGAAAATTCCAGTATTGTTATCGAAAAACAATCGCAAATACTGAGTGCGCAATTAGCGACGGCTTTTCAAACTTATTTAACAAATATTGAATTATCTAAATTAGAGGAGAATAATGAAGCAATAGCCAAAAAGAATTTAGAAATTACGTTAGATAAATTTAAAATAGGAACTATTTCTACATTAGAATTCCGAAGTGCTCAACAAAATTACGTAAATGCGATTGCACGAAATAGTAGCGCTAAGTTTCAAGCTAAAATTTCAGAAGTTGCTTTGAAAGAAATTACGGGAAATATTAAGTTTTAAAAACCTTATATTTTCTTATATGCCTTATATGGTTTGAAATTTTAAACCATATAAGGCATTGAAGTTCATTTAAGAAAATATGTTATATTGTTGTGATTTTTTTCAAATCGGCAATAGTTTGTGTTGGGTTTTCTGCTTTAAAAACATAGCTCCCAGCGACCAAAACATCAGCCCCAGCTTCTACTAATTGTCGGGCATTTTTATTGGTTACACCTCCGTCAATCTCAATAATGGTTGAAGCTCCATTTCGGTTGATGATTTCTTTGAGTTGTTTTATTTTCTTATACGTATTTTCGATAAATGATTGCCCGCCAAATCCTGGATTTACGCTCATGATACAAACTAAATCAATGTCATTAATAACATCTTCTAAAAGTGTAACGCTAGTATGAGGATTTAGGGCAACTCCAGCTTTCATTCCTTCTCCTTTAATGGCTTGTAAAGTTCTGTGTAAATGAGTGCAAGCTTCATAATGCACCGTTAAAATATCGGTTCCTAAATCCTTGAAAGTTTTAATATATCGGTCAGGATCTACAATCATCAAGTGAACATCGATTGTTTTTTTTGCATGTTTGTTAATAGCCTCTAGAACTGGCATTCCAAAAGAAATATTAGGCACAAAAACACCGTCCATGATATCAATATGAAACCAGTCGGCTTCAGAATTATTAATCATTTCGATGTCGCGTTGTAAGTTAGCAAAATCGGCAGCTAGTACTGATGGTGCGATAAGTGTGTTTTTCATTTTATGTAGTTGTATTGTTTACTTCGTCAGTTCGGTCTTATAACCTCGTGTATGCAAAGGTAATATAAAAAATAAAACTCTGGAACCCGAGAGCAAAGCTCGAACTGACTGGAGTTTTGTTTGCAATGCAAAAAACAAAACTCCGGTAATCAGCCGGAGTTTCAATCATCAATCAAAAAACGAACAGTTAATCAAACTGTTAGTCATCGGTTTTAGGATTACCCTAAATACGTTTTCAAGATTTTGCTTCTTGAAGTATGTTTTAATCTGCGGATTGCTTTTTCTTTAATTTGACGTACACGCTCACGAGTAAGATCGAATGTTTCTCCAATTTCTTCTAATGTCATTGGGTGTTGATCTCCAAGACCAAAATACAAACGAACCACATCGGCCTCACGAGGCGTTAGTGTTTCTAGAGAACGCTCAATTTCTGTGCGTAAAGATTCGATAATTAATTCTCGGTCAGGATTTGGTGATTCTCCTGAACGTAAAACGTCGTAAAGGTTAGAATCTTCTCCTTCTACTAAAGGAGCATCCATAGATAAGTGACGTCCAGAGTTTTTCATGCTCTCTTTTACGTCATTTACAGTCATGTCAAGTTCTTTAGCAATTTCTTCAGCAGAAGGTGGACGCTCGTTAGATTGCTCTAATAAGGCGTACATCTTGTTGATTTTGTTGATAGAACCAATTTTATTTAATGGCAAACGTACAATACGAGATTGCTCTGCTAGTGCTTGAAGAATCGATTGACGAATCCACCATACAGCGTATGAGATAAACTTGAAACCACGAGTTTCGTCAAAACGTTGCGCTGCTTTTATTAAACCTAAATTTCCTTCATTAATTAAATCGGGAAGAGTTAATCCTTGATTTTGGTATTGTTTTGCTACCGAAACTACGAAACGTAGATTGGCTTTTGTTAGTTTTTCTAATGCACGCTGATCTCCCGCTTTTATTCTTTGAGCCAATTCTACCTCTTCATCGGCAGTAATCAAATCTACTTTTCCAATTTCTTGTAAATATTTGTCTAACGATGCAGTTTCACGATTGGTTACCTGCTTGGTAATTTTTAGTTGTCTCATTGTTGTTTCTCCTTAAAATTTATAAGTGTACGGTAGTTATACGTAATGAGTTTGTAAAAAGTTACAAAAAAAGAATAAAAAAATAAAATTAAACAAAAATCCCGTTTCAAATTAATGAAACGGAATTTTTATTTTACTTCAATAATTGTAGATGTATAAACAGGAATACCTGCATCAGAAAATCCTTCAAGTGTTATTTCAAATTTGCCAATAATATCAGATGTAAAAAAAGAGATGTTTTGTTCTTTATTTTCTAATTTTACTTCTGGTATCCATAGTAATTGGTGTCTATAATCAGGTGTCCTAATTAAGTTATTATTGATAGAATAATTTGGTTGAAAATATTCTTTTTTACCAAGAGGTCTCAGTATTTCAGGTTTTATTATAAAATCGCCATTTAGTTTACTATCGTAATCATAGTTTTTTGTTGTGAATGCGACGAGTCCGTTAAATAATTTTGAACCGAAATAATAACCACCTTTTACAATATTTATTTTGTAAATATTCTCTGCTTTATGTTGAAAAAGTTCATTTACATCTTGAATTATTAACCCGTCAACTATTACTAATGCGGGTATTTGTAATTCACTATTCACATCATAATCATATAGATGTAAAGTATAGTTATTATTGCTTTTTTTGAAATACATTCCATCAACAATTTCTACAACCGTTTCTTTAAGTGTAGGAAATCTTGTGTAATTATCAAGGATATATTCTTTTGATAAAGGATCATATATTTTTTTTGTTTCCGTAATATTTATTATACTATCTTTTTTACTGTTGTAATAAGCATTTTCAATCTGACTTGCAATTGCTTTTTCTTCAATAAGGTCTTTAAATCCAGGCTTTAAATGTAATTCACTAAACATCAGTGAAGAATAATCAGGAGGGCTGGTTTTGTTAATTTCAATTTTGTAATTTTCATTATCAGAATCAATAATTTGAATAATAATATTGCTACTAGGATAAGGCTTTTCTAAATTAAATATAAATTCGCCATTTTTTTTTGTTTTGGTAATTTTAAATGCATAATTTTTTCCAGGTATTGAAAGTGATATGTTTTTATTTTCGAGACTACTTTTGCCTGATTTGGATGTGATTTTGCCTGAAATAATTTCTCCTCTAAATTCAGGAATTATTAAATTTTCATTATTAAAATTACTGTCAGTATTTGTGTTTATTTTCGATTTGATAAAACCTATTACATTTATTTTCTTTTTTAATGAAAAAGAATCAATTTTCCTTACAGATATTGAGTAGCTTCCTTTTAATGATTCTTCTATTACATCTGATTTAATCTCTAAGTTAACAATTTCTCTATTTGAATATGTTGTTTTGTTTGAGGTAATAGAAATATTATTAGTTGTTTCTTCTGTCTGTTTTTGGGTTTCGTAAATGTTTTTTTCTGGGATATTATTATCTAAATTATTATTACTAATTTGATAAGGATTTACAATAAATATGTCAATATTGAAATATTCAAAACTAGATTTATTTAACATCCAATTAGTATAGCCAATCAATTTGTAGTTTCCAGTTTCTAAAGTTGTAGGGATAAAAAAATCTCCATAACCTATTCCTTTTTCTAAAAATAGTTTTTGCGTGAATATTTTTTTCTTATTACTGTCTACAAGTTCAACATAGGCAATTTTACTAAAAATTGAAACAGAGTTGGTATTATTGTTCAAACAGAATAGCTTGTATAACAAAGTCTCGCCTGTTAAAAAAACATTGGTATTTGTATTAATGAAAATTGATTCATTAATTTTTTTATCAATGGTATTTAATTCAGAAATAGAATTCTTGTTTTGTCCAAAAGTTACTTCTTGATGGCCTAATAAGAAAGTTATTATTATTATGTATTTTAGTCTATCCAAAATGAAGGTCTTATATTGTTAGAAAATGATGTGCAGTCTCCACATTGTATAGGATAAAGGACATAGTCGTCTCCGTAAAATCCAGCATATACTTTATTCCTACTGTAAATCCATGATAATATTTCGTTTCCATAACAATGTGGATTAATATAAGCAAAACAAAAACCGAAAGTATATTCTACTTTATTATCTTCAGTTATGTCAGGACAATTGTAAGGGTATTTGGGTAGTTGTTCTCCTGGAAAAATATCATTATAATTAAAGAAGATTCTTTTTTCTGAATAAGATGACACGTTAAAATAACCAATAACTTTTTCATTTGGGTTGTCTTCAGATTTCACATTGCCTAAAAAATAGCCAGGTTGATTTTGTGACAGAATACTTCCTGAACCAGATGTTTTTTTTAATATTTCATAAAAAGTATAAGCTTCAAGATCTTGAACGTATTGTTTTACTAAAATACTATATCTATTCATTAAAATATGATTATTACTACTGATGAATCTCACAGGATAATTTACCCTATCTTCATATAAATTATTTGTATTTGTTAAAATGATATCGTTTGATTTTTCAGTTGAAAAACAAACCCTTGCTTCAGTTGTTCTTGTTTCAAATAAGACCTCTCCAGGAGGGGTTGTTCCAGAAGGAAAATAATGAGAGATAGCTTTTGTGTTTATCCATTGAGGGGCAATTACTTTATACGTTTCATCGTATTCATATCTATAATATTTTGATGTGTTTGTAGGGTCAAAACTGTTAACCTTTATTTCAACACCACGAATGCCTTCTTTTGTTGTAACTGATGTTGTTAGATTTTGTATTTCATTAACAGTTGTTAGTTTTTCGTTAGGAGAACTGTATGATTTTCCATTACTAGTTGTTATGTGTAATTGGTAATTTCTGTTAGCTATTGCTTGAAATTCTGAAGTAGAAATATATTTACCGTTATTTTCTTCAAAATCATACCTGTTTCCTAAATTATCCATGACATAAACAATTGCTGATGTTTCAAACTTTGGGCCGTTTTCTTCAAAACGATAAGTTCTAGAAAGTTTTATTTCCTGTTTTTTGAATTCGTTAGTTATGGTTGCTTCTACAACAATTGCATCTTCAAAGCTATTTGTTTGAAGAGCGTAAGGCTCTGTACAACCAACGATACACACAATTATTGTCGCTAAAATGAGCTGGGTTAAAAATGTTTTTTTCATAACTAATTAAAATTTAAAATTATAAGTTATTGTTGGTACTGGAATTCCAAAAATTGATGTTTTATAAGCTTTTACTTGACCATCTTTCGTTATAAAATATATAGAGTATGGGTTATTTCTTCCTAAAAGATTATAAACAGAAATATTCCAGAAGCTATGTGCTAGTTTTTTTATTTTATGGTTCCCTTCTATATTTATTCCAATATCTAATCTGTAATAATCTGGGATTCTGAACTTATTTCGGTCACTATATAATGTGTATTCGGCATTTCCAAACACATATTTTCCAATAGGATAGGTTATAGGTCTTCCAGTTTGATATATAAAATTAGCAGAAAAACTATAACGTTGAGTAAATTTATAATTTAAAACGGCACTAAAATCATGTGGTTTGTCAAAATTTGTCGCAAAATACTCCCCATTGTTTACCTTTTCTTCATTAAATTGACTGTCTAATTTTATAAATGCTCTAGAATATGTATATCCTAGCCATCCATTTAATCGGCCTTCTGATTTTTTGACTAGAAGCTCTATTCCATATGATTTTCCTTCTCCTTGTAATAATTCGGTTTCTAGATTTTCATTAAGAAGTAGATTTGCACCTACTTTATAATCTAAGATATTTTTAGACTTCTTATAATATCCTTCTGCACTTAATTCTAAATCCTCATATTCAATATTTTTAAATAACCCTAACGAAAATTGTTGTCCGCTTTGTGGTTTTACATTCAAATCGGATAGTTTCCAAGTATCCGTTGGTGACTGTGTTGTGTTACTTGATAATAAATGTATGTATTGAAAAGTTTTATCATAACCGGCTTTAATAGAGAAATCATCATTAAACATATATCTCAATGCTACTCTTGGTTCAAATCCACTTGAAGTATTTATAATTTGGTTATTGTTAAACTGTTTCTCTTCAATAACAGTAGCTTCGTTTAATGGAAAATCTTCTTTATAAATTTTTTGTGTCGATCTCCCCAAAGCCATAAATACAGAATATCGAACGCCTAAATCTAATAATAATTTCTTTGTTAATTTATAATTGTCTGATATAAATCCTGCAGATTCTAGCCCCTTTTCTTTGTCTATATTTACAGGTATCAACAATGATTCTTGCTTTTTAGGGGTTAAATTACCAGGCTCAATATTGTATAATTTGCTTGAAACTCCATAAGTAAATTTATGTTTGCTATTATTAGGAAGATAATTAAATTTTAAAATGGCTTGAGATTCACTTAATTTATAGCCAAAATTAAATGCATTCAAATTATTTGAGTCATAATCGATGTCAAATTTGTATTCACTATTTGTAATGTTTAACTCGCTTTTATTTCTTTCATTGAAATTATGTTTCCATTTTAAAGATACAAGTCTATTGCTATATTTGTATAAAGAATCAGAGGTAATACTATACGCATCTTTACTATAATATAAAGTGGTTTCTATTGAGTTGTTCTTATTTATTTTATGATTGTATTTTGCAAATAAGTCATAAAATGAAGCTTCACTATTCTTTAATTTTTCATCTTTTAAGCTTCTTAAAATCCATCCAGAGTAAGTTGCTCTTCCCCCTATAAAGAGACTAGATTTCGTTTTTATTATAGGAATTGAAGCTGTAAGATTGCTAGTGACTGGGCCTATTCCTCCTTCTCCCGAAAATTTATCAAGATTTCCGTTTTTTGATGTTATATCAAAAACTGAAGATAATCTTCCTCCAAATTCAGATGGAATTCCACCCTTATAAATATCCACTTTGTTTACAGTATAAGGATTTATTGCTGAGAAAAAACCAAAAAAGTGCGAAGGGTTGTATATTGTAGCATTATCTAAAAGAATTAAATTCTGATCTTCTTTTCCGCCTCTAACATTAAAACCCGCTGAACCCTCACCAGCAGTTTTTATCCCAGGAATTGTTAAAGCTACTTTTAGCACATCTCTTTCACCTAAAACTAGCGGTATGTTTTTTATTCCTTCTGCATCAATCGTTGTTACTCCAGTAATGGCAGCTCTTATGTTTTGTTTTCTTTTTCCTTTTATAGTTATTTCATTAAGTTGATTTATTTTCTCGGAAATCTCTATATTTAGTTTTCCATTACTATACACCATAAGTTTTCGGATTGCTTTTTTATGGTTTAGTGATTCAGTTTCAATAATATTGATTCCTGCAGGAAGTTTTAAAATGTAATATCCGTCTTTGTTAGTGCTTACGCTGATTTTTGTGTTTTTAACGGTAATTATAACATCTGATAAAAACTCTCCGTTTTTACTATTTTTTATATATCCAGAGAGGGTATATAAATTTGATTCGGGCTCTATAGACTCTTTTCCAACCAAAGTCATAGCTTTAGTATTTTCTAAAGTAGAATTGTTTATTGAATCATATTGTTGAAAGAAAATTGGTTTTGCCAATTTTGTTTGATTGTTTGAATTTAGTGTTTTTATTCCAAAATAGTTATCAGGTAGTTTATCATAAATGAGACTGTTTTGTGTTAGAATAATTCTATTTTTATCAATAAAAAAATTAATATTTGTATCTTCAAATATTTCTGTTAAGATTTCTTTTATTGTTTTGTCTTTATAAATTCCAGATATTAAAACATTATTTTCAAGCCAGTCTTGTTGAAAATAAAACTTGTAAGCAGAGACAGCTTCGATTTTATTGATGATTTCAGTCCTATTAATATTGGAGTACTCAATGGTAATCAATTCAGTTTTATCTTGTGAATAGATTAATTGATTAATAATTAAGAAGAAAAATGCTATTGTAAGTTTTCTCATTATTGTATCAAATTGTTAATATATTTCATTAAAGTCTCCATAAATCTTAGTTCATTTTCTTTTTTTAAATCTTTATTTAGATCATAAAAATCATTTATCTTGCTTTTTTGATCAGGAAATTGTTTAACGATTTCACTTTTATTATTTATCGTATTAAATTTATTTTTATGAAAGATAATATATTTATTTTTATAAAAATATTCTATAAATACACCATTATCTTTAAGTAATTCTTTATTTTCTTTATAATGCTTAATGTAAAAAATAAATGACTTGCCTACTAAATTTTCTTCATAATATCCCTCTAAAAATTTAGTAGGTAATATATTATCAAGATTTACAAAGTTTTTGTCATGTATTTTAAATTTTTTTATATTTTCTTTAATCAAGTTTATACTTATATAGTCAGACTCATCTGATGGTTTTAAAATTAACTCATCTTGGTAGATGTCATATTTTATATTTACATTAAAATAATCTTGATTGTCATAATTTAAACTGCCAACTGTGAAATTATTTGAAGTCAGATAACGATTTTGACCATTTAGTGTTCTGTCGTAATTCATATGTAAAGGGCCATTGTTTATAGCTAAATTTTCTTTGCTAATTACGCTATCAAACCAATTATACAGCGCTTCGTTATTGTTTTTTTGGGCAAATAGGATATCTATACTACTAAAAAAACATAAGATTATTAATAATGTTCGGATAGATATTTTACTAGATACCATGAATTAATTTTTTATAAATGTTAAGTATTTTTCAAAAATACAAAAAATACTTACAAAAAAAGGAATAAAAACAAAAATCCCGTTTCAAATTAATGAAACGGGATTTTCTATAAATAAACCTTTAGTAAACTATAAGATCTGATTACTCTTTTTTCTCCTCACGTGGAGGTCTTGGCATCAAGGCTTTTCTAGAAACTTTTTCTTTACGAGTTTTAGGATCTAAACCTAGATATTTAACCATAAATACATCACCCATGTTTACAACATCAGCAACATTTTCAGTACGTTCCCAAGCTAATTCAGAAACGTGTAATAAAACTTCATTTCCTGGCGCTGCTGTATATTCTACAACCGCTCCAAAATCTAACATTTTAATCACTTTTACTTCATAAGCTTCACCTACTGTAGGTTTGAAGATGATTGAGTCAATTTTAGCTAAAACAGCTGCAATTCCATCTGGATCAGTTCCTAAGATTTCTACAACACCTTGTTCGTCAACTTCGTTAATAACAATCGTTGTTCCAGTAGCTTTTTGTAATTCTTGAATTACTTTTCCACCAGGTCCAATTAAAGCACCAATAAAGTTACCAGGAATAGTTCTCATGATAATTTTTGGAGCATAAACCTTAACATCAGTTTTTGGAGTTGCCAATACTTCTGTTAGTTTCCCTAAGATATGTAAACGACCATCACGAGCTTGAGCTAAAGCTTGCTCCATGATTTCATATTTCAATCCGTCGATTTTAATATCCATTTGACAAGCTGTAATTCCTTCAGAAGTTCCAGTTACCTTGAAATCCATATCTCCTAAATGATCTTCATCACCAAGAATATCAGATAAAACCGCAAAACGATCACCATCAGTAATCAATCCCATTGCAATTCCAGAAACTGGGCGAATCATTTGAATACCCGCATCCATTAATGATAATGTACCAGCGCAAACAGTAGCCATCGAAGATGAACCATTAGATTCTAATACTTCAGAAACCACACGAATTGTATAAGGACAATCAGCAGGAATCATGTTTTTTAATGCTCTTTGTGCCAAGTTTCCGTGACCAACTTCTCTTCTTGAAGTTCCTCTTAACGGGCGAGCTTCTCCTGTAGAAAATGGTGGAAAATTATAGTGTAAATAGAATTTTTCTTCTCCTTGTTCAGATGGCGAATCAATTTGGTTAGCTTCTCTAGAAGTTCCTAAAGTTGCTGTTGCCAATGCTTGAGTTTCTCCACGAGTAAATAATGCTGAACCGTGAACCGATGGTAAATAATCTACTTCACACCAGATAGGTCTAATTTCTGTAGTTTTTCTTCCATCAAGACGAGTTCCTAAATCTAAAGTTACATTACGAACAGCTTCTTTGTTAACTTTGTAGAAGTATTTCCCTACTAGATCACCATTTTCTGCTAATTCTTCTTCTGTAAATAAAGCTTTTACTTCTTCTTTTACAACATCAAATGCAGCAGAACGTTCGTGTTTAGCAGAACCTACTTTTGCAATATTGTAAATTTTATCATAAGCTGCTGCCTTTACTTTTGCGTAAATAGCCTCGTCAGATTTTTCGTTTTCGTAAGTACGAACTGCTTTTTTACCAAAAGCAGCTGCTAATCTTTCTTGTGCAGCAATTTGTACTTTAATGTGTTCGTGAGCAAATTTAATAGCCTCAACCATTTCTGCTTCCGAAATTTCTTTCATTTCTCCTTCTACCATTGCGATAGAATCGGTTGAAGCTCCAATCATCATGTCTATGTCAGACAATTCTAATTGAGCACGAGATGGGTTGATGATGAATTTTCCATCAACTCTTCCAACTCTAGCTTCAGAAATTAAAGTTTCGAAAGGAATGTCAGATAAAGCAAGTGCTGCTGAAGCTGCTAATCCTGCAAGTGCATCTGGCATAACATCATCATCATGAGACATAAGTTGAATCATTACCTGAGTTTCTGCGTGATAATCACTTGGGAAAAGTGGACGTAAAACACGGTCAACTAATCTCATTGTTAATACTTCATTGTCGCTTGGACGCGCTTCTCTTTTAAAGAAACCACCAGGAAAACGACCTGCTGCTGCAAATTTTTCACGATAATCTACCGTAAGTGGTAAGAAATCGATACCTGGACTTGCTTTTCTTGCGGAAACAACTGTACCTAAAATAACAGTTTTCCCAATTCTTACTACTACAGATCCGTCAGCTTGTTTGGCTAAACGACCTGTCTCGATTGTGATGCTTCTTCCATCACCTAAATCGATTTTTTCTACAAATAATTGTGGAATCATAAATTTTTCCTTTTCAGTTAAACATGGGTTTTAGTTGTGTTGTTGTTGTGTAGTTATTGCCTAAAACCCAATGAAAAACTAAACTTTTTCTATATATGCGTAAAAACAAAAAGAGGCACTTTCGCACCTCTTTATTATTGATTATTTTCTGATATTCAATTCTTTGATAATCTCACGGTATCTGTTAATCTCAGTTTTCTTTAAGTAATCTAGTAAAGATCTTCTTTTACCTACTAAAAGAACTAATGAACGTTCTGTATTATAATCGTGACGATTTTTTTTCAAGTGCTCAGTTAAGTGGCTGATTCTAAATGTAAATAAAGCGATTTGAGCTTCAGATTTACCTGTGTTTGTTTTTTCTCCGTGTTTAGCGAAGATTTCTTCTTTAACTTCTTTAGTTAAGTACATTTTAATATCTTTTAAATGATTAGGATGTATAAATACGTATATCGTATTCGAGTGCAAAAGTAAAAAATAATTATGAATTATGAATCATGAATTGCAAAATTATTTTTTTGTACTAAATAGTTTCGCAATTTCCTGATTTACAAACTCTAAAAATTTTTCATCAGCTTCAGTAAAAGGATCTAATACATTAGAATCGATATCTATTTGCCCGATATTTTTTCCATCAACAAATAGTGGTACAACAATTTCCGATTTTACAGTAAAGCTACAAGCAATATAATTATCCTGTGCCGCAACATCTGGCACAACAAAGTTTTCGTTAGAAACCGCTACTTGTCCGCAAATTCCTTTCCCAAAAGGAATTACCGTATGATCTGTAGCCGCACCAACATATGGGCCAAGATGTAAGGTTTTTGTTTCGTGATTAGCAAAGTAAAAACCAACCCAAGTGTAGTAAGCTATGTTTTTCTCTAACAGTTCACAAACTTTTAATAATTTTTCATCTCTAGAAAGAGATGTATTTATTGTAATTTCAATTACTTTTGGTTTTAATGCTTCGAAAGTCATGGTTTTTAATTTTCTGCAAAAGTATTTAAAAGCTAGTTTTAATTTTTATATAAATTTGTTAAAAATTTCATTTTGAAAAAATATTTCACTCAATACAAACCTTTTTTGCTTTTTCTAGGGAAATTTTTCTTGGCGTATTTTACATTTACCTTTGTTTATAGAATTTATATAGGAACTTCTTGTGATGATTGTATAGATGGAATAACTGAAAACGTTTCAGTATTAACAGAGAAATTGTCAAATTTAATAGGCGTAAAGTTGTCAGTTGTTAGAAATTATATGGATTATAATATTGTTTATAATAATAAGATCACCGCTAAAATTATTGAAGGTTGTAATGCTATCAGCGTCATTATTTTATTCATTTCTTTTATAATTGCCTTTTCGGGAAAGCTGAAACAAACATTGGTTTTTATTTTAGGTGGAAGTTTATTTATTTACTTTCTAAATATATTACGAATTATAATTTTAAGTGTTTTAATGTATTATTATCCAGCGCAAGAACATATTTTGCATGGTGTGATTTTTCCGCTGATAATTTATGGAGCAGTATTTATTTTGTGGATAATTTGGATTAATAAATTTTCGAAATATGCTACAAAAGCTACTAAATAATAAATTCAAAATCACTCAATTGATTTTTCTAATTGGATTATTAGCACTAGTTCGTATTTTCGAAAATGAGTTGTTTTATGATCCATTTCTGGATTTTTTTAAAAATGAAAACGCATCTATTTATCCTGAAACAGAATATAAAAAGTTATGTTTGAGTTTATTATTTAGATATTTTCTTAACACAATAATCTCGTTGGCTATTTTGTATGTTATTTTTAAAGATTTGAATTTGATTAAATTCGTCTCTGTTTTATATCTATTGTTTTTCGTTCTATTGATAATTGGTTTTTATATCGTTTTAAATTTTTTAGACGAAAGTCATAAAATGACACTTTTTTATATCAGAAGATTTATTATTCAGCCTATTTTTATTTTGCTTTTTATTCCCGCATTTTATTTTCAGAAAAAATCAGAATAAAAAATAACAAATCATTGGCTTTTGACGATCAATTAATTACTTAACTTTGCGAAGTGAGAATCAGAAAACACATAAGTATTTTATTAGCAGTGCTACTATTGGTTTCCAATGTTGGATTGGCTTTTAATGTGCATTATTGTGGAGGCGAAATTGCTTCTGTATCTTTAAAGAATCCGTTTTTTAACCAAAATACTGAAGATAGTTGTTGCGGAGTTGTCGAAAAAAAATCAAATTGTTGCAATGATAAAGTATTAAAATTTGATAAAAAATCAGACAATTCAATTGTAAAATTAGTCTCATTTCAAATTGATACTCCATTTGTTTTTCAAGAATGGAAGCCTATTGTTTTTGGTGAAAAACCTGTTTTCGAAAATCGCAGAATAGTTTCTTATACCTGCAATGCAAATGCGCCACCTATTTTTAAGCGGAATTGCCAACTCATTTTTTACGCCTAATTTTAATGTTTTAATCGAACTCATCGAATTTTAAACATTAAATAAATTACAATGAAAAATATAATTTTGTTTTTTGTTGTTTTGTTCTCGTTTCCCGTTTTTGCACAAGATACTTTACAAGCTGTAAAAATAGAAGCGCAACGAAAAAAACTTCAAAAATCATTACTTAAAACAACCAATACAACGGTTTTATCTAGCCACGAATTGCTAAAAGCAGCCTGTTGTAATTTGGCCGAAAGCTTCGAGACAAATCCATCAATCGATGTTAATTTTTCCGATGCTTTAACAGGAACCAAGCAAATAAAAATGCTTGGACTTACAAGTCCATATTTATTAATTACCGAAGAAAACATTCCTTCTGTTCGTGGTGCATCTCAAGCTTACGGATTGTCATTTACACCTGGAACTTGGGTAGAAAGTATCCAAATTACAAAAGGTGCAGGAAGCGTAATTAATGGATACGAAAGTATTTCAGGACAAATAAATACCGAATTACTTAAGCCAATAAAGGACATTCCGTTTTTTCTGAATGTATATGGTTCTTCCGACTCTAGAATGGAAATTAATACTCATTTGAATAAAAAGTTGTCTGACAAATGGGCAACGAGTTTATTCGTTCACGGAAATAATCGACTGTCTAAAAACGACATGAATAATGATGGTTTTCTAGACAATCCGTTAGGAAATCAAATAAATATTCTAAATCGTTGGCAATATACCGATGCCGAAAAAGGTTGGGTTAGCTTTTTAAATTTTAGATATATGAATGACGAAAAGCAAACCGGTCAGGTCGATTTTAATCCAAATACAGATAAATTAACAACAAATCATTGGGGTTCGGAAATAAATACGCAGCGTTTCGATTTTTCGTCGAAAATTGGATATGTTTGGCCTGAAATGCCTTTTCAAAGCATCGGTTTTCAGAATGCTTATAATTCGCATAATCAAGAGTCTTACTTTGGTTTGACACAATACGATATTAAACAAAATAGTTTTTATTCGAACCTAATTTTCAATTCGATAATTAGCAACACTCTGAATAAATTCTCTACGGGTTTAAATTTTACTTCCGATGAATACAAGGAATTTGTAAACACCAATGATTACAGCCGAAAAGACAATTCTCTCGGTGCTTTTTTCGAATATACGTATGATAATACCGATAATTTCAGCATTATTTTGGGTGGAAGATTAGATTATCAGAATCGACTCGGATTTTTTGCAACACCACGACTTCATGCGAGATATAATCCTTGGAAAGACGGTGTTTTAAGATTTTCAGCAGGGAGAGGAAAACGTTCAGCAAATATTTTTGCCGAGAATCAGCAACTTTTCGGAAGTTCAAGAAGTTTTAACATTCTAGATAATTCAGGAAAAATTTATGGATTGAATCCTGAAATAGCATGGAATTATGGTACTGGGTTTTTACAAAAATTTCACATTTTTAATAAAAGTGCCGATGTTTCGGTAGATTTTTATAGAACTGATTTTCAGAATCAAGTCGTTGTCGATTTATTTCAAAGTGCACAACAAGTTGATTTTTATAATTTGAAAGGGAAATCATTTGCTAATAGTTTGCAATTCGAATTTAATTTAGAAATTATAAAACATTTAAATTTGAGAACATCCTATAAATTTTATGATAATAAAACCGATTATAATTCGGGTAATTTTCAACGACCTTTACAAGCACAACAACGCTTTTTTGGAAACTTAGAATTTGAAACACATATTAAAGAAAAAGGGCAACAATGGAAATTTGATTACACTTTTAACTGGATTGGGAAACAACAATTGCCAAACACAACAACAAATCCTATCAAGGATAGATTGACAGATTTTTCTAAATCTTATTCGTTGATGAATGCGCAAATTACAAGAACTTTTTCTTCGAGATTTGAAATGTATGCTGGTGGCGAAAATATCGGTAATTACAAACAGGAAAAAGCTATTTTAGGAGCAGATAATCCTTTTGGAACAAGTTTTGATAGTAGTATTGTATATGCTCCAGTTTTTGGACAAATGTATTATGCAGGTTTGCGATTTAAGGTTAAATAATTAATATCAGACAACTTGTCTAAATCAATAAAAATATAAAAAAAATGAAAAATATAATTTTAGTTTTATTAGTAACCTTTCTAGGTTTTACTTTAAATGCACAAGAAGTAAAAAAGAATAAAAATGCCAAATATACCATTGAGGTAAATGGTAATTGCGAACAATGTCAGAAACGAATTCAAAAAGCGGCCTTAAGTGTCCCAGGAGTAAAATCTGCTGTTTGGAGTATAGAAACGCATAAGCTAAATCTTATTTTGAACGAAGAGAAAAGTACTGTGCTTGATGTAGAAAAAACTATTGCAAAAGCAGGTCATGATACAGATGCTGTAAAAGCAACAGATAAGGACTATGATAATTTGCATACTTGTTGTAAATATGAACGATAAAAAAATTAAACTCCTTGATTCACTTCAAGGAGTTTTTTTATGTAAATTCGCAAGGAAAAACATAAAGTTATGAGTAACGATTTTTACGAAAAGATATTAGACAACAATAAAAAATGGGTTGAAACTCAGTTAAAAATTGATGTCAATTATTTCAAAGATTTATCCCAAACACAAACGCCACCATTACTTTGGATAGGTTGTTCGGACAGTCGTGTGCCTGCAAATGAAATTATAGGTGCAAAACCAGGTGATGTTTTTGTACATAGAAATATTGCAAATATGGTTGTTCATAGTGATATGAATATGTTGAGTGTATTAGATTATGCGGTAAATGTGTTAAAAGTAAAACATGTCTTAGTTTGCGGACATTATGGTTGTGGTGGCGTAAAAGCAGCTATGAGTAATGATTCTATTGGGATTATCGACAATTGGATTCGTCATATAAAAGATGTATACCGTCATCATAAAGGTGAATTAGACGATATTGAGAATGAAAATGAACGATTTAATCGTTTTGTTGAACTGAATGTAAAAGAACAAGTATCTGATTTAGCAAAAACATCAATTGTTCAAGCCGCATGGCAAAATGGTCAAGAATTGTATTTACACGGTTGGGTTTATGGATTAAATTCTGGTTTTGTTACAGATTTGGGTGTAAATTACAGTTCGAATGATGATTTAGACGATGTATATCAGCTTAACATTTAATACAACATTAATATATTTAAATTGGGCGAATGTGCTAATTGTGGTACATTCGCTTTTTTAAAATAAAACATTTATATTTACTACATGAATAACTTTGATTGGAAACAGCTTTTTAACCCAGAATTTTATATTTTATTAGAATTTAATGGGATTAAAATTGGCTTAATTGTAGTACTGTTTATAATTTTTGCTGAAACAGGATTGTTGGCAGGTTTTTTTCTGCCAGGAGATAGCTTGTTGTTTTTGGCGGGTATTTATAGCGAAACATTAATGCAACAAATATCATTTGGAAATGATTTTCTAAACGTTTCTATGTTGGCATTATTAGTAGCTCTTATGGGAATCACAGGTAACATGTTTGGTTATTGGTTTGGTTCAAAAAGTGGAACATATTTATACAATCGAAAAGATAATTTTTTATTTAAAAAGAAATACTTGCTTGATGCAAAAGATTTCTTTGATAAATACGGAAACAAAGCCATTATTTTTGCGCGTTTTATACCAATAGTAAGAACGTTTACGCCTATTATTGCATGTATTGTGGGTATGAATAAAAAGAGCTTTATGTTTTTTAATATTTTAGGATCTATTTTGTGGGCGTTTGCTATGATTTTTTCGGGACATTATTTGTATCAATTGTTTTTAGAAAAATTTCATATAGATTTAAAACATTATATCGAATACATAGTAATTGGAATTATTGCATTAACTACTTTCCCTGTTTTAATAAAATTGCTTAAGAAAAGAGTACATATAGGAGAATAGTTTTTTAATAAAAAATAATTTTGAGCAAAGTTTATTTTATTTCATTTTCTTTGCGAAAAAACTATTATGAAAAAGAATTGTTTACTAATAGCCTGTTTATTTTGGTTCACTATTATGCAGTCTCAGGTTGGGATTGGTACCACAACTCCTTTTGCTAATTTGCATTTAGTGGGCAATGCTGTGTTTTCTGCTACAACAACTACTTTTAGCGGGTCTACTTCAGCAGCTTATATTCGAGGGAATGATATTTTTTCTACCGCTACAAATCCTGATTATACTTGGTACAACGGTGATCAAACAGGTTTTTTCACCCTTCGGTAGGGATAATTGGTTTTGGTGTAAATGGTTTTGGTGAAGTTATGAGAATTAAAAATAATCGTTTAGGAATTGGTACTACTAATCCTCTTGGTATTTTCGAACTAAGCCTAGATCAAGGTCGTAAACCTGGTACTAATACATGGACAATTGTTTCCGATGAGCGACTAAAAAACATTTAGGGGTCATATAATAAAGGATTAAAAGAATTATTACAATTGAACCCTATTGTTTATCATTACAAAAATGTAGGTAACCGTATTTTTAAAGAACAGGTTTTGAACACACAACAAATTGGGTTTTCTGCACAAGAAGTTCAAAAAATATTCCCTGAAGCAGTTGGCACAGATGAAGATGGTTACTTAAATCTTAATATACATGCTATTCTTATTTCATATCTGAATGCCATTAAAGAGCAACAGGTTCAAATAGTGGATCTTCAAAAAGAATTAGCTGAATTAAAAAAGATAAAAACAGAATATAATTTGTTGAAAGCTGAAGTAGATGCAATTAAAGTATTATTGACTAATTCTACTCATAAATTAGAAAAATAGTTTTTATAATAAAAATAGAATAAAAAAATCCGTCTCATTGGAGACGGATTTTTTATATTTATCACTTTGACTAATATTACATCATGCCTGGCATACCGCCACCCATTTGTCCGCCACCAACAGCGTTTTCTTCTTTTATTTCTACTAAAGCACATTCGGTAGTAAGAATCATTCCTGCAACAGAAGCTGCATTTTCTAATGCTACACGAGTTACTTTTTTCGGGTCGATAATTCCTGCTTTTAGCATATCTACATATTCATCAGTTTTAGCATTGTAACCAAAATCACCTTTTCCTTCAGCTACTTTTGCAACCACTACAGAACCTTCAAGACCTGCATTTTCTACAATGGTTCTTAATGGAGCTTCTACAGCTCGAGATACAATTTGAATTCCTTTAGCTTCGTCAGCATTATCCGCTTTAATGTTTTTTAATACATTTTTAGCTCTCAATAATGCAACACCACCACCAGCAACAATTCCTTCTTCAACTGCTGCACGAGTTGCATGTAAAGCATCGTCAACTCTGTCTTTTTTCTCTTTCATTTCTACTTCAGAAGCAGCACCAACATAAAGAACCGCAACTCCACCAGCTAATTTAGCCAAACGTTCTTGCAATTTTTCTTTGTCATATTCAGAAGTTGAAGCTTCCATTTGACCTTTTATTTGATTAACACGATTTTTAATCATATCAGCCTCTCCAGCGCCACTTACAATTGTTGTGTTATCTTTATCGATAGTCACTCTTTTTGCAGTTCCTAACATTTCGAGAGTAGTATTTTCTAAAGTAAACCCTCTTTCTTCAGAGATTACAGTTCCGCCAGTTAAGATTGCAATATCTTCTAGCATAGCTTTTCTTCTGTCTCCAAAACCTGGTGCTTTTACAGCAGCAATTTTTAAGGCACCACGTAATTTATTTACCACCAATGTAGATAAGGCTTCACCATCTACATCTTCAGCAATAATTAATAATGGTTTTCCAGATTGTGCTACAGGCTCTAAAACTGGCAATAATTCTTTTAAAGAAGAAACTTTTTTGTCGTATAAAAGAATGTAAGGGCTCTCTAATTCTGCTTCCATTTTTTCTGGATTGGTAACAAAATAAGGAGATAAATATCCTCTGTCAAACTGCATTCCTTCCACAACGTCTACATAAGTATCTGTTCCTTTAGCTTCTTCAACCGTGATAACTCCTTCTTTTCCTACTTTTGCAAAAGCATTAGCGATTAATTCTCCAATAACATCATCGTTATTTGCAGAAATAGAAGCAATTTGTTTTATTTTATCGGAATCACTTCCAACTACTTTTGCTTGTTTGGTCAAATCGGCAACAATTGCTTCAACTGCTTTGTCAATTCCTCTTTTCAAGTCCATTGGATTTGCTCCAGCAGCCACATTTTTTAAACCTTCTTTTACAATTGCTTGTGCCAAAACTGTTGCTGTTGTAGTTCCGTCTCCTGCCAAATCATTTGTTTTCGAAGCTACTTCTTTAACCATTTGTGCTCCCATATTTTCTAAAGGATCTTGCAGCTCTATTTCTTTTGCAACGGTAACTCCGTCTTTTGTAACGGTTGGCCCACCGAATGACTTGCCAATAATTACATTACGTCCTTTTGGTCCAAGAGTTACTTTTACTGCGTTTGCTAATGCATCAACACCACGTTTTAATCCGTCACGTGCTTCTATATCAAATTTTATATTTTTTGCCATTTCTAATTTTTGTTAATTTTTGAAAGTTTAATTTTTCAAGTTTTGTAATGTGTATATTTTACTTCCTTTTTAGGATTTAATAATTTATGGAAAGTGGGATTAAATTATCGCAAGAATGTCTTCTTCACGCATAATCAAATAATCTTTTCCTTCAAGTTTTAATTCTGTACCAGCGTATTTGCCATATAAAACAGTATCTCCTACTTTTACAGTAAGTGGTTCGTCCTTTTTACCGTTTCCAACTGCTACAACTGCTCCTTTTTGTGGTTTCTCTTTTGCTGTATCTGGAATAAAAATTCCTGAAGCTGTTTTCGTTTCTGCAGCTACTGGCTCGATAAGAACTCTGTCTGAAAGTGGTTTGATATTTAATGCCATAATAATATATGTTTGTGTTATTTTAATGATGTTATTTTCTTTTCAGAAATTATGCCATATAACTAGAACTGACAATTTTTCTTATAAAAAATGCCAGCATTGACAGGCTGGCATTTTAATTTGTATTTTGTAAAAAACTATTTTTTAGCTTCTTCTGTTGCTGGTTTTGCAGCTTCCGTAGTAGCAGGTGTTTCAGTTGGTTTTGTTTCGGTTTTTGCGGCTGCTGGAGTTGCTTGTGGAGCAGTTGGAATTGCTGGCGCTGTAACGGCGCTATCATCAATTATTTTTGAACCAGTATCGCTGTTTCCTCCATTAAAGCTTAAACTAGACATTAAAATTAATACAATTAATGCAGCTCCAAGATACCAAGTACTTTTATCTAAAAAGTCTGTTGTTTTTTGTACACCACCCATTTGAGTCGATCCACTTATAGAAGAAGATAATCCGCCTCCTTTAGGGTTTTGAACCATAATGACTACGATAAGTAAGAAACAAACTATTGTTATTAAGACTAAAAAAATTGTAAATGTGCTCATTGTTTAACTATTATTATTTTGTTGTAACGTTTTTATATCCGAAATTCGGTCTGCAAAGAAAGTAAATTTTTCTGGATATTTCAAAATTAATATCTCATAAGCTTGAATTGCTTTACTATATTTTTTTTGTTCTAAATAAACCTTAGCTAAAGTTTCGGTCATTAGATAAGAGTTGTCTTCTGTTTTTATAGGAATAACTGGTGTTGAAGCTTCTTTTTTTATAGGCGGAATTTTAGGATTAGCTTCTATAAATTTGTCTATAATATCTAGTTTTGAAGATAAATTATTTTCCACAAGAACACTTTCTTCCCTAGTAATTGGTTTTATTTTAGCTAATTGCAACCATTCTTGAAACGAATGTGTTTCGGAATTATTAAATATAAGAGGTTTTCCTATTTCTAAATTTTCTTCAACGGTTAATTTTTCAATTTCTTTAGGAGTACTTTCTTCTTTAATATCTTGATTGGCTTCGGTTATTGATGAGATTATCGATTTTTCGAGTTTGCTCACTTCTGGTTTTTCTACCGTAATAACATCTATAATTTTACTGTCAATAACTTTTATATCATGAATTTTTGCTTCTTTTTCTTCAAAATAACCTTTTTGAATGCCTTCAAAATTTTCGGAAGTAATTAAATCAAATAGAATAGTCCTATCGGTCGTAAAAGCCGCTGTTTTTTTTAATTCCGAATTATATTTGAAACTACCTTGTTTGTATAAACCTTTTAAATGTAAACTTCTAGCGCTTTGAAAATAAGGAAAATCATGCAGAATTTTTTCCAAAGCAATGATTTGCCTGTCATTGACGGCATTAGGGTTGTTTATTAAATAAGTGTATTCTGTTACGTTCATCTAGTTTATAGGTTATTTATTTAATCGGTTAACCAAATAAATAAATCAATATTTTGTTACCATTTTGCTAATGTAGCGTTAAACATATCTTGAGATATACGTTCGAAAATAATGTCTAACGACTTCTTTAATTGTGCTCCTGTTGGTAAATTATTGCCATCATAATCATCATAAAAAGTAAATCGTTTTTCGAAATCTTCTTCGGGTTTCTTTTTATTTGAAAATCTTAAGTTTACAGTTATAGACAATCTACTTTGGGCTGCAGTTAAATCTGCTGTGGCAGTCATTGGGCTAATTCGGTAATCTACAATCTCGCCTTCGTAAACTAAATCTCCATCAGTTGATGTTAAATTTAAGTTGGTCTGATTTTGAATTAAATCTTGTAAACGACGTGTAAAATCCCTGTCTATGCCTGGTTCTATTAATTCTGAAACATTTTGGAAATAACCTACTTGAAAAGTTTTTGCATCAATTTTTCCAGTTCCAGTAAAGTTATAAACTGAACAGGATTGAAGTAAAAAAAAGGAGGAAATTAAAATTATGTATTTTATTTTATTCATTTTTATTAAAAAATTACTTCGCCAGTTCGCTAACGATCGGGTCAAAGATATTAAAATAATTATCAATTATTTATTATCAACTAAAGATCAAACTGTTTTATTTTTCGGTATAAAGTTCTTTCGGAAATACCTAATTCATCTGCAGCAGCTTTGCGTTTTCCTTTGTTTTTTTCTAATGATTTTTTAATCATTTCAATTTCTCTTTGTTCAAGCTTTAATACCTCTTCCTCTTCGATAGTTTCAGCAAATAAATAATTATCTTCACTTTCTTCAAAGTCATTTTCTTCATTATGGTTATTGAAGGCTGTATTTCTTGGTTCTTCTTCAAACGAAATTTCGCTGTCAGTTTCCTTAGAACCGTATATTTTTTGAATTAAATTGGTGTTAATCTCTTGCACTTTTGCCGAACCATTTTTCATCAATTCTAATGTTAGTTTCTTTAAATCGTGCAAATCACTTTTCATATCGAAAAGGACTTTGTATAAAATATCTCTTTCGGTTGAAAAGTCGCTTTCCGACTTTTTATTCTTAATAACTGAAGGTAAATTGCTTCCTTCTTGCGGTAAATAAGATAATAAAGTGTTACCTGAAATGTCACGATTAGTTTCTAAAACTGAAATTTGTTCGGCCATATTACGTAGTTGACGAATGTTTCCTGACCAACGAAATTTTTGTAAAACGGAAACGGCATTGTCATCTAATCTTAAAGGAGGCATTTTGTATTTATGGGCAAAATCAGCAGCAAATTTTCTGAATAATAAATGAATATCATCCTTTCTGTCTCGTAAAGGTGGTAATAATATGTCTACGGTACTTAATCGGTAATATAAATCTTCACGAAATTTTCCTTTTTCGATAGCATCAAATAAATTAACATTGGTTGCAGCCACAATTCGAACATTGGTTTTTTGTACTTGCGATGAACCTACTTTTATAAACTCGCCATTTTCTAAAACACGAAGCAAACGAACTTGTGTTGTTAGAGGTAATTCACCTACTTCATCTAGGAAAATAGTTCCACCATCAGCTACTTCAAAATAACCTTCACGAGTTCCTGTTGCTCCCGTAAAAGCGCCTTTTTCATGTCCAAAAAGTTCACTATCTATGGTTCCTTCGGGAATAGCACCACAGTTTACAGCAATGTATTTCCCGTGTTTTCTGTGCGAAAGCGAATGAATTATTCTTGGAATATTTTCTTTTCCCACACCACTTTCACCAGCTACCAATACCGAAATATCTGTAGGTGCAACCTGAATAGCTTTTTCTATAGCACGATTCAATTTGGGATCATTTCCTATAATCTCGAATCGCTGTTTTATTGACTGTACTGATTCCATAGTTTTTTCTTTTATCAATAATTACACAAGTTTAAATTGAGTAAATTATTCATTATAGCAACAATCTATTTTAGATTGGTTGTTTCCTCAATTTTGTGTTTTGGAAAATAAGTTCTAACGACATAAAATGTAATAGAAAATCCTACTACAAATGCAATTATTGCCATGATTATGTTTTTTTTAGACATCTTATTTTAAGCTTTTTTTTATATTTAATGAATTAATAAGTTCTTTTAATTCGTTGTATTGATTGTCTTTTAGGTCTTTCTTCAAAATGATTATGGCTTTCTTTTTTGAGATATAAAGCAAAAATGAATTCTTGATTTCCTCTATTTTTATAAAATCGTTCCAGAAATATTTAATTTCAAACGTTTCCCCTTTTTGGCAATAGTTTTCTTTGGAAATAATTTGAAGAATATTCTCTTTTAATTTTGGATTGTTTAGTTGCATTCTAACGCCAATATATAATGCAAATAGTAAGAAAAAAGGGTAGAGGAAAGTGACATATGAGGAAGACAATATTTCAGTTTTATTCGTTTCGGCTATTAGAAACAATATAAAAACGAGTAAAATAAAAAAATAAATAACCCCAAAAAACCATATTACTATTTTATTGGTCAGTATATTAAACGTTGCAATAAAATATTCTTTGATTGGAAATGACTGTTTTATAATTATTGTTTCTTTGTCCATTTTATATTTAAATTAATTCATTCCACTCAAACCAACTGCAATTCCTTTCAAAGTTCCACTTGTGCAACTTTCAATTTTTACATTTACAAAATGACCAATTTTATAATTCTCTTTAGGGAAAACCACCGTAATACTTTGTGAGTTTCTTCCTGAAAATTCTTCTGTCGATTTTTTCGACATTTTTTCAACCAAAACCTCTACTGTTTGACCTATGAATTCTTCACTACGCAACCAAGCGTGTTTTTGTTGCAAATCGACAATTTCTTGCAATCTTCTGGCTTTTGTTTCTTCAGTAACGTCATCTTCCATTTTTCTTCCAGCCAATGTTCCTGGACGTTCTGAATAACTGTACATATAACCAAAATTATACTTTACATATTCCATCAAACTCATAGTGTCTTGATGATCTTCTTCGGTTTCGGTAGGGAAACCAGCAATCATATCTTGCGAAATCGAAGCATTTGGAATAATTGCTCTAATTTTATCAATCAAAATCATATATTCTTCACGCGTATGCAAACGATTCATTTCCTTTAATATACGATTACTGCCGGATTGAACAGGCAAATGAATATGCTTACATATATTAGAGTGTTTAGCAATTACATGCAAAACACTTTCATGCATATCCTGAGGATTGGATGTCGAAAATCGAATTCTCATCTTCGGAAAGCCAACGGCAACCATTTCTAATAATTGATCAAAATCGACAGCAGTTGCTTTTTGCATTTCAGTCGCATTGGTGAAATCTTTTTTCAATCCACCACCATACCAGAGGTAACTATCTACATTCTGTCCTAAAAGCGTAATTTCCTTAAAACCTTTATCCCACAAATCTTGAATTTCAGCCATAATGCTTTGCGGTTCACGGCTACGCTCACGCCCTCGAGTAAAAGGAACTACACAAAACGTACACATATTATCGCAACCACGGGTAATGGAAACTAGTGCCGTAATTCCGTTACTCATTAGTCGAACGGGAGAAATGTCTCCGTAGGTTTCATCTTTGCTTAAAATCACATTTATAGCATCACGACCTTCTTCTACTTCGTTCAATAAATTAGGTAAATCTTTATAAGCATCAGGACCTACAACAAGATCAACAATTTTCTCTTCTTCTAGAAATTTGTCTTTCAAACGCTCCGCCATACAGCCTAAAACTCCCACTTTCATCTTCGGATTAATACGTTTTACTGCATTATATTTTTCCAAACGCTTACGAATAGTTTGCTCTGCTTTATCCCGAATCGAACAAGTGTTTACTAAAACCAAATCGGCTTCTTCCAAAACATTTGTAGTATTATAGCCATTTCCAGAAAGGATAGACGCTACAATTTCCGAGTCCGAAAAATTCATGGCACAACCATAACTTTCTATAAAAAGCTTTTTAGTATTCTCGGGTTTATTTTCTAAAACAAGATTTTCGCCTTGTTTGCTTTCTTCGATAATCTTTTCCATAAGTCAAATTCTTGAGCAAAGATAGTGCAAAACAAAAAATCTGACAAGATGGCAGTTTTTATTTAACATTTTTTTTATTAGGAGCTATTCCCGCCATTCGCTATATCTTTTGCTTTTTAAAGAAAAAAGCAAAAGGATGCCACTACTGTCGGGGCTAAAATATCCAGTCCAAAAAGAAAATTTTTCTAAAAACGAACCCAAAAAGACATTATATAAAAAAAACTTCTACTTTTGCCGAAGAAATAAAAAAGCAATGGCAAAGAATTTAGTAATAGTCGAATCACCTGCAAAGGCAAAAACAATCGAAAAATTTCTTGGAGCAGATTTTCAAGTAGAATCAAGTTATGGCCATATTGCCGACTTGCCTTCTAAAGAAATTGGTGTCGATGTGTTAAATGGTTTTAAACCCAAATATGAAGTTTCTGCCGATAAAAAAGCATTGGTTTCTAAACTAAAGACTTTAGCTAAAAATGCCGATATGGTTTGGTTAGCTTCCGATGAGGATCGCGAGGGAGAAGCAATTTCTTGGCATCTTGCTGAAGAGTTAAAGCTGGATCCTAAAAAAACAAAGCGTATTGTTTTTCATGAAATTACAAAAAACGCCATTCTTAAAGCAATCGAAAATCCACGTGAAATAGATTATAATTTAGTTAATGCACAACAAGCACGTCGTGTTTTAGACAGATTAGTAGGTTACGAATTATCGCCGGTATTGTGGAGAAAAATAAAAGGAGGATTGTCAGCTGGTCGGGTACAATCGGTTTCGGTTCGATTAATAGTAGAAAGAGAAAGAGAAATCATCAATTTTAAACCTGTTGCTACTTATTCTGTTCAAGCCGAATTTGTTAACGAAGCTGGAAAATCATTCAAAGCAAAACTGCCTAAGAATTTTAATACAAAAAAAGAAGCCGAAGATTTTTTAAATAAAAATATAGGTTCTATATATAAGGTAGGGGATTTAGAAACAAAACCTACCAAAAAAACACCTGCAGGGCCATTTACTACTTCGACTCTGCAACAAGAAGCGGCTCGTAAATTGTATTTGCCAGTTGGAATTACCATGCAATTAGCACAACGTTTGTACGAAGCTGGATTAATTACATACATGAGAACGGATAGTGTAAATTTATCTAAAGATGCGATGGAAGCAGCGCAAGCGGAAATCATCAAATCGTACGGAAAAGAATATGCTAAACCCCGAACTTTTGTAAATAAAAGCAAAGGAGCGCAAGAAGCACACGAAGCAATTCGTCCAACCGATATGTCTCGTCACACCGTAAATATAGATCGTGATCAAGCGCGTTTGTATGATTTGATTTGGAAAAGAACATTGGCTTCCCAAATGAGTGATGCGGAGTTGGAAAGAACAAATGTTAAGATTGAAGCTAATAATCATTCAGAAATTTTTACTGCTTCTGGAGAAGTTATCAAATTTGAAGGATTTCTAAAAGTATATTTAGAAGGTCATGATGATGACGAAGAAGAGCAAGAAGGTATGTTGCCTTCGATGAAAGTAAATGAAAAATTAATTAATAATTATATTACAGCTACCGAAAGATATTCTCGTGCTGCAGCAAGATATACCGAAGCTTCTTTGGTAAAAAAACTAGAAGAATTAGGTATTGGTAGACCATCTACTTATGCGCCAACAATTTCTACAATTATAAATAGAAATTATGTTGAAAAAGGGAATTTAGAAGGTCAAGAAAGAAATTACACGCAATTGACACTTCAATCTGGTAAAGTAGGAGAGAAGTTGCTCAAAGAAAATACAGGGTCTGATAAAGGAAAATTAGTTCCTACAGATATTGGAACAATTGTGACCGATTTCTTAGTTAAGAATTTTGATAATATTTTAGATTATAATTTCACTGCCAAAGTTGAACAAGATTTCGACGAAATTGCCGAAGGAAATATTCAATGGGCAAAAATGATGCAAGATTTTTATGATAAATTTCACCCAACGGTGAAAGATGTTGAAGCAAATGCCGATAGAGAATCGGGCGAAAGAATTCTTGGAATAGATCCAAAATCTGGAAAACCAGTTTCTGTTCGTTTGGGTAAATTTGGACCCATGGCTCAAATTGGTGCCGCTGATGACGAAGAAAAAACATTTGCAAGTTTATTGAAAGAGCAAAATATAGGCAATGTAACTTTAGAAGAGGTTTTAAATTTATTTTTACTTCCGAAAAACTTAGGTACATACAAAGGAGAAGAAGTCGAGGTTTCAAACGGACGTTATGGTCCTTTTATTCGTTTCGGAACCACGTTTGTATCATTACCAAAAGGAGAAGAACCTTTAAATGTAGATTTGGCACGTGCGCAAGAATTAATAGATGAAAAATTATTGGCTGATGCGCCAGTGGCAGTTTATAAAGGAGAAGGTGTTCAAAAAGGAACGGGTCGTTTTGGTCCATTCTTAAAATGGAATGGTATTTTTATCAATGTAAGTACAAAATACGATTTTAATAATTTGTCACAACAGGATATTGAAACAATTATTGAAGATAAAATCCAAAAAAATATAGATAAGGTAATTCATAATTGGGAAGCTGAAGGAATTTTGGTTCAAAAAGCACGTTGGGGAAGATCTGAAATTACCAAAGGAAAAATAAAAATCGAATTGAGCAAAGATGTTGATGCTACAAAATTAACATTGGAAGAAGTGCAAGAAATGATTGCTAAGAAAACTCCTGTAAAAAAAGCGCCAGTTAAAAAAGCAGCAACAGCTAAAAAACCTGCAGCAAAGAAAACAGTTGCTAAAAAGAAATAAGATATGGCATTCGATTTTTTACAACCATTAGACGAAAGTTTTTTAGAATTTATTCAAGGATTGTCACCACAAACTTTGGGTAAGAAAGTTGTATTTCATACTAATACTGAATTTCCAAATATTGAAAACGCATCAATTGCAATAATTGGAGTTTTAGAAAATCGAGGATTGGGCGATACAAACGAAATTGTTGATGTATCTCACATAAGAAAGGAATTTTATAGTTTATTTCAGGGTAATTGGCAAAAACAAATCGTCGATTTAGGGAATATTGTGGCTGGGGAATCATTAGACGATACTTATTACGTTCTAAAAACTGCTGTAGCTTATCTTATTAAGAATAAAGTGGTCCCAATTGTTATAGGAGGCTCTCAAGATTTGACTTACGCAATGTATCGAGCTTATGATTTGTTAGAACAAATGGTTAATGTGGTTTCAATAGATAGTACATTTGATTTTTCTAGAGATAATGGTTTGAAATCTGAATCTTATTTAACAAAAATGATTGTCGATGAGCCAAACAATCTATTTAATTATAGTAATATAGGTTTTCAAACTTATTTTAACGCACAAGAGGAAATAGATTTAATAGAGAAATTATATTTTGATGCTTATCGTTTAGGTGAGGTTTGTAGTAATCCATCGATTGCAGAACCTGTTTTTCGTGATGCAGATTTGGTGAGTGTTGATTTATTATCAGTGAAATCTTCAGATTCAGGGAATTTTGCTACATTTGTGCCTAATGGTTTTTCAGGCAAAGAAATTTGCTCTTTATCAAGATATGCTGGAATTAGTGATAAAGTAAGTTCTTTTGGTATTTTTAATCATAAAAATACTAGACAAGAATCAATTTTAATAGCACAAATAATATGGTATTTTGTTGAAGGATTTCATTTCCGATCTAACGAATACCCATTTGGAACAAAAGAGAATTATATTAAATATATAGTAACTCTGGAAGACGAGCTTGTTTTTTACAAGAGCAATATTACAGAGAGATGGTGGATTGAAATTCCTTTCCTGTCATTACAAAACAATAAGTTAAAAAAAACGACGTTATTGCCATGTATGCATGAAGATTATTTAGCTGCTTGTTCAGGAGATGTGCCCGAAAGATGGTGGAAAGCTCAAAGAAAAAATATAATTTAATTTTATAATATTACAAAATAAGCGTAAAACGAACTATTTTTCATTTTTTTAAGGTTTTTTTAATAAAAAAATTGTTTTTTTGAAAATAAATAAATAGGTTTACGCCCTTAAAAGTTATGAATATATACTTAACCCAAATTTATATGAAGAAGTTCATTTTATTAGCAGTACTGGTTTCATTTTTATACAGCTGCGGTTCAGGAGACAAAGGAGAGCTTGTAGGAGTTAAAGGTAAAGCTTGGCATACAGAAAAGCCCTTCGGAATGACATTAGTGCCAGGTGGTGCTTTTATCATGGGGAAATCTGATGATGATTTAGCAAATGTCCAAGATGCTCCAACTAAAACAGTGACTGTTCGTTCGTTTTACATGGATGAAACAGAAATAACAAATAGCGAGTACAGACAGTATGTTTACTGGGTAAGAGACTCAATTGTTAGAACGCGTTTAGCTATTTTAGCAGATGAGTTAGGTGAAAAAAATGATCCTAAATCTAAATCTTCTAAAAAAGGTGGTAGTATTGCGGATTATGCATTTGTTGATGCTGACACGACAAATATGAGCGTATATGATAAGTATATGTATGATAACTATTATAGTGTTGGTTCAGGAGATGATCCGTATGCGGGAAGAAAGTTAAATCATAAGGTTGCTTTGAAATGGCAAACTGGTCAATATCCAGATGATAAATATACAGAGGTTATGGATTCTATGTATATTCCTTCAGAAGAGGCGTATAATGGTCTAAGAACTCTTGATGTAGAAAAATTGAAATTCCGTTACTCATGGATGGATATTCAAGCGGCAGCAAAAGCAAAAAAAGGAAAACGTAAAGAATTTATTCGTAAAGAAGAAGTTAAAATCTATCCAGATACAACAGTTTGGATTAAAGATTTCGCATACTCTTACAATGAGCCAATGCATAATGATTATTTCTGGCACCAAGCTTACAGCGAATATCCTGTAGTAGGGGTTAGTTGGAAACAAGCTAAAGCATTCTGTGCTTGGAGAACTTTATATAAAAATTCATTTGTTAAAAAACAAAGAGGAAGAAATCAAGTAAATACTTTCCGTTTGCCTACAGAAGCAGAATGGGAATATGCGGCTCGTGGAGGTATAGAATCAGGAACTTATCCTTGGGGTGGTCCTTATGCTAGAAATGATAGAGGTTGTTATTTAGCTAACTTCAAGCCATGTCGTGGGGATTATGCGGCAGATCAAGCTTTGTATACTGTTGAAGCTCAGTCTTATGAGCCAAATGATTACAACTTATATAATATGTCTGGAAATGTAGCTGAATGGACGGATTCATCTTATGATCCATCTGCTTATGAATATGTTTCTACAATGAATCCAAATGTAAATGATCTTAAAAACATGCGTAAAGTAACCCGTGGCGGTTCTTGGAAAGATGTTGCGTATTACTTACAAGTAGGTACTCGTGATTTCGAATATGCAGATTCAGCAAGAAGTTATATTGGTTTCCGTACATTGCAAGATTACATGGGAACTGATGCAACAGGAAATGCAGGAAAATAATTAATTAACCAAACTTTATTTTTTATATTTAACTTAACTAAATTTTATTATTATGGCAATTTTAAGCAAAAAAGCGATGAATTTCGCTTACGGTATGGGAGCAGCAGTTGTAATTGTTGGAGCGTTATTCAAAATTACTCACTTCGAATTAGGACCTTTAACAGGAACTTTAATGCTTTCAATCGGATTATTAACAGAAGCATTTATTTTCGCATTATCAGCATTTGAACCTGTTGAGCATGATTTAGATTGGTCATTAGTTTATCCTGAATTAGCTGGAGGTCAGGCTTCTGATAAGAAAAAAGAAGTGAAAGAAGATGCTCAAGGATTGTTATCTCAAAAATTAGATGCAATGTTAAAAGAAGCTAAAATTGACGGAGAATTAATGTCAAGTTTAGGAAATAGTATCAAAAACTTTGAAGGAGCTGCAAAAGCAATTTCTCCAACAGTAGATTCTATATCTTCTCAAAAGAAATATGCTGAAGAAATGACTATGGCAGCTGCTCAAATGGAATCATTAAATAGCTTATATAAAGTTCAATTAGAAAGTGCTACTCGTAATGCTCAAGCAAATAGCGAAATTGCTGATAACGCTTCTAAACTTAAAGAACAAATGCAATCTATGACATCTAATATTGCTTCTTTGAACAATGTTTATGGTGGTATGCTTTCTGCAATGAGTAACAAAGGATAATTAGTTTTTAACTAAATTTATTTACTAACAAAACTAATTTAAAATAAAATGGCAGGAGGAAAATTAACCCCTAGACAGAAGATGATTAACCTGATGTATCTGGTTTTTATCGCAATGTTGGCAATGAATATGTCCAAAGAAGTATTATCAGCTTTTGGATTAATGAATGAAAAATTTGAAGGTGCAAATACTTCTTCTGATGCAATGAATGCGCAAATGCTAACTTCATTGGATACAAAAGCAGCTGAGGCTAAAGGTGAATTCTTAGTTGCTTCACAAACTGCTCATAAAGTAGAAGCTATTACTAAAAAGTTTTATGATTACATAGGAACTCTTAAAGGAACAGTTCTTACAGGTGTTGAAAAAGATAAAGAAACTGGAAAATTGCCTTACGAAGCAATGGATAAAGGTGATAATATCGACAACGCTTGGTTTACAGGTGAAGGATATTCTCCTAAAGGAAAAGAAATTGTTGCTACTATCGAAAAGTATAAAGCTGATATGAAAGCAGCTTGTTCAGATAAAAAATATTCAAATATTATATCTGAAATTACTAATAAATTTGATTTAGCTGACGTTTCTAATAAAGAAGGTATTAAAATTAAATACCTTGAATATCATTTTGATAAATTCCCTGCAGTTGCTTCATTAGCAAAATTATCTGCTTGGCAAAGTGATGTTAAAAAAGCAGAATCTGACATTTATAGTGCTGCTTTAGGAAAAGCGGCAGTTGCTGCAGCTTCTTATAGCAACTATAAAGCAATTGTAGTTTTAGAAAAAAGTGCTTATTTTCAAGGTGAAGCTGTAAAAGGTAAAGTAGTTTTAGGTCGTTATGACGAAAATACTAAACCAGATGGTGTTACTGGTGCAATTTTAGATAAGGCAACAGGACAAGCAATGATTAATCAAACTGCAGGTGCTGTTGGTGAACAAAAATTAGGTGGTAAATTTACTTTTACTGAAGACGGTAAAAAGATAGAACTTCCTTTCGATGGTACTTATGTAGTAGTACCTCGTCCTAACTCAGCTACTATCTCTGCAGACAAAATGAATGTGGTTTATCGTGGTGTTCCTAACCCAATGTCAATCTCATTTGCTGGTGTTGGTGATAACAATGTAAACGCTTCTGCTCCTGGAATGTCTAAAACAGGTAACGGTAAATATGTTTTAAAAGCTGGTACTGGAACTTCAGTAATGATTAATGTTTCAGCTAAATTACCTGATGGTAAAGTAGTTTCTGATAAAAAAGAATTCCGTATCAAAGGGTTACCTGCTCCTACTGGAAAAATTCGTGGTGAGGTTGCTGCAAAAAGACAAAAAGGAAACTTAGGGTCTTGTACAATATCTGCTGTTATGGAAGATTTCGATTTCCCAGTAACTGTAAACGTAACACAATTTAATATTAAAGTACCTGGACAACCTACAATAGTAGTTTCTGGAAATAAAATGGATGCTAGAGCAAGATCTGCAATTGATAGAGCAACTAGAGGAGATGTGGTTGTTATTTCTGAAATTAAAGCTAGCTTCTCAGGTATAGACCAAGTTGCAAAAAGAGTTTCAACTTGTACATACGAAGTACAATAATAGTTTAAGAATTTCGTTTTAGTTCTATAAACTTTACAATTATAAAATTATGAATTGGAGAAATTTATTATTAGTTATTATTTTTATTGCAGGAAGTTCAACTTCTTTTGCACAGTCTA
>NZ_JBJXEN010000113.1:0-19192 GCF_046153165.1 Flavobacterium sp. | reverse complement strand
ATTGTAGATACTAGAATGCAGGTAGATCTTCCACAAGAGCTTAAAGCAAATGGAGCAAGTATAAAACTTAAAATAGATTACTCATTTGTTTCTCCTTTTTATGGTTCAGACAGAATGGGCGTATTAGAAACTAAAAACGGAAAAATATATACCGTTGCACAATGGTATCCTAGAATGTGTGTGTATGATGATGTAAAAGGGTGGAATACTTTACCTTATTTAGGTGCGGGAGAATTTTATTTAGAATATGGAGATTTAGATGTTGCTATAACAGTACCAGCAAAACATATTGTAGTTTGTTCTGGAGAATTGCTAAACCCTACAGAAGTTTACACAGCCGAACAACAAAAAAGATGGGCTGATGCCAGAAATAGTGAAAAGACAGTAATTATCCGATCTGCTGATGAGGTTACAAATGCAAATTCTCGACCTGTTGGAAAACAAACTTTAACGTGGAAATTTAAAATTAAAAATTCTCGTGATTTGGCATTTTCAACATCGCCAGCTTTTATTATAGATGCAGCAAGAATAAACTTACCAAGTGGTAAAAAATCATTAGCTATATCTGCTTACCCAGTGGAAAGTAATGGAAAGGATGCTTGGGGACGCGCTACAGAGTATACTAAAACATCGATTGAAAATTATTCTAAACGTTGGTTTGAATTTCCTTATCCTGCTGCAACAAACGTTGCAGGTAATGAAGGAGGAATGGAATATCCTGGTATTGTATTTTGTAGTTGGACTGATAAAGGAGAAGCATTATGGGGAGTTACAGATCATGAATTTGGACACAACTGGTTTCCTATGGTTGTAGGATCGAACGAGAGACTATTTGCTTGGATGGATGAAGGTTTTAACACTTTTATTAATGGAATAAGTTCTCAAGATTTTAATAATGGAGAATACAAACAAGCGGCAACAAATATGCACCAATCTGCTGGAGTATTAACCAATCAAGAAATGGAGCCAATATATAGCGCACCAGATGGTTTAAAAGAAGCAAATCTTGGAATTTTAGCTTATTTTAAACCAGGAGAAGGTTTAAATATGTTGCGTAATCAAATTTTAGGGAAAGAAAGATTTGACAAAGCATTTAGAATTTATGTAGAAAGATGGGCCTTTAAACACCCAACTCCAGATGATTTCTTTAGAAGTATAGAAAATGTAGCAGGAGAAGACTTAAATTGGTTTTGGAGAGGGTGGTTTATAAATAATTGGAAACTAGATCAAGCAATTACAAAGGTGAAATATGTAAAAAATGATGCCAAACAAGGTGCAATAATTACTATTGATAACCTAGAAAAAATGCCAATGCCAGTTGTAGTAGAAGTAAAAACTAAAAGTGGAGCAATTTCTAGAATTACATTACCAGTAGAAATTTGGGAACGTAATAAATCATGGCAATTCAAATATAATTCTACCGAAGAATTAGAAAGTATAACTATAGATCCAGATCATGCTTTCCCGGATGTAAATCCAGAAAATAATGTTTGGACGGACGCTAAAAATGGAATTGAAAAAGGAATAAGTTTAGATGCTTATTTAGGTAATTTTTCAAGTGCTCAAATTCCAGTAAAGGTTAATTTCACACAAGAAGATGAGAACCTTACTATGAATGCTACAGGACAACAATCACTATCATTAGAAAATGTTGGAAATGGTAAATTTACTTTTGAACAGGCTGGATTAACAGTTCAATTTAACGAGCAAAAAACAGGTTTCAAATTAAGTTTCGGAGCTCAGAATTTTGAATTCACAAAAGATAAATAAAATTTAATTAGTAGAAATTAAAAGCCCTTTAAAAATTGTAGAAGTACATTTTTAAAGGGCTTTTTTGTATTTAAAAATATAAAAGATTAATTTTAAGTTTTATAAATCTAATATGAAATGTAGTATTAATTATCAAATTTGATTTTAAAAATTCATTTCATCGATTATTCATTTCTTTTTATCGATATTTAAAATTATATTTTTATCTTTATAATAAGTTATTAGCTAAATTATTCATTTTTAATCTTACTTATTTATGTCTAGAATGATTTACGATTATACAAAAGATGTTTTAGAAAAAGTTAGTTTTGATGCTAAACTTTTTATGCGAGAACTAAAAAAAGCCCTTAAAATTTTGTTGCCCTACGAGATTGAACGATTGAAGAAATGGTTGCAATATTTCACCGATGAAAAACCCGAACTAAAACAATTTTTATATATTGTTAACGAGTAAGTAGTAAAATCTAAGTAAGGTAATTCTTATGGACTCCTTATTTGAAAGAAAGGTCTAATAGATATTAGACCTTAAAAAAAACGACCAATAAAATTTTATTTGTATTTACAAACACAGTTTCCTGTAATATAAAAATAGATTTATTTCCTGCTGTAATAGTATTTCTAAATAACGTAGTGTTTCTTCTAATAATTCTTCCTAATTTGTAAATCAGTTAAACTAAAATTCGTGTAGTATCCATTACTAGCTTTTTCAAAAAGGCAATAAAATTAGTGTTTTAAAATATTTTTTATAACTGCTACTTAAGGATTAATTACAATATTTGTAAAAGTTCCATGAACTTCGTTGATAGTTGGACTTCCATTACCGGAATTAATATCAAAAGTTCCAGATAATTTGTTATCTGAATTGCTGGTTATGGTTACATTTCCCGTAAATCCAGTCCAAGTGATAGCAGTTCCAGGTTTAAAATAGGTAAAATGATTTGTAGTATCTATAGTATATGTTCCTATAGCTAATGATGATAAATTCATTTCAATAACAGTACTTCCGCTGTTTACACCAAAAATACTTTTTGAGGATGCATCTGCATAAGGTGTTGTTACAGCCAACATACTTGTTGCTCCGCCTTCAGCATATAAAAACTCAGGTAACCCTGGAGGTGGTGGCGGACTTGCAACATCATCATTGTCGTTACACGATACTAAACTTGTTGTTAATAGAAATATGGTTAATATTGATTTAAAAATTGTTGTTTTCATAATGATTTGTGTTAAAGCTTATTTTTTTTAATTAGTTTTGAAAGAGCCTAACTTTTTAAGTTGCGATTATTTAATTATATTAAATTCTACTCTTCTGTTTTGTTTTTTTCCTTCTTCAGAATCATTATCAGAAATTGGATCTGATTCCCCTTTTCCTGAAGTAGTTATTCTTATTTTTTTGATACCAAAATTTGTAGTGAAATAATTAGAAACACTTTGAGCTCTCTGTTCAGATAATTTTTGATTTTCAGTATCATTCCCGTCAGAATCGGTATGCCCAGTAATACTAATTTTAACGTTTTGATTTTCTGAAAGTACTTTACCTAATTCATCTAAAACCATTTTGCTAGATGGTTTTATAGTAGATTTTTTGGTATCAAATAAAATTTCGTTTGTAGTAAAAGTACCAGTTTCTATGAGTTTATGACGAGTATCTCCTCCAGCTTCAGCCAGTTTTAAATTGGAAATAAAAAACTTATCGGTTGTATTTTTGTAAGTTCCAATAAAAAAGATAATCTGGTTGTAATTTGCTTCTTGAAAAGCTGTTGGCAAATCCCAAAACTTTTTTCCATCAACAAACATTCGAAACCTGTTTTTTTGTCGCCAAACCTGTACATGAACAGTACTATTATTTTTATTGAAATTAGAAACTATAACTTTGTTTTTAAGAATTTCTTTCTTTTCATTAATGATAGAAATACTAGTGCTCCCTGTTGTTGCCATCGATGTACTTGCTGGATGCACATTAAAAATAACGGCTTCTTTTCTCTTGAAAACTGTATTCCAAACATTATCAGTTTTTGTTGTCTTTTCTGTAAAAACGATATTTAGCGGTGTCGAATAAAAATTAAAATTAGGAGTTGTGGCTACATCAAATTCAAAAGTAAAATTTTCGGGTAATTTTGAAATATTTAGGGGCAAAAAACTTCCTTTATCAGAAAGTTGCAACCATTTATTTGAATTGATATTAGCAATTTCGCCACTACTATTTGTGAACCAATTTACAGGAAAATCACCAACAACATCATTACTGAAGTTATCTTCAAAAAGTATTTTTTTTCCACTAACAAATTGCGCCTCCTGTGCATAACCTGAAAATAGGAATGATAAAGTCATTAGAAAAACTATTTTTACTTTTAATTTTTTCATCTTTTTTCTTTTAGATTCTTTTTAGAATTTTAGTATTATCAATTGTTCCGTCACCTAATTGACCATTACCATTATTTCCACAACCCCACAAAGAGTTATCCGTTTTTGTTGCTAACGAATGTTGTAAAGCAGTATAAACTGTATTCCAAGTGGTTTCTGTACCTATTTGATGTGGAGTTAGTGCTTCTATAAGTGTACCATCCGCCAGTTGCCCATAATCATTCTTTCCCCAAGTCCATAATGTGCCATCGGCTTTTATAGCAAGTGTTGTTCTCTTTCCGCTTGAAGCCGTTTTCCAAGTAGATGTCCCAAGTTGAATAGGATCTACTCTTGAAGTTGTTGTGCCATCTCCTAGCTGTCCATTAGCGTTGTTTCCCCAAACCCATAATGTATTGTCGGTTTTTAAGGCTAAAGCTTGATTATCTCCAGCTGAAATTGACTTCCAGTTAGTTGCCGTTCCCATTTGAGTAGGAGTTGTTATAATTCCTCCTTGTAATGTTCCCCATTTCCATAAAGTACCATCAGTTTTTATTGCAATACTAAACGTGTTTCCAGCAGCAATTTCTTTCCAGTTGGTTGCTGTTCCTATTTGTGTTAGAGAAGTTTTGTTTGTTGTCGTTCCGTCTCCTAACTCGTACAAACTATTTATACCACATGCCCAAAGTGTTCCATTAGTTTTTATAACAAGTGTGTGGTATTGTCCTGCTGCAATGGCTCTCCAATTAGTAGCTGTTCCCATTTGAGTTGGAACTGTTTTATTACCAATTATAGCATCACCCAGTTGTCCAAAATCATTACTACCCCATCCCCAAAGTGTTCCATCGGTTTTGATAGCTAAATTAAAAAGACTGCCTGAAGCAATAGTTGCCCAAGTGCTAATTCCTAATGGATTAGGTGATTTTACACCGCTAGTTGTTGCTGTTGTATACCCTAATTGTCCTGATGCATTAGATCCCCATGACCATAATGTACCATCGGTCTTTATGGCAAGTGAATGATAATAACCTGATGTTACCATATTATACATTTGATTACTTCCTGGAATAATAACTACTGGTTCTGGAACAGGAACAGGATCATCGTCATGTGAACAAGAAATTGTAAAAAGAGTGAGGATTAAAATTGCGAATATACTTTTTAGTGTTTTCATAGTGTTTGTTTTTTTAATGCTTTTTATATAAAATATAAAAATGCCTTGATAATTTTTCAATATCTGAAAATTATTAAGGCATTTCCTTTTTTAATCTCTAATGCAACGAACAGAATAACCAAAAGTTTTGGTTGCACCATTAGTAGCTGTTGATGCGAAATCATTAACTAACTTCAGGTATTCTCCTTGTGTTGCATTTCTCTCGTCAAAACTCCAAAAATAAGCGGCATCTCCTAGTAAAGAATAATTACCAGTTGTACTCTTCCAGCCTGCAGGCAAACCTGAAAACCCACTACTATTATCAGCTCCAGTATTCGGTGCAGACCATAATGCAGAAGTCGATTTCATTTTACCTCCAGCTACTGATGAGCCACTTAAACAAGCTACTAATTGGTTCCACTCCGCACTAGTTGCCACATGCCAACCTACGGGAGCAAGTTTGGGGTTATGAGCAGCATACCAATTGTATAACTTACCATAAGTTGTGTTATTTGCAGCCAAATCAGCATAGAATCCATAAGCTCCTGCTGTTGTTGCACTCCAATTATTATTATTTAAATTCGTAGGGATAACTGTACCATCATTATATCTTGTAGTTTTTAAATTTTCTGTCATCCAGAATTTATCACATATTTTTGAAACTGGATACACATTGCCATCAATATCTGTTACCGATATTGGATCTGTTACTGCTGGTCCTACAAGAATAGGAAAGTTGTCTTTAGTACATGAAGTCGTCGTTACTAATGAGAAAATTGTAATTATCATTAGAGATATGTTTGTAATATACTTGTAATTTTTCATAATTATTTTTTTAATATTAAACTATTTATTGTTATTAAAATTGATATTGTACTCCAACGTTTAATCCAATACTACTAAATGAGAAAGGTAATTTAATCTGTTTACTTGGCTCATTTGGATTTGATGGTAAACCTGTATCAGTATAACTATCAACAAATTCTACTTCTTTTTCTCGTGTCGTCATTGTTGGTAATTGATCTATACCATTTTTCTTGTATTCTGTATAAACACCTTTTTTTGGAGCATATTCAAGGCTTACTAAATTCAACTCACCAAACAACGATAGTTTTTCGTTTAGTTTATAAAGAGTTCCTAAACTTGCATGAAAACCAATAGGTGTTCCTCCATTAAATTCTATGGTTCTATTATAATTATCAATGCCAGATTTCTCATTTTGCGTATTGGTAATTTTCCCAGAACCTATAACTAATCCAACTTTTGCATATGGATTTATTTTGTCGTAACCGCCTCTAAAAACAATTGTGGGTTTTATTTCAAGCATTTTTGCAGAAACTTCGCTGTTTACATAATCACCAGATATTTCTGTTTGTTTGGCTTTTATTTTCCCGCCAATTAGGTAATTGCCCCCTAACTCGAGTCCAATGTTTTTATTGAACATATATCCAAAATTTGCTCCAAAATTTAAGCCCTTTCCAAGATTTACTTTAATAAAATCTGTTTGAGTTGTTGTAGCACTAGTTTCAGTCGAATTTACCATTCTTAAAAGCATTGCTTGATAATAACTTATATTTCCTGTACCCATATTGTAGCCTGTATTTACACTAACATAAGTACCTTTTTCGGTTTGTGCATTTGCTTGTTGAATGTAAGTTGAAAATAATACAACTAAAAGTGTGCTGATTTTTTTGAAATTTGTTTTCATGTTTTAATTTTTTTTAAGTTTGTTCCTTTAAAATCCTATAAAGGATTGATTGCAATAAAGAATGTTTTGTTTTATACTATTTTTATTAAATACAATTCTAAGTTATTTTGTTACCCTTGTTTTGTATTTTAATATACAAACCTCATTAAATTTTTTTTATAAAAAAAAACTAATATACCAACGCCCTTTTAAATAGATGAATGACTATTTTTTAATTAAAAAAGTTATATTTGTTATTATTTTAGCATAAAATATGAATCATTTTAATTGCATTATTGTTGATGACGATGAAATAGACAGATTAAGGGTTGTTTCATATACCAAAAAATATCCAAATTTAAAAATTGTAGGAATTTTTGAAAATGCTGAAGATGCGTTATCATTATTAGAAAAAGAAAAAATAGATATTCTATTTTTAGATATTGATATGCCAAATATGAGTGGTTTAGATTTTCGTAAGCAAACTATGCAAGTCCCTATTTGCGTTTATATCACTTCACATCCAGAACATGCTGTTGAGAGTTTCGAATTAGAAGCACTAGATTTTATAATAAAGCCTATAAATTTTGAACGTTTTTCAAAAACAGTAGAACGTATAGAAGCTTTTTTAGAAATAAAAACAAAAGCACAATTATTTGAGCTGAGTCTTGGTGGAGATACCATTTGTATCAAAGAAGGACACCATCAGCACAAAGTAAAACTACATGATATTTTGTATCTCGAAGCCTTAAAAGATTACACACTTATAGTAACCAATAGTAAAAGACATTGCGTTCTGATGAGTATAGGTAATCTATTAAAGGAAAGCAATTTTCAATCTTTTGTAAGAATACACAGAAGTTATGCAATACAAAAACAATATATAGACAAAAAGACAACATCCGAAGTTTTATTAAATAACGGAGTATTACTGCCAATTGGAAGAAGTTATAAAGATAATTTAAGCTTTTTTGTATGAAAAAAATATTTCTAATAATTATATTTTTGTCTTTAGCCGAAAATAGTTTTGGTCAGAAAATAAAAGATGAAAAAGTTAAAGTAGATTCGTTAATTACACTTTCAAAATCAAATTACGGAATTAGTACAACAAAAATGCTGGAATATGCACAAGAAGCTTTATCCTTATCGCAAAAGATAAATTATAAAAAAGGAATAGCCGAAAGTTTTAAATTTCAAGGTACTGGAAATTATTTGTTAGGAAATTTTAAAAATGCAGAAAATTATTATTCAAAAGCATTAATCGTTAACGAAGAAATTGATAATAAAGTCGGCATTATGTCTTGCTTGTCAAACCTTGGATCTGTAAATAATGTTCAAAATAAATATGCAGTAGCTTTACAATATTATCAAAAAGCTATTCGTATTGGAGAAATTATAAAAGAAGATAAAAACACTGCAAATACTTATGTAAATATGGGTATAATTTATAGCGAATTAAAAAACTATGATTTAGCACTATATTATTTTCAGAAAGGATTAGACATTCAAACAAAAATAAACTACGGTCCTGGTATAGCGGCTGGTTTTGCAAATATTGGGAATGTATATTTTAAAACAAAAGACTATAACAAGGCACTTAATTTTTATCAAAAAGCACTAGATAAGGACAAAGATAATAACAATAAATTGGGAATTGCAGTTGCATATGGAAATATTGCTACTATTTATAATGAATTAAAGCAATATGACAGGGCAGTTGAAAACTATAATAAATCTTTAGAAATAAATCAAGAATTAAAAAATAAAAAAGGAATTGCTGTAAACCTCAATGGAATTGGAGCGTGTTATTTAGTTCAAAATAAACTGTCAGAAGCACAAGATTATTCAAAACGAGCTAACAGTTTATCAAAATTAATTAATCTTCAAGATATAGAGAGAGACAGTTATGAGAATTTAAGCAATATTTTTGAGAAAACGAATAAGATGGATAGTGCATATTCATATTATAAAAAATACATAGAAATAAAAGATAATATTGATAATGAAAATAATAGAAAACAAATTTCAAAATTAGAAATTCAATATGAGTTTGACCACAAGGAAGAAAAATATAAAAATGACCAATTATTGTCAAATGAAAAACTTAACCAACAACAATTATTAACTGTTTTAAACCAGTTAAAGTTAAAAGAAAGTAATAGGGAAAAAGACTTGGTTAGACTTCGTTTTCTTAAATCACAGTCTGAATTAAAAACCGAACAAATTGCAAAAAAAGTTCAAAAAAAACAATTAAATCTGATTCAAAAAGATAATTTATTAAAATTAAATCAATTAAAAATAAATAGGCTTGAACTTAAAAACAGAGAAAAACAGAAATGGTTTTATATTATAGGTTTGGGGTTTTTTGCCATTATTGGGGGATTATTATTTAATCAAAGCCGAAATCGCAAAAGAGCAAATCAAAAACTAAAACTTTTAAATATGGAACTTGATCAAGCTAATAAAGTCAAAACACGATTTTTTAGTATTTTGAATCACGATTTGCGTAGTCCAGTTTCCAATTTAATTCATTTTTTACATCTTCAAAAAGACAGTCCGGAATTGCTCGATGAAGAAACCAAAAATCGAATGCAAGATAAAACTATTCTGGGTGCCGAAAATTTGTTGTCTTCTATGGAAGATATTTTGTTGTGGAGCAAAGGACAAATGGAAAATTTTAAACCACATCCAAAAAGTATTACCATAAACCAATTGTTTGAAGATACTCAAAAAGTATTTTCAGGCTATTTGAAAGTTAAATTCGAATATCATAATCCAAATAATATTATAATTTTTACAGATGAAAATTATTTAAAAACGATTGTTAGAAATTTAACTAGCAATGCTATTAACACTTTTGTAACAACTCAAAATCCTTATATCATTTGGAAAGCTTGGCAAGAAAATAATCAATCATTTTTATCCATAACTGATAATGGTCCTGGATCAGAAAAAGAACAATTCAAAGCTTTATATGATGATAAAGAAGTAGTTGGTATTAAATCAGGTCTGGGTTTGCATCTTATTAGAGATTTAGCAAAATCTATTGATTGTGAGATTATTGTAAATAGTGAGATTGGAGTTGGAACGACTTTTATATTGAAATTTCAAATCAAAATTTAATTTAAACTGTTGAATATGAAAGTTATACAAGATTTTTTTTTAAATTTTGTATAACTTACAAATATTCATAAATTCTATTTCTTTTGAATAGGGCTTATAATTTCTACATTTTGAAAGGCAATTGCACCACGGAGGACTCCTGAAATAACACCTCTTAAAGCATCAATAATATGAATTTTAAGTTCATTTTTAGGAAAAATTAAACTTATTTCACGAGCTGGTTTTGGTTCGACAAAATGTTTTAATTTTACTTTGTCATTGTCTTTTAAATCTAATGAGTGTAAATAAGGAAGTAAAGTAATCCCCAAACCTTCATCTGCTAGTTTTAGTAAAGTTTCGAAACTACCGCTCTCTAATTTAAATTTTGAATCACTATTTATAGACGTATTCTTGCAAAGATTAAGAATTCCATCTCTAAAACAATGTCCGTCTTGTAGTAGCAAAATTTCATCAATATCTAAATCACTTATTTCAATTTCTTTTTTAGGAAATAGAGAATGATATTCTGGGACATAGACCATAAATGGTTCGTAGTATAATACTATTTCCTTTATTTTTTCCTCATTTAATGGAGTTGCTGCAATCGCTGCATCGAGCTGACCGTTGTTGAGCTTTTTTATAATTTCGGAAGTATTTAGCTCTTCTATTATTAGTTTTACTTTTGGATATTTTTTGATAAAATTATTCAAAAACATTGGTAAAAGTGTAGGCATTATGGTAGGAATTATTCCAATACGAAATTCACCACCAATAAATCCTTTTTGTATATCAACAATATCTTGCATTCTATCAGCTTCATTGACAATGTTTTTTGCCTGAGCTACAATTTTTTGCCCTACATCTGTAAGTTGTATAGGTTTTTTACTTCTGTCAAAAATTAAAATAGACAATTCTTCTTCTACTTTTTGTATTTGCATGCTTAATGTAGGCTGTGTAACAAAACACTTTTCTGCGGCAAGAGTAAAGTTTTTGTGTTCGGCAACAGCCAAAACATATTGTAATTGAGTAATAGTCATTAGATAGTTATTTATGATGCAAATATAAAAACTATCAATTAAACTTATAGGTATTATTTTTTTATTTTTAATAGTTTTGAAAAAATAAAATTTAATAATGAAAACCAATAATTTAGGATTACCAGAGAAAGAAACAGAAATTATGATTATCGAACTTAATGTTTTGTTATCTAATTTTCAAATATATTATCAGAATTTACGAGGATTGCATTGGAATATTCGTGGAAGACGTTTTTTCGATTTACATTTGAAGTTTGAAGAATTATACAATGATAGTCAGTTAAAAATTGATTTAATTGCGGAACGTATTTTAACTCTTGGAGGAACTCCATTACATACCTTCGAGGACTATTTAACAAATAAAAAACTTAGTGTAGGAAAAAATATCCATCATGATGAAACAGCAATTTCCTTAATAGTCAGCTCTTTATCACAATTACTAAAGATGGAAAGAATTATTCTAGATCAGGCTAGCGATATTGCAGATGAAGGAACTAATTCGATGATGAGTGATTTTATTGTAGAACAAGAAAAAACAATATGGATGATGACTGCTTGGCTTGAAGAATAAAATTATTAATTATTCTTTTTCTAAATTTTCATTAAATGCTGAAGGAAGCATTTGGGGAATAAATTTAATTAAAATAGGTAATAATAAACTTCCGCCAGGAACTAGAAAAATAGTTAGCGATGGGATTGTTTTGCAAATATCTAGTAATTGATTTTTAACTTTTTTCTTCTCTTGTGGACTTAAATCTCTTTTTGTAGATTGAGAAAGAAGTTTCATAAGTTCTTTACTTTGAGATATTTCTAAAATGAGTCTATTTTTATTTCTAGAGATTAATGTGTGAACATTTTGAGTAGTTTGATCATAAAAATGTTTTACAGGATTCGAAAAATTAAAATAGGGTATTTTATCTTTATATGTTGTTAGAAATAAATTCATATCGGAAATGCTTTTTTGTACAAATGAGTCTGAGATAGCTAATTTTTCTGCCAATTGGAAAAGGAAATTCCTTTCAGAATATTCTATTTCAGCATCATTCCACATAGCCATTCCTGCTATATCTATGAGATAATATTTTTCGTAATTATTATTAAAATAAGATAAATCTAAATTCTCTAGAGATACAATTTCTAATTTATTAAACTTGGTATATCTAACAGAGGATTCAAATAATTTTTGAAGTAAATCGTCATATTTAGTTTTTATTTCTTTAGTTTTTAGTGCTAATGAAACAATATTTACAATAATTTCCTCCGTCTTTTTTAAATATTTATCAGGAATATTACCTTCTACTAAATATTTTTGAAATGCTAAAACATCAATAAATATTAATGCATTAGTTAGAATATTAGAAAAATTCTTGCTAATAATATTTTCATTGGTTTGAATACGTGAATTTATTATTTTTTCTAATTTACTTGAATAGGAATCTTGGGGTAATATTTTTTCCAATAAGCTAGATTCTTTAGGATGTAAATCTTTATAAAAGCTAACACATTCATTTATAAACTCTAAATGATTGCGATTGTTTTTTACTAATTGATAAACTCCAAATAATGTGTTTAGCAATGCAATTTTAGAAAGTTCTTCGTTAGTTAATCCTTTTGTTTCAATTTCTTTAGATGTTACAAAATGTGTTGTATAACCAACTAGAAAACCAGTATTTCTCGTGTTTTCGTAAAACTTTTCGTAATCATTAATTACAGTTTGATTTTCATCATTTTGTTCTGTAAAAAATTTTTCAACCCAACTTGGTGCTGATGGATTTATCATAACGTCATTTAAAAGTACAAATCTATGATTTTTTAAATTAACATAATTATTTCTTAATAATCTTTCCTAATGTAAGCTAGCTGACATTTTGCAAATAGCAAGTATTTTACTTTTATAAAATAATTACGAAACCATTATTCGAGTAATTACGTAGATATTAAAAAATCTATTAAATAATAATCTAAAAACTTACGATAATGAAAAATGTATTTATATTTCTATTCTGCTTCTTTTTTCTTTTTTCTTGTGAAAATGAAGGTGAATTAACAAGAAAAAGTTTAGAAAGTACAACAATAAGTAGTGCCGCTATTCTAAAATATTCAGGAGAATTTTCTTCAACATCAGGGATAACTGTCTCTGGATTTGCTAAAATTTATTTAGAAAATAATGAATATAAATTAAAATTAGAAGATTTTACAGTGTCTGACGGACCAGATTTGAAGGTTTATTTATCTAAAGAAAACACACCTATTAACTTTGTGAATTTAGAAAATTTTAAAGGAAACGGAAATACGTTGTATACAATTCCGTCTAGTGTAAATGTTTCTGAATATCAATATGTATTAATTCATTGCCAACAGTATAATCACTTATTTGCAATTGCTCCATTAACAAGTATCTAAAACAAATCAAATTAAAAAAAAATATGAAAACAACAAAATCTAAAATTTTAATATTCTTTTTATTCATCTCAGTAAGTTTCACTAATTCCTTTGCACAAGGTTGTAGCGATGCTGGTTTTTGTTCAGTAGGAAATGGATTTAAAGGGCATGAAGCAAATATGAAAAACAGTGTTGATGTTGGCGTGGTATATGGTATTGCCGAAGAAGGTGTGACAGTATTTTCTCAATATTTAACATACACAAGAGATGTAACTGATAGATTTGCAATAAGTACAAAAATAACATCAGCAATTGCTAATGGTGATTTTGGGACAAGAGGCAATGTAGGGGATCTTTTCTTGACAGGGAATTATAAGTTTAAAACAAAGTTTAGTGATATTGAAGGATCTAAAATATGGTCAGTATTATTTGGAGTCAAAATTCCACTTACAAGTTCTAATGATAAAATAAATAATGTTTCTCTGCCAATGGCTTATCAAGCCAGTTTGGGAACTTTCGATTTTATAGGAGGTATTAATCTTACATACAAAAAATGGGATTTTAATACAGCAGTACAAATCCCTTTGACGGACAACAAAAATTCCTATATAAGTAATTATTTGGTCACTGATAAATTTGCTACAACCAATTTGTTTGAAAGAAAATCGGATGTCTTATTCAGGACAACTTACAGACTAAAAACGACTAATGAAAAATTTACTTTCAAACCAAATTTGTTATTTATTTATCATTTGGGTGAGGATAGTTTTCAGAATATTTTTGGGCAACGTGAAACTATCGTTGGTTCTGATGGGCTTACTATAAACGGAAATCTAATTGTGTCTTATAAATTAAACAAAAAGAGTTATTTAGAAACTTCGATTGCTTCTCCATTTGTTGTTAGAAAAGAACGCCCAGATGGACTAACCAGAGCATTAACATTGGGATTAAGTTATAAAGTTAATTTTTAAGGAAATATTATATGAAAAATAATATTATTGTTTCGCTCTTATTATTCGTTGGATTTGTAAATGCACAAACCATAGTGCTTGAAGAAAAATTTAAGGATAAAAATATTCCCGTAGGTTATAATTTTTTACCTAATAAAAATAGGTTGATAATACAAAAAGGTGATTATGCTGAATCATCTAAGAATAAAATTATTAAAAATATTTATAGTTTTGATAATGATGGGTTTTTTGAAAAAATGATAGAAAATGAGGCACTAACAAACTGTATTTTTTCCCCAACTGAGAATGCTTTTATAGTTTCTGAAACTTCTAAAACGCAAGAAAAAACGGATCAATTTAAGTTAGTTATTAATGGTAAATCATCTCCATTTTTTAAAATGAACGAGAATTTTCAATATTTTAATGATGATTATGAGTTTAGTATTTTAAATCAAGATAACAAAGGAAATATTAATTTTGAAAAAGATCAATTATCACTAAGCGTCACTGATATTGTAACTCGAGAAAACGAAAAATTTGCTATGAAAAAACCAGATTTGGCTAGAATTGTAGGAGATAATTTCGCGAAATACAATGATTTGTCGTTTGGTATTCGTGTAAATGAATATAATTTTGGGTTAATAACAAAGTCTATTGCTAAAGATTACAAATCGGCAACGCTATATCGTACAATTTATAGTTATAGTGGAGTAATCCTAGGTGATTTTGCTTACAAAGTCGATTTTCAATATAAAAATCTAATATATAGTAATAATGGAGGTGGTTATATTTATACAAATCCGCAGTCTGGAGATACTTATGTAAGTGATTTAACGATTAATAATTTTGTGATAGACCAGAAAACAGATGAAGTATATGTGTACGGATTATTTGGAAAAAACGCGAAAAGTTCAAGTAATATTACAAATGAGCCATTGGGCTTTTATGTTTTTAAATTTGATAAATTGGGAAATAAAATTTGGGAATCTGTTCAAACAATAAATGATAAAAGTGATTTTAATGCCAATCAAAATGTAACAAACTTAAAGTTAAATTTAACAATTAGAGACGAAAAATTATTACTTTCAATTACTTCTCCGTCCGAAAAGAAAGGTTATATTCAATATTCATTTATTAACAAAATAACTGGAAATGTCATAAAATTTAATAGAATAGGTTTTAATGTTTCTGCTGAAAACAAAACAATTAGTAACGGAAAATTTATTAATTCTTATTTTAATAACATTGGGTATGAAAACAAAGCGTTAGATTCAGAAAGCTTAATTGCTCAAGGGAATAACTTATTATTTTCAAATTATCTGAATAGTATTCAAAACAATCAAAAATTATTTTTTAAGACCTTTTATGCTAAAAATGGAATTTGGTTATTAGAAACAGATAACATTGGTTATTTTAAAATTTTGTTTTTTAAAGAGTAATTTTTCAGGAAAATAATTATTGCCTCGATTTTATGTTGGCTTCACAAAGTTTAATAATTTCATATATTCTATTTATACGGGTTTCATCTCTTTTTGCTTGATTTAACCAATATAAATAACTTTTGCGGTAAGAAGGACTAAAGTTTTTATAGTTATCAAAGGCTAATTTATTTTTAGAAAAAGCATTTTGCAAATCTTTTGGAATTTCATGATTTTCAACAGAATCTAGAGATGACCACGAACCATTTTTTTTAGCTATTTCAATTTTAGCTAAGCCACTTTCGTGTATTAGATTTTCTTGAATAAGCTTTTCGATGTATTTTTTGTTAAGTTTGCTCCAAACACTTTTTTCTTTTCTAGGAGAAAAAACTTGTTTTCGTCGCTCATCGTCTAGTTTTCTTACGGTAGAATCTATCCAACCGTAACAAATAGCAACTTGAACGGCCTCTTCCCAACGCATGCTTTCATATTGACTATCAACTTTATAAAAAATTAATTCAATTCCAGTTGAAGAATGGTGGTTTTCATGTAGCCATTTTCTCCATTCTTGAGAATTTTTAAAGTAATAAATCTCTCTTTCTTTCAATGCAAATTGGAATATACCTATTTAATAATAGCAGAACAAGCTACTCTTGCACCAGCATTTCCAGCGGGTTGCGAAGTGAAATCGTCAGTTCCTTTGTGTACAATAAGTCCTTTACCTAGAATGTCTTTTGTAGCATCATCACAACCAATACACCATTCATTTGTAGAAAATTTCACAGTGGCATTTCCTTTTTCATCGGCAGTAAAATTACCAATATCTCCTTTATGATGTTCTGCAGAACCCCATTTGCCGTGTTTTTTAAATGTTGGATTCCAGTGTCCTCCAGCCGAACTTCCATCAGCAGCCGAACAATCAGATTTCTCATGTATATGAATGGCATGCTCTCCTGGCGTAAGACCACTCAAATTTGCAACCATTGTTACGGTTCCATTTTTCTCGACAAAATTTGCGGTACCAGATACGGTACTTTCACTTTTTGGAGAAAATGTAGTTTTGACTTCATTTTTATTTCCTGCGGAACTTTTACAAGCTAAAATGACCAAAATACTTGCAATACTAATATAAGCTAAATTTTTCATAAAATTTATTTTAACCAAAGTTATGTAGAATTTGATTAAGGATTACTTTTTTTAACCTTTTATTCGTAATCTATTTTTAATCTTGGACTATAAGTTTCATAGTTTTAGTATAAGATTCCTTTTCTATCTTTAATAGATATATGGATTGTTTTAGATTAATATTTATGTGATTATCAGAAAAATTTTCTTGTTCAAAAATTAATCTCCCTTTAAGATCATAAATGCTTATTTTATTAAAAAAGGAGTTTGAGTTGAACTGAATTAAATTGTTTTTAGATGGATTTTGTACTTTTATATTATCTAAATAAGAAAAATAAGGTATTCCTAAAGTACTACAATTGCTTGATATTGTGTTTACATCTTCTAAAATGGCAAGAGGAGTTAAATCATGTCCTACAAAACCAATAAATGTATTTGGATACTTTTCTGCTTTAAAAAATGAATTACTGGTAGGTATATCAAATTGATTATAATAAGTAGTTAAGTTCGAAACTATTGGTCCAGTTGGATTTTTATATGACCAAAGTAATGTACCTGTTTTAGTCATTTCAGACACTCTACCTGTAATCGCTTCACTAATAATCATATTTCCATTAGGCATTGCTTGGGTACCCGATTGGCGTTCTTGATTTAAAGTAACACCCAAAATATCGCCACCCCATGACCAGTCATAACTAGAAGGATTAAAAATGGAATTTGTCATGGTATAATTACCATTACTTATTTCTGGAGTTAGTAAAACAACAGTGCTGAAAATTTGTGCAGAATTTGGAGCACCATTATTAAAAACAGATATTTTCCCAGTATCTAAATAATCATTTTCTACCCACATTGGATTATGTTGCATAAATAATTTTCGGTCTGCTTCGGTTCCATGACGATATACCTGAGGGTTTCCCCAACGCCATAAAAAATCACCTCCTTTATTTAGATTGCCACCTGTGTGTCCAGCAGCTTGGGCTGTTGTTGTACTGTGATCAATTATAAATATTTCACTTAAATGTCGTGAAGAAATTAAGATTTGATCTAGGATTGGATTATAATCAATACCATTACTGTGCACATAGTCAGTTACATTTCCGTAGTTAAAATTAGGGTCTAATAATTCGGGATGATTCTCAACTACACCATAATTTGATTTTGTAGCATCAAAATCTTGAACTAAGTGATTAAAAAATTTCCATTCCCAAACAACTGCTGCACTATTTGTTCCAATGGGTTGAATTTCTATGATTTTTTCGAGTTTTGTGTTTGCAGTCGTGGAAGTTGGATTTTTGCCAGCAGCCGTCATTTGTGTTGCGGTATAAAAATCGGAAACAATACATAAGATATTTCCATTAGGCAAAGGAGTTATGTCATGATGTTGTTGAATCCCATTAGCTGTTGTTGCATATGTCCAAACTATGTTATTATTCCAATCTCTAATTTCTAAATTGTTTTTTCCTGCTCTTAGGAGATTACCATTGTTTAATAAATAACAAGTTGCGCCAGGAGCTTCATTAAAAGCCCATTGATGTACTTTTTCTCCGCAAGTATTTATAAGAAAAACCTCATTGTTTATTAATGGTGAAAATAATACATAACCGTCAGAAACGTTTGTGTCATGATATAAAAGACCAATTGTTGGAGATTGAGCATTGGCAAAAGAAAAGAAAAAGATAACAGATATAAAAAGTAAAATATTCTTCATAATAATTAAGATGTTATCAAAGATAAATAAAAAAAAATCACAACAGAATTTACTGTTGTGACTTTTTTATTAAACTCAAAAATTATATTTAGAAACAATATTCGTTTTCTGATACTAATTTTGAAGTAATGATTTCTCTTAATCCAACAACATTTGGCATGTTTGCATATTTAGTGAAACGACGTAATCCCATAAGCATCATGCGTTGTTCATCACCTTCAGCAAAAGAGATTATACTTTCTTTACCTTTGATAGTGATAATATCTACGGCTTGGTACAAATATAATTTAGCCATTGCAATTTGTTCTTTCACTTTATCTTCACCTTCTTTTTTGGCTAATTTTTCAGTTCTAAGAATAGTACTTTCTGCCATATAAATTTCGATAAGAATATCGGCAGCAGCCATTAATAATTGTTGGTGTGCATCTAAATCTGGTCCGTATTTTTGAACCGCTCCACCAGCAACCATAAGGAATGCTTTTTTCAATTTGCCAATCATTTCTTTCTCTTCGGCAAA
>NZ_JBJXEN010000088.1:0-41407 GCF_046153165.1 Flavobacterium sp. | reverse complement strand
ATTATGGTTTTAAATTTTTCTCTTTGGCAAAACCATGTTTGTCAATTTGCAAAGTGAAATTAATTTATCATTTTCGTCGGTAATTTTTATTTCCCAAAGATGAATACTTCTTCCTTTGTGTACAATTCTTGCTGTTCCTGTAACAATTCCTTCTCTTTTTGCTTTAAGATGGTTTGCCGAAATTTCGATGCCACGTATTTCACTTAATTCAGGATTTACAAATAACATCGATGCGGCACTACCTACACTTTCTGCAAGAGCAACACTAGCACCACCATGCAATAACCCCATTGGCTGATGAACATCAGGATTCACAGGCATTGTAGCAACTAGGAAATCTTCTCCAGCATCTATAAATTCAATTTTCAGCGTCTGCATCAATGTGTTTTTGCACATGGTATTACACATTTCAAGTACTTTATCTTTATCGAAAGTCATATATTTGTTTTTTGTGTTTCAAATTTACAAAAAAATAAGATTATTCATTATTATGAATAGTGTAGAATAAAAAACATTTTCGTTCGTTAGTACATTTTCACTATTTTTATCAAAAATTAAATTACAAATGCGTTATTCAATTCTATTCATACTTACTTTACTTATTTCTATCACTTCATGCCGAAAGGATTTTGATACTATTCCTAGTTCAGGAAAATTAGAGTTTTCTAAAACTACAGTTTATTTAGATACTGTTTTTACAAACATTGCTTCAAGCACTTATATGTTAAAGGTTTATAATAGGAGTAGTGACGATATTACGATTCCTAGTATTGCTTTAGCCAAAGGAAGCGCATCAAAATATCGATTGATGGTTGATGGTATGACAGGATTAGATGGGTCAGATGCTGATGCTATTGGTGATGGAAAAATATTTCCGAATGTTCAGCTTTTAGCTCATGATAGTTTATTTGTTTTTATAGAAACCACTGCCGATATTGCCGATGCGAATCCCGCAGATATGCTTTATACAGATGAAATTTTGTTTGATGCTGGTGCTTTGCAACAGAAAGTAAACCTAGTTACACTGATACAAGATGCTGTTTTTTTGTTTCCTGATAGAACACCGGATGGAAATGGAGGATTTATATATGAAAGCTTGCAAATAGGGAGTGATCCTGCAAACAGAATATACGGTTTTGTTTTAGATGATACCGAATTGCATTTTACCAATGCTAAACCTTATGTAATATACGGTTACGCTGCTGTAGCTACAGGAAAAAATTTAATTATCGATCCTGGAGCTCGAGTTCATTTTCATGACCAATCAGGAATTATAGTTGCAGGAAGTATTCAAGTAAATGGAACAGTTTCTCCACCAGCTCCTCCATCACCATTGCCAAATTTATTACCCAATGAAGTTATTTTTGAAGGAGATAGACTAGAACCTTCTTTTTCCGAAACACCTGGACAATGGGGAACAATTCTATTGGCTAGCGGAAGTACTAATAATTCTTTTAATCATTTGACAATAAAAAATGCATCAGTTGGATTATTTATTCAGGACAATGATGCAACAACAGTTCAGATAAAAAACACTCAAATATACAATTCGTCAAATGTTGGTATTTTAGCCAGAACTGCTAAAATAAATGGAGAAAATATCGTTATAAACAATGCAGGACAATATGCTTTAGCATGTACTCTTGGAGGAACTTATGATTTTACACATTGTACTTTTGCAGATTACTGGCAAGGTAGTTCAAGACAATCTCCTACGGTTTTGTTAGATAATACTTTTAATGATGGAACAACTATCTATGTCGCCAATTTAGTACAAGCAAATTTTAATAATTGTATTGTTTATGGGCCAAATAATATTGAAATTGGTTTAAATAGAAGTAGTAATAATGCTATATCTTTTAATCATAACATAAAAAACTGTTTGATTAAGTTTAATGACACCAACAATCAGTTTAGCGGAAACCCTTTATATACAAGTGTATTTGTACCATCAAATAATAATTTAATGGGTAGTAATGCAACACCTTTTGATCCTAAGTTTAAAAATACGAGTAAAAATAATTTACGAATTGGATTAACATCTGCTGCGAAAGGTGTTGGTAATCCGACTTATATTATTGCACAAGATGCCGATGGAATTACTAGAACAACACCACCAGATTTAGGTGCTTATGAACATTTAAATAATTAATTTATAGTAATAAAACAAAAATCCCAAGTCTTAACTTGGGATTTTTGTTTTATAAAAAGTACTAAAAAAGCTAATTTATTTAAACTCCTAAAAAATTACTAGGAGTAATTTGTATTAATTCATTTTTAATTTCTTCAGAAACTTCGAGTGTTGCTATAAAACCATGAATAGCTTTTTTATCAATAGTTGTATTGGTTCTAGTTAATCCTTTTAAGGCTTCATAAGGATTAGGATAACCCTCACGACGCAAAATAGTTTGAATAGCTTCTGCAACGACTGCCCAGTTTTTTTCTAAATCTTCGGCAAATTTAGTTTCGTTTAGTAATAATTTATTTAAACCTTTTAGAGTGGCTTCAAAAGCAATTATAGTATGGCCAAAAGGCACACCAATGTTTCTTAAAACTGTACTGTCAGTTAAATCTCGTTGTAGTCTAGATAAAGGTAATTTAGCAGAAAGATGTTCGAAAATTGCATTAGCAATACCTAAATTTCCTTCTGAATTTTCAAAATCAATAGGATTAACTTTATGTGGCATAGCTGAAGAACCTATTTCACCTGCTTTTATCTTTTGTTTAAAATATTCCATCGAAACATAGGTCCAAATATCTCTATCTAAATCGATTATAATAGTATTTATTCTTTTTAGAGCATCAAAAAATGCTGCAAAATGATCATAATGTTCAATTTGTGTAGTAGGGAAGGAGTGATGTAAACCTAAAGTTTCTTCAACAAAAGTATTTCCAAATTTTCTCCAGTCTATTTGAGGATAAGCTACATGATGCGCATTGTAATTTCCTGTGGCTCCACCAAATTTTGCTGCAAACGGAATGTTAAATAATAAACGCATTTGTTCCTCTAAACGTTCTACAAAAACACCAATTTCTTTTCCTAAACGAGTTGGGGAGGCTGGTTGTCCGTGTGTTCTTGCTAACATAGGAATGTCTCTCCATTCAGTACTTAAATCTTTTAGTTTAGAAACTAAACCAATTAGCGATGATAAATATACCTTCTCAAATGCTTCTTTTGTAGAAAGAGGAATTGCAGTATTATTAATATCTTGAGAAGTTAATCCGAAATGAATAAATTCTTTGTATTCTGACAATCCTAATTTCTCGAAAGCATCTTTTATAAAATATTCGACTGCTTTTACATCATGATTGGTTGTTTTTTCAGTTTCTTTAATCCAAAGTGCATCTTCGGTAGAGAAATTTTTATAGATATTTCTTAAACTGTCAAATATATTTGGATTTACATCCTTAAGTTGAGGTAAAGGAATTTGGCAAAGTGATATAAAATATTCAATTTCTACAAGAACTCGATATTTTATTAATGCTTCTTCCGAAAAATAGGTCGAAAGTGATTTGGTTTTGCTTCTGTAACGACCGTCTATAGGCGAAACAGCATTCAGTTCAGTTAGTTGCATTTTGTGTGTTGTTGTTTAAAAAATGCAAAGATAAACAGATTTAAGATATTAGATTTAAGATATTAAATTTTTATTCAGATTTATTTTGTGGAACGTCATAAAACTTACTATAATTTAAAAGTCTAGACATGAAGGATGGTTTTTTTGTGCAATAGTACTTTTATTCAAAAAAAAACTTATTTTTGTATTCCAAACACAACTAGTACTATGAGTCAAAAAATTTTGCTCAATCACAAAGAAGTTTCCATCATACTTCATCGTTTGGCCTGTCAGTTGATAGAAAATCATCTCGATTTTTCCAATACTATTTTAATAGGGATTCAACCTCGAGGAACACAATTAGCAACTAGATTAAAGCAAATTCTAGAAAGCGAATATCATGTAAAAGATATTTCTTTAGGGTTTTTAGACATCACTTTCTTTAGAGATGATTTTCGTCGTGGAGAAACATTAGGAGCTAATAAAACTCAAATAGATTTTCTTGTCGAAAACAAAAAAGTAATTTTTATAGACGATGTTTTATATACAGGACGAAGTATCAATGCGGCATTATCAGCCATACAATCCTTCGGGAGACCAAGCGAAGTAGAATTATTGGTATTAATAGACAGACGGTTTAGTCGTCATTTGCCTATACAACCCGATTATCGTGGTCGTCAAGTAGATGCTATAAATAATGAAAAAGTGGTGGTAAATTGGTCAGAAACTGCTGGAGAGGATTCGGTTGAATTAATTACAAAATAAGATGAAGGAATTAAGTGTAAATCATTTATTAGGAATCAAATATATTAATGAAGATGATATTAATCTCATTTTTGAAACCGCAGATCATTTTAAAGAAGTTATTAATAGACCTATTAAAAAAGTTCCTTCCTTACGAGATATAACCATTGCCAATATATTTTTCGAAAATAGTACAAGAACAAAACTATCATTCGAATTAGCTCAAAAACGCCTTTCGGCAGATGTGATAAATTTTGCAGCTTCAAGTTCATCAGTAACTAAAGGGGAAACCTTAATAGACACCGTAAACAATATTCTTTCGATGAAAGTGGATATGGTGGTTATGCGACACGCATCACCAGGAGCAGCCGTATTTTTATCTAAAAATGTTAAAGCAAGTATTGTAAATGCGGGAGATGGTGCACACGAACATCCAACACAAGCTTTACTAGATGCTTATACTATTCGTGAAAAACTAGTTGATGTTGCAGGCAAGAAAGTAGTTATTGTGGGCGATATTTTGCATTCTCGTGTAGCACTTTCTAATATTTATTCTTTACAGAAACTAGGCGCTGAAGTAAAAGTTTGTGGGCCAAAAACATTAATACCAAAATATATTGAAGAATTAGGTGTAAAAGTGGAGCCAAATTTAAGGAAAGCTTTAGAATGGTGCGATGTAGCCAATATGTTACGGGTACAAAATGAACGACTAGATATTAGTTATTTTCCATCCACAAGGGAATATGCTATGCAATATGGTTTAGATAAAACTTTGTTAGATTCTCTAAATAAAGAAATTGTAATCATGCATCCTGGTCCTATAAATCGTGGAGTAGAAATCACGAGTGATGTTGCTGATTCTAAACAATCTGTAATATTAAACCAAGTAGAAAATGGAGTAGCAATAAGAATGGCTGTAATTTATCTTTTAGCTTCAAAAATTAAATAAAATATCCTTTAATTAATATACTTTTACTCAAACAGAAGATAGCTTTATTTTGAGAAAATTAAAAACAAAAAAATATTCAATACCAATTCAGTGCTTTATTAGTATTGTATTGGTATTTATTGTTTCAACTACCTGTTTTTTTTCTTCAAAATATATCGATTATCGAATAACTGCATTAATCTTATTAATGATAGTTTCACTTGTTGCCATGTTGTTTGATATTTTACCAGTATTGTTAACTGCTATTTTAAGCGGTTTGATTTTAAATTTCTTTTTTATCCAACCACTTTTCACTTTTCACATTACAAATACAGAAGATATTTTACTATTTCTAATGTATCTGATAATTGCATTGGTAAACGCCGCTTTAACATTTAAAATTCGAGAAGCCGAAAGCAAAGCCCGTGATAAAGAAGAAAAGGAAAAAACAATAAAACTTTACGATACCTTACTTAATTCGCTTTCTCACGAATTGCGAACACCAATTGCTACTATTATTGGAGCTATTGATACACTGAAAGAAAATAAAAGTAAACTTTCAGAAAATAACCAAACCGAACTGCTCGAAGAAATTGATAAAGCAAGTATTCGACTCAATCGTCAAGTCGAAAATCTCTTAAATATGAGTCGATTAGAAACGGGAATGCTAAAATTAAAACAAGATTGGTGTGATATTAATGAACTTATTTACACTGTAATTGAAAAAATTAATCCAATAAAAAATGAGCATATAATAAACTTTATTCCAGACGAAAAACTACCATTATTTAAACTAGATGCAGGATTAATTGAAGAAATAGTTCAAAATCTAGTAACCAATGCAATATTATATACTCCAAAAAATACGATTATAAATATTAGTGTTTGTTATGAATTTAATAATTGTGTACTTTCAGTTTCAGATAATGGAAAAGGTTTTCCCGAAAATCAAATACAATTTGTATTTGATAAGTTTTATCGTTTACCAAATACTAAAACGGGTGGAAGCGGACTTGGTTTATCTATTGTGAAAGGTTTTGTCGAAGCACATAATGGAACTATAAAATTAGAAAATAATATAAATTCAGGCGCTTGTTTTACTATAACAATTCCAACCGAAACGTCTTATTTAAACAATCTCAAAAATGAATAAAGCAGAAATATTAGTGATTGATGATGAAGCACCAATACGAAAATTGCTTGAAATAACGTTGGAAAGTAATGATTATAAAGTCTGGCTCGCCGAAACTGGTAAAGAAGGTATACTTATGGCTGTTAATCATCCACCAGAATTAATTTTACTTGATATTGGTTTGCCCGACAAAAGCGGACACGAAATCCTTAAGGAATTACGAACTTGGTATACCAAGGCTATTATAATATTATCAGTTCAAAGTAGTGAAGAAGATATTGTAAAAGCACTCGATAATGGAGCAACTGATTACTTAACAAAACCTTTTAGAACCGCCGAACTTTTAGCGAGAATCCGTTCCGTAATTCGAAGAAATCAACTGCAAAATGATAATAGTATTTTATTTTGTGATGATTTGCAAATAGATTTTGGAGCAAGAGTTGTAAAAAGAAATGATGAGGTGCTTAAACTTACTTCAACAGAGTTTAATTTATTATCTCTTTTCATGAAAAATGAAGGTAGAGTTTTAACCCATCAATATATTTTGAAAGAAATTTGGGGTGTTGGTTATCAAACAGAAACACAATATTTGCGAGTTTTTGTCGCCACATTACGCAAAAAAATTGAAGTTAATCCGAATCAACCTAAACATATCATTACAGAAAGTGGTGTGGGCTATCGCTTTAGTTAATCTTTATAAAATCTTTATATCTAGCCTCCACATCTTTATATTCTACAAATACCATTTTATAGTACTTTGTATCATTAAAATTTCAATTAAATTAAATGATGAATACAACAAAAAATGGTGTTGCAAACAAAGTTACTATTGCCTCACTTTTAGTAGCACTTGGGATTATTTATGGAGATATTGGAACCAGTCCGCTCTACGTTTTTAAGGCTATAATTGGTGCAAGAGATATAAATTTAATGCTAGTTTATGGAGGTGTTTCCTGTGTCTTTTGGACTTTAGTTTTTCAAACTACAATCAAATATATTTGGCTTACACTTAGGGCTGATAATCATGGAGAAGGAGGTATTTTCTCCCTTTATGCATTGGTTAGACGTTATGGTAAAAAATTAGTTATCCCAACAATACTTGGGGCTACTACATTACTTGCGGACGGAATTATAACACCTCCTATATCGGTTTCATCTGCAATTGAAGGATTAAGTATGGTAAAAGGGTTAGAGAATATTATTATTCCAGGTAACTTTTTAACAGTTGGAATTGTCGTAGCCATTATCTCTTTGTTATTTTTCTTTCAACGTTTTGGAACGCAGGTAATAGGAAAAGCTTTTGGACCTATTATGACCATCTGGTTTACAATGCTATTGGTTTTTGGAGTAAAAGAAATTTTGCAACACACCGACATTATAAATGCTTTAAATCCTTATTATGCTTATGATTTATTAGTTAATTACCCTAAAGGATTTTGGTTACTAGGTGCAGTTTTCCTTTGCACAACTGGAGCAGAAGCATTGTATTCGGATTTAGGACATTGCGGAATTAAAAATATTCGTATCACTTGGATTTATGTAAAAATTAGTTTAGTTGTTGCTTATTTAGGTCAAGCAGCTTGGCTTATGCATCAAGGAGAGACTTTATTAAATGGTAGAAATCCATTTTTCGAAATCATCCCAACTTGGTTTTTACTACCTAGCATTATTATTTCAACTTGTGCCACAATTATTGCATCACAAGCCTTAATAAGTGGAAGCTTTACTTTAATCAGTGAAGCTATGAATCTTAATTTTTGGCCACGAATTACAGTAAGACAACCTAGCGATAGCAAAGGGCAAATATATATACCTAGTATAAATACAATACTTTGGTTTGGTTGTGTTTTAATGATGGTTTACTTCAAAGAAAGTGCTCACATGGAGGCCGCTTATGGCTTTTCAATAACTATCACGATGATGATGACATCATTATTATTAAGCTATTTTATTTATTACAGATTAAAATGGAAAAAAATATATGTTATCCTATTTTTAACAATTTTTGGAGCAATTGAAATATCATTTTTTATTGCAAATGTGGCAAAAATAAAAGAACGTTGGATGTTTTTATTCTTCGAATTATTCATTTTTATGGTGATGTATATTTGGTATTATGCTCGAAAAATTAATAATCGTTTTACAAAATTTGTAGAATTAGGCAAATACAGTAACCAGCTTACAGAATTAAGCCAAGACGATGCAATTCCAAAATTTGCAACTCATTTAATTTATTTAACCAAAGCAGATAGAAGACACGAAATAGAAGAAAAAGTAATCAAATCTATTTTCGCAAAAAAACCAAAACGTGCTGATGTATATTGGTTTTTACATCTCAATCGTACTGAAGACCCATTTACATTATCTTATGATGTTTCAGAATTGGTTGACGATAAAGTAATAAAAGTAAATATTAATGTTGGTTTTAGAATACAACCTAAAACGGAACTGTATTTCAAAAATATCGTTAAAGAGTTAGTCGCTAATAAAGAACTAAATTTGCATATTCGACCTGATGGATCAAGCAAATACAATAGCGAACCCGATTTTAAGTTTGTGGTAATCGAGAAATTTTTATCAATAGAAAACGAATTTGAATTAAGAGAAGGTTTTTTATTAAGAGGTTACTTCTTTTTGAAACATTTAGGAGTAAGTGATGAAAAAGCATTTGGTCTAGAAAAATCCGATGTTGAAGTAGAACAAATTCCTTTGGTTTATCAACCCATAACTAACATAAAATTAGACAGAGAAAAAAGATAACGAAGAAAACAGACTCATCATTTGTGCTTTATTGTAACTATTTTAAGCTAAAAAACAGATTAATTGAAATCGAATTAAAAAACCATTTAGTACTCACACTCAATAATGAATTTTTAAATGAAATAAATGAGAACTATTTTTTTTACTATTATTATTAATGCTAACTATTTATAATAGTAATGCACAAACAGAGAGATTAAAAGACTCAATATCAGAAAACACTATTTGACGGAATGTATATGACATAGCAAAATAGATAGGACAGATGACTTTCCCAACGGGTTATACTACAATTACATTGCCTATTGATTAGAAACCTGATTTAATGAAAATGGAAACTAGAATTATTTTTGCAGTTTTTTTAGAATTTAACGTTAACCAGTAAAAGTAAAACGTTAGTCATTAAAAACTATTATGAGGTCTAGTAGGAAGTTAACTGGTAATTTGATATTTTTGCTTCTATAATCCTTCTTGTTTTATATCCAGATTAACTAATTTAAATAATAAATGAAAGTAGAAGAAAAAGGGCATACAACTATTATTAAAGATACTCAAGGTGATTTGGCTTCATTTCTGTTAAAATTAGATCACGAGACAAGTTTTAGAAAGCATAATCTAATAATTGATTTATCATCTTATGAAAGATTAGTAGCTAAAGACATCTTGTTATTTACCGATTTTTATAAAAACCATAAAAAAGGGAAAAAATCATTAGTAATTGTAGCTTCAGAATTTGATTTTAATTCTGACACAAAAAATATCATTGTAGTTCCTTCAGTTCTTGAAGCTCACGATATTATTGAAATGGAAGAAATAGAAAGAGATTTAGGTTTTTAAATTTGCTCAATATAATAAAAATAGGAACAAATAATAAATTAAAAATAAAAGAGGAACTCAATTGAGTTCCTCTTTTATTTTTTTAATCTTCATCATCGTCTTCGTCAGAATCATCATCTATTGGTTCATCTCTATCATCATCGTCGTCGTCTCCATCGTTTGTGTCTAATTTTTCAGAATCATCGTCGTCGTCGTCGTCAGCATCATCAATTTCAAGCTCTTTTAGTGCATCAATAGAAGTGTCTTCAGAACCTTCAAGATCATCTGCTAATTCATCATCTTCATCATAGTTTATAATTCTGTCTGAAAGCTTAGTACTTATTTTTACTAGAAAAATAGTATCAACAGTTCGTACTTCTACCGCTTCAATAGTTTCGTTTTTTGCATTTTTAAAACGGACTATATTTGAATCATCATATCCGTCGGGAAATTTTTCGACTAATAAGTTTAAAATTTCTCCTGTAAGTTTTGAATAATCAACAATAACTCTTTTCATAAATATATATTATAAATCTAAAATGTAAGCAAATATAAGAGGAACTACAATTGTAGCATCAGATTCTACGATAAATTTTGGAGTATCAACATCTAATTTTCCCCAAGTAATTTTTTCGTTTGGTACCGCTCCAGAATAAGAACCATAACTGGTAGTCGAATCTGAAACTTGACAGAAATAACTCCAGAAAGGAATATCATGCATTTCCATATCTTGGTACAACATTGGCACCACACAGATAGGAAAATCTCCTGCAATACCACCACCAACTTGAAAGAAACCTATTCCTTTTCCAGCACAGTTTTCAGGATACCATTTTGCCAACCACATCATATATTCGATACCGCTTTTCATAGTGGTAGCCGTAAATTCACCTTTGATACAATAAGATGAAAAAATATTTCCCATAGTACTATCTTCCCAACCTGGCACTACGATTGGTAGGTTTTTTTCCGCTGCAGCAACCATCCAAGAATCTTTAGGATCTATTTCGTAATATTGTTTTAAAACCCCAGAATTTATCATTTGATACATAAATTCATGTGGAAAATATCTCTCACCAGCTTGTTCTGCTTTGTTCCAAATATGAAATAAATGAGCTTGTAAACGGCGGAATGCTTCTTCTTCTGGAATACAAGTATCTGTAACTCTATTGAAGTGATTGTCTAGTAAATCTCTTTCTTCTTGTGGACTTAAATCTCTATAATTAGGCACTCTTTTGTAAGAATTGTGCGCTACAAGATTCATAATGTCTTCTTCAAGATTTGCTCCTGTACAAGAAATAATATGTACTTTGTCTTGACGAATCATTTCTGCTAATGATTTACCTAGTTCGGCGGTACTCATTGCTCCTGCAAGTGTAATCATCATTTTACCATTGTCTAGTAAATGTTCTTCATAGCCTTTTGCAGCATCTACTAATGCGGCTGCATTAAAGTGCAAGTAGTGTTTTTCGATAAACTGACTTATTGGTCCTTTCATTTTCTTGTTTATTTATTTCATCCGTTCGCTATCGCTCGGGTTTAGATTCAGTTATGTTATTTAATCGAATGGGTTTTATTATTTATTGTAACCTAATATTTTTAGTACGTCTTCGGCTTTTTGTTGTTCAGAAAAAATTTCTGTTGCAATGATACCATTTTCATCTTTATCTATCAAAATATGTTTAGGCTGCGGAATCAAACAGTGATGTAGTCCACCATAACCACCTATTGTCTCTTGGTAAGCTCCAGTATTAAAGAAACCAATATATAAAGGTTTTTCTTTATTATATTTTGGCAAATATATAGCATTCATGTTTTGCTCTGAGTTATAATAATCATCGCTGTCGCAAGTCATTCCTCCTAATAAAACACGCTCATATTGATCGTTCCAACGGTTTATGGCTAACATAATAAAACGTTTGTTTATCGCCCAAGTATCTGGTAACGTAGTTATGAAAGAAGAATCTATCATATTCCATTTTTCTCTATCATTTTGTTGTTTTTGATACAAAATTTGATAAATAGCACCACCACTTTCTCCTACCGTAAATGATCCAAATTCAGTAAAAATATTAGGTACATCAACCTCTGCTTCTTCGCAAGCAATTTTTATTTGATTAATGATTTCATCAATCATATATTGATAATCGTATTCGAATGCTAATGAATTTTTGATAGGAAATCCACCGCCAATATTCAGTCCATCTAATGTTGGACATTCTTTTTTTAGCGCGATATAAACCTTAATACATTTTACTAATTCATTCCAGTAATAAGCATTGTCATTTATTCCTGTATTGATAAAAAAGTGCAACATTTTAAGTTCCAATTTCTTATTGTCTTGAATTTGTTTTTTGTAAAACTGTACAATATTTTTGTAACCAATCCCTAATCTTGAAGTATAAAATTCAAATTTAGGTTCTTCTTCGGCTGCTATACGTATTCCAATTTTAAATTTTCCTTTTATTTCTGCTTGTAATAAATCTAGTTCTTCATAATTATCAATAATTGGAATGGTATTTTTATGTCCGTTATTGATGATTCTGGCAATATTTTCTATGTATTGGTCACGTTTAAAACCGTTACAAATTACATACGTACTTTTGTTTATTTTTCCAGAAGCCATCAGGTTTTCAACAATATTTATGTCAAAAGCTGAAGAGGTTTCAATATGAATATTGTTTTTAAAAGCTTCATTCATAATGTATTCAAAATGAGAGCTTTTTGTACAATAGCAATAGAAATATTTACCTTCGTAATTATTTTTTTCCATTGCATTTCGGAACCATCCTTTGGCTCTTTTTATGTTAGTGGAAATTTGAGGTAAATAGGTAAATTTAAGCGGTGTACCATATTGTTCAACCAGTTTCATTAAATCTATTTTATGAAACTCTAGAGTATCTTTTGCAAGAGTAAATTCTTCTTGAGGGAAGTAGTATGTTTGATTTATTAAGTCAGAATATTTTGTATTCATTTATTTATCAGAGATTTATAAGGATTAAAAGTATAAAAAAATAAGATACTTTTTAATCAAACTCGAATATTTGCAAAAACTATTTCTAATTCGTTATGCCTAAATGAATTTATTGAAAATAAAGCCAACAAACTTTCCCGTTTTCTTAAAACAGAATTAACAAAACCATTTTTAGGTTTTCGAGATTGATTATTGTTGGTGTCTTTACAGCCGTTGTTCATGGCACAAATTTAAAAAAATATTAATGTGATAATATATATTTTATTAAAAATTCATTAATTTTTATAATCTAAAAAAGCATCGATAATTGTTTCGTTATCAGTAGCTTGATTTATTTTTATTTTTCCAATACTATCTAAAAGTGCAAATTGTACTTTTCCGTACTCATTTTTCTTATCGTGAATGAGTAAATTGATGATATTTTCTTGTTCATTTTCATCGATAATTATCTTGTCAAAAATTTTATTTAAAGTCGATTTTATTTCGATGTATTCACTTTCGGTAATTAACTTTTGGTTTAAAGAAATATAGCTTTCTAATATCATTCCCGCAACTATAGCTTCACCGTGAAGCAAATTTGTTTTGTCAGGATTTTCTAAAAAATAAGTTTCAATAGCATGTCCTAAAGTATGACCAAAATTTAGTGCTTTTCTAATCCCATTTTCGGTAGGATCTTGGGTTACAATATCACTTTTTATGGTTATCGACTCAAAAATTAAATCATCAAAATCATCAAAATTTATTTCTTTTAGATTTTTAAATTTTTCCCAATGCGTTTTTTTAGCAATCAATCCGTGTTTTAGCATTTCGGCAAGACCAGAACGCATCTGATTTTGTGGAAGTGATTCTAAGAAACTAGAATCTATAATCACCATTTCGGGATTGGTTATGGTTCCTATTTGGTTTTTTAATCCACCTAAATCGACTCCATTTTTTCCTCCAACTGAAGCATCAACCATCGATAGTAAAGTCGTAGGAATATTTACAAAAGGAATGCCTCGTTTAAAAGTTGAAGCAATAAATCCGCCCATATCTGTAATTACGCCACCACCAAGATTGATGATCAAACTTTTCCTATCAGCTCCTAATTCGATGAGAACATTCCAGATTTGAATACAAGTTTCGATGGTTTTGTTTTCTTCTCCCGATTCGAGTTCGATAATTTCTATTTTGGATTTAGTTTCAATTAATGGTAATAATTGTGGAAGACAATATTCGTTCGAATTCTCATCTACTAAAATAAAAATTTTAGAGTAATTACTCTCCTTGATATTACGATTTAAAAAATCATAACCATCTTGACTAAAATGTATTGAATATCCGTTTGAAACTATTGAAACCATGATGGCTTGTATTATTTAATATGTTGTGCAAAATAAAGTAAAATTTGCATAAAAAAATACGCTACTATATTATATTTGCATAACATTATTATTTATATGGATAAAATTTTCGATAATACCCAAAATGCATTTTCACTAAAAAGTGATACCGAGCTAGATAGAGCTTATTTTTTGTTCAAAATGATTGCCGTTCAGCCATTAGTTAGAATTGGAACTGCAGTAACTAATTTCGCATTAAATGCTAATTTACCTGTTGAAGGATTAATTCGTGCCACGGTTTTCGACCATTTTTGTGGCGGAATATCTGAAGATGATTGTATTCCTGTGGTCGATAAAATGTATACCAAAGGAGTTTCTTCGGTTTTAGATTATTCGGTAGAAGGAAAAGAAGATGAAGCACATTTTGATGATGCAATGAATATGACTCTGAAAATCATCGATTTTGCTAAAGAAAAAAAGGCCATTCCGTTTGCGGTTTTTAAGCCAACAGGTTTTGGACGATTTGAATTATACGAAAAACTAGGAGAAGGACAATCCCTAACCGAAGCAGAACAAGACGAATGGAATAGGGTAGAAGAGCGATTTGAAAAAGTATGTAAAAAAGCCTTTGAAAACGATATTTCATTGCTTATAGATGGTGAAGAAAGTTGGATGCAAGACGCTGCCGATGAACTTGTTGCCAGAATGATGCAAAAATATAACAAACAAAAACCTATTGTTTATAATACTTTGCAAATGTATCGTTGGGACAGATTAGATTATCTTAAAAAATTACATGAACAAGCAAAAACGGAAGGATTTTATATTGGGATGAAACTCGTTCGTGGTGCTTATATGGAAAAAGAAAACAAACGTGCCGATGAAAAAGGCTATAAATCTCCTATTTGCGAATCGAAACAAGCAACCGATGATAATTTTGATTTGGCCGTTTCATATATGATTAATAATATTGAAAAAATGGCCATTTTTGCAGGAACTCACAACGAATTGAGTTCTTACACTTTGATGGAAAAAATGCAAGAAAAAGGCATTTCTAAAAATGATTCTAGGCTTTGGTTTGGGCAATTGTACGGAATGAGCGATAACATAAGTTATAATTTAGCTAACGAAGGTTATAATGTTGCAAAATATTTGCCTTTTGGTCCCGTAAAAGACGTTATGCCTTACTTAATTCGTCGTGCCGAAGAAAATACTTCAGTAGCTGGACAAACCAGTCGTGAGTTATTATTAATTAAAACGGAGCGCAATCGCAGAAAGGGGAAAAACTAATGAATCTTACGATATTAGGTTGTTATGCAGCCACGCCAAGAACATTTACAAACCCAACTTCGCAAGTATTAGAAATAAGAAATAGATTGTTTTTAATAGATTGTGGAGAGGGAACTCAAGTGCAATTGCGTAAAAATAAGATTAAGTTTTCTGCTATAAACCATATTTTTATTTCCCATTTGCATGGTGACCATTTTTATGGATTAATAGGTCTGATTTCTACTTTCAATTTGTTGAATAGAAATAATGATTTAACCGTTTATGGACCAAAAGGAATTCAGGAAGTTATAAAATTACAATTGAAATTATCTAATTCTTGGCCACAATATGAATTGCATTTTGTAGAACTTACAAGTACCGAATCGGAAATTATTTTTGAAGATGAAAAAGTAATTGTAAAAACAATTCCACTAAAACACAGGGTTTATACCAATGGATTTTTGTTTCAAGAAAAGATAAAAGAACGCAAACTAAATGTAAATGCCGTTCAGAATTACGAAATTGAAACCTGTTATTTTCAGAATATAAAAAACGGAAAAGACATTACATTAGAAGACGGAAGAATCATTCCTAATTCTGAATTAACTTTCGATCCTGAAGAACCCAAAAGTTATGCTTTTTGTTCAGACACAATATACAATGAGTCGATTATTCCGATAATTAAAAATGTAGATGTTTTGTATCACGAAACTACTTTTCTAGAAACGGAAGTAGAATTGGCTAAAAAAACAATGCATTCTACAGCAAAACAAGCCGCTAGAATTGCATTACAAGCCAATTGTAAACAACTTATTTTAGGACATTATTCAACTAGATACGAATCAATAAGTTTATTCAAGGAAGAAGCCCAAACAATTTTCGAGAATACCTTTTTGGGCGATGATGGAAAGTTTTTTGAATTGTAAAAGATTGTAGCTTTTAAATATAAGTGAGTCTAGACAAAATATATTCAACTTTGACTCGAACATAAGAGACTTTGTATAGAAAATATTCAACTTGGTATCGAGCATAAACAACTTTGTATTAAATATATTCAACTTTGACTCGAACATAAGTAACTTTGTATTGAATATATTCAACTTTACATCGAATATAATCAACTTTACATTGGACAGAAGCCACTTTTATTTTTATAAAAAGATGGTGAATATAATATTTAGATAATAAAAAATGGAAGATTTAAGCAATTACAGGAAGTCATACGATAAAAGTGAATTATTAGAAACCAACCTTTCAGAAGATCCCATTACACTTTTTAAGAATTGGTTCTATGAAGTAGAGGAATTTGATGGAGTAGAAGAAGTAAACGCTATGACAGTTACTACAATAGGGTTAGATGGTTTTCCAAAGGCACGAGTGGTTTTATTAAAAAGGTATACATACGAAGGTTTTATTTTTTATACTAATTATGATTCTGAAAAAGGACGCGCCATTGCAAACAATCCTCACGTTTGTCTTTCTTTTTTTTGGCATTCACTAGAACGTCAAGTTATAATAAAAGGAGTGGCGAGAAAAATTGCAGAAAATTTATCTGATGGCTATTTTGAGTCCAGACCAGACGGAAGTAAATTGGGCGCAATTGTTTCTAACCAAAGTGAAGTAATAGCATCAAGAACCGTTTTAGAAGAAAAATTAAAAGAATTAGAGGCTAGTTTTATCGGAAAAGAAATCCTTCGCCCTAAAAATTGGGGTGGCTATATTGTTGAACCACAAGAAATTGAATTCTGGCAAGGAAGACCTAATCGTCTACATGACCGAATTCGTTATAAATTAAATCCTGATTTTTCTTGGAAGATAGAAAGGTTAGCTCCTTAAATATAATATTATACTTACAAAATAATAAAATAAGTGCATTTTATCGATTTTATTTTGCTTTTTATCGAATATGTAGTAATATTGTACTGTAGAAACTTATTAATGAGTTTCGATATGAGATGAAAAAATACGATTTTTTCGTAAAAAATAGTTTGTTTTTAGTTTGTTTGATTTGTTAAAAAAAAGCTTTAGTTCCCCAACTAAAGCTTTTTTTTTACTTTTTACTTTTGTACAAAGGAATAAAATAACTAATTGTATAATTCCAACCTACACCAAATTTCCCATCATAAGTTCTATTAAAACCAGGAATGTACAAATTGTCGAAATTATCAGGTTTTTTGTTTGAAACTAAATAATTCATTCTTAAGCTAAATCCAGCATAAAGATTATTAAATAATTCTACTTTCATCCCAGCAACGACTTCAACCCATTGCGCAGATAATCCGTTATATTTTGTGTCAATTGCAACTGGTGCTGCAGTGGGGAAATAAGTAGATGTATTGTATATTTTATAACTATTTAATTCTTGACTAAAAGAGCTCACTCCATAACGCAAACCAATGTGAATCATGTTTTCCATATCTAACCAATTTTCGTAATTGTTAGAATCGAAACCTACTTTAAAATAAGTTCCTTTGGTTGTAAAATCGACAGTATTGTCATCGGTAGTTTTAGTTTCGTTACCTATTTCTGCGGCGAGATACATTTTTTTTGTCAAACGATAGTCGCCTACAAATTCTAATCCTTTATAATTTTTGTCATAAACTGTTCTAGCTAGTTTAGACAAATCGACACCTATACGCAAGCCATATCTTTGCGTTTTAGGTACAATAGTATCTTTCTTTTTATCTTGTGCAAAAGAGCCAAACGATAAAAATAGAATTAGGATATTAAAAGAAAATTTTAACATGAATTTCATCTTCATTAAGAATTTTATATTTCTGAATTACGATTTCTTTAATCCAATTATCAGTATCAATAGTTTTTATAATTCCATTAGGATTGTCAAGTAAACTAAAAACAGTTTTGTAGCCACAAGCTCTTGAGATAAAAACATCGTTTCTTGTATAATTAATGACTATTTTGTCTTCATTTCGAAGTGAAATATTTACATTTTGTGAGTCATAAATAAAACTATATTTAGTAATATCTGTGGTGGTTTGGATTGGAACTTCGATTTTACTTACACCATTATATAAAATTCCAGTTGTCATTCCGTCAGCAACAATTCCTAAATTGGTAACAGTTTTTTTTACCGTTGGATTTAGATTATCATAAAACTCGACAATCATTCTTGGTGTTGTTGGTGTTCCGTCTTCGCAAATATCATCTTTCTCACAATTCCAGAATGAAAATGCAATTACTAAGACAATTGAAGCTATAATTAGTTTTTTCATCAAAAATCTATTTTCTTTTTTCTAAAAGTACAACATTTTCAACATGATGTGTTTGCGGAAACATATCTACAGGTCGAATACGAGTTACTTGATACATTTCGTCCATAAGAGCCAAATCACGAGCTTGTGTTGCCGAATTACAACTTACATAAACCACTTTTTCTGGAGCAATAGTAAGAATTTGTTTTACCACATCAGCATGCATACCATCACGAGGAGGATCGGTAATAATTACATCAGGGTGACCATGTTGTGCTATAAAAGCATCATTGAAAACGTTTTTCATATCACCTACAAAAAACTCACAATTGGTAATATTATTACGTTTTGCATTTTCTTTAGCATCAAGAATAGCTTCAGGGACAGCTTCAACTCCAATTACTTTTTTAGCTTGTTTGGAAACAAACTGGGCAATAGTTCCAGTTCCTGTATATAAATCGTAAACGAGTTCATTTCCTGTTAACCCTGCAAAATCTCTTGTTATTTTGTACAATTCGTAAGCTTGTTCAGAATTAGTTTGGTAAAAAGATTTTGCATTAATACTAAATTGCAAACCTTCCATTTCTTCGAGAATATAATCACGACCTTTAAATAATTTTATATCTTGGTCATAAATAGTATCATTTGGTTTTCCATTTATCACATATTGTAATGAAGTGATTTCTGGAAAAGTTTCAGCCAAATGATTCATAATTAACTCACGTTGTACTTTGTTTTCTTCAAAAAACTGAATCAAAACCATGATTTCACCGGTCGAAGCCGTACGAATCATTAATGTTCTAAGTAAACCTTCGTGATTTCTTGGATTGAAGAATTCTAAATTATTTTCTATTGCAAAACGACGAATTTCATTACGAATCGCATTTGATGGATCTGCTTGCAAATGACATTTTGTAATATCAAGAATCTTGTCCCACATTTTTGGGATGTGAAAACCTAATGCATTTCGGTCATCGAACTCTTCATCACTTTTTATTTCTGCTTCGGTCATCCAACGAGCGTTCGAGAAACCAAATTCCATTTTATTTCTATAAAAGAACTGTTTTTCCGATCCTAAAATAGGTTCAAATTCAGGCATTTCAACCTTTCCAATTCTTTTTAAATTGTTATAAACTTCATTTTGTTTGTAATATAACTGTTGCGAATATTTCATATTCTGCCATTTACAACCACCACAAACACCAAAATGCTCGCAAACAGGTTCTGTTCTATGCTCAGAATATTCATGAAAATTGATGGCTTTTCCCTCATAATAAGCCTTACGCTTCTTGAAAGTTTGCACATCGACCACATCGCCAGGTACGACATTAGATATAAAAATTACTTTACCATCAGGAGCTTTCGCCACCGAAACGCCTTTTGCACCCGCATCAAGGACTTTTACCGTATCAAAAACGATTTTGTCTGTTATTTTTTTTCCCATGTTGCAAAAATAAGGATTGTTAGGTTCATTTGATAAATTATTTTAAATTTATACCAAAATCTGTATAAATAATGACAACCCATCTCGCTCTCCTTCGTGGTATCAACGTTTCTGGTCACAATATGATAAAAATGGAGGCGCTAAAAAGCACCTTAGAAAACATTGGTCTCCAAAATGTGCAAACCTATATTCAGTCAGGAAATGTATTTGTAGATTCGGAAGAAGAAAATGGTCCAAGTGTTGGTTTTACTATCAAACAAGAAATTTTTAAAGTTTTTGGGCACGATGTTCCTATTGTTATTATTGGTAAAAAGGATTTAGAAGATTGTTTTAAAAATAACAGCTATTTAAAAGAAAAAGAAGTAGATATAAAGAAGTTGTATGTAGCTTTTATTTCGAAAGAATTGAATGCTTCGGCATTAAACGATTTAAAAATTAGCCAATTCAAACCCGATGAAGCGAGTATTGATTCTAGTAGAATTTACATTAAATATGATGTTGGAGCGGGAAAAACCAGATTGGATCAGAAATATATTGAGAAAAAACTAAACGTGACGGCAACTATTAGAAACTGGAATACGGTTACCAAGTTGTTAGAAATGTTTGAAGAAAGAGTTTAATAGCTAAACCTCATTAAACCTATAAAACTTTATAAGCTTTTTTGTATTTTTGCCAAAATTATAGATGATTTCTCTCTACAAGAAGGAATTGAGATTACTAAAATCAATACAATTATTACCATGTCAGTATTAGAAAAAATCAGTTCACAAGAAATTATTGCTTTAGAAGACAAATATGGAGCACACAATTACCACCCGCTTCCCGTTGTTTTGGCTCGTGGAGAAGGAGTGTATGTTTGGGATGTAGAAGGAAAAAAATATTATGATTTCTTATCTGCTTATTCGGCAGTAAATCAAGGACATTGTCACCCAAAAATTGTAGGTGCTATGATAGAGCAAGCACAAACATTAACATTGACTTCTCGTGCTTTTTATAATGATAAATTAGGACCTTACGAAGAATTTATAACCAATTATTTTGGTTTTGATAAAGTATTGCCAATGAATACAGGTGCCGAAGCGGTAGAAACTGCTTTGAAACTATGTAGAAAATGGGCTTATGAGAAAAAAGGGATTGCCGAAAATGAAGCACAAATTATTGTTTGCGACGGAAATTTTCACGGAAGAACGACTACAATTATTTCGTTTTCTAACGATGAGAATGCACGTAAAAACTTTGGTCCTTATACAGCTGGTTTTATTAGCATCGCTTATGATGATTTAACAGCTTTAGAAAATGTTTTAAAATCTTCAAAAAATATTGCAGGATTTTTGGTAGAACCTATTCAAGGAGAAGCAGGAGTTTATGTCCCTTCAGAAGGATATTTGGCAAAAGCTAAAGCACTTTGTGAAGCGCATAATGTTTTATTTATTGCTGATGAAGTACAAACAGGAATTGCTCGTACGGGTAAATTATTAGCCGTAAACCACGAAAATGTACAGCCAGATATTTTAGTACTTGGGAAAGCAATTTCAGGTGGTGCTTATCCAGTTTCGGCAGTTTTAGCAAATAATGATATTATGAATGTCATTAAACCAGGTCAACACGGATCTACTTTTGGTGGAAACCCAATTGCAGCGGCGGTTGCTATTGCGGCGCTTCAAGTAGTTACTGACGAAAAATTAGCTGAGAATGCTGAAATATTAGGAAAAATATTCCGTTCGGAATTAGCAAAATTTATAGAAACTTCTAGCATTGCAACTTTAGTTCGTGGAAAAGGATTGTTAAACGCTGTTGTAATAAATGATACCGAAGAAAGTGATACCGCTTGGAATATTTGTATGGCTTTGCGTGATAATGGATTGTTAGCCAAACCAACACACGGAAATATTATTCGTTTTGCGCCACCATTAGTAATGAATGAAGAACAATTGTTAGATTGTGTTTCGATAATTATTAAAACATTGAAACAATTTGAGAAGTAATTTATTTTTAAATTTCGTAAAAATATAAAATCCGTGTTGTTCTAAAAACGACACGGATTTTTTAAAATATAAAATTAGTTATTTGCTTTTATGTAATTCTTTTAACATTTCTTTTTGCATTTCCATCATGGCTTCATCACCAATAACTACTTTAGAGTATATTGTTGCTACAAGTGTAATGGAACTTAAGACAATTCCGATAATAGCAAGAATTCTTCCAGTATTTATATTATTATAATTAGAATATAATTCAGGACTTTCTGCATATAATACCATATCTTTTTTAGCCAACACTAAAGCTATAATTCCTAAGGCTAGTCCAAAAACACCCCAACAACAACAGGTTAATATTGATAAAATTCCTAAAACAAGCACAGCAGTTCCGTTTGGTAATTGTCTTTTTTCCATAATTTTTTTGTTTTTAAATTTAGTTTGTTAGTTTGTAAATATAAGAAGCAATCATAATGGCAGCATTAATAATTGCCAATGATATGATTAGTTTGTGGTAATTTCTAGATTTGTCAATAAAGTTTAACCCTAGAATTATAAAAAATAAAATAGTGGTATAAATAGCAGGAAACATATAAAAAGCTTCAATAAATTCGCCTTTTAAAATTAAAACAAATGCTCTTTGTGTACCACAACCCAAACAATCTACTCCAAAGAGTGTTTTGTTTACACAAGGAATCATGAAGTCTTCAATTTTCATTTTTCTGTTTTAAAATATTAACCGTGAACAGTTTCTTTTGTGCCGTAATTAGAGATTAGTTCTCCTTCAAATTCTAACCATTCTGCCCAACGTTTGTCTACATTAACTTTTTCTGAATATTTTCTTGCGAAACCTAAAAAAGTAGTATAATGTCCTGCCTCACTAATCATTAACTCTCTATAAAAATTCGCTAATTCTTTGTCTTTAATATTTTGAGAAAGTACTTTAAAACGTTCGCAACTTCTTGCTTCAATCATTGCCGAAAACAATAATCTATCTACAAACGCATCATTACGGCTTCCGTCTTTTTTTAGAAATTTGAATAATTCATTTACATAATGATCCTTTCTTTCTCTGCCTAATGTTAATCCACGTTCTTTAATAATATCATGAACTAACTGAAAATGTTCAATTTCCTCCTTAGCGATTTTTAATAATTCAGTTACTAATTCCTCATGTTCAGAATTATAAGTAATTATTGTAATCACATTTGTAGCTGCTTTTTGTTCGCACCAAGCATGGTCAGTAAGAATTTCTTCGATATTTGATTCTACGATAGTTACCCAGCGTGGGTCTGTTTTTAATTTTAATCCTAACATAACTTAAAAATAAGGTTGTAAAATTACATTTTTTAGTTTTGATTTTAACCTCGAATAAAATAATTAATAATCGTATTTTGCATAAAATTTTTTAGATTGAAAAATAAAACACTTTTAATATTAGGTTTGGTTTGGCCAGAACCCAAATCATCAGCAGCAGGAACAAGAATGTTGCAACTTATAAAGTTGTTTAAAGAACAAGGTTTTTCTGTTGTTTTTGCATCTGCAGCACAAGAAAGTGATTTTTCGTATGATTTAAAATCTATTGGAATTGCAACTCAAAAAATTGTACTAAACTCTAATACTTTTGATGATTTTATAAAAGAATTAAATCCTGAAATTGTATTATTTGACCGATTTGTTCTTGAAGAACAGTTTGGCTGGCGTGTTTACGAAAACTGTCCAAATACATTACGAATTTTAGATACAGAAGATTTACACTCTCTGAGGTTAACGCGTCAAAATGCGGTTAAGAAAAATATACAATTTCAACTTTCGGATTTGCGAACTTCCGAAATTTCGAAACGAGAAATTGCTAGTATTTTGAGATGTGATTTGTCATTAATCATATCGGAAATTGAAATGAAAATTCTAGAGGATGTTTTCAAAATAGATCCTAATTTATTACATTATTTACCTTTGTTTTTTGATTTGAAAGAAGAAAACAAGCTGTTAGATTTTCATCAAAAGAAAGATTTTGTATTTATAGGTAACTTTCTTCACGAACCCAATTGGGATGCCGTAAAACAGCTAAAAGAAAAAATATGGCCAGAAATAAGAAATCAGTTGCCAGATGCTATGATGAATATTTATGGTGCTTATCCTTCTCAAAAAGTATTACAATTACATAATTCAAAAGAAAATTTCATTATTCATGGTCGTGCCGAAAATGCAGATGATGTAATTATAAATGCTAAAGTTTTACTTGCTCCAATACGTTTTGGTGCTGGTCTAAAAGGGAAGTTGCTAGAAGCTATGAGATTGGGAACGCCAACTATTACTACAAATATTGGTGCTGAAGGAATAAATGCAAATTATAATTGGAGCGGTTTTATAGCTGATGATTTTGGAGAATTTGCATCTAAAGCAATTTTGTTATATCAAGATGAAACAGTTTGGAACCAATCTAAAAAAAACGGATTTGAGATATTAGAAAATAGGTTTAAAAAGGATTTGTTTGAAAACTTATTTACAGATAAAATTAATTTTTTGCAATCGAATTTAGAAAACCATAGAAATATAAATTTTATGGGAAGTCTATTATTACATCATACAGCACTAAGTACAAAATATATGTCGCGCTGGATTGAAGAAAAAAACAGATCTTAATTTTTAAAAAAGATATTATTGAATTGTTCACAATTAAAATGAAAAAGTATATTTGTATAAACATTTTTAAAATAATAAATTATGAAATGGATAGGTAGACGCCAAAGCGATAATGTTGAAGACCGAAGAGGGATGTCAGGCGGAGGAAAAGCAATAGTTGGAGGTGGTTTTTTAGGAATTGTAATATTATTGTTGAGCATTTTTGGTGGAGATCAAGTGCAGCAATTTCTACCAGCGTTAGAGCAATTAAATCAAAATCAGTCAACTTCACAACCAGCAGAATCTAGAGTATTAACTGCTGAAGAAGAAAAAACAGGAGCATTTGTAAAAACTATTTTTGCAGATACAGAAGATATTTGGGGTAAGATTTTTCAAGAAAATAATATGCAATATCAAGAACCAAAAATGGTTTTATTTACCGATGCTGTAGAAACAGCTTGCGGAAGCGCTACATCAGCATCAGGTCCTTTTTATTGCCCTGGAGATCAAAAAGTATATTTAGATTTTGCTTTTTTTCAGGAACTTCAAACTAAATTTGGAGCAAAAGGTGGTGATTTTGCTGTTGCTTATGTAATAGCTCACGAGGTTGGTCATCATATTCAAACTCTGTTAGGTACTTCTGAAAAAGTAAGGCAATTACAACAAGGTAAAAATGAAGTTGAAGCCAATAAATTATCGGTTGCGTTAGAACTTCAAGCCGATTTTTATGCAGGGCTTTGGACAAAATATAACCAACAAAACTTAGATTTAGACGATCTTGATGAAGCAATGAGTGCAGCACAAGCTGTGGGTGACGATGCTATTCAGAGTAGAATGCAAGGTCAAGTAGTTCCGGAATCATTTACGCATGGCACATCAGAACAACGTAAATATTGGTTTATGAAAGGTTATAAAACTGGAGACATTCGTCAAGGAGATACTTTTGCAGAAATGAATTAGATTTTAAATTTCTAATTCATTTCTACATAAATAAAAAATATCTTTTTATTTGAATATACTTAAAAATTATCTAGAATAATTTGGTGATTCTTTCGTAATTGTAACGTTATGAGGATGACTTTCTCTAATTCCGCTAGTTGTAATGCGTACAAATCGTCCTGTTTCTTGCAATGTTTGAATATCCTTAGATCCGCAATAACCCATTCCAGCTCGAAGACCGCCTATAAATTGAAGCATACTTTCATTTAACTCTCCTTTGTATGGAACACGTCCTACAATTCCTTCTGGAACTAATTTCTTAACATCATCTTCAACATCTTGAAAGTAACGATCTTTAGAACCACCTTCCATCGCTTCTACAGATCCCATTCCTCTATATGACTTGAATTTTCTTCCTTCAAAAATAATAGTTTCCCCTGGAGACTCTTTTGTTCCAGCAAGAAGGGATCCTAACATCACGCAATCTGCACCAGCAGCAATCGCTTTTGGAATATCTCCTGTATAACGAATTCCTCCATCGGCAATGACTGGAATTCCAGTTCCTTTTAATGCTGCAGCTACTTCTAAAACGGCTGAAAATTGAGGAAACCCAACTCCTGCGACAATTCTTGTTGTGCAAATTGAACCAGGGCCAATTCCTACTTTCACACCATCTGCGCCATTTTCGACTAAGAATTTTGCAGCTTCTGGAGTAGCAATATTTCCAACAATAACATCTATTTGAGGAAATTTAATTTTCACTTCTTTTAGGACATTCACTACGCCTTGAGTATGTCCGTGAGCAGTATCTATAATTATAGCATCTACACCAGCATTTACTAATGCTTCAGCTCTTTGTACGGCATCTCCAGTAACTCCAATAGCAGCTGCAACTCTTAAACGTCCGTAAACATCTTTATTAGCAATAGGCTTCTGGGTTAGTTTTGTAATATCTCTAAAAGTGATAAGACCAACTAATTTATAATCGGCATTTACAACTGGTAGTTTTTCAATTTTATTTCCTTGCAAAACAACTTCAGCTTGTTCAAGTGAAGTTCCTTCGGCAACAGTAATTAAATTTTGACTAGTCATTACTTCGACAATTGGTCGAGCATTGTTTTTTTCGAAACGCAAATCACGATTGGTAACAATTCCTTTTAGTGTTTTGTTATCATCGACAATTGGAATACCACCAATACCAAATTCTTTCATTGCATTTTTAGCATCTGCAACGGTCGATGTTAGAGGTAATGTAACAGGATCTATTATCATTCCTGACTCGGCACGTTTTACTTTACGAACTTTAGCAGCTTGTTGCTCGATAGTCATATTTTTATGTAAAACTCCAATTCCGCCTTCTTGAGCCATAGCAATTGCCATAGAACTTTCGGTAACTGTATCCATAGCTGCAGATACAATAGGAACATTTAATGTAATATTTCTGGAAAATTTTGTTTTTATACTTACATCACGAGGAAGTACATTGGAATAATTAGGAACTAATAGTACGTCATCGTATGTCAATCCTTCTCCGATAATCTTTGTGTTGTGTGCGATCATTGCAATTTGTAGTTGTAGTTAAATTGCATGCAAATATAGACTTTTTTGTTTAAAATTTAAATGATTTCTGGATTATTCGTTTTAGATAGATTTTTTTTGAAAATTAATGCCCTAGCCCTGATGGGAACGGCATCCTTTTTCTTGCTTCTTTAGCAAGGAAAAGATAGAGTGTACAGCTGGAAATAGCTCCTTAAAAAATTAATGAAATTCTCCAAATAATCTTGAAGCTACATTGTAAGCACTTTCAAAACTCATGGGGCTTGTATTAGTATTTTCTTTTTGAGCTGTAAAATAGGATAATAATTTTTCGGTAGGCATATTTCCTGTCAATTTATCTGTTGCCATTGGGCAGCCACCAAAACCTTGTATGGCTCCATCATAGCGACGACATCCGGACTTATATGCTGCATCGATTTTTTCAAACCATTTTTCTGGAGTGGTATGTAAGTGTGCTCCAAATTCGATATTTGGATATTTAGGTATTAAATTCGAGAATAAATAGCTAATTACTTCTGGTGTAGATGTACCAACAGTATCTGAGAGGGAAAGAATTTTCACACCCATATTGGCTAATTTTTCTGTCCATTCTCCAACAATTTCTACATTCCAAGGATCTCCATAAGGATTTCCAAAACCCATAGAAATATAGGTAACAACCTCTTTATTTGTTTTATCAGCTATTTCTAAAATTTCTTGCAAAGTAACTAGACTTTCGGCAATAGTTTTATGTGTATTTCGCATTTGAAAGTTTTCGGAAATAGAGAACGGAAAGCCTAAATATTTTATTTCTTTATGTATTGAAGCCAATTCTGCACCTTGAGTATTTGCAATTATAGCTAATAGTTTACTTTGTGTTTGTGACAAATCAAGTTGTGCTAAAACTTGAGCTGTATCTTGCATTTGTGGAATTGCTTTTGCTGAAACAAAACTGCCAAAATCTATAGTATCGAATCCTACCCGTAATAATGATTGAATATAGTCTACTTTCCTCTCAGTAGGTATAAATGGTTTGATACCTTGCATGGCATCTCTTGGGCATTCGATTATTTTTATTGGTTCCATAGAAAGTCAAAGATAGAAAAACAATTATGAATTTCAAATTTCAATAATTTTTAATTATTACATTTTTTAGTAATAATAAAATATATTACGTTATTAGGTAATAATTTATTATATTACATATATTGGTAATATTTATTTAAAATAAATTATTTTGAAAGCTTTTTTTAATTACTTTTGAAGTATGATAAGTATAATTACAGGAGATATTGTTAATTCGAGAAAGCTTTCTTCTAAAATATGGATAGATGGTTTCAAAAAATTATTGAACACTTTTGGCAAAAATCCAATGGAATGGGAAATTTATAGAGGAGATGAATTTCAATTGGAAGTTAAAAATCCAGAAGAAGCATTGTACGTTGCTTTACAAATAAAAGCTTATTTTAAAACTATGAAACTTGATGTAAGAATGAGTATTGGTTTTGGAGACAAAACTTATAAAGCGAAAAAAATATCGGAAAGTAATGGAACTGCTTTTTCTCGTTCAGGAGAAGTTTTTGAAAAGCTAAAAAAGCAAAAAATAAATTTAGCTATTAATTCTGGAAATAAAGATTTTGATTTAGAAATGAATTTAATTTTGCGTTTGTGTTTAGTTTTTATGGATAATTGGTTATCACAATCTGCTGAATTTGTACAAGTTGCTATTATAAATCAGGATCTTTCTCAAGAAGAAATAGGTGTTATGCTGGGGATTAATCAAGCTGCTGTAAGTAGACGGCGTAAACGAGCGCAATTTGATTTGATGATAGAAACAGAAGCGTATTTTAGACAAAAAATAAAAAATATAAACTCATGATTATTTTTGTAAAATTACTTTTAGCCCACTTGGTTGGCGATTTTTTACTACAACCAACTTTATGGGTTTTAGACAAAGAAAGCAAAAAACAGAAAAGTATTTATTTATATATTCATACTATTTTACACGGAGTTTTAGCTTGGATTTTAGTTGGAGAAATAAGATTTGGTTGGTTTGCATTACTTTTGGCATTATTGCATGGATTTATAGATTTTTTAAAACTATATTTTCAGAAAACCGAAACAAAACGCAATTGGTTTGTTGCGGATCAAATTTTACATTTACTATCTATTGTGGTAGTTATAACCATTTATAAAAAGTTAACTGTAGATTTTGATGTTTTTAATGATACTTTTTGGATACTTATAACAGGAATTATATTTTTAACTAAGCCAACATCAATTCTTATAAGAAATATTATCTCGATTTGGACACCCGAAAGTAAATCAGAGGGTGATAATTCTTTACAAAATGCGGGAAATTATATAGGTATTTTAGAACGGTTGTTTGTTTTTTGCTTTATTATAACAGCACATTTTGAAGCTATTGGATTTTTATTAGCTGCAAAATCTATTTTTAGATTTGGTGATTTGAAAGAAGCAAAAGATAGAAAACTAACTGAATATGTTCTTATTGGTACGCTTTTAAGTTTTGGAATTGCTTTATTAGTAGGTCTTTTAGTTAATAAATTTCATTAATTTACTGCCTCTAATATTTTTTTATTAATAGCCTTAATTAAAGCTGGACCTTCGTAAATAAAACCTGTATATAGCTGAATTAAAGTTGCTCCAGCTTCCAGTTTTTCGATAGCATCATCTGGAGAATGAATTCCTCCAACTCCAATAATAGGGAAAGCTTTATTACTCTTTTCAGAAAGGAAACGAATAACTTCAGTAGAACGGTTAGTTAAAGGTTTTCCAGATAATCCACCCATTTCTATTTTATTAATTGATTGTAATTTGTCACGTGAAATAGTCGTGTTGGTTGCAATTACTCCCGCAATTTTAGTAATTTTAATAATATCTATAATATCTAATAGTTGTTCATTAGTTAAATCGGGTGCAATTTTCAGTAAAATAGGTTTAGGGTGTTTGGTCTTAATATTTTTGCTTTGAAGTGTATTTAGTAAGTTAGTAAGTGGCTCTTTTTCTTGTAATTCACGAAGATTTGGGGTGTTAGGAGAGCTCACATTTACTACAAAATAATCAACATAATCATATAATGCATCAAAACAAATCTCATAATCGGAAGTAGCATTTTCGTTTGGTGTGAGCTTATTTTTACCAATATTTCCTCCTATTAGAACCCCATTGTTTTTCTTTAGTCTAGTTACAGCTTGGTGAACTCCACCATTATTAAATCCCATGCGGTTTATAATAGCAGAATCTTCTTTAAGACGAAATAATCGTTTTTTAGGATTTCCTTCTTGTGGTTTAGGGGTTAAAGTTCCAATTTCTATGAATCCAAAACCAAAATTTGAAAGCTCTTTATATAACTTAGCATCTTTGTCGAAACCTGCTGCAAGTCCTATTGGATTTTTAAATTTTAGCCCAAATACTTCACGTTCTAATCGTTTGTCATCTATTTTGTATAAATATTTTAGAATTGATGTAAACCCTGGTATTTTACATAAATTTCTAATTAATGAGAAAGTAAAATGATGTACTTTTTCTGGGTCAAACCAGAAAAGAATTGGACGAATAAAAGATTTGTACATTGTTGTTGTGTTGTATTTTGCAAAGTTAATAAAAAAAATCCCACTAATTAAAAGTGGGATTTTATGTTATTTTAAACTAGCCAAACTTTGCTCGATTGTAGCAATTTTTGCTAAAGCATCAGCTTCTTTTTTGCGTTCCATTTCTAGTACTTTTTCTGGAGCGCCAGCCACGAATTTCTCGTTAGATAGTTTTCCTTGTACCGATTTTAAAAAACCTTTCGTATAATTTAATTCTTCGGTTAATTTAGAAATTTCAGCTTCCACATCGATATTTCCCGTAATTGGAATAAAATATTCGTTCGATTTTACTCGGTACGATAATGCGCCTTCTACTTTTTCTGAAACATAATCAAGCGAACTAATATTTCCTAATTTGGTTACCACCGAATCAAAATAAGTAGAAGCCTTATCATTATTTACAATTCTAAGCTCAATAGTATCTTTAAACGGAATATTTTTGTCTTTTCTGATGGTTCTAATCCCTGAAATTACTTCAATAGTATTTTCGAAATCAGAAATTAAACTTTCGTTAAATGATTTCATCTCTGGCCAAGTAGAAACAATCAAGGCTTCTTCTGGTCTTCTATCGGCAATAATTTGCCAAATTTCTTCAGTTAAGAAAGGCATGAACGGATGCAATAATTTCAAATTATTTTCTAGCATTTCTATTGCTTTTGCAAAAGTTACGCTATCAATAGGTTGTTGATAAGCTGGTTTTATCATTTCTAGAAACCATGAACAAAAATCGTCCCAAACCAATTTGTAAATTGCCATTAAAGCATCGGAAATTCTGTATTTTTCGAAATCATCTTCAATAGCCAATAACGTTTGTTGCAATTTAGCTTCATACCATTCTATTGCAACTTTCGAAGATTCCGGTTGCGGAATAGTTTCAGAAACCTCCCAACCTTTTATTAGTTTGAAAGCATTCCAAATTTTATTAGTAAATCCTTTTCCTTGGTTGCAAAGCTCTTCGTCGAACATGATATCGTTTCCTGCCGAAGCACTTAACAACAATCCTACACGAACACCATCGGCACCAAATTTTTCAATTAAACCTAATGGTTCTGGAGAATTACCTAATGATTTAGACATCTTACGACGTTGTTTATCACGAACCAATCCTGTTAAATACACATTCGAAAACGGTTTCTTTCCAGTATATTCGTAACCTGCAATAATCATTCTAGCTACCCAGAAAAATAAAATATCTGGACCAGTAACTAGATCATTTGTTGGATAATAATATTTAAAATCTTCGTTTTCAGGATCAAGAATTCCACCAAAAACAGCCATTGGCCACAGCCAAGAAGAGAACCAAGTATCTAAAGCATCGGCATCTTGTGTTAAATCGGAAGTTTGAAGTTGGACGTTAGAAGTTTTTATTTTGGCTAATTTCAAAGCTTCTTCAATGTTTTCAGCTACAACAAAATCTTCTTTTCCATCACCGTAGAAATAAGCAGGAATTTGCTGTCCCCACCATAATTGACGTGAGATATTCCAATCACGAATGTTATTTAACCAATGTGCGTACGTATTATTGAAACGAGAAGGGTATAATTTTACTTCTTCCGTTTCTAGAACCGCTTTGATGGCTGGTTTTACTAAATCTTCCATTCTCAAGAACCATTGGTCAGACAAACGAGGTTCGATAACGGCTTTTGTTCTTTCTGATGTTCCTACGTTATTTACATGATTTTCTATTTTAGAAATGGCACCTAAAGTTTCTAGTTCATTCGAAATTTCTTCGCGAACTACAAAACGATCTTTACCTTGATAATGCAATCCGAAACTGTTTAACGTAGCATCTTCATTGAAAATATCGATAATTTCCAGATTGTGTTTTTCTCCTAACGTTTTGTCATTCATATCGTGAGCAGGAGTCACTTTTAGACAACCAGTTCCGAATTCTAAATCGACATATTCATCTTCGATAATAGGAATGATTCTTCCTGAAATTGGAATAATGGCACTTTTACCTTTTAGGTGTGTATGACGCTCATCGTTTGGATTGATACAAATAGCAGTATCTCCGAAAATAGTTTCAGGTCTTGTGGTTGCCACAGTTAAGAAGTCTTCACTTCCTTCTATTTTGTATTTGATAAAATATAATTTCCCCTGACGTTCTTCGAAAATTACTTCTTCATCAGAAAGTGTGGTTTTAGCTTCTGGATCCCAGTTTACCATTCGGTAACCACGATATATTTGTCCTTTGTTATATAAATCTACAAATGATTTTATTACAGAAGCTGACATGTCAGGATCCATCGTGAATTTGGTTCTGTCCCAATCGCAAGAGCAACCCAATTGTTTAAGTTGTTCAAGAATTGTTCCTCCATATTTGTCAGTCCATTCCCAAGCGTGTTTTAGGAATTCTTCACGAGTTAAATCGTTTTTATTTATTCCTTCTGCTTTTAGTTTTGCTACTACTTTTGCTTCTGTTGCAATAGAAGCGTGATCTGTTCCAGGAACCCAACAAGCATTGAATCCTTTAAGTCTAGCACGACGAATAAGCACATCTTGAATGGTATTATTTAGCATATGTCCCATGTGGAGCACTCCAGTCACGTTAGGTGGAGGTATTACGATGGTATATGGTGTACGATGATCTGGTTTAGAATGAAAATAATTATTTTTCATCCAATAGTCATACCATTTTTGTTCAGTTTCTTTGGCGTTGAATTGTGCTGGAATTGTCATATTTGTTGATTCAGTTATTCTTTTATATTTGTTTAAATCGGTTGTAAAAAACGACTGATTTTATTTTTAGCCCTGATGGAAGCGGTATCCTTTTCTTTTTTCTTTTAAAAAAGGAAAGATTTAGCGTACAGCAGGAATAATAATGTACAGAAAGCAAAAGTTATGCTCCTAGAAAAGGATAAAAAACTTTGGTATGCTTTTTGTAATTGTATGCAAAAGTAGGTAAACTGATTAAATATAAAAAGAGAGTTAAAATATTTGTATGTTTACTGAAACAAAACTATTTTTACGAATAATTTTTAATTAAATTGAAATGAAAAAAATTTTTACATTTATAGCAATTATTACTTTTGGTTTTGCATCTCAAGCGCAAAGTGGTGCTAAAATTGAATTTAAAGACAAAGATAACACTATTGATTACGGAACAGTAACTAAAGATAGTGACAATGGTATTAGAACTTTTGAATTTACTAATACTGGAGATGCACCACTTATTATTAAAGATGTAAAATCATCTTGTGGTTGCACTGTTCCTACAAAACCAACAGAGGCTATTTTGCCAGGAAAGACAGGAAAAATAGATGTGAAATATAATATGAATCCAGGACCTATAAGAAAAACTATTACTGTAGAATCTAATGCTGTAAACTACGAAGGTGGTATGGTTCCTCTTAAAATAAAAGGTACTGTTGTTGTTCCTGAAGAAGTAAATATGATGGAAAAGAAAAAATCTTTACCAAGTAATTAAGATGTTATAAAAAAATAAAAGTTGCATATAAAAATAAATATTCCGAAAAGAACTTCATGTTTCTTTCGGAATATTTGTTTTTAAGAAAGAGGCTTTCTAATTCTAGTTTTTTTAAATCATTTATTAATTATAATGAGTTTGCACCTGCTTCTGCAACTGCATGATCATTTTCTACAGTGCTTCCAGAAACTCCAATAGCACTAATCACTTCACCATCTGCATTTTTTACGGGAATTCCTCCAGGAAAAGAAATTAAACCAGTTTGAATGCCCAATTCCAAATAAAGAGCCACCTGGTTGAGAAAGATTTCCAATAACTCCTGTAGGAAAATCGAAGAAACGAGCTGTCTTTGCTTTTTTGAAGAAATAAAACTTTCAGGTATATTTTGTATTGGCATTTTACTTTCTATATTCTTTTTTGGTTACTTGTTGTTTGTAATATCCGACAAATATTAATGAAATAGGAAAGAACAAAATGATCAGAATCCATTTTAAAATATTCATATCTTACTTACTCGAACTCGTTGCAATAACAAACTTCAAATTGTTTTTGACACCTATTTGCAGTACATCGACTAAATCCTGAACTTGTAAGTTGTATGGAATTCGTACTACAACGGCTTGGTCTTTGGCACCGCCCATTTTTGTGAGTAAAGTAGCTTCTAACTCACTAAAGGCAACTTCTTGCTTGTCGAGGTAAAATTTCTTGTCCTCGGTTACAGATAGCGTAATGAGTTGCTTGTTGGTTTTTTCGGTTGCTTTGGCTTTAGGCAATGTCATTTTAATCACATTAGGATTGGCTAATGTAGAGATGATAAGGAAAAATAGCAACAAAAAGAACATAATATCACTTAGTGACGAGGTCGCTATTTCTGCATGAAATCGTTTATTTCGTTTTATTTGTGGCATTTGGTCTTTGAATTATGTTTACAAATTCTAATACGTGGCGTTGTATGTTTAGAGAGAAACTGTCTATTACGCCGTTAAACAAGTGATAAGCAGAATAAGCAATAATACCAACTAAAAGTCCCGCTCCAGAACTAATCATTTTTTCGTATAATCCGCCAGAAATGTTTCCAATACTAATATTTTCGGTGATTGAAATGCTATAAAAAATCTTGATTACACCGCCAATAGTACCAATAAAACCCAATGTTGGCGCAATACCAGCAATAAGACCTAAATGTCCTAGGCGTCTTTCCATTTGTCCAATTTCGATATTGGCTACTTTTTCCATATTCGATTCGATTTCGGCAATGGGTCTTCCAATGGTATAAATCCCTTCTTTGATAACGTTTCCAGAAGCGGTTGTATCTTTTTCGGCAGTAGCAATCGCCATATCAATGTTACCAGAATTAAGATGAATTCGGATATCTTTCATCAAATGGGTATCATATTTAGTATGTTTTCTTAGGTAGATATAACGCTCTACAATGACGTAAATCGTATAAAATAATAGTAATGAGATAGGAATCAGAAAAAAACCTCCTTTTAGTATAAACTCTAAAACCGAAATTTCGTTTTCTTTTACGACATTTTGAACTACTGCGCCAGTGGCTGCTGCTATTGTGTCGTTTGTGGCTTGTAAAAAAAATCCAATCATAAATGTAAAGTGCTATATTTATATTAAAAATTATCTCAATTTTGCATAAAGATAATTTTCTATAGTATACTAAACTAAAAAAGAAGAAAATTATTTTGTTGGTGGTCAAAATTTGTGAATTGAACTGTATTATATGAATTATCAAGAAACTCTAGATTGGCTGTTTGCTCAGTTGCCTATGTATCAATTGCAAGGTGCTGTTGCGTATAAAAAAGATTTAACTAATACCATTTTACTAGCGAATCATTTGGGTAATCCCGAAAAACATATCAAAACAATACATGTTGCTGGAACGAATGGAAAAGGATCTACGTCCTCTATGCTGGCTTCGGTTTTGCAAGAAGCTGGTTATAAAGTAGGATTGTATACTTCACCACATTTGAAAGATTTCAGGGAACGAATTAAGATAAATGGAATAGAAATTTCAGAAGAATTTGTTGTTGATTTTGTAGCTCAAAATAAAACTTTTTTTGAAGAAAATGATTTGAGCTTTTTTGAAATGACCGTTGGTTTGGCTTTCGATTATTTTGTAAAAGAAAAAATAGATGTTGCCATTATTGAAACTGGAATGGGAGGGAGGCTAGATTCTACCAATATTATTATACCATTGGTTTCGGTGATTACCAATATAGGATTCGATCATACCCAATTTTTAGGAAATACCATCGAAGCTATTGCCTTTGAGAAAGCAGGAATTATAAAACCCAATGTTCCAGTAGTTATTGGCGAATATACTACTGAAACTAAAACAGTATTTTTGGACAAAGCCAAAGAATGTAAGTCTAATATCTATTTTGCTTCAGATTTGATTGCAAATGACTATTCGAGCGATTTACTAGGTGATTATCAAATACACAACAAGAAAACCGTGGTTCAAACTATTGAAGTTTTAAAATCTCATTTTACTATTTCGGAAGAGAATCTAAAAAGCGGATTGCTAAATGTGGTGAAAAATACAGGTTTGTTAGGCCGATGGCAACAAATACATTCGAACCCTAAAGTAATTTGCGATACTGCCCACAATAGTCATGGGCTGAAAATTGTACTAAATCAGGTTCAAAAAGAGAAATTCGATAAATTGTTTTTTGTTTTAGGAGTGGTAAATGATAAAGATTTAGATAGCATTTTGCCGTTATTTCCAAAAAAAGCAAATTATTTCTTTTGTAGTCCAAATATTTCACGAGGATTACCGGCGAGTATTTTACAGCAACAAGCAAAGGATTACGGATTGTTAGGTAAAGTATGTGATTCTGTTTCAGAAGCTTATAAATTGGCTTTAAAAGAATCGTCGGCAAACGATTTTATTTATGTTGGGGGAAGTACATTCGTTGTTGCAGAAATTTTGTAATTTTCTTTGTTTTTGTTTGCAAAACTAAAAAAACGTCTTATATTTGCACTCGCAATAAGGGAATAACATTCTTGGAAAGCAATTAGGGCGATTAGCTCAGCTGGTTCAGAGCACCTCGTTTACACCGAGGGGGTCGGGGGTTCGAACCCCTCATCGCCCACAAAAACTGCCTATTTGCAGTATATTACAAAGGTTTTAGTCAACATTTAGCCAACGAAAGTTGTGAAATGAAGATTAAAACCTTTTATTTTTTAATCTTTTTAACTTCGATTTGTATTTGTTCAAAGAATGTTAAATAAAATGTTTCTTTAGAAACTACACTACTACTCAAATATGGTTTGTTTATTATCCTTGTTATTCTTAAAGTAAAAAGTTTTTTTTTTCAACAATTAACCAACAATCTGAATACTTTCGCAACTTCTTCTTGTTACTGATTCCAATTTATATTTTAAAGTATTCTGAGAATAAGATTATATTTAAGTAGTGAATTAACTAAACTCTAAAATAGCCTGTGGTGAATTTTTCTTGTTTTCATAAGCCATATAAGACCATATACTATAATCTATTGAACGTCTAGAGATATCCATTAAATCAGCTGCGGTTTCAACAACGTTTTTAGTATAGGTATAGTCCTTTGTAAATATGCCTGCTTTATCTAAGAAAGAAAAAATATGCCTATCAACTGCAATCGTATCAACGTTTAATAGTTTTAATAAATAATCATACGTTTTGTTACCAAAGCCTTTTATATTGAGAAAAGAACTTTTATTTTCAGGGTTTAATAAATATTTCTTTAATTCTTGAGAAGTATTTATTTGATTACTGAAACAAAACTGTATCAAATCATAAATTCTATTTAATTTGACTTCATTTTTCCACAAAATAATATCTTCCAATCCTTCTTCCAAGATCAGATCATTAAATTCTTTAACAGTTTCGCAATGGGGATAATTATTAAAAACCCTCTTCACTCTCGGTGCTACAATATTTTTATAATTGAGTCCCGCCTGCAATACAATATCAGTAAATAATGCTGCTATGTGGTTATGATAAGGACAAAAGTTTGAAGGGATAAGCTCGAAGGTTGTATCATTTTCTATAAAATCAACCAATTTTCTAGCATCTCTTATTTTTGTTAACGCCATATAATTTTATTTATTCAGTTCCAGTCTAGTTATTGCTTCTAATCTATCAACACAGTTAGGACATGCACCACACGGTATCGCAGGTGATGCCTGACAGGAAAAAGTTCGCCCAATTGGAGCATTTAATTCGATCCCCAACTTCGCAACCTCGTATTTCGACATATTTCTAAAAGGCATTATGATTTTAACAGAACCATAGTCTTCTAATAAGGCGTCTAAATTATCAAAAAAATCTGAAGAACAATCAATTTCTTTTGCATGATTACTATTTATGAATGCTGAATAAACACGACTCATGTTCATGGTGCGTGCAAAGGAAGCTGCAATAGTCAGTAATAGCACGTTACGATATGGAATATATAAATCGTCTGCCGATATTTCTTCATTCCATAAATCAGCAGGTTTGATAAATCTCGATTTTGAATGCTTGTAGATATCAGAAACATTAATAATTTCCAGCTTGTCCAAAAATTGAGATGGTAATACCTCTTTTAAACAAGACAATTCTGTTTCAAAACAATGTTGTCCATAATTAATTATCAAAGGTATAAAGTCAACTTTTTCTTTAATAAATAAATATGCTAATGTTGTTGAGTCTAGCCCACCTGACATTAAAATCACTCCTAGTTTTATTTCCATAAATTTAAACTTTTGAAGCAGAAGAAAAAACTTCGCTGATAATCTCATCCAAATCAGATGACACTAAATTTGGTATTTGAGTTAGCATACAATTTTGAGCTATATTTTTCGGATCGTAAACAAACGTTGGTATTTTTCTTTCTGCTGCTACACCAATTTCTATAAGTGTTCCAGGGTCATTATACAATAAAACAGCTATTACTATATGACACTCATCTAATAGTTGCATATCTTTATTAAAAAATTCGCGTTTTTGAATTTCAGTATCATCAGTACTCATTTGCCCATTTTCTCTAACTGGTCTTCTAGGTGAAAAATTGTGATAGGATAGATTTTCGCAAAGTAAATCAATTTCTGATGTATCCACGAAATCAAAGTCTGGAGCGGCAATATAAATATTAACTTTTTTTCTATTTTCCCATGGTAACTGAATCCCTTTTGTTTGTACCAGTTGCTGCGCAGATATTTTCAAAATACGCTCAGCCATTAATTTAAAATCATTGGGAAATGTGGTTAAAGCATACTCTGTTGCAACCCATGACGCATAATTTAAACTCTCTTCAAAAGTAACTGTTCTGTTTTTACATACACTAATCGCATTATATACATCACCTACACCAACAGAATGTACTATTGGCTGGGTTTGAGAAGTAACTGAAATCAATTCATTTCTAACAAAATCAAAAGCTCTGCTCCCTCCACGATTTTCCTTTAATATTATTTTATTCGTAAAACTTCTAAACTGCTGAAAGAAATTTTCAATTTTGAAATCTCCCTTACCATAATACTCTAAAAAATAATTAGAAGATGTTGAGATAAATATTTTTTCAAAATGAATCTCTTCTTTCTCTATAGCTACAAAATCATTTATGTTATTAGCAAAATCAATATTAATATTACAATCACGCTTAAGCGATTTAAGGACTTTTTTTAAATCAAAATTTCCAGAAATAATTATTATATCAGAATAATGCTCTAATTTTTTTAGATTTAACTCATTATAGTCAATTTCAATATTCTCTCGTAATAAAAGTTCATATCCTTGATTTCCAATTTCTTTAGCTTCATTTATTAAAATAATGTATGGACTCGTCACAACTTCACCTAAATAAATTAATTCAGGATTTCCAAGAGTTGTCATAAAATTTTCTATCTGCTTTACTAAATATTTTGGAGCAAAATATGCAATTGTATATTCAACGTTCATAGCCCATAATGCTCTAGCAGAATGTATGATTCCTCCGAGCCTCATTTTTAAAGGAGTCTCTTTAGTTTGTAACGTCACATCAATCAGAATATCGCCAATTAAACAAACACTCGACATTAAATAGGAGAAATATCTACCATAACAGAGGCTAATGGAGTTAATGTTGAATTAGAAACTATTCCAGAGTAATTTATCCCAGACTCTATACAAGCTAATAAATAGTTAAATTTTGTAGGTAGGTATCCAATAATGACATTCTTATCATCCTGAACAGCTAATCTTGGATTATGAAACGTAATGGAAACAGCAGTCCCTACTGGTGGAACATTGGTAGTAGCTTTAAAATATTCACAATTTTGTATCTCTTCTAAAAATGTCGAAAATGCCCTTGCACATTTATCTTCTCCACTAGACGCTCCTTGATTAGCATTTTCTTTCGGTTTATGTCCGTAATCTGAAAATGTTCCCGATCCTGTACTTCCCATAATTTTTTAATGATTAAATTGGATTAAATAATAGAATGAGCAATATATAACAACAAATAGACACCAAACAATCACTAATTTTAATGATATTTCATCTAACTAAAATTAGTGATGTAAAACATAATAAAATAAAAAAATGAGCTAAATATTAGTCATCTTTTAACTCAATTATCCAAATTAAGATATTATCTCTTCAAAGCAAAATGTCCTTTTACAATTCTTCCATCTCCTAGTTCTATCGAGTACCAATAATCTGTTGCGGGTAGTGCTTGGTTGTTGAAATTTACATTCCAACCTTGACTGTTTTTTGTGATTTGCTTGATTAATTTACAAAACCGGTCAAAAATATAAATAATGGTTTTAGAATTTAAACTACTATTTGCCCCTTTTATATTCCAATAATCATTATATCCATCGCCGTTTGGGGTAAAATAATCTGGGATTCCTAAAACAGCAACTTCTTTAGGCACAACGCCACAACCATTTAAATCTTTGATGTAAACCGTGTGAATTCCTGCACTCACATTAGCAAATACATTTTCATTTTGGTACAAACCATTTATATCATCTAGTGTATAGACATAATTCCCTGCACCAGTAACATAAACCGTTATACTATTTGGTGTGGTTAAATCTACTACGTTTACCGATGTAATAGTAGCTTTATCGGAAGCAGTAACAGTAATCGTTCTTGTTTTAGGACAAT
>NZ_JBJXEN010000077.1:0-16233 GCF_046153165.1 Flavobacterium sp. | reverse complement strand
ACGGAATGTATGTTTTTGTAATTTCGGGAACTATTACTGTTGATGGACAAGAATTAGAAACTCGTGATGGTTTAGGAATTACCGCTTTTGAAACTTTAGATATCAAAGCAACTTCAGACTCAAAGTTTTTATTAATGGAAATTCCAATGGAACAATAATTTTTTATTATGAACGAAGAAGTACAACTAAAAATTAATGATAAAAACGGAGCTTTTTACATTGAAATAAACGGAAAACAAGAAGCTTTAATGACTTTTGTTTTCGCGGGTGATGATAAAATAATTATCGATCATACGGAAGTTAACCCTGGAAATAACGGGAAAGGTTTTGGAAAAAAAATGGTTGCTAAAGCCGTAGAATTTGCAAGAGAAAAAGGAATTAAAATTATTCCACTTTGTCCGTTTGCGAAAAGTGTTTTCGATAAAACTCCAGAATTTAAAGACGTTTTGTAATTATGGAAAATCTTTTAGAGAATGATATTACAGGTAAAATTGGTACACAGAAATATTTGTGTACCATTTCTTGGCGTAACGGAACATTTGTAATGGATGAACCAGAAAGTATTGAAGGAAAAGACCTTGGTCCAGATCCGTATTCGACACTTTTAGCGTCATTAGCAGCTTGTACTTTATCAACTTTACGAATGTATATCGACAGGAAAGGTTGGGATATTCCAGAAATAAACATTTCGCTAAATTTATCTCAAGAAAACAATGCTGAATTAACAACAACCATAACAAGGTCAATAACTTTTTCAAATACAATTGAAGAAGATATAAAAAATAGATTGCTAATTATTGCAGAAAAATGTCCTGTTTCTAAAATTTTAAAAAACAAAATAATCATTAATACATCATTATAATATGGATACTAACGACATAAAAAAAGAATATACAAACGGAGAAGTAACTGTTGTATGGCAGTCGGGAAAGTGCATTCATTCTGGAAACTGTGTTAGAAATAATCCAAATGTATTTCAACCAAAAGAAAAACCTTGGATAAAAATTGATGGCTCAACAACTGAAAAAATTATTGATACCGTAAAAAAATGTCCATCTGGAGCATTAACTTATTATTTAAACGAAAAATAAAATGGTTCAATATTCAGTAATCGTTAACGCCTCTTTAGATAAAGTTTGGAGTCATTTAATTTATAAAATCGAAAAACCAGAAAACTTTGTTCCTGGCTTAAGTAATGTTATTATTTTGGAAAAAAATAATGATTTTGTAACAAGGCAAATGACCATTACTACCGAAGAGAATTCAGCTGTTATAAAAGAAAAAATCACATTCGTTCCATATAAAGTACGTTTTTTAATATTGGAACACCCCAATTTTGAAGGATATGTAGATAATGACATTAAAGCCATTTCAGACAATGAAACTGAAATGACATTTACCATCAATTGGATCGATAAAACAACCAAATCTGAAATCAACAATAAAGAATTGGTAAAAAATGCCGTATTAAAAACAAAAACTTACATAGAAAAAAATTAATGAAAAAAATCATCGCTTTTGGAGCTTCATCAAGCAAAACATCAATTAATAAACAATTCGCAACTTATACTGCAAATCAATTTGAAAATTCAGAAGTCGAAGTACTTGATTTAAATGATTTTGAAATGCCGGTTTTTTCAACCGATAAAGAAAAAGAAAATGGAATTCCGCAATTAGCTCAAGATTTTTATACTAAATTAGGAAGTGCAGACCTAATCATTGTTTCTTTTGCAGAACATAATGGGGCTTATTCGGCAGCGTTTAAAAACATTTTTGATTGGACTTCACGCATTAACATGAAAACTTTCCAAGAGAAACCAATGTTACTTTTATCTACATCTCCTGGACCACGTGGCGGAAGTTCTGTTTTAGAAATTGCAAAAAATCGTTTTCCTTTTCAAGGTGGAGTTGTAAAAGGAAGTCTTTCATTACCAAGTTTCTTTGAAAATTTTGATGTTTCTAACGGGATTATTAATCCAGATTTAAAAAATCAATTATTAGGAATTGTAAATTCTATCGAATTATAATAAAAATACTATTTTTGCTCTTGGTTTTATAACAAATTAAACACAAAAGATGAAAGCATACATATTTCCAGGTCAAGGTGCACAATTTACAGGAATGGGCAAAGATTTATATGAAAATTCAGAATTAGCAAAATCATTATTCGAAAAAGCGAATGAAATATTGGGTTTCCGAATTACAGATATCATGTTTGAAGGCACAGCCGAAGAATTAAAAGAAACTAAAGTAACACAACCAGCCGTTTTTTTACATTCGGTTATTTTAGCAAAAACTCTAGAAAATTTTAAACCAGAAATGGTTGCTGGACACTCTTTAGGTGAGTTTTCGGCGTTAGTTGCCAATGGCGCTTTGTCATTTGAAGACGGATTAAAACTAGTTTCACAAAGAGCAATTGCTATGCAAAAAGCTTGTGAAATAGCGCCTTCAACAATGGCGGCAGTTTTAAATCTTGATGATAAAATCGTAGAAGATATTTGTGCTTCTATTGATGGTGTTGTGGTAGCAGCAAATTATAACTGTCCTGGACAATTGGTTATTTCTGGTGAATATAAAGCCGTAGAATTGGCTTGCGAAAAAATGAAAGAAGCGGGCGCAAAACGAGCTTTGATTTTACCTGTTGGTGGTGCATTTCACTCTCCAATGATGGAACCTGCTCGTGAGGAATTAGCAGCTGCTATTGAAGCGACAACTTTCTCTACTCCTATTTGCCCTGTATATCAAAATGTAACAGCAAGTGCCATTTCTGATCCAATTGAGATTAAGAAAAACTTAATTATACAATTGACAGCTCCTGTGAAATGGACACAATCCGTACAACAAATGATACAAGATGGAGCCACTTTATTTACAGAAGTAGGACCAGGAAAAGTATTAGTTGGATTGGTTGGAAAAATTAATAAAGACGTAGAAACCTTTTCGGCTTAATTTTTAAATCGAATTTAAATATAATCCTCATAAACAAATGTTTGTGAGGATTTTTTATATTTGAAAATCAAACAACTAACACATGTCAAAAATACTTGAATTATTTACTAAAATTGAAGCTTCAAAAGTCATAGCTCTTGACATTGATTATTCCCAATATATTGCTTTAGATTTATCAACTACAAATGCCGAATTAGAAAGATACAGTTTAGAAACTGCAGCAGATTATGAAGTTTTCATTCAAAATTATTTAAATAATAACAATGCCAAAATAGCTTATGGGGGTTATATAGAAACTCGAAATTTATACAAAAGAAGTTTTGTTTTCAATAGCCAAAATACTGACGAAAGAAATATACACATTGGCTTAGATTTATGGATAAACGAACAAGCTGCAATTTATTCAACTTTAGATGGAAAAATTCACAGTTTTCAGAACAATACTGCATTAGGAGATTATGGTCCAACAATCATTATAGAACATGAAATTGAAAATATTAAATTTCACACATTATATGGGCATTTGAGTGAAGCTAGCTTGATAGGAAAAAGTGTCGGTGATTTAGTAAAAAAAGGCGAACAAATTGCCACTCTTGGTCTCCCTCCTACAAATGGTGATTATGCACCACACTTACATTTTCAAATTATAATTGATATGGAAAACAAAACAGGTGATTATCCTGGTGTTTGCAATATAAAAAATCTAGAATACTACTCAATGAATTGTCCCGATCCAAATTTGTTACTAAAAATAAAGTAATTATATGTTGTATTATTTATTTTGTAACTTAGACTTATAAATAACTCAAATTTTATAACTATGAAAAAACTAATTCTATCATTAGTAATTGTAACGCTAATCGTTTCTTGTAAAAACGAGACCAAAGACAAAGTAGAAGTTGCAACTGAAGCTGTAACTTCCGATGTAAAGGAAACTGTAGATTCCGCAAAAATTAAAACAGAAACTGTTTTAGATACAGTAAAAGCAAAAACAGAAGAAACGTTAAAAAATGCAGTTGATAAAGGAGCTGATAAAGTTATTGATGCTGCAGGCAAAGTAAAAAAAGAAGTTAAAAAATAATAAAAAAGTCCTCATGATAATTCATGAGGATTTTTTTTATTTCTGAATTTCTTTCTTTTTATAATTAATGATAAAAACCCCTAAAATAATTAGCGCTGTTGCAATGATAAAATCACTAGTAATTACTTCGTCAAGAAATAACCAACCTAAGAAAACAGCAATAATGGTATTAATATAATTTAAGATTGAAACTTGTATAGCTGTAACTCTTTTTAAGGCATATAAATAACAAAAAAATGCCAAAACCGATCCGAAAATAGCTAAATATAAGGTTGCAAAAATACTTCTAAAACTCCATAAACTAACATCTACATTTGGAGAAAATATAAGCGCCAGAAACAACTGAATAATAGCTGCAATAGCAAATTGATAAAACAAATTGAGTGCAATATTATTAGATTTATGAATGTGCATTTTAGAATAAACCGTTCCTGCCGACCAACTTAAAATGGCGATACTCAAAAACAGAATTCCAGTTTTATAATTGGGTTCTAAAATAGCGCCTAATCCATCTCTAAAGATAAAAACAACCCCAAGAAAACCAACAATAACTCCAATAAAACCTTTGATACTTGGTTTTTGTAATCCAAATAAAATGCTTCCAATAAAAATAACAACCGGAGATAAGGCACTTAATATTGAAGTTAAACCACTTGGGACATTTTTTTCTGCAATAGTGGTAAAACCATTGGCGATAACAATCATTAATATTGCTGGTACAAATTGATACTTAAAATTTTTCCAGCCAATCCAAGACAATTCTTTTTTATAAAGTAAAATGCAAAGTATAATTAATGATGCCAAGCCTTGTCTCATCGAAGTAATATACCAAGGCGGAATCGTCTCGACAGCAACGCGAATACCAAAATAAGTCGTTCCCCAAACCACTGCAACTACAATTAGGCAGAATAATAATTTAAAATCAGTTTTTTGGTTCATTTTTTTTCGAGATAATAGATTTTTAGATAAAAAAGTTTGCCTTTTTTTACTGAAATCTGCCTACTGATTCCTAACTTTTTGCTGCCATTTCCAGGCACTTGCTAAAGCTTCTTCTAATGTAGATTGTGCTTTCCAACCTAAAACAGTATTTGCTTTATCTGTATTTGCATAAGCAGAAACTATATCACCTTCTCTTCGAGGAACTATTTTGTATGGTAATTTTCTTCCAGAAACTTTTTCGAAAGCGGTAATCACTTCCAGAACAGAACTTCCCGTTCCAGTTCCTAGATTGAAAGTTTCTACTTTTTCTGCATTTTTCTTATTTAACAAACGTTGCAGCGCAATAACATGGGCTTTTGCCAAATCGACCACATGAATATAATCTCGAATACAAGTCCCATCTTGCGTTGGATAATCATCCCCGTAAACCGATAATTCCTGACGCAAACCTATTCCTGTTTGCGTGATGTACGGAATTAAATTTTGCGGAATTCCAATAGGCAATTCGCCAATTTCGGCACTTGGATGTGCACCAATTGGGTTAAAATAGCGCAACAAAATTGAATTTATAGTACTGGCTTTACAAACCTCGGTAATAATTTCTTCTCCTATTTGTTTTGTGTTTCCGTATGGAGAAATTGCTGGTTGTATGGGCGCATTTTCTGTAATTGGCATTTTTTCGGCCTGACCATAAACGGTACAAGACGAACTGAAAATAAAATTAGCTTCGGTTTTTTGTTGCAATTCTTGCAGGATATAAACCAAGGTATTAATGTTATTTTCGTAATACAGTAACGGATTTTCGACACTTTCTCCAACTGCTTTTGATGCTGCGAAGTGAATCACTCCATCGATATCATTATGTTTTTTGAAGAAATTTTGTACCAATGTTTTTTCTCTCAAATCTAATTTTTCGTACAAAGGTGTTTTACCAGTAATGGCAAAAATTCCTTTCAAGACTTCTTCAGATGAGTTAGAAAGATTATCGATGATAATCACTTCAAAACCTTCATTTTGTAATTCGACAACGGTGTGAGAACCTATAAATCCCAGACCTCCTGTTACTAGTATTTTCAATGGATGTTGATTTGTATTCGATTGTTACTTTTTAGCCCCGATAGTAGTGAAAATCCTTTTGCTTTTTTCTTTAGAAAGCAAAAGATTGTAACGTATAGCGGGAATAGCTCCTAAAAAATTATTTATTTAAAAACTCTAAGACAGAATCGGTTATAAATTTTATTTGTTCGTCGTCAAGTTCTGTATGCATTGGCAATGATAAAACTTCCTGAACTAATTGATTGGTTACCGGAAAATTTTCTTCTTTGTATCTAGAATCTAAATATGCTTTTTGAGAATGCAACGGAATTGGATAATAAATCGCACATGGAATGTCTTTGCTTAACAAATAATCCATCAAACCATTTCTGTCCGCATCGATAATTCGCAAGGTATATTGATGGAAAACATGGCAATCGCAAATATCACAAATACTTGGCGCTACAATATTTTTATGTCCTTCAAAAGCTATCGAATATTTTCTAGCTGCATCTTGACGGGCTTTACCATATGTATCTAAAAGTGGTAATTTTGCATTAAGAACTGCTGCTTGAATACTATCTAAACGAGAGTTTACACCTACAACATCATGATGGTAACGCACATACATTCCGTGATTTACAATTCCTCTAAGCGTGTGAGCTAAGTCATCATCGTTTGTAAAAATGGCTCCACCATCGCCATAACAACCTAAATTTTTAGAAGGAAAAAATGAAGTTGCACCAACGTGACCTATCGTTCCTGCTTTCTTTTTTGTCCCATCAGAAAATTTACAATTGGCTCCAATAGCTTGTGCATTGTCTTCGATTACAAAAAGATTGTGCTCCTTTGCAATTTGCATTATCGCTTCCATATTCGCAGCGCGACCAAACAAATGTACCGGGATAATGGCTTTTGTTTTTGGTGTTATTGCTTTTCTAATGGCTTCAATATTAATGTTCATATTGTACATATCAACATCGACTAAAACTGGTGTCAATTGCAAAAGCGCAATAGTTTCGACAGTCGCTGCAAAGGTAAAATCGGCAGTAATTACTTCGTCACCAGGTTTTAAACCCAATCCCATCATGGCTATTTGCAAAGCATCGGTTCCGTTTGCACAAGGAATCACGTGTTTTACATCTAGGTACTCTTCAAGATTTTTTTGAAATTTGTGAACTTCTGGTCCGTTTATGTAAGCATTTGTATCTAAAACTCCTTGAATAGAAGCGTTTACTGTGTCTTTTATTTTTTCGTACTGACTTTTTAAGTCAACCATTTGAATTTTTTTCATCTTTTTTATTTATGACAAAGTCTAATATTGGATACAAAAATAGGAATTTTAGAAGAATGAATTCAAACATAATTAAAAGAAAGTGTATTTTAGCATCAGAAATATTTTGATATGCTTTTCCTATATAATTTTATCGTTTATATTGCTAATTTCTTATTGCAAATCTTTGCTGTTTTCAGTCCAAAAATGAAGCTTTTTGTTGAGGGTCGAAAAACTGTTTTTACAACTTTACAAAGCAAAATAAACTCAGAAGATAAAACCATTTGGTTTCACGCTGCCTCTCTAGGCGAGTATGAACAAGGTTTGCCAGTAATTGAAAAAATAAAAAAAAAATTTCCTGCTCACAAAATTGTGGTCACCTTTTTTTCTCCTTCTGGTTATGAAGTTAGAAAAAACAATACTGTTGCTGATGTTACGGTTTATTTGCCTTTAGATACTAAAAGTAATGCGAAACAATTCTTAAAATTAGTTCATCCAGAAATGGTTTTCTTTATCAAATACGAATATTGGCCTAATTATTTGAATGAACTCAAAAAACAGAATATCAAAACCTATCTGATTTCGGGTATTTTTAGAGAAAAGCAAGCTTTTTTTAAATGGTATGGTGGTTTTTATAGAAATGCCTTGCAATCTTTCGCCTACTTTTTCGTACAAAACGAAAGTTCTAAAAAACTCTTGCAAAGTATTGGTTTTGCTAATGTAAAAATTTCTGGAGACACGCGTTTTGATCGAGTAGTTTCTATTTTAGAACGAGACAATTCATTAGATTTTATAGAACAATTCAAAAATAATACAATAACTATTGTTATTGGAAGTTCATGGCCAAAAGACGAAAGTTTATTGGTAAATTATATTAATCAATCCTCAAATGAGGTGAAATTTATTATTGCACCACATAATATTAAGTCGGAGCAAATTCAGGAATTAAAAAATTCAATTACAAAAAAATCACTTTTATTTTCAGAAAAATTGAATAAAAATTTATCTGAATACAACGTTTTTATTATCGATACCATTGGAATTTTAACTAAAATATATTCTTACGCTGACATTGCTTACGTAGGCGGCGGTTTCGGAAATCCTGGCGTTCACAATATATTAGAACCAGCCACTTTTGGTGTTCCGATTGTTATTGGTCCAAATTTCTCTCATTTCGCAGAAGCAACAGCATTGGTCAACATGACGGGTTGTGTTTCTATTTCTAATCAAAAAGAATTGAATGAAATTTTCGATAATTTAATTCAAAATCCCGATGAAAGATTTGAAAAAGGACATATTTGCAACACTTTTGTAAATATGAATAAAGGCGCAACAGAAGTGATTTTGAAACATATACTATGATTTTATCATTTTGACAACTCAAAATAAATAATGATAACATTTAAACCTTTAGAATTTATCGATATAGAAGCCATCACTTATATGATGCAAGATTTTTATGCTATTGATAATTATCCTATAAATCTTGAGGTTTCTAAAAAATTATTTGAAGAATTTATTACCAATCAAAATCTTGGAAAAGCATATCTCATTTACAATTCCGACGAAGAAGAAACTTTAAAAATAGTTGGTTACGTAATTCTAACTTTTGTTTTCAGTTTTGAATATAAAGGAAAAATTGCATTTCTTGATGAGTTATACATTAAAGAAACAGCTAGAGGAAAAGGCATTGGCAATCAAACAATTTTGTTTATTAAAGAAGAATCAAGGAAATTAAATTTGAAATTAATTTACCTAGAAGTCGAAAATCATAATGAAAATGCTCAAAAATTGTATATTGCAAACGATTTTAAGGTTCACAATCGGAAAATAATGAAATACAAATTAAATTAACTATATGAAATTTTTAAAACTATTCCTCCTATTATTTGTCATTCAAACACAGGCGCAACAAGGCGGTATGTGGATTCCTTCGTTACTAAATGGGATGAATGAAACAGAAATGAAAATCTTGGGTATGAAAATCTCTGCTGATGATATTTATTCGGTAAATCATTCGAGCTTAAAAGATGCTGTCCCACAATTTAACGGTGGTTGTACTTCGGAAGTAATTTCTCCAAAAGGATTAATTCTTACCAATCACCACTGTGGTTTCGATGCTATTCAAAACCATTCATCGATAGATCATGATTATTTGACCAATGGTTTTTGGGCTATGAAAATGGAAGATGAATTGCCAAACGAGAATTTAGTAGTAACATTTATTGTAAGTATCAATGATGTGACTGCTCAAGTTTTAGATGGTGTTGCTTCGATTACTTCGGAAGCAGAAAAACAAAAGAAAATTCAAGAAAACATCACTAAAGTTTCTTCCAGTTTTGCAAAAGAAGCTTGGCAAGAAAATAAAGTGCGTACTTTTTTTGAAGGAAATCAGTACATTTTATTTGTAACAGAAACTTTCAAAGACGTTCGTTTAGTTGGTGCACCACCAAGTTTGATCGGTAAATTTGGATCTGATACTGATAACTGGGTTTGGCCACGTCATACAGGAGATTTTTCGATATTTAGAGTTTATGCTGACAAGAATAATCATCCAGCGGCTTATTCTAAAGACAATGTTCCTTATACACCAAAACACTTTTTACCAGTTTCTTTAGACGGAGTTCAAGAAGACGATTTTACGATGGTTATGGGTTATCCTGGTAAAACTCAAGAATATTTACCATCATTTGCAGTAGCACAAATTGTAAATGAAACCAATCCTGCAAAGATAGAAATTCGTGATGCAGCACTAAAAGTACAAGATGGTTTTATGCGAAAAGACAACGCAATCAAAATCCAATATGCTTCAAAATATGCTGGAGTAGCCAATTATTGGAAAAAATGGATTGGTGAAAGTCAAGGTTTAAAAAAATCGAATGCTATTCGCATCAAACAAAATTTTGAAAAAGATTTTCAACAAAAAGTTATTGCAACAGGCAAACAAAACGAATATGGTAACTTATTAGCTGAATTTGAGAAAAACTACACTGAAATAGCACCTTATGCCGTAAGCAAAGATTATTTTAATGAAGTGGTTGTAAAAAATACAGAATTATTAAGTTTAGGATATAAATTGTACCAATTAGAGCAAGTGTTTACAACCAAAGGCGAACAAGCTTTTAATGATAGAAAAGAAAACTTAATCAAATCTCAAGAAGATTTCTTTAAAGATTTTAATGCTACTGTAGATGAGAAAGTTTTCGAACAACTCATTGCACTTTACGGGAACAAAGCACCAAAACAATTTTTACCTGCTTCATTATTAAATGTAGATTATAAAAAACTAACAGCATTAATATATAGCAAATCGAAATTAGTCGATTATGCAAAATTTAAAACGCTTTTAAGTGGTGATGCAAAATCAGTATTGAAAAAATTGAATTCAGACAAAGGTTACACTTTTGTAAAATCATTAGCGGATAATTACAGTAAAAATGTTGCTCCAAAATATGATGAAATAAACTTAAAAATAACTGCTTTGCAAAGAACATATATGAAAGCACAGCTAGAATTATATCCTAACTCACGTATTTTTCCAGATGCCAACAGCACTTTACGTGTTACTTACGGAAAAGTAAAAGGATACGCTCCAAAAGATGCTACCTATTATAATCCCGTTACCTATTTAGATGGTGTTATGGAAAAATATGTTCCTGGTGATTACGAATTTGATGTTCCAAAAAAACTAATTAAGTTGTATAATAACAAAGATTACGGACAATATGGGGAAAACGGAAAATTACCTGTTTGTTTTATAGGTACAAATCACACAACAGGAGGAAACTCAGGTAGTCCAGCGGTAGATGCTCAAGGAAATCTAATTGGATTGAATTTTGATCGTGTTTGGGAAGGTACTATGAGTGACATACATTATGATCCATCAATTTGCCGAAATGTAATGGTCGACATGAGATATGTACTGTTTATTGTTGACAAGTTTGCGGGTGCAAAACATTTAATTGATGAGATGAAATTAGTTCATCCGAAGAAAAAATAAATCACTAATAACCAGTGTTTTAAAAACACTTAAGGTTTTTTACGATTTTTTTTAAATATTTTTTTTAGAAGTTTTTTTTGGCACAGAAATTGTAAATAAATCACATGTTGACAAAGATTGATTTTTTTTTAAAAAAAGTAAAAAAAAAGTTTTACATATAAAAAATTTTATATCTTTGCAAAGAATTAATAATTAACCTTTATAATTAAGTAAGATGAAAAAAGTTGTTTTAAGTTTAGCTTTAGTAGCTATGATGAGTGTTTCTTTTGTATCATGTAAAGATGCTGCTGCTGAGGCTCCAGTAACTGAAGAAGCTGCTCCAGTAATGGAAGAAGCTGTTGATTCTGCTGCTACAGCTGTTGATACTGCTGCTGCTGCTGCTACAGAAGCTGTTGCTCCTGCTGCTGACGCTGCTGCTGCACCTGCTGCTGACGCTGCTGCTGCACCTGCAAAAAAATAATTAGAAAACACTTCTAAAAATTTTAAACCACGCCATTGGCGTGGTTTTTTATTTATAATAGTTTTTAGTTCCTTCTGAAAATTACAAAGATTTAAATTAATGATGTTTTTCATGAAGAAAATTCATCATTCTATTATTTAACTCAATCTTTTATAAACTATACTTCATTATCTTCGACTCTAATCAACATAATAGAGAAGAAAATTAATTATTTATTTCTTCTAAATTATCAAAAAAAGCTAAGTCATTATTAGAAAAGTCAAGTATTTCTGATTTTGATGCATATTTTATAATCTCATCTATTCCTTTTTGTAACAAAAGTTGCGTAGTATATTTTCGACTAATAGCCATTTCTTTTTCATGTATAATTAGTCTGAAATAAAATTTATCTCTTGAGGATTTAAATTTTAAAAAAATTGCATCCGCAATAGAAGATTTTAAATATTCAATTTCATTCTCGCATTCAAATTTAAGTTCAAAATTATTACTCGTAAAAATAACCTTTCCTTTTCTAGATGTAAACTCAAACTTATATTCGTCGTTTAATCTTTTACTAATAACAAATGTGCTCATAAATAATTGAATGTTTATAACTATATTCTACTTTATGACTGTAAATATATGTTTAATAAACTAATTTAACTTTAGATCTAATAACTCATTTCAACAATAGATTTTACCTTTTCTAAAGTTATATTTTGCTTTTCTCCCAATCCTAACCAACCTCTTTCTTTAAAACGATCCACTATAAAATTAGCTGTTTTATCAAAATCTTTGGTATAATCAGACAGCTTAGTTTGCATTCCCATAGTATGGAAAAATTCTACTGTTTTATTTATGGCTTCGTTTGCAATTTCTTCTTCAGTTCCAGTTAAATTAAAAATACGTTTCCCGTATTGTGCTAATTTCCCTTTTTTAGTTTCAAACATTACTCGGTACAAATTTGGACCAACAATAGCCAAAGTTCTTGCATGATCAATTTCATACAAAGCTGTTAATTCGTGACCTATCATATGTGTTGCCCAATCTGAAGGAACTCCTTTTTGGATCAATCCATTCAAAGCCATGGTGCAACTCCACATAAAGTTAGAAGCTAAGGCATAATCTTTCGGATTCTCAACCACTTTAGGTCCAACCTCAATTAAGGTTTGCAAAATACCTTCTGCAATTCGATCCTGAAGATATCCATCATGTGGATAGGTTAAATACTGCTCCAATACATGTGTATAAGCATCTACAACTCCATTTTGTAATTGTCTTTTAGGCAAAGATTCAATTACTGTTGGATCGCAAATAGAAAATTTTGGAAATAAAGCAGAACCGCCAAAAGCTAATTTTTCTTGAGTCGCCTCAATAGTTACCACCGCACCTGAGTTCATCTCACTTCCAGTTGCTGGTAAAGTCAGAATAGTTCCAAAAGGAATTACTTTAGACAGATCTTTAATTAAAAGTCTCTTTTGAAGAATGTCAATTGGATTTCCTTCAAAATGTACCGCAGCTGAAATAAATTTCACCCCATCAATTACAGAACCACCACCTACAGCAAGAATAAAGTCTATTTTTTGTTCTTTGACAATAGTAACTGCTTTCATCAATGTTTCAAAATGTGGATTTGGTTCAATTCCTCCAAATTCAATAATTTCGAAACCTTTTAGATTGTTGATTACTTGTTCATGAATTCCATTTTTAAAAATACTTCCACCACCGTAAGCCAAAAGGATTTTTGCATCTTGTGGGACTAAGGTTGAAAGTTTTTCCATTTGTCCTTTTCCAAAAATTAAATTGGTAGGATTATATAATTCGAAATTTAACATATTCTTATTTTTTAGAATTCAACTGGTTTAATAATTTCTCTGCAACTAGTTTAGACGAAGCTGGATTTTGACCTGTAATTAACAAACCATCTTCAACAGCATAAGGTTGCCAGTCTGCTACTTTTGAATATGTTGCTCCATTAACCTGCAACGCATCTTCCAGTAAAAATGGAACTACATTTGTTAAACCAACAGCAGTCTCCTCTGTATTAGAGAACCCAGTCACTTTTTTGCCTTTAACTAAAAATTCTCCGTTAAATTTTACATTTTTCAACACTCCTGGTGAATGACAAACAAAAGCAACTGGCTTTTTATTTTTATAAAATGCTTCGATTAAAGCGATTGAATTTTTATCTATTGCCAAATCCCATAATGGACCATGCCCTCCTGGATAAAAAACCGCATCATAATCAGACTCTCTTACATCGGCTAATTTGTGGGTGTTTTTTAATTTAGATAATAACTCAGTATCTGCATCAAATCTTTTGGTATCTTCAGTTGCAGCAGACGGATCTTCACTTTTTGGATCAATTGGAGGCTGTCCTCCTAGCGGTGTTGCAATATCTATTTTCACACCTTTATCTAATAATTCGTAATAAGGAGCAGCAAATTCTTCTGTCCAAAATCCTGTTTTTTCTCCTGTGTTTCCTAGTTTATCGTGACTAGTGAGAACAAATAATACCTTTTTCATACTTTTTTTATTTAATTTTTGTGCGTTTGCAGTTACTGTAAAGCAACTTGTTGTTAGTACTACAATAGCAAATAATGCGATTTTTTTCATTTTTATATTTTGCTTTGTACAAATTTAAGGCGAATATGTTATTAGTGAAAATAATTTAAATTATGTTTGTGATAAATATATTTATATCATGGTTAATCTAGAATGGTATCGAACATTTAAATCGGTATATAAAAACAGAAAGTTTTCTTTGGCAGCCAAAGAACTATTCATTAGCCAACCAGCTGTAAGTCAACAAATATCAATGCTGGAAGCTCATGTAGGTTATAAACTTTTCAATCGAAAGTCTAAAGGTGTAGAGCCAACGGAATATGCTAAGTTACTCAATAATTTAATCATTGAAGCGCTAGACCGACTGGAAAATGTAGAAAATGGTTTTCGTGCCAAAGCATTTAATGCAAATCGATTAATTTCAATTGGAATTTCAAAACATTTAATGAGTAGTCTAGGAAGTAGTTTAATTTCAAAATTTGATTTTATAGATTTTAGCACTCATGAAAACGATGCGCTTTTTGAGTTAGTAGACTCCAAAAAAATCGATTTTGCTATTGTCACCAAACAGTATGATACCTTTGATACTATTCAAAAAAAAGTTGGAGAAATCAAACAAGTTATTGTTGGCTCAAATACTATTGATACTTCAGAATTGAAAGCTAATATTAAAATTAATGATTTAGTATCGATCGAAAATTGGCTAAACAATCAAAAATGGTTCAGCCACAATGCACAAATTCCTCACATCAAATTATTCTGGCTATATGTTTTTAATAAAAAAAGACCTTCTATGATCCCTAATTATATTATTCCATCAGAATATGAAATGTTAGAAATAATTTCAAAAAATACTGGTATTGCAGTTGTTTGGCATTGCAACGCAAAAAGTTTAATAAAAAATAACAAACTAAAATTGTTATGGGATAGTGAACAGATGCCAAGTACCGAAGTATTTTTATTAGCTCGTAAAAATGAAAATTTGAGTACTATTTTTGAGAATATTGAACTAGAATTGAAAAAAAAACTGGCTTAACTACTTTTTATAAAAATTATTATCATCTATATATTCCCAAACTTTAATTGGCAATAAAGGTTGTATATTTTTTTTATTTTTTATATTCTCACGAATAAATGTTGATGAAATCTCTACAATTGGCGCATCAATCATATGAATTTTTGGATTGTTTTTAAACTCAAAATTATCAATCTCTGATGAAACCCTAGGATAAACATATATATCATGATTTTGTAGAATAATTTCATGATTTTTCCATTTATCAAGTGATCTTAGGTTATCCTCTCCCATAATTAGAGAGAATATGTGATTTGGAAATTTATCTTGTAAATATGCTAAAGTATTTATGGTATAATTAGGTTGTGGTAATTTAAATTCAATATCCGAAGGAATAATTTTCGAATAATCTTCAGTTGCCAAATGAACTAAATGCAATCTCTGATAATCATTTAGTAAAGTTTCTTTCTTTTTTAATGGATTGTGCGGTGTTACAACCATCCAAATTTGGTCCAAATCTGAGTATTCTACTATATGGTTTGCAATAATTAAATGCCCAATATGAATTGGATTAAAACTGCCAAAATACAACCCTATTTTCATAAAATTATTATTTTTTATTCATTAAAACCGACAAAGATATACTAAATACTCTCTATTAATTGATTAAATCCCTAAAATATCTTAACTAAAAAACACTATTCATTTTGAGATAGTTTTTTATATATCATAAAGTCTGCCGATAGTTATTGGGAGAGATGATTTCTGATATAATTGGTTGATTTTATAATAAAAAAAATCCTCACCAAATAAATGATGAGGATTCAAAGAAAGGCGACGACATACTCTCCCACAAAAATGCAGTACCATCTGCGCAGGCGGGCTTAACTTCTCTGTTCGAGATGGGAAGAGGTGAGCCCCGCCGCAATAACCACCT
>NZ_JBJXEN010000039.1:0-9886 GCF_046153165.1 Flavobacterium sp. | reverse complement strand
ATAATCATTTACTTCGGTAGGTGTTTTTCCTAATTTTACAGATAAATCCATGATTGTTTTAGTCACTTCGTTGGTTGTATTATAACCACGAATGATTTCGACTAATTTCATAATTGGCACAGGATTCATAAAGTGCATACCAATAACTCTTTCTGGATGCACCACCGAAGCAGCAATTTGTGTAATTGAAATGGAAGAAGTGTTGGTTGCTAAAATAGTATTATGATCGCAAACATCACTTAATTGCTTGAAGATATTTAGTTTTAGAGTTAAATTCTCGGTAGCTGCTTCAACGACTAAATCGCAACCTGTAACACCATCTTTTATATCGGTATAAGTGATAATGTTTCCGATGGTTTTGTGTTTGTCTTCTTCTGTAATTGTTCCTTTAGCAACCATACGGTCTAGGTTAGCTGCAATGGTTGCAATTCCTTTTTCGAGCGATTTTTCCGAAATATCTATTAGTTTTACTGTAAATCCTGATTGTGCAAAAGTATGTGCAATTCCGTTGCCCATGGTTCCTGCTCCAATTACTGCTATGTTTTTCATTATTTGATATTAAAAGATTTAAAAATTTAAGAATTGAAAAATTATTTTTCCATACAATTTATTATCTGGTATGCTACTCGTAAAGCATCAGTTGCTTGCTCTAAAGTAACTACAGGAGTTGTATTATTATTGATGGCATCTGCAAAAGATTCTAATTCGTCCAAGATAGCATTATTAGGTTCTACCGATGGATTTTCGTAATAAATTTGTTTTTTTACGCCTTCAGCATTTTGTAAAATCATATCGAAATCTCCTGGAGTTTCAGGGGCATCTTTCATTTTTACTACTTCACAAACTTTATCTAGAAAATCGACTGAGATGTAAGCATCTTTCTGAAAAAATCTTGATTTTCTCATATTTTTCATCGAAATTCTACTCGCGGTAATATTAGCAACACAACCATTTTCAAATTCAATTCTAGCATTGGCAATATCTGGAGAATCACTGATTACCGAAACGCCACTTGCTGAAATATGCTTCACTTTCGAGTTTACGACACTCAAAATGGCATCAATATCGTGAATCATCAAATCTAAAACTACGGGAACATCAGTCCCGCGAGGGTTAAATTCTGCTAAACGATGCGTTTCGATAAACATTGGATTTTTTATTTGGTTTTTAACCGCTTTAAATGCAGGATTAAATCTCTCTACATGTCCAACTTGCCCTTTTATATCAAATTCTTTAGATAGAGCTATAATTTCTTCAGCTTCTTCGACAGTAGTTGAAATAGGTTTTTCTATAAAAACATGTTTGCCAGATTTGATAGCAACTTTAGCACATTTATAATGAGAAAGTGTTGGTGTAACAATATCGATTACATCGACAGCATGAATTAATTTTGCAATAGTATCAAATTGTTTGTAACCAAATTCTGCTGCTATTTTAGCACCATTTTCTTGATTTTCGTCATAAAAACCTACTAATTCGTATTTTTCAGATTGTTGTAGCAATCGTAAATGTATTTTTCCGAGGTGACCAGCACCTAAAACGCCAACTTTTAGCATAAAAATGTATTTTGAACAAAAATAGGAATTAATTGATAATTGCTTCTTCAATTCGTGAAAAATTACTCACATCATTATTGATAATTGCCAATTTGTTTTCTAAATTTACAAAAAATAATACCCTTAAAATTGAAAGATACATCGAAACATCAAGGACTTCGTAATCAGTTAGTAGCCACTTTGAAACAAAAAGGAATTACTAACAAAAGTGTGTTAGACGCTATTAGCAAAATCCCGAGACATCTTTTTTTGAACTCTAGCTTTGAGGATTACGCATACCAAGACAAAGCTTTTCCTATAGGAGCAGGACAAACCATTTCACAGCCTTATACAGTAGCTTTTCAAACAGAATTGTTAGAGGTTAAAAAAGGAGATAAAGTACTAGAAATAGGCACAGGTTCTGGTTATCAGACGGCTGTCTTGTGTACTATTGGAGCTATTGTATATAGTGTAGAACGCCAAAATGAATTGTTTAAAAAAACATCCTTGTTGTTACCAAAATTAGGAATTAGAGCAAAGCACTTATCTTTTGGTGACGGTTATAAAGGATTGCCAAATTATGCTCCGTTTGATAGTATTATAGTAACTGCGGGTGCCCCAGAAATACCAAAAGCTTTAATGTCTCAGCTAAAAATAGGAGGAAGGCTTGTTATTCCTGTAGGTGAAAATATTCAAATCATGACACTTATTATTAGAAAAGGCGAAACCCAATTTGAAAAACACGAGTTTGGAGATTTTAAGTTTGTACCATTGTTGGAAGATAAAAATTAATTTTTTCTTTCTTATGATTTTTATCATTTTTTACAAATAAGACTATAATTACTTTTGCCACATCAATTTTTAGTATTACAGTTAAAAATAAAAAGTATGAGCGAAGAAGTAAACAATTTTGGAAACAAAAAACCAACACCTATTGACAAAGAAGTTTCGTGGGATAAAACTCAAACTATAATGAGTAAAACCGATCTTTATGGAACCATAGAATATGCTAATGAGACTTTTGTAGATGTTTGTGGTTATGAAGATTATGAATTAATGGCACAACCACACAATATTATTAGGCATCCAGATATGCCAAAAGTTGTATTTAAAGTGCTGTGGGATAATATAAAACAAGGTAATAAATTTCATGGTATTGTAAAAAATTTAGCAAAATCTGGACGTTATTATTGGGTAATTACAGATTTTGAATATTTAAGAGATGCAGATGGAAATATCGTCAATTATATTGCCAGACGAAAATCAGTTCCACAAGCAGTTATTACAAATCATATCGAGCCATTATATAAAAGATTACTTCAAATAGAACAAGCAAGTGGTATAGATGCCAGCGAGAAATATTTGATAGGATTTTTAGAAGAAAAAGGATTAAATTATGTCGATCTTGTGACAAAATTAATGATTGATAACGAAAAATTACAGCAACCCTCTTTTGAAGAAGTTAAACAAAATGTTGAATATGAAGAGGAAGAAGAGGAAAGAAGAGGATTTTTTAGCAGATTCTTCGGAAATTAAGATGCCTATTTTTTTACAAAAAGCCGATAATTTAATATTATCGGCTTTTTGTATTTTATTTGAATTCTTTCTTAATTCTATCTATATCTCTTTTAGTATCTTGTTCTTTTAGAGATTCTCTTTTGTCATAGGTCTTTTTTCCACGACACAAACCAATGTCTAGTTTTGCTAATCCTTTCTCGTTAGTATGTAATTTGAGAGGAACAATAGTTAGTCCTTTTGCTTGTACGTTTTTAGATAACGTTTTTAACTCTCTCTTTTTTAGTAACAGTTTTCGTTCACTTCTGGATTTGTGATTAAATTGATTTCCAAAAGTATATTCTTCAATATAAGTGTTTATTGCAAAAAGTTCGTTGTTACTAAATTCACAGAAGCTATCAGTAATGTTAGCTTTCCCTAAACGAATAGATTTTATTTCGGTTCCAGCCAAAACAATTCCAGCAGTATAGGTCTCTAAAATTTCGTAATCGAATTTAGCTCTTTTATTAAGTATGTTGACAGTTTTTAACATGATATTGCAAATGTAACAACAAAAAATGAATACAAACAAAATTTTACTTTTTTTAGTTCTCAAATACTTTTTAACCTATGATTTTTATCAGTTTTTTCGACTTTTTGTATACTTACTTTTGACATATAAATTTTAAATAACATTAAAAATGAAAAAGATTTTATTGATTGCAGGTTTTGCATTATTTGGTTTCTCAGCAAATGCACAAGAGGAAAGTACAAACAAAGGTTTGGAAGGTACTTTTTGGGTTGCTGGACAAGTTTCATTCGATTCTTCTAAAACCGGAACCTCTAAAACAGATTCTAATATGATTTTACCTATCGTAGGTTATTTTATTGCTCCTTCAACAACGATTGGTATTGGAGTTGGTAACATAAGCTCGAAAGATGTAAATACTTTAGGTGTGACAACTGCTCAAAATAGTACATTTGTTGTTAAACCATTAATTAGAAAATATTGGAATGTAACTGGAGGATTGTTTTTCTATGGTCAAGTTGCTGCGCCAATTATGATTGGTAAAGAAAAAATAGCAGATAGTAAAACATCATCTTTTGCTCTAGAAGTAGCGCCTGGATTTGATTATATTATAAATAAATGGATGACTGTAGAAACTTCATTTACAATTTTAAATGTTGGATCATCAACATCTACTCCAAAAGTAGGAGATAAAACTACAAATTTTGGATTTAATGCAAACCCAATGAATTCTGTTGCCGATAGACAATTAGGAAATTTACAAGTTGGAGTTAAGTTTTTGTTTTAGATTATAAATTTAAATAGTATTTAAATTTATAAAAGGTCTTTATTCATAATTGGATAAAGGCCTTTTTATTTTATTAAAATAAGAAAAAGTATAAATATATAAAACTAAAATATTGAATTTAGTTTGCATTAAATTCAATATTTTGTAATTTGTCGATGTATTTTGTAATTTGTCGGTTTTGTTGTTAATGGTATTAAAATGTTATTACATTCGTAATGTAACCCAAAAAAAACTAACAAAATGACAAAAAAAATTTTATGTTTTCTTGTTCTTGCCTCAATTGCGTTTTCATCATGTACAAAGGAAGACTCGATAGATGATTCAATAGTAATTGATGCCTCACAAAAAGATCCTTTATCTGCTCAACAAATTAATGCAAAAATAGATGAATCTTTTAGTGTTAAAGGTTCTTTTAACTGGAAAGAAGCTTCAAATCATTTATTATGGAGCGCTATGGTTCAAGGTCAAAATATAGCAACAATTGGTTTTGGAAATTCTGCATCGGATTTTGATAGAAGTAAATCATCAAATAATCAAAAAATTCAAAATGATTTACTTGCAATTATTAAGAAATACGAAGGAAAAGAATTAGAAAAAATATTAATCTCTTCAGACACTTACTTAAATTTAATAGATGTAATTATTGAAAAACAGGAAACTGTGATAGCCTTAAGAAAAAGTAATTATTTACGATACTTAGAGCCTTCAGGATATAAATATTTTGAGGTTAAAAATCAGTACTCGAAAAGCACACTATCTTCCTCAGGATGTGGGCTAGAATCTTCAACTTTAAGTTCTTCAGATTACACTATAATAGCTCCTAATGCATTAGCCCCTTGGACATTTTATAAACACAATATCCCAAGTGCTTGGAGTTATAGTACAGGAGCTGGAGTAACTATTGGAGTCGTAGATACGGGAGCTTCCACTGTAAATTCGCTTTTAAATTCAAGTTTTAATGATGGTTATTCTTCAGGTAGAACCGTTCAAAAATATGGCGTTTATGTAGATTCTATTTGGCCATGGAGTACAACAACCGATGGAGAAAATGACAAATGTGGTCATGGTACAAGTATGTCATCTGTTGCTGCGGCTCCACGAAATGATAATGGTCAACCAGTTGGTGTAGCTTATAATTCTAATCTTATTACTTATAGAGCCGCATCAAATGTCGTTCTTGACGGCTATCATGAACAAAATGGAGTTAAAAATGCTTTTACAGGTTTAGCAAACAATGTTAATGTAAAAATAATCTCAATGTCTATGGGACATATCTTCTCTGTAGGAAAAATCGAAGACGGAATAAAATATGCCTATAGTAAAGGAAAATTAATTTTTTGTGCTGGAGGGACTTCAACAGATTTTACAACATTTGTAGGGGTTATTTTTCCAGCCTGGATGGCTGAAACTGTTGCAGTAACAGGTATAAAAGAAGCTTCTACTTACCAAGCATGTGATGTTTGTCATACAGGAGGTAAAATAGATTTTACTATTATGATGCAAAGAGCAGGTACTGGAAATACAGTTCCTGTAAATAGTTATAATGAAGGTCAAGGAGATTATGTAGGTGGTTCGTCCGTTGCAACTGCTACTTCAGCAGGGATTGCGGCTTTGGTTTGGTCTAAGCATCCAGCATGGACACGTGATCAAGTTTTAACAAAAATGCGTCAATCATCTCATTTGTATCCTAATAAAAATTCAGAATTTGGTTACGGAATGTTAGATGCTTCATTAGCTGTTCAATAAATAGGTGTAAACTAAATTTTAAAATACAAACCATCAAAGGAAACTTTGGTGGTTTTTTTATTGAAATTTTTAATGCTATTTTTGTTTTATGGAAACTAATAAATCTAAAGATCCACTTCACGGAATTACACTTCAAAATATTCTAGAAAAACTAGTTAACTATTATGGTTTTGATACTTTAGGAGAGCTAATAAATATAAAATGTTTCAGAGAAAATCCATCTATAAAATCGAGTTTGACCTTTTTGAGAAAAACAGATTGGGCAAGAAAAAAAGTAGAAGAATTATATATTAAAACAATACCTAAATTTTAATTAATTAAATAGCAAATCATAATTCCACCACGATAAGGTAAGAATTCCCCACTTTTATTAAAGTTTTTGGCTCCATCTAATCTTTCGTTAGTTACTAAATCATATCCTTTATAAAAAGCTTGTTGGCTTCCACCTCCAACAAAAATGTCAAGCATAATTTTTTTTGTAATCTTTTTTTCATAACCAATAGTTACTCCTACAAAATAATTAAATCCTTTTTGATAATAATTGGTATTTGAATAATTCCATTTTTGCAGTTTAAAAAGGCTTCCGCCAAGGTTAGTTCCAATATAAAAACCATTGTAATTTTCTTTAAAATAATATCTTATTTCTGGGGTAACAATTGCAAATTGAAGAGGAGCATTGTTTACCGATTTCCAAAAGGAAGCTGCTATATCTACTTGAAAAGTAAGGTTTTTAGAAACTGATGTTTCAATCCCAATATTTGGAACAAGAACAAGTGTACTTAATCCGTTTATTTTTGTATAAGTTTGACCTTGAAGTATTCCTGAGAATAATAAAAAAAGGAGATGAAATTTATTTAACATTGGCACTAATAATCTAATGCTAAAGTAATTAAAAAACACCTCCTTTTTTAAGTTTTTATACTATAAAGTATATTTTGCTCCAAAATAATAATTTCTACCTGGAGAATTTATTCCTGAAACAAAAGTTCTGTATTGAATATCTAAAAATATTTTCAAGACCGAATATATTTGCAAATGCTTAGGAATTATTTAAAATGGAATATATAACGGTATCTAAAAACTTTCCATCATAAAACTCATTTTGTAAAATATGTGCTTCTTTTACAAAATTATTTTTCTCTAAAACTCTTGCTGATGCAGTATTGTCTGGATCTATAATTGCTTCTAACGAATGCATTTTCATGTCATCAAAACCATACTTTATCATGAGTTCTATAGCTTCGGTAATAAGTCCTTTTCCGTGATATTCAGGTAGCAACATATAACCAATTTCGGATCTAAAATGTTCCCATCGTATTCTGTAATGACCTATAATTCCTATCATTTTAGGGCTGCCTTTTAATGTAATTGCCCAATTTATTCCTTCGTTTGTCTCTATTTTGTCTTGAATCATCTTTATGTGATCCATTGCTTCATCAATAGATATAACTAATGGTCGGGGAATATATTTCATAGTTTCTGGATTACTTCTCAGCTCAAAAATTTCGTTTACATCATTAGAAGTTATTTGTCTTAATAGTAATCTTTCAGATTCTAAATTCTGAAATGGGAGGAATGAAAATGCGCTCATTATGTTATAAAATTTCGATTGAAAAAGAGGTGTTAAATGTACTATTTATATCTAATATTTGAATTCCTTTTTTATCAAATATATTATTATTTGAATTTTTATCATCAGCATAGCCAAACCATGGTTCAATACATAAGAAAGGAGCATTTTTCTTTGTCCAAATTCCTAGATTTGGAAAACTTTCAAGATTAATTTTTAAGTAAGGATTATTATTTTTAATAATGATTAAGCCTTTTGATTTGAATTCTTTAAAGACTAAAGCATCTTTTTCAAATAATGAATAGGTAAGCGGTAAAGTTTTATTTTTTAAATTGATGGTTCTCGTTTTTCCTGAAAATTGCTCATCTTCCAATTCGTGAGTTGTTAAGCTATCATCGTTATCAAATTGTAAAGTATAATTTTCAAAACTAGAATCTATTGCAAATGCTGGATGAGCTCCTAAAGAGAAAGGCATTTTTTGCTTAGAATTATTCTTTACTAAATAAGAAATGATCAATTTATTTCCGACTAAAGTATAGCAAATTTGTAATTCGAATAAAAAAGGATATTGTACTAAAGTTTCTTTATTGTCACACAAAGAAAAGGTTACCGATGAATCAGTTTTATTAACAATATCAAAATCATAATTTCTTGCAAAACCATGTCTTGATAATGAATAATGAATATTGTTTAACTTATAAAAATCATTTTTTAGCCTTCCAACAATAGGAAATAAAACTGGAGATGTTTTGTTCCAGAACGCTTCATTTATTGTCCAAATGTAATTTTTATCGTTTTTACTTAAAACCATCAATTCTGCTCCAACAGAGTTAATTTTAGCATTTATAATTGTATTTGAAATATCTATAGTCATTGGCCATCCTATTTTAAAATAAAGTAGGGTAAATATATTTTATTTTGTTACAAGTTGATAAATAAATATAGGCTTAGTTATTACTAATTATTATTTTTAACTTTGTTTTTTATTTTTTTATAAAAATATTTTACTATTTTTATAAAACCCTAAAAACATCATTAATAAATTAACAAAATAGTCATGGATACAAATTTTGAAATCATAGAAAAAGAATTAATTGATCAATTACATTTTCCAGTGGCTGATGTTTTAGATGATAAAGAAGAAATTAATCAAAGAAATCTAGATTTAGATAGAGCCTTGTCGTTGGGGAATTTAGAACATTCTAAGATTAAAATTTATTTTGAAGATGATCAATCTAAAAAAGTCGTAGAAACTACTATTTGGGGTGTTACAGATAAAAGAGTGATACTAAAACAAGGAGTTGTAATTCCTATAAATCGAATTTATAAATCTATTTAAGATACAAATGTATTGTCATAAAAAAGGCATCAAAAATATTTTTGATGCCTTTTTTAACATTTTTTTGTAACAAAAAAAAGAAAAGTTACTCTAATTTTAACAATCAAAAAAAAAGCAAATGAGATCAAACATGATTAAAGGATTATTTATTTCCGCATTATTTTTCGGGAGTAATTTAATTTCAGCACAACAAGCAACAAATTATAATTATCATGATGCCTTTGCACCTGGTTTTTATACTAAAAATGCGACTGAAACACGTTCGGCAAGTGGTCAGCCAGGAGCAAAATATTGGCAAAATAGAGCTGATTATTCGTTAACGGCATCACTTAACGAAGCTAAAAATGAGATTTCAGGATCAGCGTTAGTGACTTACACAAATAATAGCCCAGATAAGTTAGGATTTCTTTGGATGCAATTAGATCAAAATTTGTTCAAAAAAGACTCTCGAGGAAATGCAGTTATTCCTGTTAAAGGTAGTAGAAACGGTGCTAAAGGAGAAGATTTTGATGGAGGTTATAAAGTTAATTCTGTTAAGGTTATTGCAAATATAAATGGAAAATCTGTCGAAACAAATACTAAATTTACTATCATAGATACTAGAATGCAGGTCGATTTACCTCAGGAACTAAAAGCAAATGGAGCAAGCGTAAAACTTAAAATAGATTATTCATTTGTTTCTCCTCTTTATGGCTCAGACAGAATGGGAGTTCAAGATACAAAAAATGGTAAAATTTTTACAGTTGCTCAATGGTATCCTAGAATGTGTGTGTATGATGATGTAAAAGGTTGGAATACTTTACCGTATTTAGGAGCAGGAGAATTTTATTTAGAATATGGAGATTTAGAAGTAGCCATTACAGCACCAGCAAATCATATTGTAGTT
>NZ_JBJXEN010000031.1:0-19810 GCF_046153165.1 Flavobacterium sp. | reverse complement strand
TTTGCACTTTATGGCGTTTTTTGACACTTTTTGGGCATAAAAACCAGTAAAAAAAGAACGTGTTATTCATTACAAATCTAACGAAAAAAACAACTCGAAATAGTAGTTTTGATAAAATTCATTTTATAAAAAAAACACTTCTAAACTTTACAACTCTATTACTTTGTCATATTGCAACTTCTTCACTATCTTTGCAATCTAAAATGAGTCTTAATAAGACGCCCAATATATTATGAAATTAGATAGAAAAGAAATACTCAAAGCTTTAGAAACCATTTCTATAGCAGGCGAAGGAAAAAACATGGTCGAAAGCGGAGCAGTAACTAATGTAATCACTTTTGGAGATGAAGTCGTAGTCGATTTAGTCCTTTCTACACCAGCAATGCACATCAAGAAACGTGCAGAAGACGATATTCGAAAATTAATACAAGATACTTTTTTGGCTACAGCCAAAGTAAAAGTAAATATCAAGGTTGAAACACCCGAAAAAGCAAACGAAATAAAAGGAAAAGCAATTCCTGGAATCAAAAATATTATTGCCGTAGCTTCAGGAAAAGGAGGCGTAGGAAAATCGACTGTGACTGCAAATTTAGCGGTTACCTTAGCGAAAATGGGATTTAAAGTAGGTGTTCTAGATGCTGATATTTACGGACCAAGTATGCCCATCATGTTCGATGTCGAAAACGAAAAACCTATTTCTATCGAAGTAGACGGAAAATCTAAAATGAAACCTGTAGAGAGTTTTGAAGTTAAGATATTATCTATAGGATTTTTTACAGCACCAAGCCAAGCCGTTATTTGGAGAGGACCCATGGCTGCAAAAGCTTTAAACCAAATGATTTTTGATGCTGCTTGGGGAGAACTTGATTTTATGTTAATCGATTTACCACCAGGAACAGGAGACATCCACTTGTCGATCATGCAATCATTGCCAATCACTGGAGCAGTCGTAGTAAGCACACCACAAGCAGTAGCCTTAGCCGATGCTAAAAAAGGAGTTTCTATGTTTATGTCAGACAGTATTAATGTTCCTGTTTTAGGAATTATCGAAAACATGGCCTATTTTACACCAGAAGAGTTGCCAAATAACAAATATTATATTTTCGGAAAAGAAGGTGCAAAAAACCTTGCCGAAGATTTACAAGTACCTTTTTTAGGAGAAATACCATTGGTACAAAGCATTCGAGAAGCAGGAGATTACGGTCGCCCAGCAGCTTTGCAAACCGCATCAATAATAGAGCATATTTTCGAAGAAGTAACTAGAAATGTAGTGAGAGAAACTGTAGCTAGAAACGAAAATTTACCAGCTACCGAAGCAATTAAAATTACTACAATGGCTGGTTGTAGCGCAGTAAATAAAAAATAAATTATGACACCAGAAGAATTAACATTAAACGTAGAAAAAGCACTAGAAGAAATCAGACCTTTTTTGAATTCTGATGGTGGTGATATTGCATTAGTTTCAATCGAAGACTCTAAACACGTAAAAGTACGTTTACAAGGCGCTTGTACTTCCTGTAGCGTAAGCCAAATGACCATGAGAGCTGGTGTAGAAACCACAATAAAAAAATATGCACCACAAATAGAAACCGTGGTTAATGTAGCATAAAAACTTGGGCGTGACCCCGCTTTTAATGGCGGGGTCGGGTTTTCAGCTATATCTTTTTTTCGTTCCTCAAAAAAGGATGCCGCCTCTACCCCTCACGCAAATCAAATCCATAAATGATAAAAATCATAAAATAGAAGTTTTCGTTTCAAGACCTTTACAACTTAAACGAATACACTTTTTACCTTAAACAAATGATTGAAACAGATATACTAATAATCGGAGCAGGTCCAACTGGACTTTTTACAGTATTTGAAGCAGGACTTCTTAAATTAAAATGTCATATAATAGATGGTCTTCCACAACCTGGAGGTCAACTAACAGAATTATATCCTAAAAAACCCATTTTCGATATTCCAGGCTACCCATCGGTTTTAGCAGGTGACTTAATCGATAATTTAATGGAACAAATTAAGCAATTTCAACCAGGATTTACCCTAAACGAAACTGCCGAAACTATTGATAAATTGGAAGACGGAACATTTATAGTCACTTCTAACAAAGGAACGAAACATCACGCAAATTCGATCGCTATCGCAGGAGGATTAGGAAGTTTTGAACCTAGAAAACCTATTCTAAAAGATATCGAGTTTTACGAAAATGACAAGGGTGTAGAATATTTTGTAAAAGATCCTGAAAAATTTCGCGATAAAAAAGTAGTGATTTCAGGCGGTGGAGATTCTGCCTTAGACTGGAGTATTTTCTTGTCTAATGTAGCTTCCGAAGTAACACTAGTACATCGTAGAAATGAGTTTCGTGGTGCTTTAGATTCGGTAGAAAAAGTACAGGAATTAAAATCGGCAGGAAAAATAAAACTAGTAACTCCTGGAGAGGTAATTGGTTTCAGTGGTTCCGAAAGAATACAATCGGTAGATATTCAGGTGGGTACAGCCCGTACGACAGTTCCTTGTGATTATTTTATTCCACTTTTTGGTCTTACACCAAAACTGGGAGCTATTGCAAACTGGGGATTAGATATTGAAAAAAATGCTATCAAAGTAAATAATGCTTTAGATTATCAGACCAATATCGAAGGGATTTATGCTATAGGCGACGTAAACACGTATCCTGGAAAATTAAAATTAATTCTTTGCGGTTTTCACGAAGCAACTCTTATGGTTCAAAGTGTTTACCAACGTATGAATCCAGGGAAAAAATATGTTCTAAAATACACTACCGTTTCAGGAATTGATGGTTTCGACGGAACTAGAAAAGAAGCTGAGAAACAAGTCGTAAAATCTATTGAGTAAATGACATTAAATCATCCAGAGTTAATCGATTTACTAAAAAAAGCTTATTCTGCGGAGAAAGCTGCGGCATTTGCTTATCAAGGTCATGCCGCTTCTGTAAAGGATGAAATGGAGAAAAAAGAAATTCGTCAAATAGAAATTGACGAATGGTTGCATCGCAAGGAAGTATTGCAAATTATGAACGATTTTGATGTTTCTATTTCAAAATATTATGAATTCAAGTTTTATATTATTGGCAAAATGATTTCTGCAAGTTGCCATATCATAGGCTGGTTTATGCCTTTTTATTTTGCTGGCAGATTAGAAAGTGGTAATGTTTGCGAGTATTTCAGAATGAGACAGTACTTTAATTCTCTTCAGATTAGTGATTATGACGAGTTACTATACGATATGGGAATAAAGGAAAAAGAGCATGAAGTTTATTTTCTAGAAAAAATAAAAACTAATAAATTCCTACCATACTACGAAAAATATTTTTCTTGGGGAAATAATCAAAGTTTCAATAATATTGATTTAGATAAAAAATATCCATTTGAAAACTCAAATCATTATTGTAAGAAATAAAATTATTTTCAACACTTATAAATTCTTTATAACAAATTCGCTTCGGCGATTTAGTTCGTGTTGCTCTTCTGTGCATGATTTTTCAGATTCACATTTAATGTTTGGCTCTGATTCTCCGTAACCTTTGGCGGTAATTCGATTTTCAGCTATACCAAAATCTATTAAATAGTCTCTAGTAGATTGAGCTCTTTTTTCAGATAAAATTTTATTATACCTATCGTTTCCTCGCATATCTGTATGAGATCCTATTTCTAAAATCATATCTGGATATTTATTCATTAATTCTATAACGCGTTTTAATGTAACTTTAGAATCTTTACGAATGTACCACAAATCGTAGTCAAAATAAATAGGATCTGTCTTAATGACTAACTTGTCTTTTAGTCTAACAACATCTTTTTCTTGTGCTATGATTTTTTCTATTTTCTCTTGTTTCTTGACCTCAGCAATTTCTTTCTCTTTTACTTCTTCTTCTTTTTTCTTTTGTTCAGCAATTGCTTCTTCTTTCTTTTTTTCTTCGACTACAAGTAACTCTTCTTGCTTTATCACTTCAAGCGATTTTAAATCCAATGAAGCATCGGTAATTAGATTTCTTTCTTTTCCTAATGCAAATGATTTAGAAGCTTCTGTATAATTTTCTTTTGATGCTGAAACTACATATTCTGTTTCGCAAGCAACTGTAAAACTAAATTTACCATCGGCAGTTGTTGTAAATCTTTCAATTTCCTTTTTAGCAGTATCTTGCAAAACTACAATTGCGTTTTCTAATGGTAATTTTGTATCTACATCTGTAATTGTACCTGCTAAAAATTGTTTGCAATCTTCTATAATTAAATCTTTGATTTCTAATAACGAATAAATATCATCACTCCCCATTCCACCAGCTCTGTTTGAGGCAAAATATCCTTTTTTAGTATCGGAATCAATATTGAAAGCAAAATCATCAACATTTGAATTTACAGGCAAACCCACGTTTAATGGTCTTGTATATTCTCCTTTTTTGATTTCGGATACAAAAACATCTAAAGAACCGTAACCCGGAAGTCCGTTTGAAGAATAATATAATTTGTTATCTCTTGATATAAAAGGAAATTGCTCTTTTTTGTCTGTATTTATTAGATTTCCTAAGTTTTTAGGAGTCCCATAAGATTCTCCGTTTATACTAACAGAATAAATGTCTAAAGAACCTTGTGTTCCTGGCATATCTGAGGCAAAATACAATGTTTTTTCGTCGCTACTCAAAGCGGGATGTTCTACAGAATAGTTTTCACTATTGAATGGAAGCGAAGTAACATTTCCCCATTTACCATTAACTAATGCTGCTTTAAAAATTTGAAGATTTGAAACTTTTTCTTTGTTTTTCTTTTTGCTTCCGTTTTTAGAATTATTTCTTGTGAAATAAATCGTTTTCCCATCTTTGGTAAAAATAACATTCGACTCATGCATTTGAGTGTTTAATTCTTCAGCAAAATAATTTACAATAGAATCTTTTGAGTTTATATTTTTTAAAGGAATTGAAACTAAATTTAAATATGTTTCATTATTCCATTTATAAACTTTATCAAACAATCCTGGTTTCTTTTTGACTGTTGCGTAAACTAAGTTTTCACCTTCTTCAATTGCTCCAAACTCCGAACTTGGAGTGTTTATGGCTAGATTTTTAATTTCAAATCTTTTACCAATAGCAGAAATATTTTCAAGCTCTTTTATTCCTTTTTCTAAACTTACTAAACCGTCACTATTAGCTGATTTCAAATAATATTCTTTTAAGACAGAATTAGCTTGATCGTATTTATCAGAAGCTTTTAGAGTTTGAGAATATCTGAAATAATATTCTCCCTGAAGATCTTTGTAATATGTCTTAATTAGAAAACGATAATACTTTTGAGCATTTTTTAAATCGTTTGTATAATAATAACAATCGGCTAAGTTTTTTACAACATCTACAGAAGTATTATCGGCAACTATTGTTTCATATAATGGTATTGCTTCAGCATAATACGTTCTGTCGAAATAACGTTTAGCTCTTTGTAAATCTGGTTCTTGGGCATTTGCAAATTGTGTTAAAAACACAAATAGTATAACGAGTAATCTTTTCATTATTTTCATTTTAGAAGAATCTTGGTGATTTATCATATCCTTTTCCTAATAAATCTAAATTAAACAGGATAAAAATTTCGTGAGATCCAGAATTAAACTGCCCTAGATTCGAAATTGTATAATCGTAAGCATATCCAACTTTAATGTTTTTAGTCGCTTTTACATTCATTAACGCACTAACTGCATCGCCTACTCTATACGCTGCACCGAGTTCGAATTTGTCGTTATATAAAACATTAGCTGTCAAATCAAAATTTAATGGTGACCCAGCAACAAATTTTGTCATGAAGGCTGGTTTTAGTTTAAATGAATCTGATAATATAAACACGCAACCAGCAGTCAAAAAAGTATGAATATTTTCTGATCCTAGTGCATTTATTCCAGAACGCTCTTCTATATGTTTTGAAGGTAATAAGTTAGGTATGGACAGCCCTATATAATATTTATCAGTAAAATAATAAGCTCCAACACCAATATTTGCCTTTGTAGCATTTATATTTTGAGAAAATGCCAAGTCCGTATCTACGTTTCCGCTTTGTAAACGGAAACCATTAAAATTAGATGTTAATGATGTAACACCAGCTTTCATACCAAAAGAAAATTTATTTTTTCCAGCTAATTGTAAGATATAAGCAAAATCGGCATAAAAATTATTTTCTTTTTTTGCGCCATCACCAATCTCATCTGAAATCATAGACAAACCAACTTCGATGTTTTTATTTAAAGGCGCATGACCAAATAAAGTCAATGTCTTAGGCGAACCAATAGCTCCAACCCATTGTGTTCTGTATAACGAACCTAAGTTTAGCATAGATTGAGTTCCCGTTGCATATGCCGGATTTACAACACTCATATTATACATATATTGTGTGTATTCTGGATCTTGCTGCGCAACTGTTTTATTTATAAAAAAGAAAAAAGATATAAATAGAATTATTTTTTTCATTTGAAATTTAGTTTTAATATATAACATAAAGATTATCGATTTAAATAAAGACGCCCTTGTCTTGGTGACTTATTATCTTTATTGAAATTGACAATATAAAAGTAAACTCCGTTTGGTGCAATCCCGTTTGAAAGACTAGGCGATTCCGAACTCTTTCCGTCCCAATTTGGTTTGTTTTTATCACCACTAAACATCAAACTTCCGTATCTGTTATAAATATCTAAAGTATAGTTTGGAAATATAAATTGGATATCTGGAATGGTAAAAGTATCATTTACACCGTCTCCATTTGGTGAAAACCCGTCTGGAATAAAGAAGTCATAAGTAACCTCTGGATTTATTGTATCACAATTTGTTAGTGAAACTGTTACAGCTAAACCGTTTACAGAGAAACAATTTGTTGCATTAGAGAAATCGAAACCATAATAAGTAACTCCTTCTTGAAGTAAAGTTGTATTGGGCAATTGATTTCCTCCTGTTACTGCATCAAACCAAATTAATGCTCCAGTTGTATTAGTATTTGCTGATAACTCTTGCAATGTAGGATTATCTAATCCGCAAAATTGTTCTCCACTTGGATCTAATGTTGGTGTATTTAACTCATTTATTACAACTGTAATCATTGTTCTTGTAGATTGACAACCTGTAATTGCATTAATTTCTCTTATGTAATAATTTCCGGAAAGTAATACTGTTGTGGGTGCTAAAACTGTAGTACTTGTTACAGAATCGAACCATTGGTACTGACTTCCGCTTGGCACTAAATTTGCAATTGTAGCATTATCTGTTTTACAAAAATTTTGATTATTTGCTGTTGGGGCAATTAAAGGAGGGTTTATAGAAAAACTACGAAAACCATTATTAACAATAGTTCCACATGCATTTCCTGTATTTGTTAAGTCTGTAACAGTTATAGTTGTTATACCTGTGTTAGGAATAACGACTTGTGGTATTATAAAACTAGCGTTCCCACCCGTTACAACTAATATTATTGTTTGATTCACAGCTGTATTTGCACCTGTTAAATTATAAGTGATTGTTATGTTTGTTAAACTCCCCAATCCCGTAAGTAAAACCGCAACAGGTTGACCTGAACAAACACTATTTACATTTACTGAAAGAGCAGAAACTACTGGCAAAGGATTTATTACAAACACCACGGGAGGAAGTGTTACCACATTTGTACAAGTAGTAGCAATATTAAGAATGTTAGTTATTGTTACAGTTGTATTTCCAGGGTTTGGCAATAAATTAGCTGGAATTGTAAAACTTGAAACTCCTCCTATAACTGTAATTACAGCCGTTTGAGATGTTGCAGTATTAGCTCCAGACAAATTATAAGTTATTAAATAATTACCATTTGCTAAACTACTTAATCCTGTAAGGATTCCTGTTGCACTTGAGTTTTGACAAATTGGAGTAACTGTAAGTGTTGCAGCATTTATATTAGGTGTAGGCGATATCGTAATTGTATCTGGCAATATAGTAACTGGGTTCAAACAAATACTCAAACTTGTTGTTGCAACAATATTTGTAATAGTAACTGTATATGTTCCTACTGCTTGAAAATTTAAACTATTAATAGGAAAACTAGCTATTCCTCCAAAAAAATTAACCGTTGTTGTAAATGGCATTACTTGACCAGTAACTGTATAAGTAACAACATAAGAACCGTTAGGGATTAATGCTGGAACTTGAGTTAAAACTGCTGAATATGTTGCCGTCGCGATTTGACTTTCACATATATCCGAATTAACTGTTAATATAGTTCCTGAATAATCTACAGGATCTTCAATAATTACTGAAACTGTTGTTGTTTTAGGATCACAAATTGGAGGTAAAGGTGTTATTCTGTAGGTAAAGCTATAAGTTCCTACACCAAATGTATTATATATATTTTGAACATTTATTGTGGTATCACTTCCAAATATTTCATTTGTTCCTGAAATTTCATCCCATACTCCACCTGGATCTTCTCCAGCTAACATATTATATAAATTAATATTAGTATATAAAGAAAAATCTACTGTACTACATAATTTTAAATCTATTGGAATTCCTGATTTAACTGGAGGAAATAAAGTTAATGTAACAAAAACTGGAGCTGGAGCTGGACAAGAACCAACAGCAGGCAATGTGTAAGAAAAAACATAATCTGTTTGCACAAGAACATTATAACTACTTGGATTAATTTCAAATCCTGAAACTGGAGTTCCCGTTGTCACATTAAACCATGTTCCATTTGTATGTGGTGCTAAATTACCTAGCTCATAATTAAAAAGCTCAAATAAATTAAAAGCAGCTAAGTCAGCACATGCTGGTCCATTTTGTACAACTCCTGGATAACTACCTATCACTACTGTAATTACTGATGTGTTATCAGCACAACCTGTAACTCCTGAAACAGTATAGGTATAGGTATAAATACCACTTACATGTATTTGAAGAACATTTAGTATACCAGTTATCGGATTTAATCCTCCTGAAAATGAATCATCAGACCAAACACCTCCTAGTGTTGGTGAACCTCCTAATAATGAAAATAAATTAATGGTTTGATTTGCAGGTATTGTAATGTCGCAAATTGAAATACTATTATCATTGCCTGCACATTGTGCATTACTATTTGTTGTTGAGAAAAATAAAATAAAAACTAGACTGAAAACACTAGCCTTGAATGGAGAAAATATTTTTTCAATCATATTTTTGTTGTTAAATTTTTGGTTCAAAAGTAAATATTTAATTCAATTATAAATGATAGTATCTTCTTTAACTCGTATCTCATTGCAAAAAAATCGACGAAAAGCATTTTTAGTTGATAAAATGCTCGTTTTCAAAAAATATCCATTTGAAAACTCAAATCATTATTGTAAGAAATAATTTCTCTACTTTCTAGTAGCCATATAAACACCTATTAAAATTATTAGAGCACCCAAAAATTGTAACGGATTAAGCATTTCTCCGTCAAGGATTCCCCAGCTCATAGCAACAATAGGGATAAAATATGTTACCGATGAAGCCGTAAGTGGTGATGTTATTTGCACTAATTGAAAATACAAAACATTAGCAACTCCAGTACCAAACACTCCAAGTAATATAACAAACATAGCCGAATGCTGAACAGTTGTTTGTGTCATCACATTTGTAAAACCAGAACTAAACAAGATAATAATTGCTGGAATTAATAATACTGTAAAATTTCCTGTTGTAATGCTTAACGGACTAACATCGGATAAATATTTCTTAATTAAATTTACATTTAAAGCATAACAAATAGTAGCAATAATAACTAAAATTATGTAAAAGTAATTGGTATTACTATTTCCTGAATTTCCATTAATAACTAATATAAAACAGCCACTAAGACCTAAAACAACTCCTATTATTTGATTTTTTCTAAAAGAAAACCCAAAAGCTAATGCACCCAAAAGCATCGTATATAATGGTGTTAAGGAATTTAAAATACCGCTAACAGAACTTTTTATTCCTGTTTGTGCGTAAGCAAATAAAAAAACTGGGAGAAATGTACCTAAAAAGGCGGTCAAAGCTATAAATTTCCATTTGATAATAGGAATTTTAGCCAAGCTTTTAAAGCCTACAATAAGCAAAAAAATAGTTGCAAAAATAATTCGCAATGAACCTAACTGATAAGGGTTTAATCCAACTAATCCTCTTTTCATTAGTATAAAAGAACTTCCCCAAATAAGTGAAAGGACAATTAATAAAATCCATTTATTCTCTTTAAATTTCATAAACCTTTATTCTAACAAAACTAAAACGCTCCAGAGTTTTTAAATTTCTGGAGCGTAATAATAACTATAATTTTATTAATTATGACTTTACTAACTTATCTTTTCTGTTTTTAATAGTCAATCCTTTTGTGACAATTATTGGTTTTTTTATATCTCCAAGTACATTTATAGCTTCTTCGACATAAGCATCTTTAGATAAACTTTCATGCCAGTCTTTCCTTTTTTGACCCAATAAAGAATCTTTTTTTATGAGTTCCATTTCTTGAGGAAGTGACGTAAATTTAAGCTGGTTTTGGAATTTTGTAATTGCTTTAAATTTTTTGGTAGCTTCTTCTATTACAGTTTGCTCGTTTCTAAATTTATTAATATTTAAACTAACAATATTATCTTCTTTTCTGTCATTTATCCATTTTGCATTCTCATCAATTAACCTGAATTGTGTGTTTTCTAATATTCTTTTTTGACTATTAGCAACTACAGTTTCAAAATTGTTGATAGATTTTACAGGCTCATAAGGTGCCTCATCTATTTTATCCCATGGCATAGCATTTTCTACATCACGCTCCCCTATTTTTATATATGAATAACGGTCCGGAGTTTGAATATCGCTAGAAACACCTTCGAGTTGTGTAGAACCTCCATTTATTCTATAAAACTTTTGAGTAGTCGTTTTTAATGCTCCAAAATCCCCCATAGTAGGGCTATTACGCACAAACTGATTTAAATCAATTACATTTTGTACCGTTCCTTTTCCGTATGATTGTTTACTACCTATGATTATACCTCTTTTGTAGTCTTGTATTGCAGCTGCAAATATTTCTGAAGCTGAAGCCGAAAAATTATTAATCATTACTACAAGAGGTCCGTCCCATTGTACTCTAGAATCATGATCAGAAAGTATTTCTTTCTTTCCTTTGGCAGATTTTATTTGTACAACTGGTCCTTCTTCTATAAATAACCCTGTAATATCTACGACAGTTTTTAAAGATCCTCCTCCGTTATCACGTAAATCCATTACAATACCTTGTACTCCCTCTTTTTTTAGTCTCTCAACTTCAATAGCAACGTCTTTTGCAGCATCACGATTGTCATTGTTCTCAAAATCGATATAAAATTTAGGTAAATAAATCACCCCGTATTTTACTCCATTTTTCTCGACAACACTAGATTTCGCATAAGTTTCTTCAATTTCTACTATATCTCTTATAATTGAAATTGTAACTATCGAACCATCAACTTTTTTTACCGTAAGTTTTACTTCCGTTCCTTTTGGTCCTTTTATTTTTTTTACCACATCATCAAGTCTCATTCCAGTAACATCTACAGCTTCGTTATTGCCTTGTGCTACTTTAAGAATCAAATCACCTGGTTCTAATTCTTTTCCTCTCCAAGCTGGTCCCCCAGAAATTAATTCGGAAATTTCTGTAAAATCATTTGTTTTTTGCAAACGCGCTCCAATACCTTCTAACTTACCACTCATACTCACATCAAACTTCTCTTTCTCGTCTGGTGCAAAATAATAAGTATGTGGATCAAATTGTGTAACTATTGCATTTACATACGCCACGAACCAATCATCTTCATTAGACTCTTTAATAAAATCGAAATAGTCTTTTAAAGTTTTTTGAGTTGTTTCTCTTGCTTCTTTCTCTAATTGTGAGAAAGTTTTGGCAACATATTTTGGGTCTTTTTCTTTTTTAGAAGCTTCTATTTTTTCTTTTTCTACCACAGTAGCTAGAATAGAAAGCTTCATTTGTAATCTCCATCTATTTTTTAGTTCTGAATAATTTTTAGCAAAAGCATTTTTATCAGAATCTAAGTTAATAGTTTCATCGGTCGTAAAATCATACGGTTTTTCGTTTAATGATTTATAAACCACTTCGACTTCTCGCATACGTTTTTGCAAACGTTCATAGGTTAATCTAAAAAAAGTTAAATCGCGATCGTGAATCATATCATCTATCTGATTTTCATAAATCTTAAATTCATCTATATCCGATTGTACAAAAAACCTCTTAGAGGGATCTAATGCATCAAGGTAATCTTTATAAACACCTTTAGAGAACTTATCATCCATAACCGCAGGATCATAATGCCCTTTTTCTATAACAAATGTTATAAGATCTAAAAGCATTTTGTCTTTCTCTGGATCATTTTCTTTCTTCGGCATAAAACTCCACAAAGTAGCAGAGATAGCAAGAACAGCTAAAATTATTTTATAATTTCTTTTCATAAAGTTCAAAATTGCATTCATAAATATTTAACTAAAGTACATAAAAAACCATGCCACAATAATAATTACCCCATAATTTTTTGTTAAAGATGTAAAATTAGCTACTTACAAGTAAAAATGCTTAATTTAGCCTCACTTTTTTATGTTAAATTTTAGATGTTACTTTGAATTACTAATGAGAAAACCAATAATATTAGTCACAAACGATGACGGTATTTCGGCACCAGGAATACGAACTCTTATTGAAGTCATGCAAGAAATAGGAACTGTTATTGTAGTTGCACCCGATAGTCCTCAAAGTGCTATGGGACACGCAATAACCATAAACAGCACCTTACACTTAAATAAAGTTTCTGCTGAAAATGCACCTGTAACCGAGTATAGTTGCTCGGGAACTCCTGTAGATTGTGTAAAACTAGCTGTAAATGAAATTTTAAAACAAAAACCAGATCTATGTGTTTCTGGTGTAAATCACGGATCAAATTCTTCTATAAATGTTATTTATTCAGGAACCATGAGTGCTGCTGTAGAAGCTGGCATTGAAGGAATTCCTGCTATAGGTTTTTCATTATTAGATTATGATTGGAATGCAGATTTTGAAACTTTCAAACCTTACATAAAAAAAATTGCACTCGAAGTATTACAAAAGGGATTACCTGATAGTGTAGTACTAAATATAAATTTTCCGAAAAGAAAACCAGAAGATTTAAACGGGATAAAAATTTGCCGACAAGCAAAAGCCATGTGGGAGGAAAAATTCGACAAACGCAAAACTCCACAAGGCAAAGATTATTATTGGCTTACGGGAGAATTTCTTAATCAAGACAAAGGTGAAGATACTGATGAATGGGCTTTGCAAAACGGCTACATTTCAGTGGTGCCAGTTCAGTTTGACATGACAGCACATCATGCAATACAACAATTAAATGATTGGAATTTAAACAACTAGAATATGAAAAAAACAGATTTACTCATAGGTGCTTTAATAGGATTTGTTGCTACTTTTTTAGGGACATATGTTTTCTTTACTTTTTGTACTGAGTATAGCTTTTTAGAGGGTGTAAAAGGCATGAAAAGCCAAGGATTCCTAGGAAAAGTAATAACACTAGGTGCTATTCTAAATTTAGTTGCTTTTTTTATATTGTTAAAAATGAATAAAGAATTAATGGCTCGTGGTGTTGTATTTGCAACTATTCTTTTGGCTATAATTACAATGTTTGTTTAAAAAATCAACAAAAAATGAAATACTACATTATTGCTGGTGAAGCATCGGGTGATTTGCATGGATCGAACCTTATGAAAGGCATTTATAAAGAAGACTCTCAGGCAGAAATTCGTTTTTGGGGAGGCGATCTCATGCAACAGACAGGAGGAACTTTAGTAAAACATTATCGCGATTTATCGTTTATGGGTTTTCTAGAAGTGGTTCTGAATTTAAAAACGATTCTCAATAACATCAAGATTTGTAAAGCGGATATTTTAAAGTTTAAGCCCGATGCCATCATTTTTATAGATTACCCAGGTTTTAATATGAGAATTGCCAAATGGTCTAAAAAACTAGGAATACGTAATCATTATTACATTTCACCACAAATTTGGGCTTGGAAAGAAAACCGAATTAAAGCTATAAAAAATGATATTGACAAGATGTATGTTATTCTTCCGTTTGAGAAAGATTTTTACGAAAAGAAGCATCATTTCCCAGTCGAATTCGTTGGTCATCCGTTAATAGATGCTATAAATAATCGTCAGAAAACCAATGCAGAACAATTTAAAAAAGACAACAACCTAGACGAAAGACCTATTATTGCACTTTTACCAGGAAGCAGAAAACAAGAGATTGAAAAAATGTTGTCCGAAATGTTGTCTGTTGTAAAAGACTTTCCTAATTATCAGTTTGTCATTGCTGGTGCACCAAGTCAGGAATATTCATTTTATGAGCAGTTTTTAACAAATGACCAAGTGCATTTTATATCAAACAAAACTTATGATTTATTGAGTGTTTCTCATGCAGCACTAGTTACATCTGGAACGGCAACCCTAGAAACGGCTCTATTTAAAGTTCCTGAAGTAGTTTTGTATAAAGGAAGTTGGGTTTCGTACCAGATTGCAAAACGCATTATAACCCTTAAATACATTTCGTTAGTTAATCTAATCATGGATAAAGAAGTGGTTACCGAACTTATACAAGGTGATTGCAATTCAAAAAAAATAAAAACAGAACTCGAAAAAATAATAGAACCATCATACAGAAATACTCTTTTAGAGAATTATGATTTGCTAGAAAAACAATTAGGCGGAGCTGGTGCGAGCGATAAAACAGCTAGATTAATTGTAGATGATGTAAAATAAGGGTATGATGTTTTAAAAAATTAACATAATAAATTATTTTATTATCTTGGTCGCATGAAGATATTACGGTTTCCTATTGTTCGCATTTGTTTTTGGTTTATTTTTGGAATTATAGTCGCTTATTATTGCAATCCTAACATTAAATATGTTTTCAGTTTATTAGCCATTTCAAGTCTTATTTTTGGCTATTTTTTGTTTCAATCTTATAATAAATTCGAACAGAAAAAATCCTTTTCAATTTCATTATATATTTTGTTTTTCGTTATTGGAATTACAGCAACTCTGGTTCATAACGACACTTTTAGATTGAGTCATTATATTCACAACCAAACAATTTTTGACACAAATCATCAAATACAGGTTACTATTACCGAAAAACTTAAAAACACAAGCAACAATAATAGATATTTTGCAGAAATAACTCAAATTGACAATAAAACAGCTTCTGGAAAAATCCTGTTGAATTTAAAAAAAGATTCTATTTCTAAAGAATTTGTTATAGGAACCAGGCTTAAAATTCAAGAACAATTGGTTCGAAATTTCAAACCTAACAATCCAAATCAGTTTGATTATGGGATGTATCTAGAAACAAAAGGAATTTATGCACAACTATTTGCAGAAACTTCACAGCTAAAAATTAGTAATCATATCGATAAAAATATCTGGTATTATGCTTCAACTTTTAGAAATAAAATTATTTTAAATTTAGAAAAAAGCGGATTCAAAAAAGAAGAATTAGCAGTAATATCGGCACTTATATTGGGTCAGCAACAAGATATCTCGCCCGAAGTATTACGTGATTATCAGTATGCTGGCGCAGTTCACATTCTTTCGGTTTCGGGGTTACACGTTGGATTTATACTTTTATTTATCACTTTTTTATTAAAACCATTACCAAAAAACAAATATGGAAATTTCATTAGATTAACCTTAATTTTAGTTTCCTTATGGCTATTTGCCCTTGTTGCTGGATTAGCACCATCAGTAGTTAGATCGGCGGCGATGTTTAGTTTTGTGGCTATAGGTATGTTTCTAAATCGAGAAACAAACATTTTTCATACTATGTTAGTTTCCTTATTTTTAATTCTGCTAGTTGAACCTTTATTCTTATTCGATATCGGGTTTCAGTTAAGTTATATTGCCTTATTTTTTATTCTTTGGCTACAGCCAATGCTTAAATCGCTTTGGGAACCAAAAAATAAAATTGTTACATATTTTTGGGACATTATCACTGTTTCATTTGCAGCACAAATTGGAGCTATGCCACTCAGTATTTATTATTTTCATCAGTTTCCAGGATTATTCTTTGTAACAAACCTAATCCTAATTCCTTGTCTTTCGGTAATTATGGCGATAGGTGTTTTACTTATGATTTTGGCATATTTTGATTTTGTTCCTCTATTTCTTTCTAAAATAGTTGAGTTGAGTATTACTTTTACTAATACTTATATCAAATGGATTGCTTCAATTGAAGCTTTTGTCATCAAAGACATTCCATTAAGTTTTTCATTGCTTGTTGCTTCCTACTTTATTGTTTTCTCTTGGATAATTTGGTTTAAGAAACCCAACTACACAAAGATGGTTTTGGCTTTAGGTAGTGTTTTAATTTTTCAGATATTGTTTGTTACTACAAATTGGCAATCAGAAGACAAAGAGGAATTGATTGTTTTTAATGCAAAAAGAAATACAATTATTGGGGAACGAATGGGTAAGAAAATTGTGCTTTATACAAATGACACTTTAACAAAAATAGCTTCGAAAAGAAAATGATTCAATCATATGCGACAGCTAATTTTTGTGAAATAAGCAAATCTAAATCGATTGTAAACACAATTTATTTCAATAACAATAAAATTTTGATTATTGATAAATCTAGTATTTACAGAAAAAACATGAATCCTGATGTTATAATTTTAAGAGAATCCCCAAAGATAAATTTAGAGCGATTATTTACTAATATACACCCAAAACTAATTATTGCAGATGCTTCTAATTATAAAAGCTATATTACAATTTGGAAGAAAACTTGCGCAAAAGAGAAAATCCCTTTTCATAGTACTTACGAAAAGGGATTTTATAAATTATAACTTTATTTTTTTACTTTGACTTTAGCCGGTTTTGGCATATTTTTTTTTGCCATTTTGGGATCGTGAACAAATTTTGCAATAATTTGATCTGCGCCAGAAAGCCAAACACTTGGTCCGCCAGCAACATATCCAGTACTTCCTAATTGTTCGAAATTTATTTTTCCAGATTTATTATCTGCTTTTGCAAACCATACTGTAGGAAATCCTTGAACTGCAAAAGCTTGTTGTAATTGCATGTTTTGGGTTTTTAATTCGGCAGTTTGCTCTGTTCTTCTAGGAAAATCTAATTCGACTAAAACCACTTTTTCTTTAGCCCAAGCTTCAAATTCTGGGGTTTTAAAAACCTCTTTTTGCAAACGAATACACCAACCGCACCAATCACTACCTGTAAAGAATAAGAATAATGGTTTGTCTTCTTTTTTAGCAAGATCCATTGCTTCTTTAATATCTGTATGCCAAACTAAATCTTCTTTAGTTATTTTTGTTGTTGTTCCTTTATTAGAGTTAAAGCTAGAAAATAATAACACCGCCATAACTGGCACTAAAAAAAGTAAATATTTAAGTTTATTCATTGGACTTATTTTTTAAATTATTGTCTGTAAATGTAAAAAAGAAATTATAACTAAAAAGAATTATCTTAAAATTTTTAACAATTCTTCATGCGTTTTATAACCTATTATTTGTTGTTGAGTATCTCCATTTTTATCGATGATGTATATTGATGGATAACCTTGAACCTTAAGAAAAGCAGTCAGTTCGTGAGCACTATTTCTTCCTTTTCTATTAGGGTCAAATCCTGGATTAGAAAATCTATTTCCTTTAAATGTTACTACGTTATTACCTTCAGCATTAAACTTAACAGCATAATAATTTTTGTTAATATAATCTATAACTTCTGGATCTTGAAAAGTGTCTTTATCCAGCATTTTACAAGGCCCATACCAATCGGTATATACATCCATAAAAATAGCCTTTGGACTCTTCTTTTGCTTAGCCAATGCCTCATCGAGACTAATCCATCTAATCTCTTGTGCTTGAATAGAAATTGTTCCTATAATTAGAAACAAAGCTAAGAGTATTTTTTTCATCATTCTTTTTTTTGTTTAACAATCAAAAACAATGCCGAAGTTACTAAATCTATTTAACTTCTTGCATTAATTTTTTTACTAAAGGAGATATTACAATTAAAACTACACCTGCAATTAATGCATAAATTGCGAGTTGCTTATAACCATCTGCATAAACAATTAGCTTTTCTACATTAGAAGCTTTTTCTGAAGCTTCAGCAATATTTGCACCTAAAATTCCTGCAAAGTATTGTCCATAAGCACTGGCTAAAAACCACATTCCCATAATAACCGCTTGAGTTTTTTGTGGAGATAATTTTGTCATTGCCGACATTCCAATTGGTGATAAACACAATTCTCCAAAAGTAATTACAAACCAGCCGAAGCTAAATAAACCCAATGATGTTTTACCAAAGGCATCAGCAAAAAATTTAGTATAATAAAATACATAAAAACCTCCAGCAAGAAACAAAAATGCCAATCCAAATTTTACAACCGTATTGGGTTCTATTTTCCTTTTGTTCATCCATAACCACACTAATCCAACCAAAGCTGCAAAAGCAATTACAAATAATGAATTAGCAGCATTATTAACTCCATTTGGATCTAATTGCACGCCAAGAATAGTATTATTCAAATTACTTACCGCAAAAGCGCTTAAAGAACCACCACTCTGTTCGAAAAAAGCCCAAAAAACTACAGAAAACAGCATAAAAATAACTGCTGCAATTAATTTTTTATTTTGAGATGAAGTAAAACTCCTCATTTCACAAATCAAATAAATGATTGAGGCTGGTCCTATCATGTACATAAAATAATCTGTATATACAGTATTGGAAACCATTATCATTATCATTGGTATAATAAGTATAGAGCCTATATAAGTACCTATTTCAAAAAACTTTCTTTTAGTATTTTCTAAATGTAATAGTGGGGAAAGTCCTATATCTCCCATGCTTTTTTGAGTTTGTATGAATGTAAGCAAGCTAATAACCATAACTATAGAAGCAAATCCAAAAGCATAATTCCATCTAAGATTTTCAGGGACAAATGACGTCCAAAGGTTCCCATTTGCTACGGCGATACAAATATATCCTCCTATTAATGCACCGAGATTTACACCCGCATAAAATAATGAAAATCCCGCATCTCTCCTACTGTCATCATCTTTGTATAATTTTCCAACCATCGAAGAAATATTTGGCTTAAAAAAACCGGTACCTACAATAGTAAAACTAACACCAATGAAAAAGAATTCTTTAGGATGAATTGCTAAAATAACGCTTCCAACAATCATTAACAAACCTCCCCAAAAGAGTGATTTTCTGAAACCAAAAATTTTATCAGCAAATAATCCTCCGATAAATGTAAAAGCATATACCCAAGCCTGGGTAGCACCATATTGCAAATTAGCATCAGTATCTTTCATTAATAACTGGTTGGTCATAAAAACATACAACATACCTCTCATTCCGTAAAAACTAAAGCGTTCCCACATTTCTGAGAAAAACAAATACCAAAGTTGTTTTGGATATTTCCCTTTAAAATTTTGTATTTGATCTATTGTTAATTTTTGACTCATGGGTTTTAATTTTAAAAAAACAAACCTACAAGAAATCTTGTAGGTTTGAAAGATATTATAACTATTTTTTGAATGATTAACGAACTCCGTGCATCATTTTTTTCAAAACTGGTGTTAGAGCAAATAATATTAACGATGCCAATACTGTTAGCACAACAAATACCATGAAAAATTCGAAAAGATTGTGAATTTCAAAACCAGCAAAAATAGGATTATGGTCACTAATTTGATTGGTAGCTAACAGTTTTACTTGTTCCGCAGTTGGCACAAT
>NZ_JBJXEN010000063.1:0-8856 GCF_046153165.1 Flavobacterium sp. | reverse complement strand
CATCTTCAAGAGTTTCTTCTTTTAATGAAGTTGCAAAAACAGCTAAAAACATACGATCTAATCCTACTGAAGTTTCAACTACATATGGCACGTAATTTTCATTCAGTTCCGGATCAAAATATTGTAGTTTTCTACCTGAGAATTTTTCGTGCGCTTTTAAGTCAAAATCGGTACGCGAGTGAATTCCTTCTAATTCCTTGAAACCAAATGGGAAATTGAACTCGATATCAGCAGCAGCATTGGCATAATGTGCTAATTTTTCGTGGTCATGAAAACGGTAATTTTCTTTTCCAAGTCCAAGGGATAAATGCCAATTCAAACGGGTAGTTTTCCAATATTCGTAATATTTCATCTCTTCGCCTGGTTTTACAAAAAATTGCATCTCCATTTGTTCGAATTCACGCATTCTAAATATAAATTGACGAGCTACTATCTCGTTTCTAAATGCTTTTCCGGTTTGTGCAATTCCGAATGGAATTTTCATACGCCCTGATTTTTGAACGTTTAAGAAGTTTACAAAAATACCTTGTGCTGTTTCTGGACGCAAATACAAATCCATCGCAGATTCTGCTGAGGCTCCAATTTTTGTACCAAACATTAAGTTAAATTGCTTTACTTCGGTCCAATTTCTTGACCCTGAATCTGGACAAGCAATTTCCAATTCTTCGATTAGTGCTTTTACGTCAGCTAGATTTTCCGTTTCTAGAGAACGTGCCATTCTCGCTAAAATTTCGTTCTTTTTAGAAAGATATTCTACTACACGAGCATTTGTAGTCACAAATTCCTCACGATTAAAGCTTTCGCCAAAGCGAATACTTGCTTTTTCGATTTCTTTTTCGGCTTTTTGATTTAATTTTTCGGCATAATCCTCAATTAAAACATCAGCTCTATACCTTTTTTTGGAGTCTTTATTGTCTATTAATGGATCATTGAAAGCATCTACGTGACCTGAAGCTTTCCAAGTCGTGGGATGCATTAATATTGCAGCATCAATCCCTACAATATTTTCGTGCATTTGCACCATAGATTTCCACCAATATTCTCGTATATTTTTCTTTAGTTCTGCACCATTTTGAGCGTAATCATATACTGCACTCAAACCATCGTAAATTTCGCTTGACGGAAAAATAAATCCGTATTCTTTTGCATGTGAAATTACGTTCTTAAATAAGTCTTCTTGTTTTGCCATACTGCAAAAATAAGAAAAGAGAATGAAAATTTTAGAAAAAAATAATCAAAAAAAATATTGATTACATAGTAAGAATGAAAAAAGATTTTTCGCTTTTGGCTTCTAAAAAAAATACTAGAAATTTTCAAATAAAATCAACCTATTTAGGTTCTTCAATTTGAAAATTTTAGTGAGAAATTATTTTAGTGAGAAAACAGTATTCCCTATTAAATTGATACCAGAAAAAATATTTATTTCGTAATCACCTCTTAGCATATCATCTTTGTTAGGATCTACAAAAACGCAAACATCTAATTCTTCATTGTCATAAAAAATGTTCGTTTTTGCACTGAAATGTAATAATTTGTCTTCAGATTCGACAAAATCCCCGTTTTTATTTACAATTTTATTTTTAGGATTAACAATTTGAATGTATAAATCTTTGTTTCCTTTTAATGCAGCTTTATTTTCTAAAAGTGTAAAACAAACTTTTATTTGTTCTGTGTTACTAAAACGCTTAGTTTCAATAATATTATTAGAAACAATTCTTATACCATTAGCATACACATTTGTTGCAGTTAGATTTTTAGAAACACTTATTAACTTTTCGTTATTAGAATTTTGTTTCTGTAACTCTTTATTTTTATTAATTAAAACACTAACTTGATTTGTAAGCATTTTATTTTCTTCAACTTGTTTTTTTATAGTAAATTTAAGTGAGTCTATTTTTTTTACAAAACAATTATTTGCAGATGATTTAGATTCCTCATTTAAATTTTTAGTTGGCTTAAAAATCTCTTTAGTAACAATAGTCTCGTTTTTGTGATTAAGAATATTAGCTTGAGTTAAGGTTTTATTTTTAAGTAATTCCGAATCGTAACGATTAAAAATTTCTTTTAAATCATTCGTATATGTTTTTTTGTCTAATAGAATTGTTTCTTTTAGCTTTTTGTTTTTTCTTTGGCTATCGTAATACTTCACAGCAAACACCATAGCCGCAGATATAAAAACAATAGATGTTAGTTTTATTATCGTTAAGGTAGTTTTTGACGTCATCTTTGGGGAAAGTTTAGTATTTTTAATAAAACTATATATTATTTTATATAATTACAAATAAAATCGACAAAATGCTTAAAAATCTGATAAAATTATTTTTTCCGGAAATCTGCTCTGGATGTTCTGAAATACTTTTTACAAACGAAAATACAATTTGCATTTCATGTAGACATAAAATGCCATTAACCAACGATTTATTAATTATTGAGAATGATTCTTTTAAAAAATTTTATGGGCGAATCCCAATTGAACATGCCTCGGCAATGTTGTATTATCACAAAAAAGGAATTGTGCAACAACTAATTCATAACTTAAAATACAAAAACCATCAAGAAATAGGATTGATTTTAGGAGAATGGTACGCTAATGATTTAAAAGACAACAAAACACTAACAAACATTGATTACATTATTCCTGTTCCTTTACATAAAAAAAGATTGAAAGAACGCGGTTATAATCAGGTATCTACTTTCGGGAATGCTATTGCAAATGGATTGAAAAAACAATTTGACGATACTATTTTAATCCGAAACGAATATGCAAAAACACAATCTAAAAAGGATTTAACAAACCGAAATTCTGTGTCAGAAAACACTTTTCAAGCTCAATTTTTGAACATTCACCACAACAAACATTTCTTACTTATAGATGATGTTCTTACTACTGGCGCAACACTCGAAGCATGCGGAAAAGCTGTTTTACAAATTCCAGGATCAAAACTTAGCATAGTTACTATTGCAATGTCTCAATCATAGATTTATTTAAAAAAGGTTAAACAATTTTAAAATTATTTCGTTTACACTAAATATAGTCGTTATTTTGTACTCATTAAATTAAGTTTCATGAGAAAAATTTATATACTAATAGTTGTTTTTTGTACTTTACTTCTTGCGATAAGTTGCGCAAAAAGAGGCACAATAACTGGTGGTGACAAAGACAAAACGCCACCTAAAATCACTTCTAGTTTTCCAGAGAATTTTTCTACAAACTTTAACAAAAATACTATTAAAATCAATTTTGATGAATATGTAAAAATTAAAGATTTACAAAAACAACTCATCATCTCACCTCCAATGAAAACACCAATAACGGTTTTACCACAAGGAAGTGCTAGCAAATATATTACTATCAAAATTAACGATACTTTAAAGCCAAACACTACTTATAGCTTCAATTTTGGAAAAAGTATTGTCGATTATAATGAAGGGAATCCTTATCCACAACTAAAATATGTACTTTCTACAGGTGCATTTATCGATTCACTTTCTGTAGAAGGAATTATAAGAGATTCATACGAAAAAGAGACTGACAAATCTGTAAACGTAATGCTTTATGAAGTCGACGAAAAATATAATGATTCGATTATATACAAACAAACACCACGCTACATAACCAATACTTCCGATAGTTTAAAATCTTTTAAAATAGAAAATATTAAAGCTGGAAAATACAAATTAGTTGCGCTCAAAGAAATAGGTGACAATTACAAATTTGACCCAAATAAAGACAAAATTGGGTTTTACAATCAAACTATCACTGTTCCTGATAAATCTATCTTCGAGTTAGAATTATTTAAAGAAGAAGCCAAATTTAAATCCAAAAAACCATCGCAAGCATCAGGAAACAGAGTGCTTGTTGGTTATGAAGGAAATACAAAAAACATAAAAATTGAAACGAAAAAAAATGGTAATCTTATAAAAACAAGAGTGACAAAATTTGCAGATAAAGATTCTGTTCAGGTTTGGTTTGCGCCCATAAAAAATGATTCAATTCAGTTAAATATCGAAAATGGAAAGTACAAAAAAGATTATATTGTTAAATTAAAAAACCAGCGTCAGGATAGTTTAAAATTATCTCCGAAGCAAACTGGAGCAATTTCTTTTAAAGAAAATTTTACTATTACTACAAAAACTCCTTTGGATAAGTTCGATGTAACGAAAATGACTTTAACAAAAAAAGATTCGTCAAAAGTTGATTTTAAAACCAATTATGATGAGTACAATCAGCATTTTGAGATTTTATTTACCAAAGAGCCCGAAGAAAAATATACCTTTTCTTTGCTACCAAATGCTGTTGAAGACTATTTAGGTCAGAAAAATGATAGTCTTACTTTTAAATTTTCGACAAAAAACACTTCCGATTACGGGAACTTAAAAATAAATTTAAAAAACGTAAAATCCTTTCCTGTTATTATAGAATTGACTGATAAATCTGGCAAAATTCTCGCTACAGAATATTCAGAAAACAATCCAACAATCGAATTTCTTTTGATGGAACCGCAAAAATACTCCCTTCGTATTATCTATGATGAAAACAAAAATAAACAACGTGATACAGGAAGTTATTTAGAGAATCGCCAGCCCGAAGAAGTAGTTCATTATCCAACAGAAATAGATGTTCGTGCTAATTGGGACGTGAATCAGGATTTCGATTTGAGTAAGTAATTATCGAATTTCAAACACATCCCTATCATTTAGAAAACCAAATTTATTTCTAGTTTCTAGCATTTTTTGTTTGTTTAAAACAACTACAAAAACACCTTCGCTTTCTTGTGGTTCGAGAATAGAATTTCCGAGAAAATCTATAGCTTGTGAGTGCCCAATGTATTCATGATTATTTGCATCAAATCCTATTCGGTTTACACCAATTGTATAACACATATTCTCGATGGCGCGTGCTTTTAGAAGAATATCCCAAGCATTTGTTCTGGGTTTTGGCCAGTTTGCAACATAAATTAGTAAATCATAATCCTCGGTATTTCTTGCAAAAACGGGAAACCTCAAGTCATAACATATTAATGGGCAAATCTTAAAACCTTTGTACTCAATAATTAATTTTTCATTTCCAGAAGTATAAATCTTGTCTTCGCCTGCTAAAGAAAATAAATGTTTTTTGTCATAATATTCGATTTTTCCCGACGGAAAAATAAAAACCAATCTATTATAGAAATTATTATTTTCTATAATGACTAAACTTCCTGTAATGGCAAAATTTTTGGTTTTGGCCAAAGATTTTAATAATGTTATTGTTTCACCATTCATGGTTTCCGCAACAGTTTCTGGATTCATAGTAAATCCAGAAGTAAACATCTCTGGAAGCACTATTAGGTCTGTTTCTTCCTGAATACCATTGATTTTTTGTTCAAAATAATTTCGGTTTTCAGTTGGATTTTCCCAATGAAGTAATGATTGAATTATGGCGATTTTCATATTATTAATTTACACATTGAAGATATAAAAAAAAACGCATTCAAATTAATGAATGCGTTTCTGTTTTTGCCTATTAAATTTTATTTTACCCTTTCAAACTTGCAGATAAATATTCTCTATTCATTCTTGCAATATTTTCCAAAGAAATTCCTTTTGGACATTCTACTTCACAAGCTCCTGTGTTTGTACAGTTACCAAAACCTTCTTCGTCCATTTGGCGAACCATGTTTAACACACGATTTGTAGCCTCAATTTTTCCTTGTGGTAATAAAGCATATTGCGATACTTTTGCACCAACAAATAACATAGCAGAACCATTTTTACAAGATGCTACGCAAGCTCCACAACCAATACAAGCAGCTGCTTCAAATGATTTATCAGCATCTCCTTTATTTATTGGTGTTGCATTTGCATCGATAGTATTTCCCGAAGTATTTACCGATACGAATCCTCCTGCTTGTTGAATTCTGTCAAAAGAACTTCTGTCAACCACTAAATCTTTTACAACTGGAAATGCTTTAGAACGCCATGGTTCGATAAAGATAGTGTCTCCGTCTTTAAATTTTCTCATGTGTAACTGACAAGTTGTTGTTCCTGTATCTGGTCCGTGCGCTCTACCATTAATGTAAAGTGAACACATCCCGCATATTCCTTCACGACAATCATGATCGAATGCTATTGGCTCTTTCTTTTCGTTTACTAATTCTTCGTTTAATTGATCTAACATTTCTAAAAACGAACTTGCTGTAGAAACATTATCTAATTTATAAGTTTCCATGCTACCTTTTGCTTTAGCATTTTTTTGACGCCAAATTTTAAGGTTTATATTGATATTTTTTGCTGCACTCATAATTGTATATTATTTGTAATTTCTAGCTGCGATTTTAATAAACTCGTATTTCAATTCTTCTTTATTAAGAATTTCTTTGCTGATATCGTAACCCATGTATTCCCAAGCACCAACAAAAGAGAAGTTTTCATCATCACGAAGCGTTTCTCCTTCTGAATCTTGATATTCTTCACGGAAATGTCCTCCGCATGATTCTTTTCTTTGTAATGCATCCATCGCCATTAGTTGACCTAAATCGATAAAATCGGCAACACGAAGTGCTTTTTCTAATTCTTGATTTAATTCATCTGCACTTCCTGGAACATAAACATCTTTGTAGAATTCTTCTTTTAATGCTGCAATTTCGGAAATAGCTTCGGTTAAACCAGCTTCATTTCTGCCCATCCCTACTTTATTCCACATGATTAATCCTAAACGCTTGTGAAAATGGTCTACAGTTTTAGAACCATTATTGTTTAAGAATTTATTAATAGAATCTTTAACTCTATTTTCTGCATCAACAAATTCTGGAGAATCTGTAGGGATTTTTCCAGTTCTAATTTCATCTGCTAAATAGTTAGAAACTGTATACGGCAACACAAAATAACCATCAGCCAAACCTTGCATTAAAGCTGAAGCTCCCAATCTGTTTGCTCCGTGATCAGAGAAATTTGCTTCTCCTGCAACGAAACAACCAGGAATGGTTGACTGTAAGTTATAATCTACCCAAACACCACCCATTGTGTAGTGAACCGCTGGATAAATTTTCATTGGTGTTTCGTATGGATTTTCGTCAGTAATTTTTTGGTACATGGTAAATAAGTTACCATATTTTTCCTCTAACCATTGTTTTCCTAATTTGGTAACCTCTTCATCTGTTGGGTGATGGTTTCCTTTTGCGTAAGCAGTTTGACGGCCTTTGCTTTGAATTTCTGAAGAGAAATCTAAATAGACACCTTCATTAGTATCGTTAGCTTCAATTCCGTGACCTTCATCACATACTTCTTTTGCTGCTCTTGAAGCAACATCACGAGGTACTAAATTTCCAAAAGCAGGGTATTTTCTTTCTAAGTAATAATCTCTATCTTCTTCAGCAAGTTGTGTTGGTTTTAATTTTCCCGCACGAATAGCTTCTGCATCTTCTTTTTTCTTTGGTACCCAAATACGTCCAGAGTTTCTTAACGACTCCGACATTAGTGTTAATTTAGATTGATTGATTCCGTGAACCGGAATACAAGTTGGGTGAATTTGAACATAACATGGATTTGCGAATGCTGCTCCTTGTTTGTGCACTTTCCAACCAGCAGTCACATTACTTCCCATTGCATTTGTTGATAAGAAATATACATTTCCGTATCCTCCAGTTGCAATAATAACAGCGTGAGCTGAATGTCTCTCTATTTCTCCTGTAACTAAATTACGTGCAATAATTCCACGAGCTTTTCCATCTATCTTTACTAAATCTAGCATTTCATGACGGTTAAACATTTCTATATTACCTTGACCTATTTGTCTTGATAATGAAGAATAAGCACCTAAAAGTAATTGTTGTCCTGTTTGTCCTGCAGCATAAAAAGTACGTTGTACTTGTGTACCACCAAAAGAACGATTATCCAGCATTCCGCCGTAATCACGAGCAAAAGGAACTCCTTGAGCTACACATTGGTCAATAATATTTCCTGAAACTTCAGCTAAACGGTGTACGTTTGCTTCACGAGCTCTATAATCTCCACCTTTGATGGTGTCATAGAATAATCTAAAAGTACTATCTCCGTCATTTTGATAATTTTTAGCTGCATTAATTCCTCCTTGAGCCGCGATTGAGTGCGCACGACGTGGAGAATCTTGAAAACAAAATGCTTTCACATTATATCCCATTTCGGCTAATGATGCAGCTGCAGACGAACCTGCAAGCCCTGTTCCTACAACAATTATATCAATTTTTGGTCTATTGTTTGGAGCAACAAGTTTAAGATGATCTTTATGATTAGTCCATTTCTCTGAAATTGGACCTTCTGGTATTTTTGAATCTAACTTCATAATTAGCTATTAATTATTAAAATGATGAAATAATGCAATAAAAATAAATCCAAAAGGAACAATTATTGCAAAAGCATATCCTAATTTATGTAATGATTTTGAAAATTTATTATTGAATCCTACAGATTGAAAAGAAGAGTTGAAGCCGTGCCATAAATGCAAAGACAACAAAATAAATGCTAAACAGTACAAACCTGTACGAACTGGACTTACAAATTTAGCAACTAATTCTGGATAATATCTTGTTGCATCTATTGCGTTTCCATCGATGTATTTATAGGTTATTTCTTGAACCCAAAAATCATAAAAATGTAATCCGATAAATGCTAAAACTACTAATCCTGAGACAATCATATTTCTTGAAGCCCAAGATGCATTGGCAGCACCATTGTATTTTGCATAAGAAACTGGTCGTGCATTTTTATTCTTTAATTCTAAAACTATTCCCATTACAAAATGAAAAACAACTCCGAGAATTAAAACAGGCTGCATAACAAATTGAATTACTGGATTATATCCCATAAAATGAGACATCATATTGAAAGTTTCAGCAC
>NZ_JBJXEN010000023.1:0-39047 GCF_046153165.1 Flavobacterium sp. | reverse complement strand
AAACGAAAAAGTATTTCCACTAAACAAACCTTTATCAGATAATTTTAAATCCGGAATTACCAGAAGCGCCATAAATGAAAGTGTCATAAATGGTGCTTTTAGATTGCTACCTAAATCTTTTGCCATGGCATCAATTTCTTGGTACAATTTTCCAGTTTCCCAACCATCTTTATCACTCATAATTCCTGCAACTGGCAAAGCTAATGACTTATTTTGATTGCCATTTACAGCACAAATTCCGCCTGTATTTTTGATAATTAAATTGACAGCATTACAAATCTCTTCGTCCGATGTTCCGACCACCACAATATTATGACAATCATGTGCAACGGAACTTGCAATAGCACCTTTTTTTAGACCAAAATTCTTAATAAAAGCTACTGCTGGTTTGGTATTGTAATATCGGTTTACAACCGCCATTTTCAGTATATCATTCTCTATATCTGAAACGAGTTTTCCGTTTTCTATAAGAGAATCGTGGTGAATTTCATTGGTGATTAACTGTCCTTCTAAAGCTTCAATGACTCTAATTTGCTTCGCCTGTTCGCTTACGCTCGAGTTTGATGCGGAACTCGGAATTTGAAAATCACTAATTTCCTTTTCGGTAATGTTAAAGTTATTTGGTGTTTCAAAATCAACATGTTTTACAAACGATTGTCCGTTTTCGGCAACCAATTCGCCATTAATGTAGGTTTTATTGACTTTAAAATTGACTAAATCTTCTACAACAATAAAATCGGCTGCATCATTTTCTTTCAACAAACCCACCTTCATTTTGTAATGATTTACTGGATTTACGCAAGCTACTTGCAAGATTTTGAAAATATCAATTCCTTTGGCAACAGCACGAGCACAAAGCAAATTAATATGTCCTAAAATCAAATCATCTGGATGTTTGTCATCAGAACAAAACATCATATTTTCGTAATTTTCTGGAAGTAAATCGATCAATGCTTCAAAGTTTTTGGCAGCACTTCCTTCCCGAATAATAACTTTCATTCCAAGAGACAATTTTTCTTTCGCTTCATCATAAGTAAAACACTCGTGATCGGTTGTAATTCCTGCCGAAATGTATTTTTTGATTGGCTCTCCTCGCAATCCTGGCGCATGACCATCAACAGGTTTGTTGAAATGTTTTGCCCAAGCAATTTTTTTTAAAACTTCATCATCATCAAACAAAACGCCTGGATAATTCATCATTTCCGACAAATAATAAATATCTGGAGAAGCCATCAATTCTTTAATCTCTTCGGAATCGATAATGGCACCAGCAGTTTCAAAAGCGGTTGCAGGAACACAAGATGGTGCACCAAAATGAAATTTCAACGGCACTTTTTTGCCGTTTTCAATCATATAGTAAACACCTTCTTTTCCCAGTACATTGGCAATTTCGTGCGGATCAGAAATGGTAGCAACCGTTCCGTGAAGGACAGCAATTTTAGCAAATTCGGACGGAACAAGCATCGAACTTTCAATATGAATATGAGCATCAATAAATCCTGGAAGAATATAGTTTTTTACTTCATGATTTTTCTCAATTATAGAAATAATCTTACCATTTTCGACAGTTATTTCACCTGAAAAAAATCGTTTTTTCGCTATATCGACGATTTGTCCTTGAATTTGCATTTGTTTTATTTTAAATAAAGTAATAAAAGTCAAAAGTAATACCATTTTTTATTTTTGTCACTTTATTATTCGATGTTTTACTCTAAATTTGTTTTTCTATATGACGATAATTGTAATTTCTAATCCGTAATTAACTATGCGCTGGACAATCAAGCCAAAACCTGCTGAAGAAAAAGTCAAACATTTGGCGCAAGCCTTGAATATTGAAAATTTTGTAGCTTCATTGTTAATTCAACGAGGAATTGAAACTTACGATGAAGCCAAAGCCTTTTTTCGTCCTAGTTTAGATGATTTGCACAATCCCTATTTGATGAAAGATATGGATAAAGCGGTCGAAAGAATTGAAAAAGCGATTGCAAATAACGAAAATATCATGGTTTTTGGCGATTACGATGTCGATGGTACCACCGCAGTTTCATTGGTTTCTTCGTATTTAAAATCCTATTACAAAAATGTAGCTACTTATATTCCAGATCGTTATGACGAAGGTTATGGAATATCCTACAAAGGAATCGATTATGCCGATGATAACAGTATTACACTTATTATTGCACTAGATTGTGGTATAAAATCGATAGATCATGTGGTTTATGCCAAAGAACGAAATATCGATTTTATTATTTGTGATCACCATCGTCCGGGTGATTTTTTGCCCGATGCTGTTGCCGTTTTAGATCCAAAACGTGCCGATTGTTCTTATCCTTACGACGAACTTTGTGGTTGTGGCGTTGGTTTTAAATTGATACAGGCATTGGGTCAAAACCGAAACCAAACAATCGAAGATTTTATTCCGTATTTAGATTTAGTAGCGACAGCTATTGCTGCCGATATTGTTCCAATGACGGGTGAAAATAGAGTTTTAGCAAAATTTGGATTGGAAGTCATTAATACAAATCCAAGACCAGGAATTCAGGCTTTGATTCAGAACATAAAAAAGCAAGTGCTTACCATTACCGATGTGGTTTTTATTATTGCACCAAGAATAAATGCCGCAGGAAGAATAAAACATGGTAATTATGCAGTTGAATTATTAACAGAATTTGATTTAGAACAAGCTATTGAATTTGCTTCACAGATAGAAATTTTTAATGCCGACAGGAAAGATTTAGACAAACAAATTACCCAAGAAGCGTTGGTTCAGATTGAAATAAATGATGAAAGTAATAACTTTACAACGGTTGTTTATCAGGAAGATTGGCATAAGGGAGTTATAGGAATTGTAGCTTCCAGATTAATAGAAACACATTATAAACCAACGATTGTTTTTACAAAAAGTGGTGATAAATTAGCTGCTTCGGCACGTTCTGTCAAGGATTTTGATATTTATAATGCTTTAGAATCTAGTGCGGAATATCTAGAACAATTTGGCGGACACATGTATGCTGCAGGAATGACTCTAAAAGAAGAAAATTACGAAGCTTTTAAAAATAAATTTGAAGAAGTGGTTAAAGAGAGTATTCATCCCGATTTGCGTATTCCTGAAATTGCTATTGATGCTGAAATTTATTTATCTGATATAAATGAAAAACTAGTTCGAATTTTAAAACAGTTTGAACCCTTTGGCCCACAAAATATGACACCTGTTTTTATTTCAAAAAACATAAAAGATACAGGTTATGGAAAAACGATGGGTAAAGAAGAAGAACATCTAAGATTGTTTGTAAAACAAGATAATAGTGAAGGTTTTGCTGCGATTGGGTTTAATTTATCTCAAAAAATGGATTGTATAACCAACAATAAATCATTTGATGCGGTATATTGTATCGAAGAAAACGAATGGAACGGAAATGTAACTTTGCAACTGAAATTAAGAGATATAAATTAAAAAAAATGAAGTTGAAAAACATATATATTATAGTAATGATTCTCATTGCAATTGCCTTGTTTTGGAATCAAAATACGGTAAAACCAAACCTTTGGATAAAAATTATAGGCATAGTTTTATTCTTTTTTGGTATGATGAAGTTAAGTGCAAAAACACCCAGTAAAAATCAAGATAACGAAGAATAATGTTTGCAAAAGGAGATAATATTTCGGTTTTAGACGACGCTATAAATGGTGTTGTTCTTAAAGTGAATGGAAAAATAGTAACGATTGAAACAGAAGATGGTTTTGAACTCGATTATAACGAAAAAGAACTTATTTTAATAGAATCTTCAAGCGATTTGATGAATAATATTTCTAAAACTAATTTCTCATCGGTAGCAAAAGAAAAAGAAATTCCGAAACCAAGAAGTTTTGTGAAGGAAAAAAAATCTAAAAAAGAAGAATTTGTGCTCGAGATAGATTTACATATCGAAAAACTGGTTCCCAACAAACGAGGAATGAGTAATTATGATATTTTAAACATTCAAACAGAAACGGTAAAACGTCAAATGGATTTTGCTTTACGCAATCGAATCCCAAAAGTGGTTTTTATACACGGAGTGGGAGAGGGAGTGCTAAAATCCGAACTCGATTTTTTATTAGGTCGTTATGAAAATATTACTTTTCAAGATGCAAATTATCAGAAATATGGTGTTGGAGCAACTGAAGTTTATTTTATTCAGAAGAAAAACAGCTGATAAAATTATTAATCCAAATCTTTTCTGTTTTTAGAACGGTAATACATCCAATAAGCAATACCAACTAAAAAAACAAAGGGTAAAAACGAACCAATTATCAATCCCAATTGATAGCCAGAATTAGGAGCATTTTTTAGTTTTTCGTTAATGCCTACTTGTAAAATAAGAGATGTAAAATTCATGTAATTGTTTATAATTAAGGTTACATCGTTATATATTCCCCAAAAACAAAATTATCATTGGTAGGATAAATATAGGTTAGAATTCCTTTTTTGAAAGTTGTTTTGTATAAAGTAATGGTATGTTTAAAGTGTGTAGCATCAATTGCAACAGTTTCGACACTTATTATACCACTAGTTCCAGCTACTCCATCTTGTGCAATCCATTCCTCAGTAAGTGTTGGAGTAGATGGGGTGATTGCTGCACAGAAGAAATTAGAATTTAAACTACCGTTATAAACCCTGTAAATTACTTTGTTAGTTGTCGTATTTATTAATGCAGTTCTAGGAGAACCAATTGGAGTTACGGCATTGGTAAACAATGAAGGATCAACATCTAATAATAAAGCATTCGTACCATTATATTTAAAAATTAAATTATTTCCACCGCAATTTTGCGTTGTGGCAAGAGAATAATCAAAATTTAAGTTAACAATTTCAGTTCTATAACTTCCAAAAGTGTACGAATCATAAACTATTTGTTTATCAGGAGTAATAAATGTTATATTTTTAAAAACAATATTATGGTTGTAAGCAACAACCGTAGTTCCACCAGTATCAAAAATTTTGGTTGTTGTAATTTCTACAGTTCCTCCAGTTACAATCCATTCTTCTAGAACAGGAATTGTTGGTGTGTCACAAATATTACTTGTTGAAGTAGTTGTTGCAAATTTTCTGTAAGTTAATGATGTTGTACCTCCAATAGATACAACTCTAGGCGTATTTATTACTGTTTCGGTATTTGGAAAATTGGTCTCAGGAGTGTTAAAAATTAATGCTTCTACATCATTAATTTTATATAAAACATTTGAAGTACTACATTTTTGAACAGTTGCATTTTCAAAAACAAAATTTTCGGTAATTAAATTACCGTCATCACAACCTGTTAATAGTAAAAAACTTACAAATAGAGTTAGGAAATACTTCATTATCATTAATTTTAAACAAAAATAATATTTTTAATTTCAAATGAAAGGATAATACAGAATTAACTTTTTTTTAGTATTCTTATTTGCTTTTTAAACAAATAAGAACGAAATCGATTTCGTTAATAACTTAATTTGGGTTAATATATATTTTTATCATTTAAAATGTATTTTTATCAAAATTTAATTCCTTTTTTAGAATAATTATAATTTTAAAGTATAAAAAATAACAATCAAAAAAAACTAAATTAATTATGAATTCAGAAAATGTGCAAACCAAGTGGGGACAATTTATTCCTTTAGTAATAGTCTTCTTTTTTTGGGGATTTGTTGCTGCTAGTAACGATATTTTAATACCGGTTTTTAAAAAGGCATTTGATTTAACACAAGGTCAAAGCCAGTTAGTTTCTTTAGCATTTTATATAGCTTATACTGTGGGGTCCTTAATATATATGGGAATTTCTATGCTAATGAAAGAAGATTTGGTTAATAAAATAGGTTACAAAAACGGATTAGCATTAGGTTTAACAATTTCTGCGTTTGGAACTTTATTGTTTTATCCAGCAGCAAATACAGGTTCATTTACATTAATGTTGTGTGGCTTGTTTATTGTTGCGTTAGGTTTTTCATTACAACAAACAGTTGCAAATCCTCTAGCAATTGCTCTAGGGCCAATAAAAACAGGATCTCAGCGTTTAATTATGGCAGGTGGAATTAATAATTTAGGGACTACAATAGGTCCATTAATTGTAAGTTTTGCTATATTTGGCTCAGCTACTTCTGGTGTTACAAACATGAGTATAGAGAGTGTTAAAATTCCTTATTTGGTTCTAGGATTAGCTTTTTTATTAGCAGCAGTAATGTTAAAATTTTCTTCACTTCCAGATAAACCAGTTGCTGTTGTTGAAAGCGCTGAAAATGCATTGTCGATAAAAAGTTCAGCTCTTAAATACCCACAATTAGTTATGGGTATGATTGCTATTTTTGTATATGTTGGTGTCGAAGTTTCTACAGCAAGTAATTTGCCTGCTTATATGGAAACAAAGCTAGGATTTTTAACTCAAGATATTGCTCCTTATATTTCATTGTATTGGGCTAGTTTAATGATTGGTCGTTGGACAGGTGCAGTAGAAGCATTTACAAATGAAATTAATTTACAAAAAATATTAAGATTTGTTGCACCTTATTTGGCATTTGGGGTTTTCTTGGGTGTTAATAAATTTATGAACCATGATTTAACACCTTTTTATGTTTATGCGTTAATCATTCTTGTATTAATTGGTGCTGATATTGCTAGCAAAGGAAATCCAGCAAGAATGTTATTAATATTTTCTGGATTAGGAATTTTGGCATTATTAACAGGAATGTTTACAACAGGAATAATAAGTGTTTATGCATTTACAAGTGTTGGACTTTTTTGTAGTACTTTGTGGCCATGTATTTTTACATTAGCTATCAGTGGATTAGGAAAGCATACCAGTCAAGGAAGTAGTTTCCTTATAATGATGATTATGGGTGGAGGAATTGTAAGTTGGTTACAAGGATATGTTTCAGAAAGCATAGGTATTCAAAGCAGTTATGTAATAGGAGTTTTGTGTTTTGCTTATTTGGCTTTTTATGCTTGGAAAGTAAAAAGTATATTGACAAGTCAAGGGATTGATTTTGATAAAAAAGTAGAAGCAAGTCACTAAGAAAATTCTTAAATATATATTAATAAAAAAATTCGGAGAAAGGTAATTTAGTACTTTTGCTCCGAATTTTTTTATATGCAAATCAATAAATATTATTTATCGGCACTATCATCCTTTGTTATTTGGGGATTTTTTAGTTTGGCACTAAAACCATTACATAATTATCCGTCATTAGATATTCTATTTTATAGGGTTTTTTACGCAACTGGATTATCTCTAATTATTAATCTTTTATTTAGAAAAGAAAAGCTAAAAACTGATTGGAAATCATTCGTTACTTTAGAAAAAAGTGAAAAAATAAATACATTTTTACTAACTATTCTTGGTGGATTTTTACTCATATTAAATTGGTTTTTGTTTATGTATGCCGTAAATCATGTTAGTCTAAAATCGGCTTCATTTGCATATTTAATTTGTCCAATTGTCACCACTATTTTAGCTTATTTTATTCTTAAAGAAAAATTGAGTAAATGGCAATGGTTTTCAGTATTTTTATGTGTAATTAGTTGCGGAATATTATCTTACGGAGATTTTAACGGGCTTATTTACAGTTTAGTAATTGCAATTTCTTTTGCCTTGTATTTAATAAGTCAAAGAAAAAATAATAAGTTCGATCGATTTGTAGTATTAACAGTTCAATTGCTAATAGCATCAATAGTTTTGTTGCCATTTTTTCCTGTTTATAGAGGCGAAACTCCAACGGAATCAATATTTTATATTCTGATGATTGTAATTGTAGTATTGTTTACAATTATTCCGTTATTTTTAAATTTATTTGCTCTAAAAGGTATGAATTCTTCAGCAGTTGGTATTTTAATGTATACCAATCCGATGATAAATTTTTTATTGGCAATTTTTTATTTTAAAGAAGAAATTAATTTGACACAAATTGTTTCGTATTCATTGATTTTAATTTCTGTTGTTATATTTAATGAAAGATTTTTGTTTAGTTCAAAAAAGAAAATAAATAAACAGAATAATTATGAAATCGAATAGTATATTGAGATTGTTGAGTCTTTTAGGATTCCTTTTATTATTTGCTCCATTTTATGATAGCTGTAATGGTAAAGGAATGAAAGATACAGTTATTGAAGCTCCTGCTGCTGAGGAAATTTTGCCACTTGGAGAAACTGATACAATCGCTGACAATAAAATGCTGATTGAGAATGACACTATTAATAGTCATATCATAATTGAAAATGATATTATCAGTAATGTAATAATGAAAGAACCTTCATTTTATGAAAAAATCTATGAGTTTATTGATGATGAGCATAATCAAAATGCTTTTGAGATGGCTTATATCTCAATAGATACAATTAAAACGTTGTTTAAGAATTCTCTTGATAAGATTTTGATGGACTGTAAAGAAGGTATCGCTAAAAGAGATTTCTCGGGCCTAGCATTTCTTGTTGGATTTTTCTGCGTTCTAATTATAGTGCTAAATACTGTAGTTATTTTAGTATTGTCAAGTATTAAAAGATTTAAGTTAATTTATAAGTTTTTAAATATAAACTTGATATGCAGTTTTATTTTCCTTATCAGCGTATTCTTTTTACCGTTTTTTGAAACTTATACTCAGGTAAAATGGGGTTACTACGCATTTATTACGGTTCAGATTTGGATTTATTTCATTTCAAAACCTAAAAAGGATACCCAATAGCTAAATTGAAAACCAAATTTTCTTTTAACCAAGCACCATTTCCAAAATTCACCTTATCCATTACCCATCTTTGTCCTTCTGGCAAATACGGTTTTCGAATAGGGAAAGCCAAATCGGTTCTTAACACCAGAAATGAAAAATCAAAACGCAATCCAGCACCCACACCAACAGCAATCTCATCAAGGAATTTTGAAGAAAATTTGGAACCAGGTTTGTTAACATTATCATTTAACAACCAAATATTTCCTGCATCTACAAACAAGGCACCGTTTATAAATCGATAAATATTGGCTCGGTATTCGGTATTCATTTCTAATTTTACATCACCGGATTGATCTGGTAAAAACGTGCTGGAATCGTTGAAACCATTATACGTTCCTGGACCTAGAGATCGCGAACGAAAAGCTCTCAGACTATTGGTACCGCCAATAAAAAACTGTTTGCTAAAAGGAATTTCGTCAGAGTTGCCATAGGCGAAAGCGGCTCCCATGATAATTCTGCTTGAAATTTGTGACGTTTTAGTCAGCTTGTAATTGTGTTTGAACTCGTTTTGTATTTTCACATATTGGCTAAAAGGAATATTGAAGATTTTAATAGTATCCCCTTTTTTGATATTGGCACCCGTAACAAGTCCAGTAACATTCCCTGATAAATCAATACTTCCTTTGTAGAAGAAAGTGTTTTTCTTTCTTTTCTGCATGGTATTGGTATACGTATAAGAATAGGTAGGGCCAAAAATCAACTGTTTTTCAACCACTTTTCTCAAACTTTCGTTGGCCGCAATTTGTTCGTTATACAAATCAGAAACATTCTGCGGACTTGCAAAAGTGATTTCCGTGACATTTAATTGATGTTCTGTGCGTTCGTTTCCTTTCCATATATAACCAAAAGCCGCTTTGAAAGTTTGTAATGAGTATAATTTAATCCGGTTTTGATTTTCATAGCCCAAAGTTGCTTTTGTTCTTGGCACAAAACCACTTGAAGAATTTAGTTTGAAAGGGGATATAAATCGAGGCCAAATCAAATTGGCTTCGGAACCAAATCGGTATACATTGAAACCGTTTTTTTCTCCGCTTAATTGTACTTCAAAACCTCCAAATGCCGAAATAGTCAGTAATTCTGCTCCACGAAAAGTGTTGCGGTTGCTCCAATTTACATTTAATTCGGTACCCGTATAATTGGCAGAATTTGTTTTGGCTAAAATTTCGACACGTATTGATTTTTTGGTTAATGGAGTCAAATAATAATAGGCATCCAAATAATTTCCTATCGTATTAGAAACAATAAATTGGTTTTTCACAAACTTGAAAGTACCCAAATTAACCAGTCTATTTAAGGATAAATTATGATTGGTACGGTTGTACAAATCGTTTTTTTTGAAATACAATACACGGTCAAAAACACGGGGTTCAAATAGTTTTTCATTATCGATAATTGTGAAATCTTTATACTTTACAATCGAATCCGATGCTACACTTAAGCTGTCAGCATTAATACCATAATTGGGGTAAATAATAATTTTATTGATTTTGAAACTGGTTTTACCTATTTTTGGTGCTTCATTTTTTACTTTGACAATCAAATCCACCTGATGATCTGCAACTGTGCTGTCCACTTGAATTTTGAGATAATCCGGATTGAAATAGAAGTATCCTTTTTCTTTTAAACGTGAGTCAATTCGAACTCTTTCCTCTTTAATTAAGGCTAGGTTGTAGGGGTTTCCATCTTTCAACAGGCTTCTTAGTTGTGTTTTGTAAATTTCAATTGAAATGTCAGCAGAATCTGTTGGGAATTGAACCGATTTAATTTTGTATTGCTGCTTTGTATTGATGTTATAATTTGCCTCTACTTTTTTTCCGTTCCTGGTAGAATCGGCAGTGGTTTTAGCATTAAAATAGCCATTGTTTTCAACATAATTCTGCAGCAAGCTTTTATTGAATTGTAAATCGACCTGACTGAACAAAACGGGTGGTTCTCCCACGGTATATTTTAACCAATGCCCAAATCCTTTTTCTTTTTTCACGTCGCCGGCAAGGTTGTAAAAGAATAATCTATATCGCAGTCCAAGGAATTTTTTATTGGGCTTTGGAATCAGTAATTTGTTGGATTCTGTTTGTAATAACTTACGTTCTTTATTTGTAGTTTCTTTGCTTTTTTCCACTATTATTTTACCTCCTGTGTATAGTAATTCGCCTTCCGGCAAATGCTTTGTATTGCTGCAGGAAGAGGCAAATAATGCCAAAAACAGAAAATATAAAATGTTCTTAGTCATTCGGTTTCTTTTTAGGTTCTTTTGATTTTTCCATTTGCTTTCTATGAAATATTTCGCGGAATTTGTTGTAATCAATTGTGATGATAAAACCAACACCGGTTTCAATGACCTGACCTTGCAGTGCCACTTGATATTTATTTTTTCGATAAGCACGAATTTTATAACGGCCATCTTTTGAAATTTGATATTCAGCAGCAATATCTCCTGCAATATTATTTGCCTGTTGATTTTCTTGTTTTTCACCCTGAATTCCAAAGCTACTACCAACTGTAACTTTCAATCGATCGTTCAATAATTTTTTAGAAAGGCCCACATTCAAATCGGTTCTGTTTTCTTCTTTACCGGTGGTATAATCTTGGGAAGTATCTAAATTAAAATCCAATTCCACACCATTTATCAAATCAGCTGCAAGATTATTGAGCTGTTGAGACAAAACCTTGCTCACACTTTCTCTGGCTAAAGAAGAAGCTGTGGTGCCACCGCTTTCGCTTGAAAAGGGGTTCTCACCAATAAACCGATTAAGTAAAAGCAATGCAAAAACTTGTTTGTTCAATTCATCAGGTTCTTCTCTGAGTTGTGTCAATTTAGCTTGCGTAGCATCAATGATTTCTGCTGAAACAGAGTTGTTGCCTTCGGGTAAGATAACATCAAATGTAATGTCGGGTTTCAATAAATCACCTTTCATTTTCAATTCGGTTTCAAAAGGAATTTTTTGCTTGTACGTGTTTCTTTCTTCCGGGGTAAGATTCATTAATTGGTCATTCAGCAAATTAATAGGTGCTGTTTCTATTTTATAAATCGCAGTAATATTTATGTCGGCCGTGGTTGGTTCTCCAGTCCAAAGAATATAACTTCCTTTTTTGATGTCGAATTTTCGTTTGATTAAATTAAAATTCATTTCATAAGTACCACCAGTAAACTCATACCTTCCTGTTAGGGTTGTTTTTCCGGAAGCGTCAATCCCTCCGGTGAGTTGTGCTTCGCCTTTTAATTTTAAATAATCTCCGTTGGCTTTATCAATAATCATCGACAATTCGGCTTCTTTATCAATTTCAATATTTACCGAGGCAATGATGCCTTTAATTTCGGTTTGACTCAATGCTTCTTCGGCTGAAACGGTGGTGATTAATTTAGGTTGATCTTGGTCAATAAACTCTACAATACCTTCTCTGTCAGCAATTGATGGATCTGATTGTGGCAAAACAACAGTGAATTTAGTGTCTTTATTTATCTTTATTTCTCCTTCCACTATGGGTTGATTCAAGGTACCTTTGACTGTTAAATGATTGTCCAAATACAATTCGCCATAATAAAGCGGATTGTCTTTCGATTTAGAATTTACCGCCTTGAAATTATCAGCATCCACCGTCAAATTAAAACCAAAATTATAATTATTTTGATTCGTAACTTTCCCGTTAATAATAAGTTCGTTGTTTGTTTCATCTTTTATGGTAAAATTATCAAGGGTAGCACTATTGTTTAAAAACACAATTTTGTCATTCATCGATTTGAAATTGGGGTTGAGTTGTGTGACTTTGAAGCCAACCTCATGAAATTGTAAATCGCCCAAGACTAAAGGTTGTAAAGTAGTTCCTTTAATTTTAAAGTTTCCTGAAACAAAGCCAGTACTTTCCTTTATATTATCGAATGTGAATCCTTGAATGCTTTTTACATGCAGTTTTGCGATGTCGAAGTTCAAATCGAAATTGCTATTAGTAGTTTTGTAATTTCCGTCTAAACTAAGTTGGTTGTCTTGGCCCTCTAGTAGAATTTTTGCATCATATTGATTGGCAATTTGATTGTTTACATTAATTTTCAATGTTCCTAATGTATCTTTTCGGAAGGCAAAATCTTCAATTGTCAAATCGGAAGTGAAAAGTGCTGATTTTTCGATATTTTTTATCAAGGCATTTCCGTTAATTTTTCCGCTCATTTGGAAATCAGTTTTTTGGGCAATATTGGTAATGGTTTCAATTTCAAAATCCTTGAAGTCAATAGTAATTGGTGCATGGGGTTGTTCCGATTGTGATTGAATTTTGATACTGTTTCCTGCCTTTGATAATTCAAAATCATTGGCATAAAGCCCGTTTCTTCCAAAACGGATTTCATTATTCTCGCTTAGATTCCATGAGTCATAATCTAGCAATAGATTTTTCGGATTCAAATTGATGGCAGAATTCCCATTTTTAGTTTTTAAGGTTCCCGAAATAAAATAACGTTCTTTGTTATTCAAATCTTTCAACTGTAACGCATAATCGATGACATCGTTTTCCACTTTTCCTACAATATTAGTATAGGGTAATTGAAATTGTGGGTTTTGGATATCGTCAACCATTAGGTTGTAAACTAATGCCTTGTCCTTGGTGTATACTTTTATTTCAGCATTTGTAATTGCGTTTTTACCATATACTAATTTTGGAATTTTACCATTCAAAATAATCGTGTCATTCACAGAATTGTATCTGCCAGAAATGGTAATGGGTTCTATACTTTTCAGTTCTGGTACAAACTTCAACAAAATAGGGCTGTCCTTTACATTCATATTAAACGCAAAATGTTGAGATTCTAGACTGCTTTTTTTAGTACTTGAATTGCTGTCATAATATTTTGCAATCGAATTTTGTAAGGCAGCTCCAATTTGGGATAGTTTGTATTTTCCATCCACATTGGCATTTATGAATTGGGATTTCAACAGTAACGTATTTTTTTCTGCGGTAGAAGTTGCCGTTAGGGTAATACTATCCAATACAAATTGGTCTTTTTCATTGGCAATAATAATATGATGCGCGTTCACATTGCCGTTCAAATAATCCAAATCTGCCGATTGGATATCAGCATCCAATTCGCCACGCATTTTCATTGCTCCAGCGTGCAGGTTGAGTTTGTTTAAATCGGCAATATCGACATTCAAATGCAATTTTCCAGAAGGATATTTGTCACGAAAACTCCCGCTGGAAACCAAATCAAAAGTTAGATTTGGATCTTTTGTGTTGATATTAGCATCGAATAAACCGTTATTTATTTTGCCTTTTACTGTAATGTTTTGATAGGTATATTTTTTAAAATTGGCTTTGGCAATCATACCATCAACCATAGCATTGGCTATCTTTGGATTCAGACCTGTTCCTTTAACAGTAGCTTTTAAAGTGATTTTCCCAATGGTATCGTTTTTGATCAGCTTCCCTAAATCAAAATTATCAATTTCGATTTGAGCGTTGTATGTTTCTTTGTTTTTAATACGTTGGTCAAAAACGGCTTTGATTTTGGCATTGCCATAACTACTGATAATGTTTAAATTTGTATTGAAATTGGAAATTGTTCCTTTGAAAGTTCCTTTAGTAGTAAACTGAGAAGGTAACTGAATTGAGTTGGGCACTGTTCCTTTTGGCAGTATGTTATTGACATCTTTGGCATTTGATTGTAAGTTTTTAATCTTCAAATTATAATAGGCTATCTTGGAATTGGGTAATCCAACAATTTTTCCGCTTACCGCGATTTTTGTAGTTCCAATACCACTAACCTCTAAATTTGGAAAAGAAATATTTTTTAATTTACCGATAATGGTGCCATTCATAGAAATTACTGCCTTCTGATTATTGCTAAATGGGGACGTGTTTTCCAATGTAGGAGCAAAGAGCAGAAGTTCTTTGATGCTCAATTTACTGTTGGTTAAATGCGCATTTATGTATAACTCTCCGGGATATTCTTTAAGTATTGACCTTGAAGCATAGTTCACAATAATTTCATTTCGAAGTATTGTTTGCGGTGTTTTTAAATACAAGTTTTTCAAAGTGACACCTTGATCATTATAAATAAAATTGGTTTTTAAGGATTGAACGTTCAAACCTTTTTTTTCTTTTATCGAAAGGGAATTGATAATTCCGGATGTTTTTTCCGGATTGTAGTTTAACTTCTCAGCTTGAAGGTTAAAATTATCAATGTCTAAATGCTGGTAGTCGATACCGTTTTTGACGGCGACTGAATTTTGGTTATCAAAATGGAAATTGACTTTTTCTAAATTAATTTTATTGGTTTTAATTTTCCAATTGTTCGTTGGAGTAGTAGAGATGTTATTTTCCGTAACCGTTTTTTCTAATTTACCTATTTCCAAATCTCCTTTTGTATCATACAACGTAAGGGTTTCGATATCAATAAGTTGATTTTGTAAGTCAATTGTATTAAATTTTGCCTGCAATTTCTCAAATACAAGTTTTGTATTTAATCTGTTAGTTTCATCTTGGTAATCAATATCAATTTTTGACAAATCGATTTCACCGAGTTGTATTTTTAAATTGATTTTGTCTGCTTTTATAACTACTTTTTTTTGGATTTCATTAAGCGTTTCCACCAAACCTTGTTTCATTTTCAATTTGGCGCCATCAATTTTTACTTTAGGAATTTCGAAATTCATTTTGTCTAATTCAAAAGTTTTGATTCGGGTATCAAAATGGTTTAAAGTAACAGCGATATCATTTTTGGAAAGGGCATCCAAATACTTGAATTTCAAATTGTCTATATTGATTTTGCCCAAAGAAAACTCCATCGGGGGTGAATTATTATTCGGTTTTTTTGGCGAAGCAAAGGCTTTAATAATGTAGTCAAAATTGAAAACAGAATCTTTGTCTCTCTTTATATTGGCTGTGATTCCTTCTAAACTAGCCGAATTGATTTCCACATTGTTGTTCATCAATTTAAACAAACTGATGTCAAGGACTAGTTTTTTACCAGCTAAAAGGGTATCGTTTTTTTGATCTTCAAAATAAACACCTTCAAGGATTACTTTTTTTGGGAGGCCAATTTCAATTCGATCGATAGAAACTTTAGTATGAATTTTGCCTTCAATATAGCTTACCGCTTTTTCTTTAACTAAATTTTGGACAAAAGGAACTTGAAGTGCTAACACCAACAAAAGAAAAATTCCAATGATGGAGCCCACAATCCAAAAGAAAATTTTAAAGCCCTTCTTTATATTTTTTTTCAAATTCACCCTTTTTTTAGTTTGGAATAAAGTTAACCACAAAGTTGGTTTTTTTAACGATAAAAAATTTACATAATTACGAGGTAATGTTGTAAGATTATTTGAAAGTATTTCCTAATTAAAATGATATTCCTCAGTTTTTGTTATCGTTCAAAATGAACGATCAAAAATTGGTTATAGCTCCTGAAAACCGCCATCTTGTCATATTGTTTTCCGCCAATTATTTATAAAACTGACAATTATATACCAACTCTTTTATTGGCACAAAACTTGACTATAGCAACTCAGGTTATTAAAAACGAATTACTCAATAATTAAATATAATAAAAATGGGAAAGATTATCGGAATCGATTTAGGTACAACAAACTCTTGCGTATCTGTAATGGAAGGACAAGAAGCAGTAGTAATTCCTAATGCTGAAGGTAAAAGAACAACACCATCTATCATTGCGTTTGTAGAAGGTGGAGAAATTAAAGTAGGAGATCCTGCCAAAAGACAAGCGGTTACAAACCCAACTAAAACTGTTGCATCTATCAAACGTTTTATGGGACATTCTTTCGGTGAAATTACCGAAGAAGCAAAAAGAGTACCTTATTCAGTTGTAAAAGGTGACAACAATACACCACGTGTGGATATTGATGGTCGTTTATATTCTGCTCAAGAATTGTCAGCTATGACACTTCAAAAAATGAAAAAAACTGCTGAAGACTATTTAGGTCAAACAGTTACAGAAGCAGTTATTACTGTTCCTGCTTACTTTAACGATGCGCAACGTCAAGCTACAAAAGAAGCTGGAGAAATTGCAGGTCTTAAAGTAATGAGAATTATAAATGAGCCTACTGCTGCGGCATTAGCTTACGGATTAGACAAAAAAGGTGTTGACCAAAAAATCGCAGTTTACGATTTAGGTGGAGGTACTTTCGATATTTCTATCCTTGAATTAGGAGATGGAGTTTTTGAAGTATTGTCTACTAACGGTGATACTCACTTAGGTGGAGATGATTTTGACCAAACAATTATTGACTGGTTGGCAGACGAATTTAAAGCTGAAGAAGGAATTGACTTACGTCTTGACCCAATGTCATTACAAAGAATTAAAGAAGCTGCTGAAAAAGCTAAAATAGAGTTGTCATCTTCTGCTGAAACAGAAATCAACTTACCTTACGTTACAGCTACTGCTTCTGGACCAAAACACTTAGTTAAAAAATTAACAAGAGCTAAATTTGAGCAATTGTCTGATACTTTAGTAAAACGTTCTATGGAGCCAGTTGCTAAAGCGTTAAAAGATGCAGGTTTATCTACAAAAGATATTGACGAAGTTATCCTTGTTGGAGGTTCTACAAGAATGCCAAGAATTGCTGACGAAGTTGAAAAATTCTTTGGTAAAAAAGCATCTAAAGGAGTTAACCCTGATGAAGTTGTTGCAATTGGAGCAGCTATTCAAGGTGGAGTTTTATCTGGAGATGTAAAAGATGTATTGTTACTTGACGTTACACCTTTATCTTTAGGTATCGAAACTATGGGTGGTGTTATGACAGTTTTAATCGAGTCTAACACAACTATTCCAACTAAAAAATCACAAATTTTCTCTACAGCTGCAGATTCTCAACCAACTGTTGAACTTCACGTTCTTCAAGGTGCAAGAGCTATGGCTGCTGATAACAAAACTATCGGTCGTTTCAACTTAGATGGTATTCCACCAGCACCAAGAGGAGTTCCTCAAATTGAAGTAACTTTTGATATTGATGCTAATGGTATCATCAAAGTTTCTGCAACTGACAAAGGAACTGGTAAATCTCACGATATTCGTATCGAAGCTTCTTCTGGATTAACATCTGAAGAAATCGAAAGAATGAAAAAAGATGCTGAAGCAAATGCTGGAGCTGACAAAATCGCTAGAGAAAGAGTTGAAAAAATCAATGAAGCTGACAGTTTAATTTTCCAAACGGAAACACAATTGAAAGAATTAGCAGATAAAATTACTGATGAGCACAAAACTGCTATCGAATATGCATTGACAGAATTGAGAATGGCTCACCAATCTCAAGACTTAGAAGCTATTCAAAAAGGTTTAGACAATGTAAATGCAGCTTGGAAAACAGCTACAGAAGCAATGTACGCTCAAGGAGAACAAGGTCAACAAGCACAGCCACAAGCTGAAACGCAAGGAGACGATGTTCAAGATGTAGAATTTGAAGAAGTTAAATAATTCTTTTTTAGATAAAAGAAAAACCGAGTCAGTAATGGCTCGGTTTTTTTATTTAATCAAAAGAGTTAATAAATTACTATTAAAAAATATAGCTTTTTAAAATTAATATAAGAGTTTTTAGAGTATATAAAGATGTTTAAGTTTCTTTAGAAGATTAATTAATGCTACTTTTGCAAAAGTTTGGTTTTAGCTTTCAGATTACCAAATAATAAAATAAATATAAAATGTATAAAGAATTAAAAAAGTTTAAAGTAAGTAATAGTTTTACTTTTACAATAGAAGATAGTTTAGAGGTAGTTTGTAATGCAACTGAAACAGCAAGTGGTGTTTTTCTTGTTTATGCAGTCGAAAATGATGATAAAGAGCTTATTATGGTAGGTTCTACAGGAACTATTCAAAATGATGGATCACTGAAAAGTAAAGGTGGTGGATTATATGATAAGATTGTAAACGGACATCAATTTGCAAAAACAGGACGTAAATATTCTTGGCCAGCGCAAATGAAAAAAGAAAATATTTCAAGATTAGAAGTATACTGGTATGATACTTATAATGATAAGACAAAAGTAATTCCAACTTTTGCAGAAGCTCAAATATTACAAAACTTTCTTGATGAAAACAATCGTTTACCAAGATGGAATGTTGCATTTTAATTAAATAGCAATAATAATTTTCATAAAAAAAACTTGCTTATAATTATAAGCAAGTTTTTTTTATGAAAATTATTAAATTACTTCGCAGCAATCATCGATATCTCGATATTTACATTTTTAGGCAAACATGAAACTTGAACGGTTTCTCTTGCAGGTGCAGTTTCTTCAGTAAAATGCTTTCCGTAAACAGCATTTATTCTTGTAAAATCTCCCATATTCATAATGAAAATGGTCGTTTTTATTACATTGTCAAAAGTCATATTAGCTGCTTCTAGGACTGCTTTTAAGTTTTGCATGACTTGTTCAGTTTCTACTTCAATATTGTCTAAAACTAAATCTCCTGTAGTAGGATTTATAGCTATTTGCCCAGAAGTATATAAAGTATTTCCACTTAAAATTGCTTGGTTGTATGGCCCAATAGGAGCTGGAGCTTTGTCTGTAAAAATTATTTTTTTCATAGTTTTATCTAATTATTTTTCTTGAATATTATTTTACATAATTTGACATACGTCAGTAAAAAAATTAAAGTTTTTTGTCGGCAGTATTATGTTTGTCCCACTTAATATCACTTAATACAGAAGAACTAATTCCTATAAAGAAATACCATGAGGTTCTATCCCCAAAAGGCATCCAATTAAAATCCATTCGCCAGCTTAATAAGTCTCGCTCAAAGCGTAATTGGGTATAAGTAACTCCTTTTTTTACAAAATCGTAACCAGAAGAAACGCCAGCTTTCCATTTAGGAGTAATATCTATATTTCCTGAAAACATTAATGAACTATTAGATATTTTTTTCTCACGATTGTCATTTGTATAAGTCAAAGAGTAAGCTAATTTTAAATCCCAAGGAATTTGTGCGTTAAAAAAACCTGCAAATTTATCATCTTCATCATCTTTACCAAATTGACTTTGTTGACGGTTACTAAAATCTGTTGTTTTACCAAATAAGTCATCTTCACGCCCTCCATTTTGTAAACCTTTGTTACCGTAAGAATCATCTTTTTTCTTTTCTTTTTTATCTTTACTTTTTAATGAATAATTAAGAGTCATATTAGCACTTGTCATCCTAAAAAGACTTCCCCCGTTGTCTATATTAAAGATGTTTAAACCATTTCCATTGGCGTCTATAGCATAAGGATTTAGAGTTGCACCAAAATTGACATTCATTTTATCTTTAAACAAATTAGTTCCTCCACTAACTCGAACTGGTTGCCAAGCTTGTTTACCTTTTTCAGCAGATAAGTTATAACCTGTAGAAAATTGTAAATTGTTAAGAATCATAATTTTCTTTGGTTCTACTTTTGTAGAATCTCGATCTTTTACTTTGGCTTCGAATGTGTTGTTTAAAGAGAAACTTAAATTGTTAGAAAAACTCTTGTCTGGTGCTCCAAAAATTCCTTTCTCAAAACGAGAATAATCTGCCATTTTTCCGCTTCCATCGGTAGCATAAGTATCGTAATATTTTTCGAAACTTGGTTTGTAACTATATCCAATATTAGGAGTCATAACATGACGTATAGCTTGAATTTTTTTATTCTTACTTACGTTAAAAGTCCCGTAAACAGTAGTTCCTAATCCTGCTGAAAAATTATAGGTTCTAAAAGCATCAAATCCACCATTTGTAGTTTCGTCTACTACATTGGTTGTAGCATTATAATTTTTCCGGATTGTTTTTAAATACCAAGTCTCTATATAATTTGCTGATGTGGAAACGTTTAAATATTTTAAAACTTTAAAATTGGTACTCAACGGGATGGTTTGTTGCATACCATTTTTTGCGTCACGAAACATTTGAGGTTTAAAAAATAAAGAATCAACAGTTTGTATTTCGTTTCTTGCAGATAAATTATAAGTAAAATTAATATTTTTTATAAAACCTTTTTTAGATTCATCTTTTTTAGCAAAAGGATATATTCTATCTAAACTTGCTGTCAGTGTAGGTAAGGTCATGTTTATTTGACCTGTATTTGTATTCTGACTGTGATTTGCGGTAATGGCAATATTTGCTTGTGGAACAGTGTTAAATGTTTTTGAATATGATATAGAAGAACTTAAAGTATTGTTAAGCGAAGCTGAGTTGTTTATTTGATTAAATGAACTTTTAAAATATTTTTGACTACCTAAATTTACCGAAGCCGAAAATCTCGAGTTTGGAGTTGCTTTAGCATCTGGAGAATGGCTCCATTGCAAATTATAAATTTTATTTTTTCCGTAACCAGGAAAACCACGTTCTCCTGTAATTTGATTTTCATATCTAAAGTTAAAATTACCACGGTATTTATAAATTTTCGCATAACTCGTTTCTGCTCTAAATGCGTAACTTCCGTTCGTGTAATAATCACCTAAAAGAGCTAAATCATAGTGCTTACTTAAGGCAAAATAATAACCACCATTTTGTAAAAAATACCCTTGTGCGTTAGAGTCTCCAAAAGTCGGGATTATGATCCCTGACACATTTCGCTCTTTCGATAAAGGAAAATAAGCGAACGGAATAGCGATAGGTGTAGGAACACCTGCAATAACCATATTTGTAAATCCAGTAACCACTTTTTTTCCAGGGACTAGTTTTATTTTTCGAGCTAAAAAATAATATTCGGGATCTTCTAAATTTTTCGATGTGGTAAAACGAGCATTTTTTATAAAATAAACCGAGTCATTTTCTCTTTTTGTAATTTCTCCTTTTACTCTAAATTCGTCCTGATCAGTTCTAGAATTCCAAATTAAAGCTTTTTTTGTTTTAAAATTAAAACGAATTGAATCTGGTTCGACTACATTATTTTCTTGTTTAAAATAAGGATATTGAGAATAAGTATTAGCGGAATCCTTTATTCGACCCGCATAAACTTCATCTTTATCATAATCTATTACAATAGTTCCAGCCTTCAGTTCTATATCTTTATGATGTACCTCGGCTTTATCATACAAGGTAATTTGTTTTTTCCGTTGGTTTATTTTAGCATATTTTTCAGCTTTATACTTGATTTGAGCTTCAAGTAATGGCTTTTTTTTAGTAATACTATCTTTTTTGATAGTATCATTAGTTTTAATAATATTTTTTACACCAATATTTAAGCTATCTTTCTGATTTTTAGCAGGTATAGAAGTGCTTTTTTTGGGTAACTCTTGGGAATAAGATGTGTTATATCCAAAAGTTAATAAAAAAGCTAAAAAAACGATATGAAATAAGTTTGTACGCAACGCTATAAATACTATTTTTGTAAAAATATGGCTTAATTTTTGAAGTGACAAACTTACAATCTATTTTTAAAAAAATTAAGCATTTAATAAAATTATAACCTTTTAGGTCATTTATAAAAATAATCAGGTATGAAATTTACATTAAAATTGAAACATTTTGCTTTAACCTTATCATTAGTTTTTATTGCAACAGCTTCAGCACAAACGAATTCTAAATTTAAAGTCGTTTTAGATGCGGGACATGGTGACCATGATTTTGGTGCAACATATCATGGCTTTGTAGAGAAAAATATAAATTTAGGGATAGTTCTTAAGTTAGGTAAGATATTAGAATCTGACCCTAATGTGCAAGTTATTTATACAAGAGACAACGATACTTTTGTAGATTTAGTAGAAAGAGCAAATATAGCAAATAGAGCAAATGCTAATTTTTTTGTATCAGTACATTGTAATGCTAATAAAAATAATGATGCTTTTGGTTCTGAAACATTTGTAATGGGACTTTCTAAAAGTGCTTCGAGTCTTGCTATCGCAAAGAAAGAAAATGCTGTTATTACTTTAGAGGATAATTATAAGAAAAAATATTCAGGATACGATCCTAATTCACCAGAATCATTAATTAGTGCAACATTAGCACAAGAAGAATATTTAGACCAAAGTATCGAATTAGCGAGTACGATCCAAGATGGTTTAGAAAATAAATTGAATAGAAAATCTCGAGGTGTTGCACAAGCTCCATTTATGGTATTGCACAAAGCATTTATGCCAAGAGTTCTTGTAGAAACTGGATTTATTTCTAATCTTGATGAAGGAACTTATCTAAATTCTGAAGAAGGACAACAAAATATTGCAAAAACTATTGCTGATGCAGTTTTTAGAATGAAAGTAGAGTATTTTGGAGGAACAATGCCAGTTATTGATATTAAAAAATACGAAAAACCAATTATTAAAGATTCTACACCAAAAGTAAATGTTCAAACCCAAACTAAAGACACATCAAAAGAAATAAAAAAGACTGCCGAAGTAAAAAAAATAGATATCAACAAACCTATATTTAAAACTCAGCTAAAAGCAAGTATTTCTAAAATAGAATCAAAACCAGAAAATTTTAATGGTTTAGATAAAATTTCATTTGTTTTAGAAAAAGATTATTATAAATATATGTACGGAGAAACTAATGATTATGTTGTTGCAAAAATGCAATTGCTTGAAGCAAAAACTAAAGGTTATGATTCCGCATTTATTGTAGCGTTTAGAAACGGAGTAAAAATTAGCCTAAACGAAGCGTTAAAAAAGTAATACTAATAAGAATTTATTAATTTTGTTAAAAATATTTTACATTGAAAATCACTAGAGAAATTAAAACCGCCATATTAGTCATCGCCTCAATTTTATTATTTATTTGGGGATATAGTTTCCTAAAAGGGCAAAATTTATTTAACAGTCATAAAAAATTATTTGTTGAATATGATAATGTAGAAGGATTGGCAACATCGGCTCCAGTAACAGTAAGCGGAAAAGTTATAGGAAAAGTAAATTCGATAATACTTAATGCAAATGGGAAACTACTTGTAGAACTTCAAATAGACGATGATGAATTTCCAATTTCAAAAACAAGTGTGGCACAAATTTATGAACCAGGTGTAATTGCAGGCAAGCAAATTGCTATTATTCCTAATTATAAAGACGCTAATATGACTATTGATGGGGATAAGTTAATCTCAGGAATTAAATTAGGATTAACAGATGCTCTTGGCGAAAAGTTAGAACCACTTCAAGTGCGTTTAGACAAAGTTCTAGCAAATGCCGATGCTTTAATATCAAATATAAACACCGTTTTAGACGCTAAAACGCAAGCGAATCTAAAAACCGCTATTGCTGAACTAAATAAAACAATGTCAAATTTTAGTAAAGTATCTAAAAATGTAGATGATATACTAATAGAAAATAAAGTTAAGTTGGGAAGCGCTGTTGCTAATTTAGATAAAACAACTCAAAATTTTGCTAAAATATCTTCGGATTTAGATAAAGCAAACCTAGGGGAAACTGTCAAAAATCTAGAAGCTACTTTAGATAATGTTAATAAAATAATGGCAAATTTAGAGTCTGGAAAAGGAACAATGGGTAAATTGCTAAAAGATGATGCGATGTATAATAATTTATCTAAAGCATCAAAAGAGTTGGAATTATTACTTCAAGATGTAAGATTGCACCCAACAAGATATGTGAATGTTTCTCTTTTTGGAAAAAAAGAAAAACCTTATGTAGAACAACCAACACAAAAACAATAAACCACAAATAAATATTTATGAGCTATTTAGATAATATATTATTCTTCATTATTCTTTCTATAGGAATTGGATGTTTTGCTGTCAATGTCAAAAAAATTCTCCGAAATATAAAATTAGGACAAGATATAGATCGTTCTGACAATCCATCAGAAAGATGGAAAAATATGGCAATGATTGCACTCGGACAATCTAAAATGGTTAAGCGTCCCGTTGCAGGAATACTTCACATATTTGTTTATGTAGGTTTTGTGGTTATAAATCTAGAAGTTCTAGAAATCATGATCGATGGGTTATTTGGAACTCATCGTGTTTTCTCATTTTTAGGAAGTTTATATAATGTACTTATAGGTTCATTCGAAATATTAGCACTATTAGTATTAATCGCGGTAATTGTTTTCTGGATAAGAAGAAATGTGATTAACTTAAAGCGTTTCATCAGTTCTGATTTAAAAGGTTGGCCAAAATCGGATGCAAACTATATCTTATACTTTGAAGTAGTTTTAATGTCATTGTTCTTATTAATGAATGCTGCCGATTACCATTTACAATTATTAAATGTAGGCGAATACCACAGAGTAGGTTCTTTTCCAATATCTCAGTTTTTAGAGCCAATTTTCAATGGAATGTCAGAATCATTAGTAATCATGATAGAACGTGGAGCATGGTGGTTACACATTTGCGGTATTTTAGTATTCTTAAATTACCTCTATTTCTCTAAACACTTACATATTTTATTAGCATTCCCAAATACCTATTTTGCAAATTTAAAACCACAAGGACAATTTGATAATCTAGAAAGTGTAACCAAAGAAGTAAAACTAATGATGGATCCAAACGCAGATCCATTTGCAGCACCAGCACCAGCACCAGATGACAATGCCGTTCCAAGTAAATTCGGAGCACAAGACGTGCAAGATTTAAACTGGGTTCAGTTGCTAAACGCATATACCTGTACCGAATGTGGTCGTTGTACATCATCATGTCCAGCCAATCAAACAGGAAAAAAATTATCGCCAAGAAAAATCATGATGGATACTCGTGATCGTTTGGTCGAAGTAGGAAACAATATCGATGCTAACAAAGGCGTATTTATACCAGATGGCAAATTCCTGTTAGGCGATTATATCACACCCGAAGAACTTTGGGCGTGTACTTCCTGTAACGCTTGTGTCGAAGAATGTCCCGTAAATATCAGTCCATTATCTATCATTATAGACATGCGTCGTTACCTAGTTATGGAGCAAAGTGCTGCGCCACAGTCGCTAAACGCCATGATGACAAACATCGAAAATAACGGAGCGCCATGGCAATACAACCAGCAAGACCGATTAAATTGGAAAAACGAATAAAATAATATTTTGGGCGTGACCCGAAAAGGGTCGGGCTTTCGGCTTTATCTTTTTTTCGGCGAAAAGCCTCAAAAAAGGATACCGCCTCAATCCCTCACGCAACCCACAGCATAAACAAAAGTACAATGAACATCGAAGATTTAGATAAAAGTTTAGTAGCCGCATCAGAAAACGGACAAACAATAAGTCCCATCTTGCCAGAAGGAGTAAAAAACTATCTGATAGACATAGATGGAACCATTTGTGACGATATTCCAAACGAAGAACCAGAAAGAATGCTTACTGCCGAAGTATATCCAGACGCTTTAGCAACCTTAAACAAATGGTACGACGAAGGGCATATAATTTTCTTTTTTACCTCAAGAACCGAAGCACATCGTGAATATACTGAAATCTGGCTCAAAAAGCACGGATTCAAATACCACGGAATGCTTATGGGAAAACCACGTGGCGGGAATTACCACTGGATAGACAATCACTTGGTAAAAGCAACACGTTACAGAGGAAAATTTACAGATTTAATAGATAAAGAAGTAACAATCCAAGTCTTCGACGACGGAAAACACTAATTAAATAGGTTAGTTATTTAACTGTTTAATCGTTCAATCGATTAAACAAAAAACGATTAAACAAAAAAAGATATGTCAGAAGTATTAATAGTGCCTACAATGGCAGAGATGCTAGCCCAAGGCAAACAACCAGAAGTATTATTTTGGGTAGGATGTTCAGGAAGTTTTGATGATAGAGCAAAAAGAATTACCAAAGCTTTTGTACGTATTTTAAATCGTGCAAAGGTCGAATTTGCTGTACTTGGTACCGAAGAAGGTTGTACAGGTGATCCAGCAAAACGAGCAGGAAACGAATTTTTGTTTCAAATGCAAGCTATGATGAATATTGAAGTGCTAAATGCGTATGAAGCAAAAAAAATAGTAACTGCTTGTCCTCACTGTTTCAATACATTAAAAAATGAATATCCAGAATTAGGAGGAAAATACGAAGTAGTTCATCATACAGAATTCCTTAAATCACTTTTGGATGATGGTCGATTAACTATAGAAGGCGGACAATTTAAAGGAAAAAGAATTACTTTTCATGATCCGTGTTATTTAGGACGTGCTAATAAAATATATGAAGCGCCAAGAGAATTAATTCAAAAACTAGATGCCGAATTAGTCGAAATGAAACGTTCTAAAGCGAACGGATTATGTTGTGGAGCAGGTGGAGCGCAAATGTTTAAAGATGCTGAGCCAGGAAACAAAGAAATAAACGTAGAAAGAACAGAAGATGCTCTTGAAACTAAACCTGAAATTATTGCTGCAGGTTGCCCATTTTGTAACACCATGCTTACAGACGGAATAAAAGTAAAAGAAAAAGAAGCTGACGTAAAAGTAATGGATATTGCCGAACTAATTGCAAATGCTCAGGATTTATAATGATTTTTTCATTTTTAAATAAAAATGGAAAACTTGTCAGAATTACATTCTTTCTTTTTATAAGCTCATTGTCATTTGCCCAAGAATTAAAAAGTGATTTTTCAGTTGACACAATTAAAAGTTATAAAAACCAAAGATTTAATTATAAGCAACTAATAATTCCTACGGTTTTTATTGGTTACGGAATAATAGGATTAGAAAGTGATCAATTAAAATTTTTTAATTCCGAGGTTAGTGAAGAAGTTACCGAGCATATTGATGAAAAATTTACTATTGATGATTTTTCACAATATACACCATTAGTCACAGCTTTAAGTCTAGATTTAATAGGGGTTAGAGGAAAAAATAATTTTAAAGATAAAGCAATTATTGCCTCTACTTCATATCTTATTATGGGAATTGCAGTAAATAGCTTGAAAAAAATAACTCATGTTGAAAGACCAGATGGTTCAGGATTTAACTCGTTTCCTTCTGGCCACACTGCTACAGCGTTTATGGGAGCAGAATTATTATACCAGGAGTATAAAGAAAAATCTTTCTGGTACGGAATATCAGGTTACGTAGTTGCTTCAGGAACAGGAGCTTTCAGAATGTATAATAATAGGCATTGGCTTACAGATGTTGTTGCTGGTGCAGGAATTGGGATTTTAAGTACAAAAGTTGCTTATTGGTTATATCCCACAGTAAATAAACTATTTACAAATAAGAAAGAATCAAATTACAAAACTGCATTTATTCCATATTATGATGGAAAAACCACTGGTTTTGGATTAGTTTCTACATTTTAAAAAATAAAAATATGTTAATTCCATTTGAAGACTTACCGTTAGAATCCAAAATTTGGATTTATCAATCCAATCGTAAATTTACCGATGAGGAATTTGCCGAAATCAAGGTTTCAACAGAAGCATTTATTCAAGATTGGGCTGCTCACGGAACAAGTCTTGAAGCATCTTATTTACTAAAATACAACCGATTTATCATTTTTGCAGTAAATCCAGAAGTACAAGCAGCGACAGGTTGTTCTATAGATAAATCTGTTCAGTTTATTCAAGAATTAGAGCAAAAATATAAAGTCGATTTGTTAGACAAAATGAATGTAACTTTTAAAAATGGAGAGTTTGTAGCTCATAAAACATTAATCGAATTCAAAAAAATGGCCAAAGATAAGGCTGTTACAGGTTCGACTATTGTTTTTAATAATCTAGTAAATTCTATCGAAGAGTTTAATGAATCTTGGGAAGTTCCTGCAGAAGATAGTTGGCATAGTCGTTTCTTTTAAAGAAAAAAGAAAGTTAGTCCACAAAAGCGGACAATCATAAAAAAATATAATGAAAAATTCAGGTTTTAAGTTTCTATTGTTTTCTGTACTCACCTTATTTATGGTTAATTGCTCTGTAAATAAAAATCGCGGTAGGGAAAAAACTGCAATTTCTAAAAATGAAGAAAAATCTAAAACCGAAAAATTTATTGATCCGTCAAAAGTTGGCTTTAATCTCTTTGAAGACTCACATTCAGAAAGAAAATGGGTAGATAGTATTTACAACACTATGACTTTCGATGAAAAATTAGGGCAATTATTTATGATTGCTGCATATTCTAATAAAGATACCGTTCATTTTAATGCGTTAGATAAGCTGATAAAAAACTATAAAATTGGAGGCTTAATTTTCTTTCAAGGAGGACCAGTTCGTCAAGCAAAACTAACCAATCGATTTCAAGCAGAATCTAAAACTCCTTTATTTATTGGGAATGATGCAGAATGGGGTTTAAGTATGCGTTTAGATTCTACTTATAAATACCCTTGGAATATGACACTTGGTGCCATACAAGATATGAAACTTATAGAAGATCTAGGAGTTCAAATGGGAAAGGAAACCAAACGAATGGGTTTACAATTTAATTTTGCACCGGTTTTAGATATTAATACAAACCCCAATAATCCCATCATTGGGAATCGCTCTTTTGGTGAAGACAAAGAAGAAGTAACAAAAAGAGCTGTTGCCTTAATGAAAGGGTTTCAAAAACAAGGTGTTTTTTCTACAGGTAAGCATTTTCCTGGTCATGGCGATACTGAAACAGATTCACATAAAGGTCTTCCAACCGTTAATTTTTCTAAAGAGAGATTAAATGAAGTGGAGTTTTATCCGTATAAAAAAATGTTTAATTTAGGATTGTCCTCGGTTATGGTTGCACACTTAAACGTGCCAAGTCTTGAAACTCGAGAAAATTATCCATCATCAATATCTTACAATGTTGTAACGAATATTCTTAAAAAACAATTAGGCTTTAACGGATTAATTTTTACAGATGCTTTGAACATGAAAGGCGCAAGTAATTTTAAAAAACCAGGAGAAATTGATCTTGAAGCATTCTTAGCGGGAAATGATATTCTACTTTTCGCAGAAGATGTTCCAACAGCAATTGAAAAATTTACTCAAGCTTATAAAGATACTTTGATTACCGATGAAAGAATTGAATATTCGGTAAAGAAAATTTTAAAATATAAATATAAAGCAGGTTTAAATAAATATAAACCAATAGAAATAAATAATTTATATTCAGAACTTAACACACCATATAGCAATTCTTTGCAGTATAAGTTATTTGAAAATGCAGTCACAGTTGCAAAGAATGATCATCTAACTTTACCTATTAATGAGTTAGAAAAAACAAAAATTGCTTATGTAAAAATTGGTGATGATTCTGGAAATACTTTTTTAACGACACTGAAAAAGTATGCTGATATTACGGTTGTTTCTAACGAAAATATTGATAGCTTAAATCAAGATCTAAAAAAATATAATAAAGTAATTTTAGGCTACCACGTTTCAGATAAATCATGGTGGAAAAAATATGAATTTACTGAGACAGAATTATCTTTAATTGAAAAAATTGCAGAAAATAATGATGTAATTTTAGATGTATTTACTAAACCTTATATTCTCTCATCACTAAAGAATATTGATAATATTGAAAGTATAATAGTTTCATACCAAAATGGAGACATTGCTCAGGAAGTATCAGCCGAATTAATTTTTGGAGCAATCGAGGCTAAGGGAAAATTACCTGTTTCGGTTGGTAGCTTGTTTAAAGTTGGCGATGGACTATCAACTCAAAAAATTAATAGATTGGGATTTTCAACTCCTGAAAGCGTAGGATTGAGCTCAGAAAAATTAGCAGAAATAGACAAAATAGCTTTAAAAGCAATTGAAAATAGAATAACTCCTGGAGCTCAAATTTTAGTAGCGAGAAAAGGGAAAGTAATTTATCAAAAGTCTTTTGGTTATCATACTTACAGAAAGGATATCAAAGTAAAAAACTCAGATATATATGATATAGCTTCATTATCTAAAATAATTGGCACTTTGCCTAACGTAATGTTAGATTATGATGCCCAAAAAATAAATTTAGATACTCGCCTTGGCGAAATGATTCATAAAGCAAGAAATTCAAATAAAGATTCAATTACTTTCAAAGAGTTGCTTTCTCACTATGCTCGTTTACAAGCTTGGGAACCATTTTACAAAAAAACAATCGATTCAATTTCTAAAAAACCATTGGCAAAGTATTATAGAAAAACAGAGTTAATAAACTTTTCTACACAAGTAGATGAAAATTTGTTTATACGAAATGATTATAATGATACAATTATAAAAAAGATAATAGACAGTAAATTATTACCAAAAAAAGAATATAAATACAGTGATTTTACTTTTATCTTGCTAAAAGAATATCTAGAGACACATCATCATAAAACGTTAGATGTACTAGCAGAAGAAAACTTTTTCTCTAGATTAGGAATGAGCAGTACATTATATAATCCTCTTCAAAGATTTGATATGGATATGATTCCTCCTACAGAAAATGATACCTACTTTCGTCATCAATTAGTTCAAGGATATGTTCATGATATGGCAGCAGCTATGCAAGGTGGTGTTGCTGGACATGCTGGAGTTTTCTCTAATTCTATAGATATTGCAAAAATGATGCAAATGTATTTGCAGAAAGGGAATTATGGTGGTGTTCAATACTTTTCAGAAAAAACTTTTAACGATTTTAATACCTGTTATTTTTGTGCCGAAGGGAACAGGAGAGGGCTAGGTTTAGACAAACCACAATTACCGGGAACATCAGGGCCAACATGTGGTTGTGCATCATTAACAAGTTTTGGACATACTGGTTTTACAGGAACCATGGCTTGGGTAGATCCAGAAACGGAAATTGTTTATGTGTTCTTGTCAAACAGAACTTTTCCAGATTCAAATGCACCAAATAAATTATCTAAAGAAAATATTAGAGAAGATATTCAAAAAATTATTTACGACGCAATTATTAAAGAATAGTTAATTTTGTCTAAAATAGCTTACAAAATTTTTATTTTTTGTAATTTCGATAAATGAAAATTGCAATCGTTTGTTATCCAACTTTTGGAGGAAGTGGCGTTGTTGCCACCGAATTGGGCTTAGAATTAGCACATCGAGGTCACGAAATACACTTTATTACTTACAGACAGCCTGTTCGTTTAGCACTCTTAAATCCAAATGTGCATTACCATGAGGTAAATGTTCCAGAGTACCCTTTATTTCATTATCAACCATATGAGTTGGCTTTGTCGAGCAAATTGGTAGATATGGTAAAACTACATAAAATAGATTTGTTACACGTGCATTATGCTATTCCGCACGCGTATGCGGGTTATATGGCAAAGCAAATGCTGAAAGATCAAGGTATTACTATCCCTATGGTTACAACACTTCACGGAACTGATATTACTTTAGTAGGGAACCATCCGTTTTATAAAACAGCAGTTACGTTTAGTATTAATAAATCTGACAAAGTAACTTCTGTTTCTCAGAGTTTAAAAGAGGATACACTTAGACTTTTTGATATTAGGAATGAGATAGAAGTAATTCCAAATTTTATCGAATTAGAAAATAAAATTATAGAAAATATTCCTTGTAAACGTTCCGTAATGGCAAAACCTGAGGAGCGAATTATTACACATATTAGTAATTTTAGAAAAGTAAAAAATATTCCAGATGTTATAAAAATTTTTTATAAAATTCAGCAAAAGATTCCTGCAAAATTAATGATGGTTGGAGATGGTCCAGAAAAAGCCAAAGCGGAAAAGCTATGTGAAAAATTAGGAATAACAGATAAAGTGATTTTTTTTGGGAATAGTAATGAGATAAATCAAATTTTGACTCTAACAGATTTATTTCTATTACCATCAGAAACAGAAAGTTTTGGGCTTGCAGCTCTAGAGGCTATGGCTTGTAGTGTTCCAGTAATTTCAAGTAATTCCGGAGGTTTGCCAGAAGTAAATATTCATGGTGTTTCAGGATATCTAAGTAATATAGGTGATATAAAAGAGATGGCTGAAAATGCAATCAAAATAATCTCCGATGAAGGTAATTTAAACTTATTTAAGAAAAAAGCACTAGAAGTTGCAAAACAATTTTCTGTAGAAAAAATAGTGCCTTTATATGAAAAATTATATTTAGAGGCTATAGAAGAATCTAAAACAAAAACATCTTTAACCTAATTTAGATTAAAGATGTTTTTTGTTTAATATAAAATGTTTTTAGAATCTATATCTAGCACTTAATCCTAAGTCAGGACCAAAACTATTATCTCTAGCATCTACATAATCAGGGCTAAGGTATAATTCAGGTCTTACATCAAAAGAAAGTTGTAAAGGAAACTTAAAGTTATATTCGACTCCAACATCTCCAGCTATAACACCAAACGCACCACTTTTATTCTCTAATAAAAATGTTTTGTCATTATAGTAGTATTTTGAACTATATATACCAACTCCAACTCCTGGACCTACATACCATTTAAAACCATTTTTAATATCAAATACCCATTGGTATATACCAACTAGTTTAACATCATTATGTCCATAACCCTTACCGTTACCATAATAGTTATTGCCATATCCACCATAATAAACATTACCTTCATTTCTAAAACCTAAATCTAATTCGATACGATTGTTTTTAGATAAAGCAGTTTGAAATGTAACTTCACCTCCGAAACCTGAATTATCCCCTAATCTAATCCCGATTGCATTCTTTTCTTGTGCTTGTGTGCTAAATGCAAACCCCGTAAGCATCAAAGCAGTAATAAATAATTTTCTCATAATAATTTGTTTGTTTTATTTAACGTATATTAACTGTCAATTATTGTGCCACTAATTTAGTTTTGTTACTTATTTAAGTAAAACTAAATTAAATCTAAATATTATTTTATAAGTTTTAATGATTAGGTTATATTTGTTTCAAACAAAAAGCAATGGCAGGAAATAGTTACGGAAATATTTTTAAACTAACCACTTTTGGCGAATCCCATGGAGAAGCTTTGGGAGGAATTATAGATGGTTGCCCACCAAACATAATATTAGATTTAGACGCCATTCAACTCGAAATGCAACGTCGAAAACCAGGACAATCTTCTATAGTTACTCAACGAAAAGAAGAAGACGAAGTGCAATTTCTCTCAGGAATTTTTGAAGGAAAAACTACAGGAACTCCAATTGGGTTTATTATTCCAAATACCAATCAGAAGTCTGATGATTATTCTCATATAAAAGATTCGTATCGTCCGAGTCATGCCGATTATGTCTACGAAAAAAAATACGGAATTCGTGATTATCGCGGTGGTGGACGTAGTTCAGCCCGAGAAACCGCAAGTAGAGTTGTGGCGGGAGCAATTGCAAAACAAGTCATTCCAAAAATTAAAATAAATGCGTTTGTATCTTCTGTAGGAGATATTTTTATAGACAAACCGTATCAAGATTTAGATTTTTCGTTAACGGAAAGCAATGCAGTTCGTTGTCCAGATTTGGCATCAGCTGAAAAAATGGAAAACTATATTAAAGAAATCAAAAAACAAGGAGATACAGTTGGCGGAACCATCACTTGTGTCATACAAAACGTACTAATAGGTCTTGGAGAACCAGTTTTTGATAAGTTGCATGCCGAATTAGGAAAAGCCATGCTCTCTATAAATGCGGTAAAAGGTTTTGAATTCGGAAGCGGTTTTTGTGGCGCCAAGATGAAAGGAAGCGACCACAATGACGCTTATAATGAAGATGGAACTACGAAAACAAATCTTTCAGGTGGTATTCAAGGTGGAATTTCTAACGGAATGGATATTTATTTCCGTGTCGCTTTCAAACCCGTTGCCACACTCATTCAAAAACAAGAAGTACTCACAAATACAAACGAAGTTATCGAACAACAAGGAAAAGGGCGTCATGATCCGTGCGTGGTACCCCGTGCTGTTCCCATTGTCGAAGCGATGGCAGCACTCGTAATTGCTGATTTTTTTCTTTTAAATAAAATTTATAAAAAATAAATATCACATTGAGCTTGTCGAAATGAGGAGCTAATCCCGCTATACGTTGCAATCTTTTGTTTTTTGAAGGAAAAAAACAAAAGGATTTTCACTGCTATCGGGGCTAAAAAATAATAACATTCAACCATAAACTATGACTTCAACAGAATCTAAAATCGAAACTAAAAAATCATTCTTCAGTAACTTAACAGTTCAAATTCTAATAGCTATGATTTTGGGTGCTATTCTAGGCATTTTTATTCATAATAATTATTCAGAAGAAGCCGCCAAAGAATTTAGTGGTTATATAAAAATGTTGGCAACAGTCTTTATACGTTTGGTACAAATGATAATTTCCCCATTAGTATTTACCACATTGGTAGTAGGAATTGCAAAATTAGGAGATATCAAATCTGTTGGGAGAATAGGGGGTAAGGCAATGGCTTGGTTTTTTACAGCTTCATTTATTTCTTTATTAATAGGAATGTTTTGGGTAAATATTTTGCATCCAGGAACAGGTTTACAACTTTCTAATATAGATGTTTCTACAGCGACCGAAGTAACTGAAAAGACACAAAGTTTCTCTGCTCAAAATTTTATAGAACATATTATTCCAAAAAGTATTGTTGAAGCCATGGCGAATAATGAGATATTACAAATCGTAATTTTTTCTATTTTCTTCGGACTAGCAGCGGCATCATTAGGAGATTTCACAAAACCAGTTATAAATGCTCTAGACAAAACATCACATATTGTACTAAAAATGGTAAACTATGTAATGAAATTTGCTCCAATTGGTGTATTTGGTGCTATTGCTGGGGTTTTTGCCATTCGAGATTTAAATGAACTTTTGCTAACGTATGCTAAGTTTTTTGGTTCATTTCTTGTAGGGATCTCAACTTTATGGCTTTTTCTATTGATGATTGGTTTTGTGTTTTTAGGGCATAAAATGAAAACTTTACTAAAACATATTGTAAGTCCGTTAATTATTGCTTTTGGGACAACCAGTTCTGAAGCGGTGTTTCCTAAATTAACCGAAGAATTAGAACGTTTCGGTGTAAAAGATAAGATTGTTTCGTTCATGTTGCCACTAGGCTATTCTTTTAATCTTGACGGGAGTATGATGTACATGACATTTGCTAGTATTTTTATAGCACAAGCTTACGGAGTACATCTAGATATGCCAACGCAACTTACTATGTTATTTGTTCTTATGCTTACGAGTAAGGGTATTGCTGGTGTGCCAAGGGCAAGTTTAGTTGTTGTTGCAGCTACTTGCGGAATGTTTAAAATTCCTATTGAAGGAATTGCTTTAATATTACCAATTGATCATTTTTGTGATATGTTTCGTAGTGCAACTAATGTATTAGGAAATGCATTGGCTACGAGTGTTGTAGGGAAGTGGGAGAAAGAATAAATTACTCTATTGTATAATATTTTTTTGTAATTTTATAAAAACTTAAAAATTATTATATGAAAAAATTATTACTTACTTTATTAGTAGCACTTATTGGGTTAACAACAAATGCCCAATCAGATTATTATATTGCTTTGCCAGCAAGTAATGCTACTTCACAAGTTAGAGGACCACAAGGTCTTTATAGATATCAGAGGAGTGTTTGGATAATAACTGCGGCCGAAATGGCAGCTTCAGGATTTACCTCTGGAAATTTACTAAATTCATTAGGATTTAATTATACTACTGGATTAGATGTTGCAACCACTGGAAATATTCAAATTTATTTGCAAAATACTGCAGATGCAACAAATTTGAAAAGCACTACTTGGACAACCGCAATTTCTACAATGACATCTGTTAGTAATGGGAGTGTAACTTTGCCAACTGCTATTGGGGAATTTGATATTCCTTTTACTGGATCTCCTTTTAATTATACAGGAGGTGGAATTTATGTTGCTTTTGATTATCAAAATCCAACTCCTGGAGTTCTTCCAACTGTAGCAAGTACGCTCACTGCAAACAATCTTTTGGCTGCGGGTACAAAAAGTGCAAATAGTGCAACTGCGGCTCCTGCAACTTTAGGAGCAAATTCAACTTTTAGACCTGAAACAATTTTTGGTAAAGTTGTAACTTGTGCTAGACCTACAAATCTAGGCTTTAACACTCCTACTTTAACTTCGGCAAATTTAACATTTAATGTTACTTCTGGTGGAACTGTTAATTTGGAATATGGACCTTATAATTTTACACCAGGTTCTGGAACAACAATTTCAAATATTACAAGCCCATATAATTTAACTGGTTTAACACCAAGTACAGCATACGAATATTACTTGAAAAAAGATTGTGGTGCAGGAAATTTGAGTGCATATCAAGGACCATTTCCTTTTTATTCTACTTTTCAGCCTACAAATGCAACTTATAATACTGGTTTTGAAATTGAAGACTTTCCGTTTTTAGGTTGGTTAGCCACGCCAAATAACACTGCCAATTCGTGGTTTCTTAATTTTGGAGGAACAGGAAGTACATTGGTACAAAATGGGCAGTATTCAGCAATTGCAATAACTCCTACTGCGACAGCTGCCGCAGAAAGAATGTTTTCACGAGGTATTAATTTAACAGCTGGTTCAACAACAACCATAACTTATTACGTGAGGAATCTTCAACAAACAGCGTCAACAAATTTAGCAAGCTATCAGTTAACAGTAGGTTCAGATCAGACCGCTGCAACCCAAACTACTGTAATTGCAACCGAAACAGGGCTATCTAACACTACTTTTGCGCTAAAAACATTTACATTTACTCCTCCAACAACAGGAACTTATTATTTTAGTTTCTTGCATAACTCACCTGCAAATGCAACTGGAACACATGCGCTTATAGTAGATAATTTTACTGTGTCGGAAGTTTTATCAAGAAGAGATTTTCTATTTTCTAAAATTGCTATATTTCCAAACCCTACAACTGGAATCGTAAATATTAAAAATGAGGCTAATCTTTTAATAGAAAGTATTGATATTAGTGATATTAATGGAAGAACTATTAAAGTGGTAAGTCCAAAAAATATTTCAAATATTGAAGTTAATATTTCAGATCTGACTTCAGGAGTTTATTTTATGAATATTAAAACTAATGAAGGTTCTACTATTAAGAAAATTGTAAAACAATAAATTATAAACTTCTTTAAACAAGAAAGCCAAATCGTAAGATTTGGCTTTCTTGTTTTTTATATTAAAAAACTATACGTGCAATGCTCTATTATCAGTTGCTGCTAATGCTGCTTCTTTAATAGCTTCTGCAAATGTTGGATGTGCGTGCGACATTCTTGAAATATCTTCAGCTGATGCTCTAAATTCCATTGCAGTAACTGCTTCTGCAATTAAATCGGCACAACGAGCGCCAATCATGTGAACACCAAGAACTTCATCAGTTTTAGCGTCAGCTAGAATTTTCACAAATCCATCAGTATCACCTCCAGCTCTTGCTCTTCCTAAAGCTTTAAATGGGAAACTTCCTGCCTTATAGTTAACACCGTCAGCTTTTAGTTGTTCTTCAGTTTTTCCAACTGCAGCAACTTCTGGCCAAGTATAAACTACTCCAGGAATCAAATTATAATCAATATGTGGTTTTTGACCTGCCAAAATTTCGGCAACCATAACACCTTCTTCTTCTGCTTTATGTGCCAACATGGCACCTCGAACTACATCACCAATAGCATAAATATTTGGAATATTAGTTTGTAAATGATTATTTACTTCAACCATTCCTCTGTCAGTAATTTTCACACCAGCTTTATCTGCGGAAAGTCCATCAGTATAAGGACGACGACCAACAGAAACTAGTGAATAATCACCTTCTAAAGTAATAGTTTCTCCTTTAGTATTTTCAGCTTGAACAGTAACAGCATTGCCATTTCTTTCTACTGATTTTACTTTGTGAGAAACGTAGAATTTCATTCCTTGTTTTTTTAACACTTTTGTCAATTCTTTAGACAAACCAGCATCCATTCCTGGAATAATTCTGTCCATGAATTCTACTACCGAAACTTGTGCACCTAATCTTAAATATACTTGTCCAAGTTCAATTCCAATAACACCACCACCAATAATTACTAAATGTTTAGGAACTTCTGGTAATTTTAATGCTTCGGTCGATGTGATGATTCTTTCTTTATCGATTTTAATAAAAGGAAGATTTGATGGTTTAGAACCAGTTGCAATAATGATATTTTTAGCTTCAAGAACTTCTGAAGTTCCGTCTGCTTTTGTAACTTTTACATGATTTGCATCTTCAAAAGTACCTAATCCTTCGAAAACGGTTACTTTGTTTTTGTCCATTAAAAATTTTACACCACCAGAAGTTTGATCCACAACGGCTTGTTTACGCGCAATCATTTTTTCAAGATTTACCTTTACTTCTCCAGAAACCTCAATTCCGTGGTCTGCAAAATGTTGTAATTCTTCGTAATGATGAGATGATGCCAATAATGCTTTTGATGGAATGCAACCTACATTGAGGCAAGTTCCGCCAAGAGTTGAGTATTTTTCTATAATAGCAGTTTTGAAACCTAATTGTGCGCAACGAATTGCTGATACATATCCGCCTGGACCTGAACCTATAATGACTACGTCAAATGAACTCATAGTTAGTGTTTTTTATTTTTAGT
>NZ_JBJXEN010000048.1:0-3423 GCF_046153165.1 Flavobacterium sp. | reverse complement strand
TAACTTTACCCATGAATTGAGAATAAGACATTCCTTCTAATCTAGCTCCAGCGTTGATACGTTGAATCCATAAAGCACGGAAATTTCTTTTATTTACTTTTCTGTCACGGTAAGCGTAGCACATTGCTTTCTCAACCGCGTTTTTTGCAACTGTCCAAACGTTTTTACGACGACCAAAGAAACCTTTGGCTTGCTTCATTATCTTTTTTCTTCTTGCTCTTTTAGCAACTGAATTTACTGATCTTGGCATAATTTTAATGTTTTTTTGTAGTAAGGCGACCTGAATTTAATCGAAGGTACTTAATGGCCCACTCCAAGGTTATTTTAAATAATTTTAACCTAAAGAATTATTTTTGTAATTGACAATTGAAATTGTCGATTAGATAATTCTTAATTGTTGTTTGATGCTTTTCATATCTGTTTTGTGAACTAGCGCTGAGTGTGTCAAAGCTAATTTACGTTTTTTAGATTTTTTAGTCAAAATATGACTTTTAAAAGCGTGTTTTCTTTTAATCTTTCCAGAACCAGTAACTTTAAATCGTTTCTTGGCACTAGATTTGGTTTTCATTTTAGGCATTTTTCCTAGTTTTTTAATTTATTCTTACTTACTATCTTTAAGTGAAAGCTATAAGAAATAGTCATCAGTTTTAAAACTTTTGTCTAATCCTTAAATTTGCTAATACTATTTTTTCTTCTTTGGAGCAATAAACATAATCATTCTTTTTCCTTCCAGAACTGGCATAGCTTCTACTTTACCATGTTCTTCAAGATCAGTAGCTAGTCTTAATAATAAGATTTGCCCTTGATCTTTATAGATAATCGAACGACCTTTAAAGAATACAAATGCTTTTAGTTTAGAACCTTCTTTAAGGAACTTCTCTGCATTTTTTCTTTTAAATTCATAATCATGCTCATCTGTTTGAGGACCAAAACGAATTTCTTTAACTACAATTTGAGTAGATTTAGCTTTTAGCTCTTTTTCACGTTTCTTCTGCATGTAAACGAACTTTTTATAGTCCATTATTTTACATACAGGAGGCTCTGCGTTTGGAGAAATTTCAACTAGATCTAATTCTAATTGGTCGGCAAGTTTCATTGCTTCCGAAGTTTTTATAACTCCAGGCTCAACATTCTCTCCTACAAGACGTACTTCTGGAACACGAATAAAGTTGTTTATTCTATGTTCGTCTTTTTTTTCTACTCGAGGCTGGTAACCTCTACTGTTTCTAATTGCTATGGCTCTTAATTTTTAGTTAAACTTCAAATGTTTTTAATGTTTTGCTTATTTCATCGTTTACAATTCTAGCAAATTCTTCTATTGTAACCGTAATATTTCCTTTTCCTTCTTGTCCATGACGACGTATAGAAATGGTGTTGTTCTTCTCTTCTTCCTCGCCTACAATCAACATAAACGGGGTTTTTTGCATTTCTGCATCTCTAATTTTTCTTCCAATCGACTCATTTCTGTTGTCAATTAGGGCGCGAATTTCGTGATTTTCTAGCAGATTTAAAACTTTTTTCGCATATATTTCATATTTATCACTCAAACACAAGATTGTAGCCTGTTCTGGCATTAACCAAAGTGGGAAATTTCCTGCTGTATGTTCTAATAAAATAGCGATAAAACGTTCCATACTTCCAAATGGAGCTCTATGAATCATAACAGGTCTATGTAACTGATCGTCTGAACCTTTGTATGTTAATTCGAAACGTTCAGGTAAGTTATAATCTACCTGAATAGTTCCTAATTGCCAGCTTCTTCCTAAAGCATCTTTGACCATAAAGTCTAGCTTTGGTCCGTAAAAAGCGGCTTCACCATATTCTACAACAGTATTTAAATTCTTATCTCGTGCTGCATTAATAATAGCATTTTCAGCCTTTTCCCAGTTTTCATCACTACCTATATATTTATCCCTGTTTTCTTTATCTCGTAATGAAATTTGAGCTGTAAAATTTTCAAATCCTAAAGATCCAAATACATATAATACTAGGTCAATTACTTTTTTGAATTCTTCGTCCAATTGATCTGGTGTACAAAAAATATGTGCATCATCTTGAGTAAAGCCACGAACACGTGTTAAACCGTGTAATTCGCCACTTTGTTCGTATCTGTAAACAGTTCCAAATTCTGCGTAACGCTTTGGTAAATCTTTATAAGACCAAGGTCTAACATTGTATATTTCACAGTGATGAGGACAGTTCATAGGTTTCAATAAGAATTCCTCACCTTCAGCAGGAGTTGTAATCGGCTGAAAACTATCTGCTCCATATTTAGCATAATGTCCAGAAGTAACATACAATTCTTTCTGACCAATATGTGGTGTAACCACTTGCTCGTAACCACCTTTTTTCTGAGCCTTTTTCAAAAATTGCTCTAAACGATCACGCAAAGCAGCTCCTTTAGGTAACCACAAAGGCAATCCTTGTCCCACTTTTTGGGAAAAAGCGAATAATTCTAATTCTTTTCCTAATTTTCTGTGATCACGGCGTTTTGCTTCCTCAAGTAGTTCTAAATAATCAGTCAAATCCTTTTGTTTCGGAAACGAAGTTCCGTAAACTCGAGTCAATTGCTTGTTTTTCTCATCACCACGCCAGTAAGCACCAGCTATACTCATGATTTTTACAGCCTTAATAATTCCAGTATTCGGAATATGTCCGCCACGACACAAATCGGTAAAAGTAGCGTGATCACAAAAAGTGATTGTACCATCTTCAAGATTTGTAATTAGTTCAGTTTTGTATTCATTGTCTTTGTATAGTTCCAGAGCATCCGCTTTTGTTACAGGACGCAATTTAAACTCATGCTTTTCTTTCGAAATCTCTAAAATACGATTCTCAATATTTTTAAAATCAGCTTCCACAATTTTAGCATCACCAAAATCTACATCATAATAAAATCCATTATCAATCGCAGGACCAAGAGTTAATTTCAAGCCTGGGTACATTTCCTCTAATACTTGTGCCATGACATGTGAAGTCGAATGCCAAAAAGCCTTCTTACCATCTTTATCATTCCAAGTATATAAAACAAGCGAACCATCCGTAGTCAATTTCGTCGAAGTTTCCACCGTATTGTTATTAAAAGCTGCCGAAATCACGTTTCTAGCTAAACCTTCACTAATACTTTTTGCAACATCCATAGGAGTTACGCCATTCTCAAACTCTTTAATCGAACCATCAGGTAATGTAATCTTAATCATCATTATAATTTTGTGAATGCAAATATAACAGTTTCGCAAAAGACATACAATATATATAAGGTATGTTTTTCTATTTTTTATTTTATGGTGTGTCCTTTCGCGAAAAGGTAGGTCGGTCACCCGAGGCTGAAAGCCGAACTGGCGAAGCAATTCGCTTCAAGTCCTCGCACTTCCTTTGTCAGGCTGTGGGTTTTCCACTACTATCCCTCACGCGGGAGTCTCT
>NZ_JBJXEN010000046.1:0-9223 GCF_046153165.1 Flavobacterium sp. | reverse complement strand
AGGAACAACACTTAAAGCCTTTGGCGAAAAAGATGAGCTAGACGAATTCGAAAAACGCTTCAACAGACTCATGGTTCACTTTACACGTTACAATACTATTGATAATAATGTTATTGATAGAGTGATTTTGAGCGACTCTAGAGAAGAACAAAAAATGGCAGATATCGACAAAATTTTGGTTCACGGAATAGGAGGAAAGCTCATAAAAGCGATGACTCCAAACCAACAATTATTGGTTGATTGTATTAACAAAAACGATATGGTTTTTGCCGTAGGACCCGCAGGAACTGGAAAAACTTATACAGGTGTTGCAATGGCTGTAAAAGCATTGAAAGAGAAACAAGTAAAACGTATTATTTTGACCCGTCCAGCAGTAGAAGCAGGTGAAAATCTTGGTTTTCTTCCAGGAGATATGAAAGAGAAACTAGATCCGTATATGCAACCATTATATGATGCTTTGCGGGATATGTTGCCACCACAAACACTTGAAGATTACATATTAAAAGGGATTATACAAATAGCTCCATTAGCATTTATGCGTGGACGTACTTTAGATAATGCTTTTGTAATTCTAGATGAAGCTCAAAATACCACTCATTCTCAAATGAAAATGTTCCTAACTCGTATGGGAAAAAATGCCAAGTTTATGATAACTGGCGATCCAGGTCAGGTAGATTTGCCTCGAAGAACGATTTCGGGACTTAAAGAAGCAATTTTAGTACTAAAAGACGTCGAAGGAATTAGTATTATTTATCTTGATGATAAAGATATTGTTCGTCATAGATTAGTCAAAAAAGTAATAGATGCTTACAAACAGATTGAAAATAATGATTAAATAAGTAAAAAATGTTTAGATATTAATTTTCTTGAAATAGAATTTTTTTTATACCTGATAGGTTTTTGAAACTTGTCAGGTATAATTGTTTAAATAAGAGACAAATAATGACGGCTAAAGAATCTTTGTTGTAGTAATAAGCTTGTCAGAATTTGAATAGAATTCTTGTAAATTTTCTTAATTTTAATCAAAACTAAATATTGCATTTATTTTTGTGTAGTTTTACCAACTTACTAAAAAAAAGGAAATATTGAAAAATGTACTTATTACTGGAGCAGGAAGTGGATTAGGTAAAGAACTGGCCTTACATTTTTCTAAAAACGGTTGGAATGTTATTGCAACAATGATTCATCTTGATCATGGTAAAGACATAATGGGTTTACCAAATATTAAATGTCATATTTTAGATGTTACATCGACTGAAATTATTGAAAACACAAAAATAGAGTTATTAAAAAAATATAAAACTATCGATGTTGTTATTAATAATGCAGGAGTTGGTTATAGAAGTTTTGTCGAATTATCTGAAGATGATAAGATAAAAAGTATTGTAGATATTAACTGGTTGGGAGTTGTAAAAGTATGCAGAGCATTTATCCCTGTATTTAGGGAACAAAATAAAGGGCTTTTTATAAATATATCTTCAGTTGCAGGTTTGGTAAATTTGCCTTTGGGAAGTTTTTATCATTCGACAAAAAAAGCTGTAGAAAGTTTTTCAGAATGTATGGCTTATGAGCTGATTGATTTTAATATCAAAGTTTGTACAGTACAGTTTGGAAATGCAAAAACTGACTTTCAGAAAAATGTAACAAAATCTGAAAAATCAAATATTGAATCCTATAATATCTTGATGGATAAAATAACAGATTTACTTCATAAAAAAACAGCTAAAAATAAAGATTTATTACCTACAATAGTTCAAAAAGTACTTGAAATTGCTGAAAATCCACCAAGAAGATTCAAACGATTTACAATTGGTTTTGATGCAAATGCAATGAATTTTCTCCGTACGATATTAGGATACAGATTATTTAATTGTTTAATAAGACGTTCAGTTTTATAAAAAAGGCTCTTAGTCTTTGTAAAAAAGTATTTATTAAATTGATAATTTAGAAAATAAATTACTTTATTTTTATTAAAAAATCACCTGTATTTTTATATATAATTAAAACTTTTCAACACTATAACGTTTTCGTTAGTGTGTTAAAAATGAGTTTGTATTGTGCATAATAAAATTTATATAAATTTAGTCAATAAAGTAAAATTTATCAAATCAAAAACCAACTTTAAAAACTAATTTTATGAACAAACCAACAATTAAAATTTTGTTATTCTCTTTATTAATAGCTAATTATGCTTGTAATACAGAAGACAAATCACAAGATGAGGCATTAGACATTGCTAAACAAAGTAAAGTGATAAATGTAACCAAGCATGACGGACATCCTTTTAGTACGGGGAATGTAAACACATCACAAACAAGTAAATATGTTGCAGGGCCTGGGGGAGGCGTAATGATGCAAGCTTTTTATTGGGATGTACCTGCAGGAGGAACATGGTGGAACACTATTAATACTAAAGTAACAGATTGGGCAAATGCCGGAATTTCATCTATTTGGTTACCGCCAGCATCTAAAGCACAAAACGGAGCATTTTCTATGGGATATGATCCAACAGATTATTTCGATTTTGGGGATTTTAATCAAAATGGTTCTATTGAAACTCGTTTTGGATCAAAAACTGAATTAACTAGTCTTATCACTAATGCTCATCTTCAAAACCTACAAGTTTTTGCCGACATAGTTATTAATCACAATAGCGGTGGAGCTTCAGAAAGTAATCCATATACAGGAACACAAACTTGGACAAACTTTAATGGAGTTGCATCAGGTAAGTTTAAACGAACTTATAATGATTTTTACAAAAATGCATATGGTAATAACGACGAAGGAGCTTTTGGAGGTTTTCCAGATTTATGCCATGCAAATCCTTATGTAAAAGATTGGCTTTGGTTAAGAGCAGATGGTGTTGGGAAGTATTATAAAAATACTATGAAATTTGATGGTTGGCGTTTCGATTATGTAAAAGGTTTTGGCCCTTGGGTTGTTAATCAGTGGAATGCAAATGTTGGAGGTTTTTCAGTTGGGGAATATTGGGATTCGAATGTAAACACTTTAGAGTGGTGGGCTAATAATGCCAATAGTTCTGTTTTCGATTTTGCATGTTATTATAAAATGCATGATGCTTTCGACGGAAATAATTTAGCTCTTTTGAATGATGATATGATGTGGAAAAGAAATCCATATAAAGCAGTAACTTTTGTTTCTAATCACGATACAAACGAAATCTGGAAAAAGAATTTAGCTTATGCTTATATCTTAACTCACGAAGGATATCCAACTATTTTTTATAGAGATTATGAAGAGTGGTTGGACAAATCAAAATTGAACAACTTAATTTGGATTCATAATAATAAAGCAACAGGAAATACATCTATTTTATATTCAGATAATGATGAGTATGTTGCAAGAAGAAATGGTTATAACGGCAATCCAGGCTTAATAGTTTATCTTAATAATTCTGCATCATGGCAAGAAAGATGGGTTCCTACAAACTGGAGCAATGCACAAATTAAAGATTTTACAGGACAATCTACTTGGTTACCAACTACACAAGGCGATAGCTGGGTAAAAATACAATGTCCACCTAATAGTTATTCGGTTTGGTCTATAAATATGTAAACTCATTATAATTCTATTAAAAGCTGTTCTTATTAAGAACAGCTTTTTTTATAGATAAAAATCACGATTCTTTTGACAATATTCATAAAACAAACTATTTTTGCGGAAACAACAACACAACAATGAATACAATTACAACTACAAATTTTAATTTCCCGAATCAAAAATCTGTTTACCGAGGTAAAGTCAGAGAAGTTTATAATATAAATGATGAACTTTTAGTGATGGTTGCCACCGACAGGCTATCAGCTTTTGATGTCGTCTTGCCAAAAGGCATTCCTTACAAAGGACAAATCCTAAATCAAATTGCTACCAAGTTTATGGAGCTCACGCAAGATATTGTCCCAAATTGGCTTATTGCGACACCAGATCCAAATGTTGCAGTTGGACATTTGTGTGATCCATTTAAGGTAGAAATGGTTATTCGTGGTTATCTTTCAGGTCATGCAGCAAGAGAATATGCTTTAGGAAAAAGAATGATTTGTGGTGTAACAATGGTTGAAGGATTAAAAGAGAACGATAAATTTCCTACACCTATAATTACACCAACTACAAAAGCAGATAATGGTTCACATGATGAAGATATTTCCCGTGAAGACATTTTAGCAAAAAATATTGTATCTGAAGAAGATTATTTAGTTTTAGAAAAGTATACAAGAGATTTATATCAACGAGGAACTGAAATTGCAGCTTCACGTGGATTAATTCTAGTAGACACTAAATATGAATTTGGTAAAACCAAAGAAGGAAAAATTGTTCTGATAGACGAGATTCATACACCAGATTCCTCACGTTATTTTTACGCCGATGGTTATCAGGATAGACAAGATAAGAATGAAGAACAAAAACAATTGTCTAAAGAATTCGTGCGTCGTTGGTTAATAGAAAATGGATTTCAAGGGCAAGAAGGACAGCAAATACCAGATATGTCTAATGAATATATTATATCAGTCTCAGAACGTTACATCGAATTGTATGAAAATATTTTGGGAGAAAAATTCGTAAAAGCAGATATATCAAATATTAATGAGAGAATTGAAAAGAATGTTTTGAGTTTTTTAAACCAATAAGTTAACTATCTTTTAATTATATACTAACCACGTTTCTACGTGGTTTTTTTTCTTTGTACAAGAAATTAAAGGCTTTTGTTTCCTCCAAAATGTTAAATATATGTTATGGTTTTAAAAATGGTGTAACAAATAAAGCTTATATAACGTCTTATAAGTAATCATTAATTAAAAAACAATCATCATGAAAAAAACAATCATTATTTTAGGTCTGGCTTTAGTAGCTTTTGCAAATGAATCATTTGCATCAAATTTAAATGTTTTAAACAAAATCAAAGTTGAAACTATTTTTAATCCAACACCACTTTGTGCTGCAATTATGAAAGGAGATTTTGAAACGATTAAAAAATTTATCGAATATGGTACAGATATAAATGAAATTTCTGAAGGCATGACACCATTAATGTTAGCGGCACGTTATAACAAAGTAGAAATCGTAAAGTTTTTATTGGATAAAGGTGCAAGTCTTGATGAAAAAAACGAAAGAGGTTATACTGCTTTAAAGTATGCTCAAATGTCTAAAGCAATTGATGTTGTAGACTTACTTAAAAAAGCATAAGAAAACCCAAAGAAAACCGCCTTACTAATTTTAGTAAGGCGGTTTTTAATTTGTGTCAAATTGTATTATTGTTTTTCTAGAATAATTTTCAAATCATCTAATCCTTTTTGCAGGTCTTTACCTAACATATTTTCCATATCCATAATAGGAAGTAATAAGTTCATAGGATATTTCATCGAACCATTGAATCCCCATTTTATTTTAGTAGTATCATTACTCACGGACTCTGTAATAAAATAAGCTTTATCTGTTCCCTCAAAAGGTCTTTTAAAACGAAGTTCAAAATCGATACGCTCATTTGGAGTTATTTTTATAATTTCTTGTTCACCAGCACCAACTTCGTCATTTTTGCTATCCCAAGAGTAAATAAATCCAACTTCGCCATCGGTGTTTTTGAATGTTCTTATAGAATTGGGATCTTTTTTGTTCCAAACACTAAAATTGTCTTGATTTTTCATGAGTTTTACATAATTAAAAACGCTGTCTATTGGTTTGTTAATTGTAATTTCTCTTTCAACAGCGTACTCTTTTTTAATAAATAGACCAGCAATAAGTAATATTGCGACGATAAAGATTAATCCGAAAATAATTTTTTTGATAATTTTCATAATTTTATAATTTTAAGGTTAATGATTATTTTTTGAATACTGATTCGTAAGTGTTTATCCATTCCTCAACTGTCATTTTTCGCATAAGTTCACCAATCAATTCAAAAGGAATATCTTCAGATTTTTTAAAGCGCATACAACTTTTCCCCATATCTAATTTTTTTTTAGAGTGCTTTGGAAATTCTGAAGTAAACCATTCTAATAGTTTAGGATTTGAGTAAATCCCCATGTGGTATAATGCAATGAAGTTTTTTTGTGATGCAATAGCTGTAAATGATAAAGGCAATTTTGGGTCACAATGATAACCTTTTGGATAAATAGAATGAGGAACAACATAACCAACCATTCCGTAAATCATACATTCTTCGAAACCTTTTGGAATATTTTCTAAAATAGTTTTTCGAAGTTTATTAAAAGCTTGTTGTCTTTCTTCTGGAATTTCTGTTAGATATTCGGTTACGTTTTTTGCTTTTGATTGCATTTTTAGAATTGTTTTTTATGTAAAGTTAATATTTTAAGTGATGTAAAATTATTAAAAAAACACCTCCTTTCTCCTTTTTTGTAATCAAAATGTTAAAATTATCTTAAATTTCAATACTATGTAATACAAGATACCTTCTTTTAAATATATATTTGCATAGAATATTAGTAGGTATAAAAACAAAAAAAATATTTTTAAAATTTAAAATTAATCATCATGAAAAAATCAATCATTTATTTAGGAATCCTTGTAATCTCTTTTTCAAGTTTTACAGTAAGATCAAATCAGTTTAACAACAAGTTTATCAATAACTATATAGCTTTAAATAGTGAAATAGTCAATCAAAAAAATTCAATTACTTCGGTTGATAGTATCAATAAAGTAAAGGCAGAAAAAGTTTATTATAAAGTAAAAGATTCAACACTTTTAGACATTAATACCATTTTTGGATCTCATTACGAAAAATCGATTGATGAAATAATTATTGAAAACAATAGTATTATTGGAACTCAAATTGAAAAACCTGAGTACCTTGTTTATTTTGCAATAATCAATAATGAAGTTATAGATATTTCTATAGATAATGTACAATTTGTTTCACTAAACAAATCAATAGATGATATAATTGCTGAAGATAAAGAGATTACTGAGAGCGATTTACCAAAATAAGGTTAGCTATGAACTTGAAAAAATCTCGATTTATTAGTTCTATTAAACTTTTAAGAATAGCATCTTATCGCATCAGTGTATCACTAAAAAAAAGCCGAAATTCTAAATTGAATTTCGGCTTTTTTTAGCCCCGATAGCAGTGGAAATCCTTTTGCTTTTTTCTTTATAAAGCAAAAGATTGTAACAAATAGTGGGATTGGCTCCTAAAAAAAATTATTTAAAATAAGAGAAGGTTTCGTTGTTTTCTATTTTTAATAATGTTTCGTATATCAATTTTATGACATTTTCTACATCATCACGATGCACCATTTCAACAGTCGTGTGCATATATCGTAACGGTAATGAAATTAGTGCCGAAGCTACGCCACCATTGCTGTAGGCAAAAGCATCAGTATCGGTTCCTGTAACACGAGAGGAAGCCAAACGCTGAAAAGGGATTTTGTTTTTTTCTGCTGTATCTAATATAAGTTCTCGTAAATTATTTTGTACCGCTGGAGCATAAGTTACGACTGGACCTTTACCTATTTTAGTTTCACCTTCTATTTTTTTATCAATCATTGGTGTGGTTGTATCATGACATACATCAGTCACAATGGCAACATTAGGTTTAATGGTTTGTGTAATCATTTCGGCGCCACGAAGACCAACTTCTTCTTGAACAGCATTTACAATATATAAACCGAAAGGTAATTTTTTCTTGTTTTCATGAAGTAAACGCGCTACTTCGGCAATCATAAATCCTCCCATACGATTATCGATGGCACGACAAACAAATTTATCATTGTTTAAAATCATGAATTCATCTGGGTAAGTAATCACACAACCTACATGAACACCTAGTTTTTCGACTTCTTCTTTTGTCATGCAACCACAATCGATAAAAATATTATCAATTCTAGTAGCTTCTTCCTTGCTGCGATTACGAGTATGAATCGCTGGCCAACCAAAAACACCTTTTACAATTCCGTTTTTAGTATGTATGTTTACTCGTTTAGAAGGTGCTATCTGATGGTCAGAACCTCCGTTACGAATTACATAAATTAAACCATCATCAGTAATATAATTTACATACCAAGCAATTTCATCTGCATGACCTTCTATAACTACTTTGTATTTTGCTTCTGGATTTATAACCCCAACGGCAGTTCCGTAAGTATCGGTAATAAAAGTATCAACATATGGTTTCAAATAATCCATCCACAAATTTTGACCGCCAGACTCGAAACCAGTAGGAGAGGCGTTATTTAGATAGTTCTCTAGAAAGTCTATCGAAGACTTTTTAAGTATAGATTTCGTGCTCATAAAAATATTTTTTGCTAAATTATAAATTTGGCATTAGAGTTGTACAATAAATATATATTTTTGATAAAAAATTAGTTGAATAAAATGAAATATATACTCACTCTATTAACAATTTGTTTGATAACAACCATTTCATTTGGTCAAGTTACAAAAATTGATACAACTGAAGTTGAAAAACCTTTAATAGGAATTGATACAGTCGCAAAAATTCCAATTGAGTTAGAAGAAGTTTACATATCTAATAGATATGATTTAAAATCTGCTGAAGAGAGAAAGAAATTCCTAATTCTTCAACGCCGTGTCCTTAAAGTATATCCTTATGCAAAAACTGCAGCCGATAGATTGACTGCTCTTAATGAAGGAATGAAAGGATTAAAATCAGAAAGAGATAAAAGAAAGTACTTTAAATTAGTTGAAAACTACCTAACAAATGAGTTTGAAGACCAGCTCAAAAAATTAAGTAGAAAAGACGGACAAGTATTGGTTAAATTAATATATAGACAAACAGGATCATCAACCTTCGATTTAATAAAAGAGTTAAAAAGTGGTTGGAAGGCATTTTGGTCCAATAATACTGCAAGATTATTTGATATAAATCTCAAGACCAAATATGATCCGTACACAGTTGCTGAAGATCTTACTATTGAAGGTGTATTGTACAAAGCGTTCCTTGACGGAAGATTACCAAGACAAGCTGCAAAAAATGATATAAGCTATGCGAATTTTGTAAAAGCATGGAAAGGAACTCACAAAATGCTTAAACCCGAAGATAAATAAAAAGGAGCATCATATTTTAAGGTATGTTTTTTTATTTTTTAATTTATGGTGTGTCCCTTCGCGAAAAGGTAGGTCGGTCACCCGAGGCTGAAAGCCGAACTGGCGAAGCAATTCGCTTCAAGTCCTCGCACTTCCTTTGTCAGGCTGTGGGTTTTCCACTACTATCCCTCACGCGGGAGTCTCT
>NZ_JBJXEN010000030.1:0-17712 GCF_046153165.1 Flavobacterium sp. | reverse complement strand
GTTTAAATTTGTCAAAATCGAAATAAACAGAATGAATAATTTCTTCCTGAGCCATTATTGCCTCAGAAAAAGAAAGGAATAGAAGTAAAAAGAAGAAGTGTTGTATTTTATTCATGTTTATTTCTTTAAAGCAATAGTGTGGATTTTAAATCTGTCCAAACAGAATATAAAAATATAAAATTTTTACATAAAAACGTATAACTTGTTGTTATGGGCACGGATTACAAATCCGCGCTATCGGACTGTTATAAACCGTTTAAATTAATTCCTCAAAATCTAATATCTTGCCAATACTGATAACATTACCCAAATTATAAGGCATTTCAGTGTTCACAATTTTTTGTTTTTTAATGTCCACAAATTTAATGTCTCCTTCTGCGGTATATTCTGGACCTGCACGTAGAACACCGAGTAAAACTACTCGAATCCTGACAAGATAATGATTATCATCTCTATCAAGATAATGACCAGTATTATATATAATTACTGGAGAACCACTTGATCCTGGAAAACATGCAGCATCAATTAAAAATTCGTCTTCGCCACCATATTTTAAACGAGGATTAGTTGCTGTAATTCCTTTGCGAATAATGGGTTTATTATTGTATTCATCCCAAGTACCATTTGGATAACCAACCATAATAATTTCTTCTAACGCACAAAGCTTTTCGAGTTCGTCTGTTTTTGGTAAGTGGCTAATGTCAAAATGACCATTGAAAAAATTTTCTGGAATTTTTTCAATAATGGATTTAATTGGTAAAATACATAAATCAACATCCACATCTGGATGTGGAATCCAAAGTGATTCAAAGTTTTCAAGTACAACAGTAATATGTTCTGTATCTAATGGATTACCCTTATCATCAATTTTTGTAAAAATTAACTGTCCAGTGTTAACGCCTTCTATAACATGCCAATTTGTAATTATAACGAGCCTTTCTTTATCGTTTGGTGATTCACTATTAAAATCAAAGAAAAAACCAGTTCCTGTTCCTTCACTAAAAGTTTCAATACGAATTGTTGAGTAAGTAATTATATCAGAAGTTGATAAACTGTTCATCTTGATGTTTTATTATGTGGTTTTTATAAGTGGCTTATAACTTAAAAACTTCCTAATCCTCAATCTATTTTTTTAATATTCTATTATATTCAACCGTATTATTAAGCAATTGTGTTGCTTTTTTTATCTCAGAATTATTTTTAGTATAAAACATGTACAACCCTTCTTTGTATTGGTTTCGTGTTATAATTTCGTCACGCAATAAGTCTAATATTTCGGGTTTGTTTTTATCTACTTCTAGGTCTTCTGCTTTTTGAAGCGAAGCTAGTAAAGTGTCATATTGTAGTTTTATAGCCGCGTCTATTTTTTCTTTTTTTGCTTCTTCGAGCATTTCTTTTAGTGCTAAATCGGTATTTGTATCGAAAGAAAAAGACTGAGATTTTAAGAATTTCTTGAATTCTATAAAATCAGCATCGGTAAGCATTGGCATTTTGTTGCCTAAATTTGGATTTTTATTACAATATTGGGTTGCAAAATTAAAAATCGCATCGTTTTTTACTAGTGCATCAATAATAGTATTGGTTTTGGTTTCTTCTAATTCGATATCTGGTAAAACACCACCACCATCAAAAACGGGACGACCTTTTCTGGTTTTAAAAGCATTGTAATTTTTAGCTTCGGTACGAATGGCTTTGCCGTTTGCATCTTTTTTGGTATAATCTAAAGCCTGAATACATCTGCCGGAAGGCGTATAATATCTAGAAATAGTTACTTTTAGTTGGGTTCCGTAAGTTAAATCGACATAACGTTGCACCAATCCTTTACCAAAACTTCTTGAACCAATAATAACAGCTCGGTCTAAATCCTGTAAAGCACCAGAAACAATTTCACTTGCCGAAGCACTATGACCATCTACTAATATGGCCAACGGAATATCTAAATCGACAGGATTTTTCGATGTTTTATAAGTATTATTGTGTTTTGCAATGTGTGATTTTGTGGTTACAATAATTTCGTTATTGGGCACAAATAAATTACAAACATTTACTGCTTCGGCTAGTAAACCACCTGGATTTCCTCGCAAATCTAGAATAATTTGTGTGGCGCCTTGTTCTTTAAGTTTTTCTAGTGCTTCTTTTGTTTCTGACGATGCTTTTGCATTAAATTTTTCTAAAACGATATAACCTGTTTTGTCATCTATTTTTCCAAAAAATGGGACAGCTTTAATTTCGACCTCTTCTAGAACGAGTTGTGTGGTTTTTATTTCGCCATTTCGTTTGTATTTTAAATCGATTTTTGCGTTTTTTCCGCCTTTTAACAATTGTGTTGCATCGTCTTTAAAATCGATTAGATTTACATCACCAATTTGAATTATTTCATCGCCAGCTTTTAATCCAGCTTTGTCTGCAGGATAATTTTTGTAAGGTTCACGAACAATAAGTTTTCCGTCTTTTCTGGTTAGTATCGCACCAATTCCGGTATATTCGCCTGTGTTGTTTATTTTAGCTTTTACAACATCTTGTTCGTTAAAATAGTTAGTGTACGGATCCAGTTGTGCCAACATACTTTTTATTGCCTTATCCATTAATTCGGCAGGATTGGTCTCGTCAACATAGTTCATATTGACTGTTTTGTATAGCGTGGTAAAAATCTCTATTTGTTTGGCTATTTCAAAGAAATCTTCTTTAAAACTTACACCAACAAACAGGAAAGCACTTGCCGTTACTGGAATTATATATTTTTTCTTGAAAAGTGAAATCATTTTTTATTGTGTTTTTTTCTTAAATCTTCGTTTGATAAAGATAAATAGTAATACGAAAATAATGATAAAAGGCCAAACGCTGATAATTCCGAGCAAAAAACTTGATAATCCGTTGAAACCTGATTTTATTTCGTTCCATATTTTGCCGCCATAAGAGACTGTAACACCGCTTTCGGAAGGATTATTAGTGTACATTTCTATAGAAACTGTACTCATAGAAACCTGACTTTGCATGTATTTTAGCTGACCTTCTTTTGCTTCAATTTCTTCACGAATTTCGGCTAGTTGTTTTTCAATTTCTAGCATTTCCGAAACCTTATTTGCTTTTGTTAGCAATTGAATATAACGTGCTTCGAGTTTCTTTTTAGCATTCATTCTAGCTTCTACATCTACATATTCTTCGGTTACGTCTTGCTGAGAAATTTCTTTTTTATCAAAATGAGAAACACCTTGACTTATTTCGTTTATAAAAGCATCAAAATCTTGATTTGGAATTCTAATAGTAAAATTTCGATAAACAGAATAATCATCTTTGCCAGAATCATCATTTTGAATAATGGCTTTGTGTTTTGCTACTGCTTTTTGAATGGTTTGAAATGAACTTTCTAAATTTGAACTTTCGAAACGAAGACTTCCAGTTTTTATTATTTTAGCTTCTGTTTTAGGTTTATTTAGGTCCATAGATTCGACTCCAACGGCAGCTTCGTCTTCCATTACTGGAGCGGTTTCTTCCGTAGCTGGAGCTTCTACCATTTTGTCCATGACTATAGCACTTGGAGCTTCGGCAGCGACGTCTTTACAAGAAACAACAAAAAACAAAATAGAGAGGGAAAAGAATAATTTTTTCATAATGATAAATTTAGGAAAGTTCATAATTTTCTTAAATTGTTATCAAAAATGCAGCCAAAATTTTAATATTCTAATTTTCCAACTGATTTCATCACTCGTAAAGTTTTGTTTTTCCTTTTTTCGACATAAGCAGAAGAATTAGTTGCTTTATATTTTCTAGGATTTGGGAGAATTGCTGCTATAGAAGCGGCTTCGTATTTGGTTAAATTCTTTGCGCTTTTGTGAAACCAGTGTTTGCTTGCAGCTTCGGCACCATATACACCATCGCCCATTTCGATGCTATTCAAATAAACTTCCATGATGCGTTCTTTGCCCCAAAAAAGCTCGATAAGTACTGTAAAATAAGCTTCTAATCCTTTTCTTAAATAACTTCGACCTTGCCAAAGGAAAACATTTTTTGCGGTTTGTTGTGAGATAGTACTACCACCTTTTAATTTCTTGCCTTTCAAATTACTTTTTAAAGCTTTATTCATTGCACTAAAATCGAAACCATTGTGTTTTAAGAAATTACCGTCTTCACTTGCCACAACTGCTTTAGGCAAATTGAGAGAAATATCCTCGAGTGGAACCCATTCGTGACTGCAAACCATGTCTTTTCCTGCTTCATTATGTTCGAATGCTCGAATAACCATAAGTGGTGTATAAAATACTGGTACAAATCTAAAAATGATAACCATAAGTACCGAAAGCCCTACGAACCATAAGGTAAATTTGAATATAAAACTTTTTACTTTACTCCCAAAACTAGTTTTTTCTTTTTTAGGAGCTGGTTTTGCTTTTGGTTTTGTTGCTTTTTTTGTCGCCATTATATTAAATCTGCTAATTCTTTTCCTACTAAACTCCCTATGGCTACGCCCATGCCACCCAATCTCACGCCACAATATACGTTCTCTGATAAGGATTCTACTATTGGTCTTTTGCTATTGCCTAAACCCATAATCCCAGACCAACGATGTGCAATTTTGAAATCGGTATTGGGCAAAATTACGGTTTTTAGAATTTCTTCTAGTTTATTTTGTATGATTTCTGTTTGGCCAAATTGTGAAGTATTCTCTCCTTCAAAATCAAGGTTTCTGCCGCCACCAAATAATATTCTATCATTTATATTTCTGAAATAATAATATCCTTTGTCTAAATGAAACGTGCCTTTTATATCTAAATTCGGAATAGGTTCGGTTATTAAAACCTGTGCTCTTGCTGGTTTTACTTCGTTGTTTGTTAATTCTCCGGCAAAACCATTGGTAGCAAACAATAATTTTTTTGTTGTAAAACTATAATCGTTTACTTGAATTTCTACACCATTTGCATTGTCATGAAAGTTAGAAACAGTCTGATTATTCAAAATTAAAATTCCATTCGAATGTGCTTTTTTTAATAAAGCTTGCATCATGTTTCCAGTATCAATTTGTGCTTCAAACGGATTGAAAATAGTATATTCCTGTATATTATTGAAACCAAATCTATCTATGTTCTTCTCGAAAACATCAGTTTTAAAGATTGGTTTTAAAATATCATTGATAAATGGCAATTTTTGTAAACACTCGTTAAAAGTAGATTCGTCATTTTTTAGAAACAATTCATATCCGCCAAAAGGTTTAAAATCTATCGCTTCATCACCCAAATTTTTCCTGAGTAATTGCAAACCTTGCCAGCGTTTGTGTACGAGTTGAATAACCTCTTCTTCTGTATGTGATTTTAAATCGTCGATAATTTCAGACAAGCTTCCAAAACAAGCAAAACCTGCATTTTTTGTACTTGCACCTTCTGGTAACATTCCTTTTTCTAGAATAAGAATTTTACTTTTAGGAAATTTTTCACGCAAGCGTAATGCTGTATGAAGTCCAACAATCCCGCTTCCAACAATCGTATAATCTACATTTGTAAACCAATTTTTGAGTTCCCAATAACTTAAATTCATCGTTTAAAACTTATTTGAATTGTTGTTCCTTTATTTATTTCAGATTGTAATACTCTTATTCTTCCGTTGTGATACTCTTCAACAATTCTTTTGGTTAATGAAAGTCCCAATCCCCAACCTCTTTTTTTGGTTGTAAAACCAGGTTCAAAGATAGTTCTAAATTGGTTTTTAGGAATTCCTTTGCCAGAATCGGTTACTTTTATCTTGGTTGTTTTCCAATCGTCTTCAATGGTTACATCAATAGAACCGCGACCTTTCATAGCATCGATGGCGTTTTTTACCAAATTCTCTATAGTCCAGCTGTGTAATGTTGGGTTTATCAAGATAGGTATTTTATGTTCGGGCGCTTTAAACGTAAAAACAACTTGCTTAGAAAATCTAGATTGCAAATATTCGTAGGCTTTTTGGGTTTCTTCAACCAAATCTTTTTCTTCTAAAACAGGCTCTGAACCAATTTTAGAAAATCTATCGGTAATATTTTGCAGTCTGTGTATGTCTTTTTCAATTTCTTGGACCGTGGTTTCATCTACATTGTCGGCTTTCATAATTTCGACCCAACCAATGAGAGATGATAATGGTGTTCCTATTTGATGTGCAGTTTCCTTTGCCATTCCTGCCCAAAGTTTGTTTTGTCCAGAAATTTTATTGGTTTTATAATAATTGTAAACAAGTGCCCCAAACAAGAAAATGATTAATACTAAGGCAATAGGATAATATTTTAATTTGTTTAGCAAAGGTGAGTTTGTGTAATACAAATAATGAAATTTCCCTTTTACATATTCCATTTCAACACGCTTGTTGGCATTTTTGAAACTTTGTAAAAGCGCTTTTGCTTTTATCGAATCTTTGATAATATTTTCATCAATATTAATAGACTGAAGAATACTATCTTTCTGATTGGTTAGTATAATTGGAATTGTATTGTTGTTTGTAATGATGTGAAAAGGAAGATCAAGATCAGTATCTGAAGTGGCATTATTGATACTTTTTTGTGCTTCGGCCCATAATTCTATTTTTAAACGTTCCTCATTTTTAAAAATCTGAAAAAAAGTATAAGTATTCCACAAAATCAGCACAGTGATTAGGAAGGAAGAGAGTATTAGTACCCAACGGGTTGTGTTATTTTTATTCGAAAACTGCATATTTTTTCTTGAGTGTATAAATATATAAAAAAGGCGTTAATGATTCGGTATAATTATTTCTATTCAATTGCTTTTCTTATTTTTGTAGAAAATAAACAATTATGCTCAGCATTTCTCCAAAAGACATTACTACAGCGCAACTACAAGGCTATTTGCAAGGAGCTGTAAGCCCAAGACCTATTGCTTTTGCAAGCACAATAGATGTTGATGGAAACCCAAATTTATCGCCATTTAGTTTTTTTAATGTTTTTAGTGCAAATCCGCCAATTCTTATTTTTTCGCCAGCAAGACGTGTGCGTGACAATACTACAAAACACACTTTAGAAAACGCAAAAGTAACTCGAGAAGTGGTTATAAATGTTGTAAATTATGATATTGTACAGCAAACCTCCTTATCAAGTACAGAATATGCTGAAGGGGTTAACGAATTTCTAAAAGCTGGTTTAACACCTATCGCTTCCGATGTTGTAAAACCTTTTCGTGTGGCAGAATCGCCAGTTCAGTTTGAATGTAAAGTAAATGAAATCATCGAACTAGGTCAAGAAGGTGGTGCTGGGAATTTAATTATTTGTGAAGTAGTTCGTATTCACATTAATGAAGAAATTTTGGACGAAAAAGGAGCTATCGACCAATATAAAATCGATTTAGTTTCGAGATTGGGTGGCAATTGGTATTCTCGTTCTAATCAAGGTTTGTTTGAAGTGCCAAAACCGTTGGTAACATTAGGAATTGGAGTAGATCATATTCCGAATTTTATAAAAGAAAGTTCCGTTTTTGATGGAAATGATTTAGGTATGTTAGGAAATGTTGAAGCTTTGCCTACTGAAGAAGAAATTACTATATTTGTAAACGAAAATTTTGCTGTAAAAGGTGTTTTAAGTTCAGATGATGAACAAAAAATACAGTTGAAAGCAAAAGAATATTTGAATAATCAAGACATACTTTCTGCATGGAAAGTACTATTAGCAAAACGATAAGTTATGGAAGTTACAGGGAAAATTAAAGTGGTTGGGGCAGAGCAACAAATTAGTGCCTCATTTAAAAAAAGAGAATTGGTTGTAACCACAGACGAGCAATATCCACAATCGATAATGATAGAATTTGTTCAAGACAAATGTGATTTATTGAACAATTATAATGTTGGAGAAGACGTAAAAGTATCTATTAATTTAGGTGGTAGAGAATGGGTAAATCCTCAAGGAGAAACCAAATATTTTAATAGTATAAAAGGTTGGAGAATAGAGCGTTTGGCAGCTGCACAAGCACCAAGCACACAATCGCCACCAATGCCAACAGCTGAAACATTTGAGCCAGCAACAAACTTTAAAGAAGAAGAACACGACGATTTACCTTTCTAAATTTTAGAAAAAAGAAAGAGAATAGAAGTCAGAAGTAATATTTATTTCTGGCTTTTTTTATTTTGAATTCCTGCTCAAGTGGGAATCTATAATTGACATTGATTTTGAAATTATTATTCATTATGCATTTTTTAACCCAAGAATTATCCTTTCCTAATACAAATGAATCCTCGCCCGACGGTCTCTTAGCTATTGGTGGCGATTTATCTACCGAAAGGTTATTGTTAGCTTACGAAAGTGGAATTTTTCCTTGGTTTGAAGATGGCGATCCCATCATGTGGTGGTCGCCAAAACAAAGAATGGTTTTGTTTCTAGACGAATTGATAGTTTCTCACAGTATGAGAAATATCATCAATAAAAATGTTTTTCAAGTAACTTTCAATAAAGCTTTTCGGGAAGTAATTCAGAATTGTCAAAGCGTAAAAAGAGAAGGACAATACGGTACTTGGATCACTGATGAAATGATAGAATCTTATTGCAAACTCCATGAATTAGGCAAAGCCATGTCGGTTGAGGTTTGGCAAAACGACACCTTAGTTGGCGGATTGTACGGAGTAGATATGTTTCCTGTTTTTTGTGGAGAAAGTATGTTTTCGAAAGTGAGTAATGCTTCGAAAATGGCCTTTATTTCGTTGGTAAATTATCTAAAAACACATCAGTATAATTTATTAGATTGCCAGATTTACAATGACCATTTAGATAGTTTGGGTTGTCGTGAAATTCCTAGAGAAGATTTTTTGAAGTTATTAAAGAAATAAACTTCTAAAGAAGTTAATCATTCAAAAACTCCATTACATAATTATTAATTTCCTTTTTTTGTCTATTATTTCCTCTATCATTCATGTCATTATGAATTGTGTTGGGAAGTTTTATAATTCTTATTCCAAATTTTTTCTGTTCTTCAGAAGTTGGTAAAACACCTTCGTCTGCAGGTTGATCACTCGATCTAAGTGTGTAAATTCTAGGTTGATTAGTTCTAGGTAATTCCATACGTCGATTATCTAATGAAATTATTTTGTCAACTAAATCTGGATATTTATGGGCGAATAAAACACTTATATCTCCACCATTTGAATGTCCTATTAAAACGAGATGTTTGTAATCTAATTCGGGCTTTGTTTTTTTGATTTCATTAAGAACAAAAAGTATGTTTTCAGTTCCTCTTTCCCAAAATGGACGCCTAACAATTTGAGGGATTCCCGTTTTTGGAATTAAATCGTCGGTTGGCAATTCGTGTTGAATACTTACCACAAAATATCCTTTGGAAGCTAAGTTATTAGTTAAAAATGAATATGATTTATTTGCGCCAAGTCTGTTTTCACTATAACCGTGACTTAAAACTACCACTTTTTGATTTTCAATTTTTTGGTTTGTTTTTGGGAAGTAAAATGCAACGGGTATTATTCTAATTCTCTGTTTGTCAAATAAATTTACAGTATCTAGATGAACTTTAAATTTTGGAACAGTGTTTTGAAAGCTTGTAACCTCTTTGTTTTTAATACAACTTATTAAAAACAAGCTTAATACAATTTTTAAATATATTTTCATTTGATATTACTGTAAATTATTCTCTCGTCCAGCAATCTTCTACATGATCGTTTACCATTCCCGTTGCTTGCATGTGGGCATACATCACTGTCGAACCCACAAATTTGAAGCCGCGTTTTTTTAAATCTTTACTCAAAGCGTCAGATATGGCTGAGGTTGCAGTAATATCCTTTAGAGTTTTGGGTTTGTTTTCAATAGGTTTGCCATCTACAAAGCCCCAAATATATTTGCTGAAACTGCCAAATTCTTCCTGAATTTCCATAAAAGCAATCGCATTTGTCACTGCCGATTTTACTTTGAGTTTGTTTCTAATAATACCTGGATTTTGTAATAATTCTTCTTGTTTGGCTTCAGAATAACGGGCTATTTTTTTATAATCAAAGCCATCAAAAGCAGTTCTAAAATTTTCTCTTTTGTTTAAAATAGTAATCCAGCTTAACCCAGCTTGAAAAGTTTCAAGAATTAAAAATTCAAATATAGTTGCATCATCATAAACAGGTTTTCCCCATTCGTTATCATGATATTCTTTATATAAATCACTAGACAAACACCAAGCACAACGATTTTTCATAAAAAAGAGTTTTCCCAAATGTAATAATTTGTTTAAAATAATTTGTAAATTTACTATAGCAATTCAGATTATATGAAGACAATTATAGCTCAAAGTTTTTTAAATGCATTTAGTTATTCAGAATATCGGAATATTATTTCGCAACTAATTCAGCAAGGAAAATCTACAGGAGATGAGCAATCAAATGATTTACTTCATTATAGTAAACTGAACGAAACTAGAATGAATAGATTAGATAAAACTATTCACGTAGGAATAGAAAGCTTGCAAGAGCTAAATTTGCTAAAATATCAATATTATTGGTTAGTTCTTACCGAAGGTTGGTGTGGTGATGCTGCACAATTAGTTCCTATTTTTAATAAAATGGCTAATGTATCAAACAACATTGAGTTGAAACTATTGTTTAGAGACGAAAATAAACCATTAATGGATTTGTTTTTGACTAATGGGAGTAGGTCTATTCCAAAATTAATAATTCTCGAAAAAGAAACTTTACAGCTTAAAGGAACTTGGGGTCCAAGACCTGAAGGCGCCACAAAACTTATAAAAAGCTATAAACAGCAATATGGAGTTATTGATAATACTGCAAAAACCGAATTACAACTGTGGTATTTGCACGACAAGGGATTGAGCACTCAGAATGAATTAACTACTTTGATGCATCATTTAGAACAATTAGAACACAATACTAGAAAATAATTTTGCTTATGCCTAAACTTATTGTACCAAAGCCTTTATAATTATTTACAGTAAAATTATACAAAGATAAATCAGCAAAAACAGATAAACCATCATCGTTTTGAAAACCTAAATTAAATCTTTTATAAGTTCCAAAAACGTCTCCTTTTCCAATTGCCGATGCTTTTCCCCAACCAAATTGTAATGCTATAGCACTTTCTTCTCCAACTTCAAGATTTAGTCTAGAGTTGAGAAAAACAGGAATTATAACAAGTTTTTCGTTTATTTTCCAATCGATACCTGAATGTAATCCAATCGAAATAGTTTCTTCGTAATGTATTCCGTAACCAAGCTTAGCACTTAATCCGTCTGGAATAAACTGATATTCATTTTTACTTCCGTCCGAATTTATTTCGCCACGATGCGTATTAGCTTTAAAAGGCGTAGACAATTCAAATTGAATATATTTAGAATCAAATTTTTGTGAAAAAGCACAAAAATTAGACAGTAAAAAGAGAAGAATAATTTTGTAATTCATTTAATCTATTCTAACGATAGACTCATCAAACAAAGTAACATCGATGGCATTTTTCACATCATAATCACCAATTTTTGTTCTTCGTAAAACCGTAAGATGTCCGCCGGATTGCAAAGCCAATCCAAAATCATAAGCCAAAGAACGAATATAAGTTCCTTTGCTACAAACGATCCTAAAGTCGATTTCTGGTAATGCTATTCGGGTAATTTCAAATTCGTGTATCTGTGTTTTTCTAGAAGCAATTTCTACTTCAACGCCAGCACGTGCATGTTCATATAATCGTACACCATCTTTTTTAATAGCAGAAAAAACAGGTGGTTTCTGATCTATTTCGCCTAAAAATTGTTTGACTGTTTCGTTAATTAAGGCTTCGGTAATATGTTCAGTAGGGAAAGTAGCATCTATTTCGGTTTCTAAATCATACGATGGCGTTGTGGCACCAATGTAGAAAGTTCCCTTATATTCTTTGGCTTGACCTTGTATTTCGGAAATATTTTTGGTAAATTTTCCTGTACAAACTATCAACAAACCAGTTGCTAACGGATCTAAAGTTCCTGCATGCCCAATTTTAAACTTTTTTGGTAAACCTAATTTATTTATAAGCGAATATTTCAGCTTATTTACCGCTTGAAATGAACTCCATTTTAATGGTTTATCGATCAATAACACTTGTCCGTTTAAGTAATCTTCAGGAGTCATTAAATGATGGTCAGCGGATGAATAAAAAAGTGAATGAGTAGTAATGCAATTCCAGCTATAATTCGGTAATAACCAAAAACCTTGAAACCATTTTTACTTAAAAAACCAATAAATGTTTTGATAGCTAAAAGCGCCACAATAAAAGCAACTATATTTCCAATAATTAGAATATTTATTTGGTCGTGAGTGAGTATAAACCCGTCTTTGTAATAATCGTAACATTTTTTTAGCGTTGCGCCAAGCATCGTTGGAACTGCAAGAAAAAACGAAAATTCTGCTGCCGATGTTCTTGCTAGTTTTTGTGACATTCCGCCTACAATACTAGCGCCACTTCTAGAAACACCAGGAACCATAGCAATACATTGAAATAAACCTATTTTGAAAGCTTTTGGATAAGTAATTTCTGTTTCAGATGAATTATTAAACCAATCATCTACTTTTAGTAAAATGATTCCGCCTATTAGAAGCGAAACAGCAACAGTTACTGGACTTTCTAATAAAGTATCAATTTTTTTGCTGAAAAGTAATCCTAAAACTACCGCTGGAATAAAAGCAATTAATAATTTAAAATAAAAATCTAAAGTTTGAAAAAATCTTTTAAAATATAAGACTACCACCGAAAGGATTGCTCCTAATTGAATAACAATCGTAAAAAGTTTGGTGAAATCCTCGTGAGCAATTCCAAAAAAAGAACTTGCAATAATCATGTGTCCAGTCGAAGAAACTGGGAGAAACTCTGTAATTCCTTCTATAATAGCAAGAATAATGGCTTGTATGTAATTCATTTTTTAGATTTTAGATTTTAGATTTTTAGATTTTTAGATTGAGTTAAATGTAATTTTAATCTAACAATCTAAGAAGTCTAATAATCTAATAATCTTTCTTAGGGCTTTTCAAAATAGAATAAATTGTAATTCCAAAACCAATTAAAACCATTGTTGGAGCTAATCGTATTCTTCTAAAACTGAAAATTTCGTTATTAAAAACTGCTGGATTGTCGCTTCCGCCACCAGACATTAATATAAATCCAATTGCAATAACTGCAATTCCTACAAGTAGAATCTTATAGTTTACTTTTTCAAAAAGAAATCCTTGTTCTTTATTTTCCATGTTTTTTTATTTTTCTAACGATTAAACAAATAACCGAATAACCAAATCAACTTTAATATAAATCGTCAGTTCTTAAGTTCAAAAATCGTTGCGTTGCAAAGTAAGTGCTTAGTAAAGTAATTAAAACACCAATACCAAAAACACCAAATAATATAGCGGCTATAGTTAATTTGTCATTAAGTATTCCAAGATTAGGAAAATTAGTGTCAATATAAAATAACACACCAAGCAAGGCAGCAATAGCAATTCCAGCACCTATCATTCCTAGTTTTATACCGCGCCAAATAAAAGGTTTTCTAATAAATGATTTTGTTGCACCTACCATTTGCATTGTTTTTATGATAAATCGGTTTGAATGTATAGACAAACGCATTGAGCTATTTATAAGCAAAACTGCAATCACACAAAACAGTCCGCTAATAATAAGAATCCATAAACTTACTTTTTTTACATTATCGTTTACCATATTTACCAATTGTTTGTCATAAACAATATCCGAAATTAAAGTATTTTCACGCAATTTGCTTTCAATTTTTGTAATACTATCCGCCACCACATAGTCTGCTCTTAGGTGAATATCAAAAGAATTTTGCAAGGGATTCATACCTAAAAACTCGAGAAAATTTTCCCCAATAATATCCGTATGCTGTTTAGCAGCAAGATCCTTAGATACATAAGTAAATGTCTTTGCAAACTTCGAAGCTTTTAGTTCATCTTTAAATTTAGTTAAAGTTGTGTCTTTTGCTTCATCCTTAAAATAAACTGACATCGCAATTCCTTCTCTAAAGTCATCAGACAATTTTTTAGAGTTTACGATAAAAAGACCTAACATTCCTAGTAAAAACAATACAAGGAAAACACTTAATACCACCGAAAAATAAGACGTGATTAATCTACGTTTTTGAAAATTATCGAAAGAAGAACTCATACTAAATAAAATTATTGGGTAAAAATAATAAAGAATTTCTTTATTTAAAGTTATTAACGTTCAAACTTTCCATTTTCTTATAATAAATGTAAATTTGTCGCTACAAAAATGACATACTGAGCATAATCGAAGTATTTGAAGCGAATGGCTTGTACATTTTTGCATCCCGATAGTTATCGGGACATTTTCCTATCTCGTCACAAAGACGAGAGACTAAAAGATAAATTATAAGAATCCTTGAAAACCTCTGAGCCTTTGCATCTCAGAACCTTAGTACCTTAAAAATGAAATACAATCCAAACGAAATCGATGCCAAATGGCAAAAACACTGGGCAGACAATCAAACATTTGCAGCAAGCAATACGTCAGACAAACCCAAATATTATGTTTTAGACATGTTTCCTTATCCATCAGGAGCAGGATTACACGTTGGGCATCCGTTAGGATACATCGCATCGGATATTGTAGCGAGATTCAAACGCCACAAAGGATTCAACGTTTTGCATCCACAAGGATATGATTCTTTCGGGCTTCCAGCCGAACAATATGCGATACAAACTGGGCAACATCCAGACAAAACCACCAAAGAAAACATTGCCCGCTACCGGGAACAATTAGATAAAATAGGATTTTCATTCGATTGGAGTCGTGAAGTGCGCACCTCAAATGCCGATTATTACAAACACACCCAATGGATTTTCATTCAACTATTCAATTCGTGGTACAATAAAGCGACCGATAAAGCCGAAGATATTTCCACTTTGATTGCTATTTTTGAAATGGCTGGAAACGCAACAGTTCATGCGGTTTGCGACGATAATGTTGAAATATTTTTCCCGTCAGATTGGAGGTTTTACTCGGAGGAGAAAAAACAACAAATACTATTACAATACCGATTAACATACCTAGCCGAAACCGAAGTCAACTGGTGTCCAGGATTGGGAACCGTTTTAGCCAATGACGAAATCGTAAATGGCGTTTCAGAACGTGGAGGACATCCTGTGATTCGTAAAAAAATGACCCAATGGAGTATGCGTATTTCTGCTTATGCCGAGCGTTTGCTACAAGGACTTAACGAGATCGATTGGAGCGAAAGCATCAAAGAATCCCAACGGAACTGGATTGGAAAATCTGTAGGAGCCATGGTTTCTTTTAATTTGAAAGAACACAAAGAAGCTATTGAGGTTTTCACCACGCGTCCTGATACTATTTTCGGAGTTACGTTTATGACCTTAGCGCCAGAACATCCTTTGGTTCAAGAAATTACTACGCCAGAACAAAAGGCAACTATTGAAGCCTATATCGAAAAAACTGCAAAACGTTCCGAAAGAGAGCGTATGGCCGATGTAAAAACCATTTCAGGAGTATTTACAGGTGCTTATGCCGAACATCCGTTTACCAAAGAACCAATTCCTGTTTGGATAGGCGATTATGTACTCGCAGGTTACGGAACAGGTGCCGTGATGGCGGTTCCTTGTGGCGACGAAAGAGATTATGCTTTTGCTAATTTCTTCAAAGGACAAAATGGAATGCCAGAAATTAAAAACATTTTCGATAATGTTGATATTTCTACCGAAGCTTTTGGTTCGAAAGACAATGTAATTATTGCCAATTCAGACTTTTTGAACGGATTAAATTACAAAGAAGCAACTAAGAAAGTTATTGCAGAACTCGAAACATTAAACCAAGGACAAGGAAAAACAAATTACCGTTTGCGTGATGCTGTTTTCTCTCGTCAACGTTATTGGGGAGAACCGTTTCCAGTATATTATGTGAATGGTTTGCCACAAATGATCGATGCCAAATATTTACCAATCGCATTACCAGAAGTGGAAAAATACCTCCCAACCGAAGACGGACAACCACCATTAGGAAACGCTACAGTTTGGGCTTGGAATACCAAAACGAAGCAAGTGGTAAGCAACGATTTAATTGACAACGAAACGATTCATCCTTTAGAACTAAACACCATGCCAGGTTGGGCGGGTTCTTCGTGGTATTGGATGCGTTACATGGACGCACACAACGCAACCGAATTTGCCAGCAAAGACGCACTTAAATATTGGGAAAGTGTCGATTTGTACATTGGCGGAAGCGAACACGCTACAGGACATTTATTATATTCTCGTTTTTGGAACAAATTCCTAAAAGATAGAGGTTACGCACCAACCGAAGAACCATTCAAAAAATTGATTAATCAAGGAATGATTTTGGGAATGAGTGCGTTTGTTTATAGAGTTCACGGTTCAATTAACTCTAATCCAGATGAGGGTTTTGATATATTAGATCCAAAAATGCCTACGTTGTTTATTTCAAAATCAAGATATGATAAAATTTCAAAAGGTGATGAAGAGGAAAGAGAGAAAATAAGAGCATTTTACTTAGGTCAGATTAAAACAGCTTATCCAGATACATATATTAGCTTGGATAGAATAGAAATGTCTGAAATCCATGTTGATGTTTCAATGGTAAATTTATCAGATGAATTGGATATTGAAAAATTCAAAGCATGGCGAGAATATTATGCTAATGCCGAATTTATCACAGAAGAAAACGGAAAATATATAGTTGGGCGTGAAGTAGAAAAAATGTCTAAGCGTTGGTATAACGTAGTCAATCCAGATGACATTTGTAACGAATATGGAGCAGATACTTTGCGTTTGTACGAAATGTTTCTTGGACCACTAGAGCAATCAAAACCTTGGAATACAGCAGGAATTACAGGTGTTTTCGGTTTTTTAAAAAAATTATGGCGTTTGTATTTTGATGAAAATGGACTAATTGTAACCAACAACGAACCATCGAAAGACAGTTTGAAATCATTACACAAAACCATCAAAAAAGTCACAGAAGATATCGAGAATTTCTCTTTCAATACTTCGGTTTCTCAGTTTATGATTTGTGTCAACGAATTAGGAACACAAAATTGTCACGAAAGAGCAATTTTAGAACCATTGGCCATTATTCTTTCGCCTTACGCACCGCATATTGCCGAAGAATTATGGAGCCAGTTAGGAAATACAGAATCCATTTCGACAGTAGCTTTTCCTATTTGCGAAGAGAAATTTTTAATTGAAAGCGACAAGGAATATCCAGTTTCGTTTAACGGAAAAATGAAGTTCACCATCAATTTGCCTCTGGATTTAACACCAGCTCAAATCGAAGAAATTATCATGAAAGACGAGCGAACCATCAAACAACTTGATGGGAATACGCCTAAAAAAGTGATTATTGTTCCTGGAAAAGTGATAAACTTGGTGGGGTAGTTTTATAATTTAAATTGATTTTTGCAATTGCCATTGAAATTTAAATCCGTCAAAATGACATTTTAAAAATTTGGCGCACAATTTGATAATAATTCTATAAATTTATACAACAAATTAAAATTAAAAAAAAATGGGAATGAGTTATATGATTTTAGCAGGAGCTATTATGCTAGTAAGCTGGCTAGTAAGTTCAAGGCTAAAAAGCAAATTTGAGTATTATTCTAAATTGCAATTGCAAAATGGAATGTCTGGTCAAGAAATTGCCGAAAAGATGTTAGCTGATAATGGGATTCGTGATGTAAAAGTGATTTCGGTTGCGGGGCAACTAACAGATCACTATAATCC
>NZ_JBJXEN010000104.1:0-46827 GCF_046153165.1 Flavobacterium sp. | reverse complement strand
ATTATTCTATTTCTACTAAAACGGGACAATGGTCAGAATGTTTTGCGTCGGGCAAAATAATTGCTCGTTTCATTCTTTCTTTTAGTGATTCGCTAACTAAATTGTAATCTATACGCCAACCTTTGTTATTGCCGCGAGCTCCTGCTCTGTAACTCCACCATGAATAATGGTGTGGTTCTTTGTTAAAATGACGAAAGCTATCTACAAAACCAGACTTCATAAAACCGTCCAGCCAAGCACGTTCTTCTGGTAAGAATCCAGAGATTTTAGCATTGCGAATAGGATCATGAATATCTATTGCTTCATGACAAATATTATAATCACCACAAATAACAAGATTCGGAATTTCTATTTTTAGTTTGTTAATATAATTCTGAAAATCATCCATAAACATAAATTTATGGTCTAATCTTTCGATATTTGTTCCAGATGGCAAATACAAACTCATTATCGAAATATCATCAAAATCGACACGAACATTTCTTCCCTCAAAATCCATGTGTTCTACTCCTGTTCCGAAAACAATATTTTTGGGTTCTATTTTTGATAAAATTGCTACACCACTATATCCTTTTTTTTGTGCAGAAAAATAATATTGGTACGGATAACCAGCTAATGCTATTTCCATAACAGGAATTTGATCTTCGGTGGCTTTTATTTCCTGAAGGCAAATAACATCAGGATTTGCAGCTTGCAACCATTCGAGAAAACCTTTAGTAATGGCAGCTCGAATTCCGTTTACATTGTATGAAATAATCTTCATTTTTAGACGATTCGTTTTTTCAAAAGTATAGAAAAAATAGTCAATTTAGAAAAGAAATTTAATTTACTTTTAAAGTCTTTATAATCAATGTTTTTTAGATAGTGATTTAAGAAACAATATAGATTAAGGCGAAAGTTTTTCTGAAAATTAAACAACTTTTGTTATCTTTGTTTTTCGCCAAAAATTCAGAGCTAAATGGGTTTAGTTACCGCTAAAGAAGTTGCAAAAGCAATAAATACCGACAAATATGGAGTTTTGGGAACTTTCTCAGGATGGTTGCTCATGAAAGCACTCCAAATATCGACACTTAATAAAATTTATGACAGAAATAAACATTTGTCTGAATTAGAATTCTTGAATGCTATATTAGATGAGTTTCAAATTAAGTTCGAAATTCCAGAAGAAGATCTAAAACGTTTGCCTAAAGATGGTGCTTACATTACAGTTTCTAATCATCCGCTTGGAGGAATTGATGGTATTTTACTCTTGAAACTGATGCTTGAAAGAGAGCCTAATTTTAAGATTATTGCTAATTTTTTGCTTCATAGGATAGAACCTATGAAACCTTATATCATGCCTGTAAATCCTTTTGAGGATCACAAAGATGCAAAATCGAGTGTGATAGGGATTAAGGAAACACTTCGTCATTTAAGAGACGGAAAACCTTTAGGGATGTTTCCTGCAGGAGAAGTTTCTACTTATAAAGATGGTAAAATAATGGTTGATAAACCATGGGAAGAAGGCGCTATAAAAGTAATTAGAAAAGCCCAAGTTCCTGTAGTTCCTATTTATTTTCATGCAAAAAACAGTCGATTCTTTTACTTTTTATCTAAAATAAGTGATACGCTTCGTACGGCAAAATTACCCTCAGAATTACTTACTCAGAAAGACCGAGTGATTAAGGTTCGTATTGGAAAACCTATTTCTGTAGCCGAACAAAACGAACATGAAACTATCGAGGCCTATTCGGAATTTTTACGTAAAAAAACTTATATGTTGGCTAATGCTTTCGAGAAAGAAAGCAAATTACTTACTGTACCAAGTTTAAAATTGCCTAAAAATCCGAAAGAAATTGTTACTGGTGCCAATCGAGAAAAAATGATTGTCGAAATTGACACTCTTCGTGAAAAAGGGGACCGATTATTAGAAAGTAAAAACTACGAGGTATTTTTTGCAGAAGCAAAAGATATTCCTAATGTTTTACATGAGATAGGTCGTTTGCGTGAAATTACTTTTAGAGAAGTGGGTGAAGGCACAAACGAATCGATAGATATAGATAAATTTGACAAACACTACCACCACTTGTTCTTGTGGGACTCTGAAGCTAAAGTAATTGCTGGAGCTTATAGAATGGGATTGGGATCGGAGATCTTTGCAAAATATGGAATAGACGGTTTTTATCTTCAAGATTTATTTCGTTTTGAGCCAGAACTGTATGATATGATGAGCAAATCTATCGAGATGGGTAGGGCTTTTATTATTAAAGATTATCAGCAAAAACCAATGCCTTTATTCTTACTTTGGAAAGGAATTGTGCATACTACTCTACGCAACCCTGAACACACTTTCTTGATAGGTGGTGTGAGTATAAGCAATCAGTTTTCAGATTTTTCGAAGTCGCTCATGATTGAGTTTATGAAATCTAATTATTATGATCCTTATGTTGCACAATATATTCATCCTAAAAAAGAGTATAAAGTAAAACTAAAAGACGCCGATAAGGATTTTATTTTTAATGAAGCCGAAGCCGATTTAGTTAAGTTTGATAAATTAATTGACGAACTAGAACCAGGTAGTTTGCGTTTGCCAGTTTTAATAAAAAAATACATTAAACAGAATGCAAAAGTTGTAGCGTTTAACGTAGATCCTTTGTTTAATAACGCTGTTGATGGATTAATGTATATAAGAATTTCTGACATTCCAGAAAGCACTATGAAACCTGTTATGGAAGAGTTTCAGGCGGAGTTAGAAAGAAAATTAGCTGAGAAGGGTGAATGCTAAGATTAAAATAAAAAAGGCGAGAAAATAATTTCTCGCCTTTTTTTATTCTTAGAACCATCCCTTTTTTCCTACTTGGTAGGTTTGGTAAAATTCCTCATCACTTTTAGTTAGATAGATTATTCCTTCTATAAAACCGACGATGCTAAATATCCCACATGTAACGATAGAAACTACAATTTGTATAATTCCTTCTTGAGTGTATCCTAAAACAAATTTATGAATACCCAAACCGCCAAACAAGATACCCATTATTCCGGCTAAAACTTTTTTGTTTTCTTGTCTTGTTTGTGGTGCATTGTTCCAGTCTTCTGTTGGTTTTGTTGTTTCCATAAAAGGCTTTATTTTTAATTATTTATTCGTGACCTATTTGGTCTAATTCGTTATTTCCTTTAGGGTCTTCACCATATTGGTTTGCTGCTTTATCTCCTTCGGTGCAAAATAACACTAATAACCAAATGGCTCCAATTAATGGAATTAATACAATTAAATAAAACCAACCACTTTTATTAACGTCATGCAATCTCCTAACAGAAACTGCTAATCCGGGAACAAAAACCGCTAAAGCATAGGCAAAATAAATGTATCCATAAGGTAGTGGATCGAAATTTATTCCTAATAAATTATCTAAAACCGCAGCAACAATTAATACTATAATGTTTACTAAAGCAAAATACCAATACTCGCTTCTTCTTGCTCTTCCGTTAAAATTTGCGTAATTTTCTAGAACTACTTTTTTGTACCAATTAATCATGTTTAGTTTGTTTTTTAGTTAATTTATTTTTCTTGAATTTTCTTAAACTTTTAAAAAAATTCATTGCTAATATATAAAAATTTTAGAAAACTTTAACATTAGGTATTTAAAGTTGGTTTTTTTTAGCTCTTTTAGTTAAAACTTTCTGAGTCTCTCCCTATTTCGTCTATTTCGTCAAATACTCTTTTGGGGTCTTTTCCGTATCTATTAACTCCTTTTTCACCTTCTGTACATAATAGTATTAGCAACCATATTGGTCCTACTATTGGTATAAATCTTACGAAATAATATGTTCCGCTTTTCCCTATATCGTGTAGTCTCCTAACAATTACTGCTAGACTAGGAATAATAATTGCTAAAAAACAAATAACTAGTAAGCCTATAAAAATGTCTTCTAAGTCATTTGAAATAGATGAAGATACCCCAAATAAAACCATTAAGGCTATAAAGATTATAATATTCATTAAGATGTAATACCAGTATTCGCTTCGTCTTGCTCTTCCGCTAAAATTTGCATAATTATATATTAGGACTTTTTTATACCAATCTATCATGTTTTTTGTTTTTGGATTTTTTATGTACCCGAATGTATGCTTTTCTTATTTAGGTTCCCAAAGTTCGATTTTGTTTCCTTCTGGGTCTAGAATCCAGCCAAACTTGCCATAATCATGAGACTCCATTTCGCCTACTATTGTTACCCCTTCGTCTTTTAGGGTTTTTAATAATACTTCTAGATTGTCTACTCTAAAGTTAATCATGAATTGTTTTTCGCTGGGCTCGAAATATTTTGTGTCTTTTGCAAATGGCGACCATTGTGTTGCACAATCGTTGCCATCGCTGTCTTTCCCGCGAAATGTACAACCATAGTCATTTACAGGAAGACCTAAATGATTCTTGTACCATTCTTTAGTCGCATTTGGGTTTTCGCTTTTGAAGAAGATTCCTCCTATTCCTGTTACTCTTTTAAAATCTTTATTGCTCATTTGTGTGTGTGTTATTAATTACAAATTTGTTTTTCTTAATGTGTGTGTGAACCAAAAATAGTATTTTTTTAAGCTCCTTTTTGAAATTTGATGGTTTTATAATACCCATATAGATGATCATATATGATATCCTTGTAATTTCTTTGGCTAGAAGTATATTCTTGTATTAATCCTTGCTCTCTAATGACCCTTTCTCAATAAATTATTCATTAGAATTAAAAATAAACTTTTTTAAACAGTAACTAATAAATTCGTTTAATCTTATCGACGATTACCTGTGCTAGTTTCTTTTTGCTTTCTATAGTCCAACCTGCAATGTGGGGTGATAGCAAAACGTTTTCTGCTTGTAGCAAATACTCGAAAGAGGCTGGTTTTTGCTCTTCAAATAAGTTTTCGAATGAGAGTTTCTCGTATTCTAAAACATCAAGTCCTGCTCCCATTATTTTTTTAGATTGTAAGGCAATAACCAAATCGTTTGTTACTACATTCTTGCCACGAGAGGTATTTATAAGCCAGAAAGGTTTTGCAAATGCATTAATAAAATGAGTGTTTACCATTTTATCGGTTTCAGGAGTCCAAGGAATATGCAGGCTTAAAACATCTACTTTTTGTTGTAGTTCTTGTAGCGAGACTTGTTTTGCATTATTATCACCTACATTTTCGAGTATGTCATAACATAAAACTTGTACATCGAAACCACGTAGTTTTTTGGCAAATGATTTTCCCATATTTCCGTAACCTATAATACCAACTGTTTTTCCGTCGAGTTCGTGACCGCGATTTGCTTCGCGATTCCAGTGTCCGGAACGAATTTCTTTATCGGCTTTGTTGAGGTTATTCATTAGCGAAAGTAACATACCTAATGCGTGTTCTCCCACCGCATTGCTATTGCCTTCGGGCGCTGCAATGAGATGAACTCCTTTGCTGGTGGCATAATCGCAATCGATACTTTCCAGTCCTGCTCCTACACGTGCTATAAATTGTAAACTGGTAGCTTTGTCTAGAAATGTTTTATCGATTTTGAATCGGCTGCGAATCACGATACCTTGATATTCATGAATTTTTGCTTCGACTTCTTGTTTTGAAGAGGTGAAATCTTCGTGGTTTATAAATCCTGCTTCTTGCAATTGCGCCATAAGTAATGGATGATTGCTATCGATATGAAGGATTTTTATGTTTTGTGGGTTCATCTTTATATAAAAAAATAAAGGTAATTATTTTTGGTACATAAACGAAGTAGATTTTGGAATGTAATGTTGATTTTTTAGCCCTGATAGTAGTGAAAATCCTTTTCCTTTTTAAAGGAAAAAGGAAAAGATTGTAACGTATAGCAGGAATAGCTTCAAATAAAATTACTCTTTTATTTTCTGCAATGAGGTTTTTATTCCTTTTATTAATGACGAACTAAAGCCTTGGTGTTCCATTTCGTTAAGTCCTACAATGGTGCAACCTTGTGGTGTGGTTACTCTGTCTATGAGTTGTTCTGGATGCACTTTTTCTTCCAGAAGCATTTTTGCAGCGCCTTTTGCCGTTTGAGCTGCTATGGCGAGTGCCGTTTGGGCATCGAAACCTATTTCTATTCCTGCTTGCATCGAAGCACGAATGTAACGTAAAGCATAAGCGGTGCCGCAAGCGCCAAGCACTGTAGCGGCATCCATTAGTTTTTCTTCTATTACTGGTGCTGTTCCTAGTTGTTGAAATAGTGAAATTACTTTTTGGGCTTCGATTTTGTCTTTTTCTTCAAACGAAATGCAGGTAGCAGATTCGCCAAACTGTATTGCAATATTTGGCATAATTCGTATTACAGCATGGTTATTTCCAACTATATTCTGAATAGTACTTATTGATACACCACTTACTGCCGAAATGATGGTTTTGTTCTGAATTTTATCAGAAATTTCGTTTAAAACAGTCTCTATCTGATATGGTTTTACGGTTAAAACAATAATGTCAGATTGTTGAATATTGTGTGCATTATTGTTAGAAATCTCGATTCCTTTTTCTTGTAAATAAGAAATGGTTTCTATGTTTCTTTTGGTAACTGTAACTTGATTGTCTGTAGTATATTTTGTTATTCCTAAAGCGATCGCTACACCTAAGTTTCCACCACCTATAATATTTATTTTCATAATGTTAAGTCTAAAAACCTAGTATTAGTTTTGCAATGGAAAAATAAAGGATAATCCCAAAAACATCGTTAGTTGTGGTAACGAAAGGTCCTGTAGCTATTGCTGGATCTATTTTGTTTTTGTGCAAGAAAAAAGGTACTAATGTTCCGAGTGTTGCTGCAAAAAGGATAACTACAATTATGGATATTGATATAGCAAAACCAACTAAATATTGTTGATACATTATCGAATGATATGCTAATAAAAGCATAGAAATTATAGTTCCTGAAATAAGCGCTACAGTAAGTTCTTTTGAGAAATAATTTCTAGAAAATTGCTTAAGTGTTCCGTTTGCTAATCCTTGTACTACTATTGCCGATGCTTGTACACCAACGTTTCCTGCTGTTGCAGATAGTAATGGAACAAAAATCATTAATGTAAAATAGGTTCGCATGGTCATCTCGTTACTTTTTAGGACATACGATGCAACTATTTCTATGCACATTCCGATAAGTAACCAAGGTAATCTTGCTTTTGTTAGTTCACGAACACTATCGTTTGCCTCGACATCTTGTGTGATACCTGCTGCTAATTGGTAATCTTTATCGGCTTCTTCTTTTATTACATCAAGAATATCATCGATAGTTATTCGACCTACTAATCGACCTAATTCGTCGGTAACAGGAATTGCTTCTAAGTCATATTTTTGCATGATTCGAGCTACTTCAATATCCTCTGTATCGACCATCACCGAGTTTAGTTTTTTGATATAAACTTCACTAATTGGTGTTTTTGAAGATGTTGTAAGTAAATCCTTAAGCGATAATCTCCCTAATAATTTATCTTGTTCATCTACAACATATATTGAGTGTACTCGAGAGATATTCTCAGCCTGAATACGCATTTCTTTTATACAAGTAAGTACGTTCCAGTTTTCGTAAACTTTTACGAGTTCTTTGTGCATGATTCCACCTGCTGTGTCTTCTTTGTAACGTAATAAATCGACAATATCCTTGGCGTGTTCTACGTCTTGAAGTTCTGATATTACTTCTTCTTTCTTGCTTTTAGAAAGTTCGGCGATAATATCGGCAGCATCATTTGTTTCTAATTCATCAAGTTCTTCGGCGATTTCTTTTGGGGATAAACGTCCCAATATATTTTCACGTAAGTCGTCCTCGAGTTCTAATAGAATCTCGGCTGTTTTTTCGGAATCTAAAACTTTAAAAATATAAGTTGCTTCGTCAAAATCTAGTTCATCTAGAATTTCGGCAATATCAGCATGGTGCAAGTCATTCAATAAAACTTCCAATTGCTGGTCGTCTTTATTCTGAATGAGTTGTTCTAATTCTTTTATTAGATCTTTGCTGATTTTAAATTCCATCGGCTTCTATTTTTTTTGTCAATTCTATAAATTGTTGAACATCTAATTGTTCTGGTCGAAGATTAAAAACTTCGTCTTCTCTTAAATTATCTGACAAATTTAGTGTTTTTAAACTGTTTCGCAATGTTTTTCTTCGTTGTTGAAAGGCTGTTTTTACCACAGTAAAAAACAATTTTTCTCCACACGGCAAACTATAATCTTTTTTTCTTCGCAAACGCAGTACACCCGATTTCACTTTTGGTGGCGGAATAAATACAGTTTCATCGACTGTAAATAAATATTCGGCATCATAAAACGCTTGTACTAAAACTGATAGAATTCCGTAGGCTTTTGTTCCTTTTTTTTCGCAAATTCTTTGAGCTACTTCTTTTTGAAACATACCTGCAAATTCTGGAATTTGGTTGCGATATTCTAAAGCGCGAAACACAATTTGAGTCGAAATATTGTATGGGAAATTTCCAATAATAGCAAATTGTTTCTCATCGAAAATTTCATTAATATTATATTTTAAAAAATCCTTAGAAATGATTTTATCTTTTAGTTTCGGATAATTTTCATCTAAATATGTCACCGATTCTGTATCGATTTCAATCACATAAGTAGTTACTTCTTTTTCTAATAAATACTTTGTAAGAACTCCCATTCCTGGTCCTATTTCTAGTACATTGTTATAACCTTCTAGGTTTAAAGTGTCGGCAATTGCTTTTGCAATACTTTCATCTTTTAGAAAATGTTGTCCGAGGTGTTTTTTTGCTTTTACTGCTTCCATAATTCTAATAGATTATTTTATTGTGGATTTTTAAGTTGATTAGATTTAGGTAATCTAATTCTTTAATAATCTATTTAATGCTCACTAATTACTTCCAATTCTGTTCTAAAAGCCAACATTTTATCACCAAAAAGACGTAAACCTTCTTCACGCATTTTCGGTGCATCTTCTTGGTAATATTTATCTAATGTTTCTTTACTATCTGTTGTAAATTGAATGGAATAAGTAACTCCACCCATTTCTTCTTCTATTAAAACTTTGACCATTCTAGCTGAAGTAAATTTACCTGTTGCTAAAACATCGGTAATATGTTTTTCTTGCATCCAAGAAAACCATTGATCGTGCACACTTTCGTGAATATTTACTGTTACGTTGTATATTATCATCTTTTAGATTGTTAGACTTTTAGATTACTAGACTTTTCGAAAAATCTAATTGTCTGTTTATAAATTGGTATCACCTCTCAATTTCCTGTAATTATTTCTAGCTTCGACAAAATAAATACTGTCTTCATGACCAAATAATATTTTCTCGTAATACGTTTTTGCTTTTGCAATATCGGGCAATTGTTTTCTGTAAATTTCGGCAGAAAAAAACAAAGCTTCATCGATATAAATTCCGTCAGCATGTTTGTCTATTATTTGTTGGTAATAGTTAAGTGCTTGTTGAAAATTATTTTGTTTCTCATACAATTTTCCAATTCTGAGCAAAGTTACATCTTCTATCTTTTCTCCTTTATGTTGAAGTAAAATAGTTTCAAATGCTTGTAATGCTTCTGCATTTTTGTTTTGATAAGCTAAAAAATCGGCTTTCGAGAATTTTTTTAAAGCCACTTGCGTCGAATCTTCGACAGTGTTGTCGCTAATGAGTAAGAATAATTCCATCGAATCATTAGCAATAAGTTGTGATGTCGACGATTTTAAAACTGTAAATTGTTTTTGTGCCCAATCGAAATCTCCTTTATAATAGCTGGCTTTTGCCATTTTTAAGCTGGCTTCATGAGCTATTTGATCGCTTTCTAAATCGTCTTCTATTTGAGCATAATAAATGATGGCTTGATTGAATTTTTCATCAAGTAATAAAACATCGGCCAATTCCATTTTTACATCCGCTTTTTGGTAATTATTTATAGGTAAATCTAAAGCTTTGGTCAAAACTGTTTTAGCTGATTCAAATTGTTTCAAATAAAAAGCATCAAAATGTGCATTCAAAATTTGTAATCTTATAGAATAAGGAGAAATTCCATATTTCTTTAATAACAAATCTAGTTTTTCTTTTATAATTGGATATTCCTTTGTCGTTGCTTTATCAATATCAATCGATATTAATCGATAATGAGCTTCCATTTGTAATTCTAAATCTTGTGTATTTAGCAAAATAAAATTTAGGATTTCGGTTGCGGTTTCAATTTCATTATCATCGATAGTTAACTTTGCCAAGTTAATAATGTTGCCTAAATTATCTGGACTTCTTTTGAAAATAGCTTTTTCTTGAATAAATGCTTTTGCATATTCTTTTTGTTGTACAAAAAACCAGCTCATGTATTGATTCCAGAAAATATCTTGTGTTTTTTGAGTGCGAATGAGCAATGCTTTTTTTAAACTATCAGAAAAAGTTTTTTGAGAATCCTCAGACATAAATCGAGTTAATTGGTTCTGAACCAATGGTAAATTTATTGGAAATTTAAATGAATAATCAAGTAAAGTATCAATCATTAAATCTATTTTTCCCAACTGACCTTGTAATAATGATACTTGATAATCGAAATTTGCGTCAGGATTTCCTAAAGTTCCTAAACGATAAGCTTCGATAGCTTGTTCGACCAATACTTTTTGCTCGAAATCTCTTGCAACAGTATATACATTATTTGGGTTTTCCTTTATTTTTTCGAGGGCAATTTTATAATTTTTATCGGCTTTATCGGTGTTTTTTTGCAACTGATAATTATACCCTAATTCGATATATAGATTGGGTTGTTTGGTTTTCTCTATTCTATTTTTGATAATCGTTTCGGCTTTATCAAACTGATTTAGTTGCTGGTAACAAGCAACTTGTTTCTGAAAATAATTGTAATTATTGGGCTGACCTTTTACTAAATTTTCATATATAAGTATTGCTTTATCGAACTCACCTCTGTCAAAATAATTTTGCGCCAATTGTTCATTTTGCGAGAAAACAAACATTGGAAATAACAAAACGATATATAGAAATAAATTTTTCATTAATTATCTAAAAAAACAATGTACTAATGTAACAATTTTTATGCTTCATTAGTACATCTAAAAAATTCTGTAGTTTTTAATTAATTATATCAAAACCTGTATATTTTCTAAGTACTTCTGGAATTACAATTCCTTCTGGTGTTTGATAATTTTCTAAAATTCCTGCTAAAACCCTTGGCAAAGCCAATGAACTTCCGTTTAAGGTGTGTGTCAATTGGTTTTTACCATCTTTATCTTTGAAACGTAATTTTAATCTATTAGACTGAAACGTTTCAAAATTAGATACTGATGAAATCTCTAACCAACGATCTTGCGCTGTACTAAAAACTTCAAAATCATAGGTTAATGCCGATGCAAAACCCATGTCTCCACCACAAAGACGAAGAATTCGATATGGTAATTTTAGTTCTTGCAAAATGCTTTTCACATGTTCTACCATTCCTTCTAGGGCTTCATAAGATTTATCCGGATGCTCTATACGAACAATCTCTACTTTGTCAAATTGGTGCAAACGATTTAGTCCACGAACGTGAGCACCCCAAGAACCTGCTTCACGACGGAAACATGGCGTATAACCTGTGCATAAAATGGGTAATTCATTTTCGTTAAGAATAACATCTCTAAAAATGTTTGTTACTGGAACTTCTGCTGTTGGAATAAGATATAAATTGTCTTTTGCATCGTGATACATTTGTCCTTCTTTGTCTGGTAACTGTCCCGTTCCGTATGCAGAAGCTTCGTTTACCATGTGTGGTACTTGGTATTCTTGGTATCCCGCATCGGTGTTTTTGTCTAGAAAATAAGAAATAAGCGCACGTTGCAATTTGGCTCCTTTTCCTTTATAAACAGGAAAACCTGGTGCTGTAATTTTTGTTCCTAATTCGAAATCGACAATATCATATTTTTTTATCAATTCCCAGTGAGGTTGCGCACCTTCATGCAAAACTGGAATATCACCTTCTTGAAAAATATTTAGATTTTCTTCTGGTGTTTTTCCTTCAGGAACGATGTCAGCCGGAAGATTAGGCAATGTATATAGTTTATCTAATAACTCTTTTGCTAAAGCTTCAGTTGTTTCAGACAGTTCTTTGGTTTTTTCTTTATTGGTAGCAATTTTTTCTTTTAGAGTAGCAGCTTTTTCTTTTTCGCCACTTTTCATCAAATCGCCAATTTCTTTGGATATATTATTAGATTCGGATAAAATATTGTCTAATTCTACTTGTGTAGCACGACGTTTTTCGTCTAATTGCACCACTTCTTGAACAATAGCAGTAGCATCAATACTTCTTTTTGCCAAAGCTTTGATTACTTTTTCCTGATTTTCTCTAATAAATGCGATTTGTAACATAACTTGATTTTTATTAAGAATGCAAATTTAGTAATATTTCTCGAAGGAATTTCAAATTGTTTTGTAATCCTTTTTATGTTTTAAATCGAAATGAATAACCGAGCGAAACAAAATATTTAGGGGAAGTGTTAGATAGACCGAATCCACTAGAAACATCAAGCTGATGGTTTGAATTTATTAAATAAGTTACTCCAGCATCAAATCGATGATCGGGCTTTTCTATTTGCGGAACAAAACCATATAATTCGAAGTAGATGCCTATTTTTTCAGTCAAAGAATAACCTGTAGTTAAAGTGTAAACAAATGTTGGCTCGGCGGTTTCTCCATTCCATTCGGCACCAAGATTATAAGACAAAGATTGTTTTTCGCTAATAGTGTGTTGCATGCTAAATCGAAAATCTGGAGCAAAATAAGTTGCTTTATAGTTTGGAGAAGCCAATTTTGGAATGCCAATGTGTCCAATAAATGAAGTTAACGGAATGACACCTTTTTCTTCAAAAAGTCTTGTTTTGAAACCAATTAAAACTGGATTAACACCTGAAATTTTTTCTGAATAATTTTTATTGATAATATATTCCGTTACTAATCGTATTTCAAAATGATCATTAATCCCGAAACGAGTTAAAATCGTTGGCATCACAATTTCATTTATATTGTCGTTCTTTTTTTCAAAAGAAAAACCATTTTCAAATTGAAAATAATTTATTGGAGTTATAAACGGACATTCGGTTTGATCAGGCCTATCTGTTTGAATAGATGGTAATTCCTGTGCATTACATAAATTAAACACCATCAAAAAGATGATAATTGTAGATAGCTTACATTTCATTTAGTTTTGTATTTAATTTATTTTTAGACAAAACTAAAAAAATAATTTTAGTAACAAAATTTTATTTATATTTGTTGCAAATAATTTAAATAAATTATGGAAAAATCTCTTGAGGAAGTAAACCAATCGGTTTCAACACAAAATAAAACTACTGTTTTTAGAAAAATATTAGCCTTTTTTGGCCCAGCCTATCTTGTTAGTGTAGGTTATATGGATCCTGGAAATTGGGCGACAGACATTGCCGGCGGTAGCCAATTTGGTTATACCTTACTTTGGGTTTTACTTATGAGTAACATGATGGCGTTGCTTTTGCAGAGTTTGAGCGCACGATTAGGAATTGTAACGCAACGCGATTTAGCACAAGCATCACGTGAAACATATTCTCCATTTATAAATTACATTCTTTATTTTCTTGCTGAAATTGCTATTGCAGCCTGTGACTTGGCAGAGGTTTTGGGAATGGCAATAGGTATTAATTTATTGTTTGGTATTCCACTTATTCAAGGTGTAATGATTACCGTTTTAGATACTTTTTTATTGCTTTTTTTGATTAACAAAGGAATTAAAAAAATGGAAGCCTTTATAATTGCATTAGTCATGATCATAGGTGTTTCGTTTGTCTTTGAAATGATTTTTGCTCAACCAGAAGTAGGAAGTGTTCTAAAAGGACTAATTCCATCTATCCCAAATGAAAACGCGCTTTATATTGCTATCGGAATTATTGGAGCAACGGTCATGCCGCATAACTTATACTTGCATTCGTCATTGGTACAAACCCGAAAATTCGATAGAAGTGCTGCGGGAATTAAGCAAGCATTAAAATATAATTTTATCGATTCGACGATAGCTTTAAACCTAGCATTTTTTGTAAATGCAGCCATTTTAATTTTGGCAGCAGCCACATTTTACAAAAACGGAATGTTCGAAGTTGCCGAAATTCAAGATGCACATCAACTTTTAGCTCCTATGTTAGGTACTAGTTGGGCGCCTATATTATTTGCCATAGCACTTATTGCGGCTGGACAAAGTTCGACTATTACAGGAACATTGGCTGGACAAATTATTATGGAAGGTTATTTGAATTTACGTATTCAGCCATGGGTTCGTCGTATCATCACTAGATTAATTGCCATTGTACCAGCAGTCATTGTGATTTCGGTTTTTGGCGAAAGCGTAACGGGAAAAATGCTTATTTTAAGTCAAGTAATTTTAAGTTTACAATTGGGATTTGCGATTATTCCACTTATACATTTTGTTTCAGATAAGGAGAGAATGAAAGGTTTTGCTATTTCTAAAACCACTCAAATTGCTTCTTGGATTGTCGCTCTTATTATTGTTTCTCTGAATGCTAAATTGGTTTTCAACGAGATTCAAGATTGGTTAGAAACGTCCGAAAACCCGATTATATTATGGTTTACAGTTGTTCCATTGGCTATTGGTTTTTTAATTTTGTTATTATATATTGTTTTCAAACCATTTATAACAAAATCTAAATTAGAGATTCAAAACCATTTGCCACACAATATGGTGCTTAAATTTTCGCCATCAGAAACGTACAGTAAAAAGAATATTGCTGTTTCGGTCGATTTTTCTTCAGCAGATGAAATGGCAATAAATGCAGCATTTGAGTTGGGTGGAATTGAAGCAAAATATACCTTAATTCATGTAGTAGAAACCATAGGCGCAATGCTTTTTGGCGAAAATGCTGATGATCACGAAACATCGATAGACGAAAAATTATTGAAAGAATATGAAGATATGCTTACGCAAAAGGGATTTAAAGTCTCGACTAAATTAGGTTTTGGTAAGCCAAACAAAGCCATTCCAAAAATTATAAACGAGGGCGATTATGATGTTTTAGTTATGGGAACGCATGGCCATACTGGATTTAAAGATTTGATTTTCGGTACAACCGTCAATAAATTACGTCACGAAATTTCTATTCCATTATTTATAGTAAAAAATTAAAAAAATGACTTTTTCAGAAGAAAATTATCTAAAAACGATTTACCATCTTACAACAATTTCAGATTCGGAAGTAAGTACTAATGCCATTGCCGAAAAAATGGAAACAAAAGCATCATCAGTTACCGATATGCTTAAGAAATTAGCGGAGAAAGACCTCATCAATTACAAAAAATACCAAGGCGTTTCACTTACAGAAAAAGGTTCGCTTTCGGCAAAAATGATTGTGAGAAAACACCGTTTGTGGGAAGTATTTCTGGTCGAAAAACTAGATTTTTCTTGGGACGAAGTACATGATATTGCGGAACAATTAGAACATATAAAGTCCGAAAAGTTAATAAACAAATTAGATGATTTTCTTGATAATCCAACCGAAGATCCTCATGGCGATCCTATCCCGAATGCCAATGGACAAATTATTTCGGTTGAAAAACAATTGTTATCAGAGCTAAACGAAAATCAAACGGGAATCTGTGTTGGCGTAAAAGATACTTCATCGGAATTTTTGAAATATTTGAACAAACAAGAAATAGCTTTGGGTTCTAAAATCGAAATCCTGTCTAAAGAAACATTTGATATGTCATTAAAAATAAAAGTTGAAGCTAGAGAGTTAACGATTTCGAATAAAATTGCGAGTAATTTATTTGTGAAAATAGTGTGAGAAAAAGGCATTATATTTGATTGAACTTTAAGAAAACTCAAATGAAAAATATTTTCTTCTTCTTTTTACTAATTTTTAGTATTTCTGTTTTTGCACAAGAATCGAAACAAAAACCTATAAAAATTACTCAGAAAAATTGTCTTGCTAAAAAAGGATATTCTTTCCGATTGAAAGAAGTAACCTCAGATTCTCGCTGCCCACAAGGTGTGCAATGTATTTGGGCTGGCGAAGTACAAATAGTTATTTTAGTTTATAAAGACAAAAAAATAGTCGAAGAAACGAAACTTACAGTTTCACCAAATAATAATGAAGAAGCAATTAACTTTTTTGCAAAATACTATACTAAAAATAAAATAAAATCGATTTATGTTTTCCCGTTTCCTGTAAAAGATAAAGTTTTAGACAAAAAAACGTATCATTTGGAGATTAGTTTTGAGTAGATAAATCATTTACAACCACAATCTCCACCGCAATTCTTATCATTTTTCTTTTTGCCAAAAAATTTCTTGTACAGAAAATATACTGCAACAACTAATAAAGAAAATGCAATTATTTCTTGTATCATTATTTCAAGATTTGATAAGCAATTAACGCCACAGTATAAGCAAATCCGCTCATGAAAACCAACTGAATTGCTGGCCATTTCCAAGAATTTGTTTCTTTTTTAGTTACTGCAAGTGTACTCATGCATTGCATAGCAAAAGCATAAAAAAGCAGTAACGAAACTCCTGAAGCAAAATTAAATAATTTCTTCCCTGTTTTTGGATTTATTTCGGTAGACAATTTGTTTTTTATGGTTGCTTCTTGATTTCCATTGTCTTCAATACTGTATATTGTAGCCAGTGTTCCTACAAAAACTTCTCGTGCCGCAAAAGAGGAAACAATTGCAATCCCTATTTTCCAATCATAACCTAAGGGAGCAATGGCTGGTTCTATCGATTTTCCTATAATCCCTATATAAGAATTTTCTAATTTGTAAGAAGCAATATTGTTTTCTAAATTTTCTGTTGAAATAGATTGTTTTGAAACTATTTCTCTAGCATTTCTGAAATTTTCACCTGGTCCGTAGGAAGCTAAAAACCACAATATCACCGAAAGCGCTAAAATCATTTTTCCTGCACCAGAAACGAAAGATTTTGTTTTTTCAATAACATTTATTGCTACGTTTTTAAACATAGGCAGTTTGTAATTGGGCATCTCGACAACAAAATAAGATTTTGATTGAATTTTTAAAATTTTATTTAATATCCAAGCAGAAAAGAATGCCATACTAAAACCTAATAAATACAATAGCATTAGTGTAAGCCCTTGTAAATTAAACAAACCGAAAAGTCTTGTGTTTGGAATAACTAATGAGATTATAATCGAATAAACAGGTAGTCTTGCAGAACAAGTAGTAAACGGTGTGACCAAAATTGTGATAAGTCGTTCTTTCCAGTTTTCGATATTTCTAGTAGCCATGATAGCAGGAATTGCACAGGCAGTTCCTGAAATTAGAGGCACCACACTTTTCCCAGATAAACCAAATTTTCGCATCGATTTATCCATCAAGAAAACAACACGGCTCATATAACCACTTTCTTCAAGAATAGAAATAAATAAAAATAAAAAAGCTATTTGTGGAATAAAAATAGCTATTCCGCCCAAACCTGGAATAATTCCTTGTACGATTAGATTAGTTAAAACTCCTGCTGGCAATTTAGATTGTGTCCATGAACTTAAAGAAGTAAACGAACTGTCTATAAAATCCATTGGCAAACTAGACCAATCGAAAATTGACTGAAAAATGATCATCAGAATCAAGAAAAAAATCACATACCCAAATACTTTGTGCATTAGTATTCTGTCAAGTTTGCTTCGTAAATCTTTGGCGGAAGCCAAGTCTATTTTTTGACCAACTTTCAAAACATCATTAATAAACTGATATCGCTTTATAGTTTCTTTTTGTTGCAGTCTTTTTAGCTCTTCTTTCGATTTTGCAAACGAAGGATTTGGTAATTCATTCCTATTTAAATTAGCAAAATTTACGTCTTGAGTAATAACCAACCACAGTTTATATAAGGATTGATTAGGGAAGGCGCGACGCAAATTTTCAAAATAAGTCACATCAATATTTGAAGCATTTAAACACGGTTCGGTTGTGATGCTTCTGTAATTGATGATTAAGTTTTTCAAATCATCAATACCTTCACCTTTACGAGAACTTACAAGTGCAATTTTAGTTTTTAATTGATTTTCTAAATATGGAATATCTAACGAAATTCCTTTATATGACATTCTATCAGACATATTAATGACAAGAATAGTCGGAATCTCTAAATCTTTTATTTGGGTAAAAAGTAATAAGTTTCGTTTTAAATTTTCGACTTCGGTAACTACAATAGCCACATCTGGATAATCTTTGTCGTTTTTATTTAAAAGCAATTCGATAACAACATTTTCGTCGAGCGAACTAGCATTTAAGCTATAAGTTCCTGGTAAATCGAGAATAGTTGCTTTAAGATTTGAAGATAATTTGCAAACACCTTGTTTTTTTTCGACAGTAATTCCTGGATAGTTTCCTACTTGCTGATTCAAGCCAGTAAGCTGGTTAAATACTGAGGTTTTACCCGTATTTGGATTACCTATTAAAGCAATGTTAATGTTACCGACTTTCATTATAGTTGGTTTTCTTTAGAGATTTCTACCTCTATAATAGAAGCGGTTTCTAATCTAATAGCAAGATGGCAATCATTTATAGTCAAATACAAAGGGTCTCCAAAAGGAGCTGTTTGAAGTAGTTGTACTTCATTACCAGGCAAACAACCCATTTCTAATAACTTTAATGGAATTAAATCGATGTTAAAATCTTGGATTATACCTTTTTGGCCTCGTTGTAATTGAGCTAAACTTACTTTCACTTATTTAGATTGAATTAAGATTACAAAAATAACAATAATAATTCTACTAAATATGATAAAAATCATCTTTATAGCATTTTGGATAAAATCTACTGTTTTTGATCTTCGATAAGCCAATTAATATCTACCAAAAGTTTCTTGACTTCTTCTCTTTTTGTACCATCATAAAAACCTCGAACCCTTCTTTTATCATCAACTAAAACAAAATTTTCGGTATGTACCATATCATATAATTCAGAAGGCTTTCCTGTTTTTACGGCCAAATAAGATTTTCTGGCGATATAATAAATGTCTTTTTTATTTCCTGTGACAAGATTCCATTTTGCATCAATAACCCCTTTTCTTTTGGCATAATCTTTTAGCACAGAAACACTATCTATATCTGGCGTTACCGAATGAGAAAGAAGCATAACTTTAGGATTGTCTTTTATCTGATCTTGTAACCAAACCATATTATCGGTCATCATTGGGCAAATTGTTCCACAAGTGGTAAAAAAGAAATCTGCTACATAAATTTTACCCGCATAATCTTTTTGGGTAATTGTTTTCCCGTTTTGATTGGTAAAAGCAAAATCAGCAATGGTGTGTTTATTAGCAACATATTGAATTGTCGAATCGACCAACTCAGGATTTACCATCGATGGTGTAAAAACAGGAAGTGTTTTACGATTTAATACATTATAAAATAACCAGATTATAATTACTGATAAAATCGACAGAACAATAAATAAGGTTTTAAATTTTCGCAAAAAATTAAGCATACAATAATTTTTTCTTGCAAAAATACAAAATATCATGTCTATCAAAGTCAAAAACAATTTTAAAATCAATGTTAAAAAAGCAGAAAAATGAAAAAAACTTGCTATTTTTGACAAAACACATAACAAAATGAAAAAAATATACTTACTTGTTGCATTATCTTTTTTTATTGATGTAAATGCGCAGTTTAGTCCAAGCTTTCCTTGGATGCAAGAAAAGACTTTACAAGACGGACAAGAAATTACTTTTGATGCTATTGTTAATTCATTTAATGAGTATTGGAAAGATAAAGATCATTCAGAAAAAGGGTGTGGTTATAAACCATTTAAGCGGTGGGAAAATTATTGGAAAAACCTTGTGAAAGAGGACGGAAAAATAATTTCTCCCGAGGAATTTATGGCCGTTTGGCAACAAAAAAAAGGATTAAAAAACAATAAATTAGCTGTAAGTTTACCTGTAAGTAACTGGATCCCAATTGGACCACTTACACACACAAACACTGGTTCCTGGTCATCTGGACAAGGACGAGTTCAAGCTATTTGTGTTGACCCATCAAATGCAAATACAATATATGTTGGCTCGCCAGCGGGAGGAATTTGGAAATCGACAAATCTCGGTATTTCGTGGATACCACTTACAGATAATTTGCCACAAATAGGCATTTCGGGAATTGCAATAGATTATTCTAACTCAAACACTATATACATTGCAACTGGCGATAAAGATGGTGGGGATACTGCTTTTGTTGGCATTTACAAATCTACAGACGGAGGAGTAACTTGGACTGTTACAGGTGCAATGACCGGAGCAACTATAGCAGGGGATATTCTAATACACCCAACGAATAATCAAATTTTGTGGTGTGCTACAAATTCTGGAATTTGGAAGACAATTAATGGTGGTACTACTTGGACAAATGTTCAAGTAGGAAATTTTTCTAAAGGATCGATAAGGCTTAAGCCAAGTGATCCAACTAATATGTATGCGGTAAGTGATTTTGAATTTTATAAATCTACCAATACAGGATCTAGTTTTACAAACATAGCCACTGGTTTACCCGCTAGTTCTAATAGATTATTATTAGATGTTACACCCGCAAATGCAAATTATATTTACATTTTAAGCGCAGACTCTCCTAATACAGCAGCAACTCCTCCATATTATGGATTTCAAGGGGTATATTTATCAACGAATGGAGGAACTAGTTTTAATAGAAAATCTGTTGGCACCCCTGCTTCAGATGTCTTTGAATCCCAACAATCAGGATATGATTTGGCATTGGCAGCATCTGCTACAAATGCTGATGAAATTTATACTGGTTGTTTAAATATTTGGAAATCTGTCGATGGCGGAACAACAATGACTAAAGTAAATAACTGGAGCTCTCCTTCGTCTTCAACTTATACTCACGCTGATATTCATTTTTTAGGTTGTTTTGGAACTAAATTATATGTAGGATCAGATGGAGGTGTTTATATGTCTTCTAATAATGCTACTTCTTTTAGTAGTTTAACAGCTGGTTTACAAATTAGTCAATTTTATAAAATAGCAGTATCTAAGCAATCTGCAGGAAAAATGGTAGGTGGACTTCAAGATAATGGAGGACATGCTTACAGTAGTAATACTTGGAAAAATTATTATGGTGCTGATGGAATGGATACTGGTGTAGACCCTACAAACAGTAATAAATTTTATGGTTTTATCCAATTTGGAAGTAGCATGTACATAAGTGCTGATGCGGGTAACTCAAATGCCGCAGGTGTTGGGGCACCAGCTGCAGAAACAGGTACTAATGACGATGGTGGAAATTGGGTAACTCCAATGGCTATAAATGCCGCAGGAGAAGTGTTTGCAGGATATTCTCGCTTATATAAATTAAACGGATCTGTCTGGGCGCAACAATCTACAGGAACAATTGGAACTGGAGATGTCGAATTAATTGCTATTGACCCAAGTAACGATAATAATATGTTTGTATCGAATGGAACTCGTTTATACAAAAGTACCGACAAAGGGATAACATTTACAAACACTTATACTGCATCTTCAAGTATTACTTCAATTTGTGTTAACAGTTCTAATAGCAGCATTATTTATCTTACTACTTCAGGAACAGGAGGACTTGCTTTAAAATCAACTAATGGAGGAACAGCTTTTACTTCTTTCTCAACAAATCTACCTGCAATAGCTAAAAATGTAATTAGACATCAAGGAAGACATACACTTAACCCACTTTACATTGGGACATCATTAGGGGTTTATTACAGAGATGATTCTATGACGCAATGGGAACCATTTGAAGCTAACTTACCAAATGTTTCTGTTTCAGATTTAGAAATCAATTTAGAAGATAATATTATCACTGCTGCAACATATGGAAGAGGTATTTGGCAATCTCCAATACCTGTTGAAGTTCCTACAAATGATGTTAAGTTAGTATCAGTTAATGCGCCGACCCTAAATATAAACTGTGGCACTTCAGTTTCTCCGGAAATAACGGTAAAAAACAACGGAACAAATTCTATATCATCAGTAAATATAACTTATGGTTATAATGCATCTCCACAAAATTATATTTGGACTGGGACAATTATCTCTGGGGCTTCACAAAATATTATTTTACCTAGTTTAACTGTTAGTGCTAAAGGTGTATATAATTTAACCGTAACATCTACTATAACAAGTGATGCCTATTCAGATAATAATACAGGTGTTACTCCTTTTTATGTAAATGACTCAGGGACAATAGGTGTTTTAAATACTTTTGAAACAGCTGGCAACAATTTACTTACATTTAATGATGGTTCAGCAACAAGCCAATGGCAACGAGGTATAAACACAAACGGTGTCCTTGCCACTCCTGGAAACAATGTTTATACTACAAATTTTACAGGGAATTATCCAGATGTAACTAAATCGTATTTATATTCTCAATGTTACGATCTTACAAGTGCTGTTAATCCTTTTATAAAATTTAAATTAGCTTTCGATTTAGAAAATAATTGGGATGTTGTTTATGTACAATATTCTACAAATCTAGGTCAGACATGGAGTTTATTGGGTACACAAGGGCCAACTTGGTATAATAGTAATAGAACCCCAGCAACTTCAGGAACAGATTGTAATAACTGTCCTGGAGGGCAATGGACAGGAACAGATACCACTTTAAAATTATATTCATACCCACTAACCAGTTTAGTAGGCCAATCGAATGTTATTTTTAGAATAGTTTTTCATTCAGATGATTCTGCCAACCAACTAGGTGTCGTGGTAGATGATTTTATTATTGAAGGAACTCTTGCATCACAAAATTTTGAATTAAAAAATATTGCCATTTATCCAAATCCATCAACAGGATTATTTACAGTCTCTACAGGAAACAGAGCTATTGATAAAGTAGAAGTTTATGATGTTATGGGAAAAATTATATTATCACTCAATAATTTTTCAAATGCAAATTCACAATCTATTTTAGATATGAAAAATGTCTCAAGTGGGATTTATTTTGTAAAAATATCATCAGAAAATCAGAACATAGTAAAAAGAATAATAAAAAATTAATCATGAAAAAAACTTTTATAACCGCTGGTTCATTAGCGGTTTTTTCACTAATTAGCTTGACTAGTAAAGCACAAGAAAGCAAGCCCAAAAATCCGGGAATCAATCTAGATTTGATGGATAAAAATGTAAAACCAGGAAATGATTTTTTCCGTTTTGTAAATGGGACTTGGTATGACAAAACAGAAATCCCAGCTGACAAAACACGTTGGGGAAGTTTTGATGAATTGCGTCAGAATACCGACAAAGATGCTTTAGCGATTTTGAAAGAAGCTGCAGCTGACAAAAAACTAAATCCAAAATCAGATCAAGCAAAATCAGTAAGTGTTTATCAAACTTACATGGATACTATTTCAAGAAATAAACTTGGAATAAAACCAATAAAACCTTATTTAGCAAAGATTGATGCAATAAAAACAGTTCAAGATGTAAATAATTTACTTATCGAAATGGAGCCTGTTGGCGGAATTGGATTTTACGGAATTGGTGTTGGAGCTGATGCGAAAGATAGTAATAAAAATGTGGTATACCTTGGACTTGGTAGCTTAGGTTTGCCAGACAGAGAATATTATGTTTCTGACGACAAAGATTCTAAAGAAAAACGTGAAAAATATGTTCAGCACGTTACAAGAATGCTACAATTCTTAGGTACTAATCCAGCTCAAGCTAAATTAGATGCAGATAAAATATTAGCCTTAGAGATAGCTATGTCAAAACCAAGATTTGATAGAGTTGAACTTCGTGATGATAGAAAAACTTACAACCCAATGACTGTTGTAGAATTACAAAAACTAACACCTTCTATAAATTGGAAAAAATATTTAGATGGAGTTGGTTTAACTAATTTAGAATCGATTGTTGTATCTCAACCAAAATACATTACTGCATTAGAAACTATTTTTAAAGATTCCAATATAGAAGATCTAAAAGCTTATATGCGTTGGACTTTATTAAGAAAATCGACAGGACTTTTATCTGATGAAATAGAAAAAGCAAATTGGGAATTTTATAGCAAAACATTGCAAGGTGCAAAAAAACAACGCCCTAGAAACGAAAGAGCGTTACAAGTTGTAAACGGGACTGTTGGTGAAGCATTAGGTAAATTATATGTAGAGAAAAAATTTCCAGCAGAAGCTAAAGCTAAGGCTAAAGCAATGATTGACAATGTTATTTTAGCTTACGAAAATAGAATAAACAATTTGACTTGGATGTCTGCCGAAACCAAAATTAAAGCTGTCGAAAAACTCCACAAAGTAACCATCAAAATTGGTTATCCAGACAAATGGAAGGATTATTCTAAATTAAATGTAAAACCAATATCAGAAGGCGGAACTTATTATGAAAATATAAAAAATGTTTCTCGTTGGAATTTTGATGAAAACATTGCAGACTTAAAAAAACCTGTTGATAAAACAACATGGGGAATGTCGCCACAAACAGTAAATGCATATTACAATCCTGCCTATAATGAGATTGTTTTCCCAGCAGCTATTTTACAACCACCTTTTTATGATTATAAAGCTGATGAAGCTGTAAATTATGGTGGAATAGGAGCTGTAATAGGACACGAGATCTCTCACGGATTTGATGATTCTGGTGCAAGATATAATGCAGACGGAAACTTAGTTGACTGGTGGACAGAAGACGATTTAAAACAATTTACAGGACTTGGTGGTGCATTAGCAGACGAATATAGCGCCTTAGAACCTTTACCAGGAACACATGTAGATGGTAAATTTACACTTGGTGAAAATATTGGAGATTTAGGCGGAATAAATGCGGCTTATGATGGTCTTCAATTGTATCTAAAACAAAATGGAAATCCAGGGCTTATAGATGGTTATACCCCAGAACAAAGATTGTTCATCTCTTGGGCAACCATTTGGAGATCGAAAATGAGAGATGAGGCAATTAAAAATCAAGTGAAAACCGATCCACATTCTCCAGGAATGTACAGAGCTTATGTACCACTTACAAATCTTGATACTTTTTATAAAGCATTCGATATTAAAGAAGGAGATAAACTATATGTTAAACCAGAGAATCGTGTGAAGATCTGGTAATAGTAATTCCAAAATAAAAAATCCCATCTCGACTGAGATGGGATTTTTTATTATTACAAATTACCAATGATTTTATCTTTAGGATATTTAACTAAATAACTAATCCTTATCTTCTTGGTTTCATTCGGTTTTAACTCTAAATCCCAAGTTAAAATTCCAGTTTCAAGATTGGTTTTGGCGCCATCTTTTTGAAGTAATTCGATTTCTATTTCTTTGTCAGAACTTAACGGGTATTGGTCTTTTAGCAACATCACGATAGCTTCTTTTTTGTTGTTTCTTACTGTGATATCGTAAGTAAAAGTTTGTTCTTTTTTAGAAGACAAAAATTTAGTTCCAGATTTATCGACTACTTTTTCACGTTTGATAGCTACTTTTTTATCTCGTCCCATACTCAAATTTAAAGTATCGGAAGTTTGACTCGGATTTATCATTGTTTTCCCCACATACATCCCTTCAAAAATAATATTGGCTTCTCCAGGCAATAAATTATATTTCGAATAATCGGCAATTTCAGCTAGTAAAAAAGCTTCTTTTTCTACTCTTGGTGCTGCATAATATTTATATGAAGCAGGAAGTTTTATTTCTTTTAGTGCCACACTATGTGCTTTTCCGTTAGATAAAATATCGTAAGGAATGTCTATATCAAAAGAAACGTTCAATTGATTTTCGTTGATGGTTGTATAATCTGAAATTGATGAAGCATTATCTTTTTTTCTTTTAATTCCAGCTGAGCCAGTTATCACAACTTCTTGTAATTCGTTACTTTTATAATCATTCATTGCAGCAACTGGATATGGTTGATTGTACTGTAAAAACCATGAACTTAAAATTGGCGCTTGATTGTTCTGGTTTGGATTTCCGGAAGACAATGTTAGTTTTACTTTTTTCCAATCGATTCCTGTGTTTTGAACCACTTGAGCTTTGTACATCATATTTATTGGAGAAGTAACATTGTCAGCTCTCAAATCATAAAATGGCGACCACGAAGCATTATTTGTTACATACGAAATTTCTAAAGGAACATTTCCAGCAGTCGTATTCATAACCTGTAAGACTAATTTTCCCGATGAGTTTTTTTCTTCTTTAGTCGTATCGATTTCGAGTTTGTTATTCAGTTTTGTGATTAACTCGTTTAGCTTTTTTTCTTTTTCTTCAAGCGTGTTTATAGTATTGCTAATTTCAGTTCGTTTCGATTTGTAATAATCGACCATTTTAGTCAATTCAATTACGCTCAACCCAGAATTTTGACCAAAAACTTGTTGGTTTTTATCTAATAACTCTATCGTTTTACTTTCGGAATTGCGGGAATTGATAACCCGATTTAGTTCTTTTTGAACCAAAACAATACTGTCTTTTACTTTCTTAATCGCTGGTGAATTTTCATCAATATCGTATTCTGATATATAATCGTTTGTAAATTGTACCGAAAGCACGGTTAACGATGATGGCGCACCAATTTGAACTGAGTTTTCATTCAAATAATTAGCAACATTTTTTACCACAATTTCGCTCGTTCCAGAAGGTAACAGGACGTTTGCGCTTTGTGAAATTTCGGCCGCATTAAAATATACGGTTGCCGACTTTACTTTGGCAGAAGTAAAAATAGGTTTCTGCGCAAATGATATTGCCGAAACCAAAAGAGTAAAAATTAGAATTATTTTTTTACTCATGTCGATTTTAATTGTTTTTTTTCGGAATTCGTGAATCTTTGATTTCATAACAGAATATATTTATACTTGTATAGAGTTCTTTTTTATACAAAAGGTTGGGAAGGCAATGAAATTAATTAAAATCAAAATCGGTAAAAAGAGAATCTACTGCAATAGAATCTTGCACTTTAAACTTCATGTGCATTCTTGCACGACCCGAAATAGAAATAGGAATTTGTTGTCCAATGGTGTCTTCTGCCGTTAATAATCCTCGACGCAACATGAGTTTGCTCATAAATTCTTCGTGTTTGTCTGCAAAGGATTTTAGTTTTCCTTCATCATCAAACTGGTACATAAATTTTTTAGGTTTAGGCACAATCGATGCTAGAAACAAACATTCTTTTAAATTTAAATCTATTGGTTTTTTCTGAAAATAAAAAGCGGATGCTTCTCCAATTCCATATACATTTGGTCCCCATTCTATCACGTTAAAATAAACTTCGAGCATGCGTTCTTTGCTTGCAATTCGATTATTTTCTAATAAGTAAACTAATAAAATTTCTTCCAATTTTCGGGATAATGTTTTCTCACGAGTCAAAAAAACATTTTTCACCAATTGCATACTAATAGTGCTGGCACCACGAGAGAATTTTTTTGTTCTAATATTTTTAGTTATCGATTGTTTGAAAGCCTCATTAATAAATCCGTGATGAGAAAAAAATGAAGGATCTTCAGACGTGAGTACACATTTTTGAAGGTAAGGCGAAATTTGTTCTAAAGACGTAAAATTAGGATTAGAATCACCAACTAAAATAGGGCGTTGAAGCACATTATTTTCGATAGCGCGATATACAAATTCTCCGTTTAGTTTGTTTAAATTGGCTTCGCCATATTTTACAATTTTAAGATTTTCTTTGTTTAGTTTACTCTCAAAAACTAAGGCGTTTGGTTTGTTTTTATTGTATTTGAAATTGAGTTTATAATCAAAATTTCCTTCTGTTTCCATTCCTGTAAAATGGGTAAATAATCCATCAGGAAGTGAAGAAATAAAATCTTGAGCTTTCATTTTTGGAATCAAAACTTTAAGTTTATAAATGGTGTCTTCCTCAGTGTTATATTCCGCAAAAGGCTGTAATTTGATGTTGTTTATTTGTGCCGACGAAGTGCTATCTATTGATACAAAATTGCTTCCTAGTAAAAAATGATAATCGAAACTAGCTGTTTTTAAGAGTACATCTTTTTTCGAAATTTTAGGATGATTAATAGTAAAATCTTCTACCGAAACCAATCCGTCAAGATGAAGCTCGTTGCTTTCTAAATCGAATTTGTCCAATTTTAGATTAACGTTTTTGAAACTAGATTTAAACCCAAAACGTTTATAAATATAGGGCAATTCTATTTTTGAGGTATCATTATTATAAATTCTTACATCCGCTTTTTTGGCTCTAGGATCTACAAATCCAGAAATATTCCATGTTTGAGAAAATTCGTTTTCTGTAACATTAATATTGGTTTGTAATTGGTGGTTTTTTAATTGTAATTTAGGTAATTGTATGTTTACTTTAATTCCCAAATCATTCATTCGTAATGATACATTTTCGAGTTGCATTTCGGTTGGAACTAAGTTTAGCGCTTTGGATAATAATCGATAAGCTAATTTTGCATAGTTCTTTTTTTCATTAACATCGTTATTTTTTTCTTTTTTAAGAAAAGCATCGAAATTGCGACCTTTTTCGTTTTTTACCAGTTGAATAAACCCATTTTTTACTTCAAGATTTTGCAACTGAATATCACCAGTAATGAGTTGAAATAAGTTGATTTTTGTTTTTACTTTTTCAATAGAAAAAAGTGTGTCTGCTTCTTTAGGTACTAAAATAATATTGTTAAGTTCAATACTCGAAATACCATCGAAGCGGGCTTTTTGTACAAAAAAATTACAATTATAATTGGTTTCAAATTTCGAAGTCGCTTTTGCAATTACTTTTTGTAACAAAACATCACGAAAAAAGTAAATTCCAGCTATAGAAAATAGTAAGAATATAATTAGAATTTTAAGGAACAGAAAAAACTTTTGTTTTTTACTTCTCATAAATGTTATACAAAAAAATTATTACGATAATGAAGTTACAAAGGTATCTACTTCTTTTTTTTGTACAGCATATTTTACTTGTAAATCAGAGTTTTCTCCCATTTTCGCGTAATAACTTAATGCTTTGCCCGCAAAAAATAATTGTTGGTGTTTGGGAACATCTGGAATTTGTGGATATTTTTTATGAAAAAGCATTTCGTAATAAGCTTGCCATTCTCTTTCGTTTCTATCATCAACAAAACTTCCAGGTACTTTCTGGCCCACATGAACCATTTCGTGAGCAATGAGGTTAAGCATTAGTATAAATTCAAATTCAAATGTATTTTCTGGAATTCTAATAATTTGTGGTAAGCCAAAAGTACCTTCGGTAGTCATTAGAATATAATCGGCTTTTGCTTTTTCTCGCAATTCAAAACCTTCAAAGTTTGGATGTTTTATTCCATATTCTTCCACTACAAAATTAGCCGCTTGGATTGTTTCACCAAGTTCGTGGTAAGAATTTACAAGTTGTAATATTTCTGAATAAGGTTTCATATTTTAAAAAAATGTAATATATATCTTTATATTGAAAGATAAACAAAAGTAATTTATTGATTATAAATTCTTAAAGGATTAATTATCTTTTTGTGTAATTTTACTAAACTAATTTTAAGATACATTGCAAACTAAAGAACTCACATCAATTCAGGAAATGCTTTCTCAATTTGAGACCATGCAATTTTTGTATCCAAAACTTACTATCGAGAAATATGAATCGTATCTTCAGGAAATGATTCCTCATAATTATACTCAAATTGCCGTTTTTGATAATGAAAAGTGTATTGGTATAACAGGCTGTTGGTTTGGTATAAAACTTTGGTCTGGAAAATATTTAGAAATCGATAATTTTATTGTTCATCCAGATTATCGCTCAAAAGGAATTGGAAAAATGCTTACAGATTATGTAAACCAAAAAGCTTTAGATTTAGGTTGTACAAATATTGTTCTCGATGCATATACGCACAATTTTACAGCACATCGCTTCTTTTATAACCAAGGTTATGGACCAAAAGGTTTTCATTTTGTAAAAATTCTAGATGAAGAAGGATTAACCTAAAACAACTTTCGGTATATTTTTTGTTATACCTTTATCTAAGTATCTTCAAATTCTATTAAAATGAAAAAAAATGTAATCATACTACTATTCTTTTTAAGCGGCATCACATCATGTTTCTCACAAATAGTAATTTCAAAATATTTTGACACTAAAATACAGAAAGCATATTATCAAAATTGGGTGGCTGGAGTACAAGGTGGAGGCGGTGGAACAAATTTTACTATCGAATTTACAGAAAAATTATCTAAAGACTTTGTTTTAAACCAATTGTATTTTAGAAATAATAAAGGGAAAATAACTAAATTAACTGATAATGTTTTTTTTGCAAATCTGACCAGAAATATAAACCGAAGAATACAAAATGAGATTACTGATGATGCAAATATTTCTCAAAAAGAAGAAATAATAAAAACACCATTTCCAATTTCTGAAAATGAAGCGATTTTAGAATACACCTATAAAAACAAAAAAAGGTATTATAAAATTTCGAAAATTGAAGAAAAAGAAATGCTCATGTATCCATCGGCAAGACCAAGAAATTAGTTATTTTTGTTCCTTAAATTAACTATTTACTTTGAGTTTATATAAAAATCTTTTTAAGCAAACTGCCATTTACGGTCTAGCCATGGTGCTTCCGAGAATGTTAAGTTTTTTTTTAGTACGACTTTACACTAATCCAAGTGTAATGTCAAACCCAGCAGAATATGGTGTTTTAACCATCGTAATGGCCTATATGGTTTTCCTAAACGTAATTCTTTCTTACGGTTTTGAAACTGCTTTTTTTAGATTTTATAATTCAGAAACCGATAAGAAAAAAGTAATTGCAACTTCTACAATTTCTATTTTTTGGAGTTCGATAGCCTTTCTTTTCTTAGCTTTATTATTTAGAGATTCTATTGCGTATTTTACAAAAGTAGATGTGCAATATATTACTTACTCGGTTTGGATTTTAGTTTTGGATGCGCTAGTTGTAATTCCTTTTTCAAAACTTAGGGCCAACCAAAGACCTATTAAATATGCCATAATAAAAATTGGAAACGTAGTAGTAAACCTAGCATTAAACTTTTTCTTTTTACTGTATTTACCAAAAATGGCTCAATCTAATCCGGATGGATTTTTTGCGACTATTTACAGAGAAAATTTCCAAATAGGATATGTTTTTATAGCAAACATCATAGCAAGTTTACTCACATTTATAATTCTCTCCCAAGATTACATTAATATAAATTGGAAAATAGATAAGGCGCTTTGGAAACGAATGATGAACTATGGCCTACCCATTCTCATCGCCGGAATTGCTTTTGCTATCAATGAACATTTAGATAAAATATTACTAGGAAAACTGCTGCCATCTAACATTGCCGAATCAGAAGTTGGTACTTATGCCGCATGTTACAAACTCGGATTATTTATGGTTTTATTCCGAACGGCATACACTATGGGAATCGAGCCGTTTTTCTTTAGTCATGCAAGCAATGAGAATGCGCCCCAAACCTATGCCACGATAACTAAATATTTTGTGATTTTTGGCTCTTTTATCTCATTAGTAGTAATCGTTTTTGCAGATTTATTAAAAATATTTCTTATCCCAAACCCAAATTATTGGCAAGCAATGAGTGTTGTTCCCCTAATTGTTTTTGCCAACTTTTTTCTAGGCATTTACACTAATTTATCAGTTTGGTACAAATTAATCGATAAGACAAAAATCGGCGCTTACATTTCGGTAGTTGGTGCAGGAGTAACATTATTACTAAACTTCTTGCTTATCCCAACAATGAGTTATTACGGCTCCGCAATTGCAACCATTGCAGCTTACGGAAGTATGATGCTTATTTCCTATTCACTGGGGAAAAACCAATATCCAATCCCGTATGATATGAAACGAATCTTCGGATATTTAATCTTAAGTGTTGTATTTTCTGCAATTTCTTTTTATATTCCATATATTCGAGAGAATTATTTTATAAAAATAGGAATCATATTAATATTCTTGTATTTTATTTATTTTAGCGAAAAAGAAACCTTAATAAGAATATTAAAAAGAAAATAAAAATTAGAAGCTATTCCCGCTATCCGTTACAATCTTTTTGTTTTCTAAAGAAAAAAATGAAAAGGATTTTCACTACTATCGGGGCTAGGGCATTTTAGTATTAACAAAAACCTCAGTACCTTAGAGCCTCAAAACCTTAGAAATTTTAGACAAATGCAAATAAAAATAATCAACAAATCCCAACACGAATTACCTAATTATGAAACCATCGCTTCGGCAGGAATGGATTTACGTGCCAACATTCAAGAACCTATAACCTTACAGCCACTCGAAAGAACACTTGTAAAAACAGGCCTTTTTATCGAGTTACCTATAGGTTTCGAAGCACAAGTACGACCACGCAGCGGATTGGCATTCAAAAAAGGAATTACAGTTCTCAATTCACCCGGAACAGTCGATGCAGATTATCGTGGTGAAATTGGAGTAATTTTAGTAAATTTATCCAATGAAGCCTTTGTAATCGAAAACGGTGAACGAATCGCGCAACTCATTATCGCCAAACACGAACGTGCAGAGTGGATCGAAGTTCAAGATTTATCAGAAACATCTCGCGGAGAAGGTGGTTTCGGTAGTACAGGAGTAAAATAAAATTTAATAATTCAAAGATTAAAAAATTTAAAGATTATAATTATTAATTTTTAAATCTTTCAATCCTTAAATCTTTCAATATAAACATGAAAATAATAGTACCAATGGCTGGTCGTGGTTCACGCCTTCGCCCACATACACTTACAATCCCAAAACCATTAATCCCTATTGCAGGAAAACCAATCGTACATCGTTTGGTCGAAGATATTGCAGGTGTTATCAATCAAAAAATAGATGAAATAGCATTTATTATTCACGAAGATTTTGGCAAACAAGTAGAACAAGATTTAATAGCAATTGCCGAAAAATTAGGATCAAAAGGTACCATCTATTACCAAAATGAAGCTTTAGGGACTGCTCATGCTATTATGTGTGCTAAGGATTCTATGACTGGACCTATCGTTGTGGCTTATGCCGATACTCTTTTTAGAGCAGATTTTACCCTAGACACTTCTGCAGATTCTGTAATTTGGGTAAAACAAGTGGAAGATCCGAGTGCTTTTGGCGTAGTACAACTTAATGAAAACAATCAGATTGTCGATTTTGTTGAAAAACCAAAAGAATTTATTTCCGATCTGGCGATTATCGGAATTTATTATTTTAAATCTGGTGAAGCATTGCGTTCGGAATTACAATATTTACTGGATAATAACGTTGTAAAAGGTGGTGAATACCAACTAACAGACGGATTAGAGAACATGAAACAAAAAGGCATGAAATTTGTACCTGGTAAAGTGGACGAATGGATGGATTGTGGAAATAAAAACGTAACGGTAGAAACCAACTCTAGAATGCTTCATTTTTTAGATATTGATGGTGAAAATCTTATTGCTCCAGATATTCGTATAGAAAATTCAACAATTATTCCACCATGTTTTATAGGAGATGATGTGGTCTTAATAGATTCTATTGTTGGACCATATGTATCTATAGGAAAAGGAACTCATTTACATAACACAAAAATTAAAAACAGTTTAGTACAAACTCATGTACATATAAAAAATGCCAAATTAGACAATGCCATGATAGGAAATCATGCTACTTTTGATGGTAATTTTACAAGTATAAGTATTGGAGATTATTCGATTTTAGAATAAAAATATGAATAAAAAAGTGTCAAATATAAAATGGTTTATTTTCGGAATGTGTATCATTTCTGCAAACGTATTGGCACAAACCCAACCAGAAGACGTAGCATTAGAAAAAGATGATTTTCAAGAATCTTATTACGAGTCACTTATTCAAAAAGGGATAGAAAATTATGATAAAGCAATTGTTTCTCTCGAAAAATGTATTAAAATTCAACCAGATAATGCCGTAATTTATCATGAATTAGGTAAAAATTATTTTTTTCAGAAAGACTATCAAAATGCCGAGCAAGCTTTTGCAAAAGCAACACAACTCGACACAAAAAATAAATGGTATTTGATCGATTTGTATGAAATATATTATCAAACTAAAAATTATAATCAAGCATTAAGTATTGTACAAAAAATAATTCCGTTAGACAAAAAATATAAAGAAGACCTAGTATCTCTTTATATGTACACGCAACAGTTTGATAAAGCTTTAGTACTAATTAATGAGTTAGACGAAAACGTAGGCAACACGGAACTTAGAGATAGATATCGTTTACAAATCACTTCCCAAACTAAAATAAATTCGTCGGATAAAAACACATTAGAGAAAGCTATAGAGCAATCACCTGATAATGAAGAAAATTACCTTTCTCTAATTTATATGTATACTGATAATAATCAGGAAGAAAAAGCGTTTCAAGTTGCTCAAAAATTAGAAAAAAATATTCCAAATTCGACTTGGGCACAGGTTTTTTTATACAAATATCACATTAATAATAATGACGGGAATAGCGCTGTAAAATCTTTAGAAATGGTTTTAAATAGCTCTAAAATAGATAAAAAAGTTAAATACAGAATGTATAATGAGTTTCTCATTTTTGCATTAAAAAATCCAACTTTCGAGACTGAACTAAACAAGGCAACAGCCTATTTTGAAAATGATTCAGAATTTAATGTTTATAAAGAAATTGGCAAGTTTTATTATAAAAAGAGAAATTGGGATTTGGCTATAAAAAACCTAGAAAAAGCATCAAATACCGATTTAGAAACAAATTTATTCTTGTTAGCTTCATATGAAGAAAACAGTAAATTTGAAATTTTAGAAACCAAAGCTTCAGAACTAATAGACACTTTTCCCAACCAGCCAGAATATTATTTTTTTGCTGGGAAAGTATCAAATCAATTAAAAAAGTATAAAAAAGCAAATGCTTTTCTAGAATCTGGACTTGATTATATAATAGATAATGTAGATCTGGAAATTGATTTTCTTAATCAATTGGCCGAAGCTTCAAAAGGGCTTGGAAATAACCAAAAAAGTGATCAATATTTGGCTAGAGCCAGCAATCTAAAAACAAAACAAAAATAATGCGTAGAATAATCCCTTTTTTATTAGTTTTAGCTTTATTGTCTTGCAAGTCGAAGCAAAAAATAATTGCGCCACAGCCTGTAACATCAGGAACTACGGCGACAGTTTCGAATATTATAAAAAACCATTATGCTATAAAACGTGATTTTAAAACAGCATATATCAAGGCAAATATCGATTATGCAGATGAAAAACAATCATTAAGTTTTTCTGCAGATATAAGAATAAAAAAGGACGAAATTATTCTTGTTAGTATAAAAATGATAGGGATTACCATGGCAAAAGCCATAATTACACCTACTCAAGTTCGCTATTACGAAAAAATAGGTGGTAAATTTTTTGAAGGAGATTATAATACATTAAGCAACTTGTTAGGAACAGATTTAGATTTTCAGAAAGCTCAAAATATGTTACTAGGTCAAGCTATCGACGATTTATCTAAAGGAAATTATTCGCTTTCTATGGAAGAAGGATCTCCTAAATTAGAAGAAACATCAGAAGAAAATTTCAATAAAGGTTACGTTTTTGATATAAATTCTTTTTGGTTAAAGCGTCAAGAGATTATTCAAAAAACACCGGAAAGAAAAATGATGGTTAATTATTCTAATTATAATTTGTATCCAGAATGTGTTTTACCAGGAGAACTTCTTATTTTTGCAAATCAAGATAATAAAACCACTAATATTACTATCGAATATAAAAACGCTACATTCAACGAAGATTTAACATTTCCGTATAGCGTTCCAGGTGGCTACGATCAAATCAAATTATAATAATTAGATACAATTTTAGGATGTTAAAATATATTATTTGTTTTCTGCTAATCCTCTCAACTTCTCTCTCTTGGGGACAGGAAGAAGAAAGACAACGAAAACTCGAAGAGCAGAAAGAACGATTGCAAGAAGAAATTAGAGCACAGGAAAGGTTGTTGCAAAGTCAGAAAACGAAAGAAAAATCGGTGGTAAAAGTTGTGGTGCAACAAACTGCAAAAATTAATTTGCAACAAAAACTGATTAACACAACAGCAAAACAAGCCAAGGTTTTAGGAAATAGTATGTACATTAATCAAATTAATGTAAATAAGCTAAATAAAGATTTAAAAATTCTAAAAGAAGATTATGCAAAAATGATTGTCAAGTCATACAAAAGCAGATCTGAGCAAAGCAAAGCGATGTTTTTACTTTCATCCGAAAATTTCTTACAAGCCTACAAAAGAGCACAATACATGAAGCAGTATTCTAGTTTTAGAAAATTGCAAGGTGAAGAAATAAAAGCAAAAACCATCGAATTAGAACGCTATAACAACAAACTTTCTACTCAAAAACAAGAAAAAGTAAAATTAATTGTTGAAGGTGAGAAAGAAAAACAACAACTAGAAAAAGATAAGCAAGAACAAGAGCGACTTTTAAATTCTATTAAGAAAGATAAAAGTAAAATTATTGCAGAAATCAGGAAAAAACAAAAGGAATCTAAAGCAATAGAAAAACAAATTGATAGATTAATTAGAGAATCTATTGCTGCAGCCAATAAAAAAGCAGGTAACACAACAAATACAACAACGTTTGTATTAACTCCTGAAGCTAAAGAATTAGCAAACGATTTTAAGAGCAATCGTGGACGCTTGCCATGGCCAGTAGAAAAAGGATTACTGACTAAGAAATTTGGAAGACAACCAAGCCTCTTAGAACCATCGATCATGATAGAAAGTAGTGGTATTGAAATTTCTTCAGAACGAGGTGCAAAAGCACGTTCTGTGTTTGCAGGAGAAGTTAGTAATGTGCAAATGGCTCCAAACGGAAGTGCCACTATTGTAGTGCGTCACGGAGATTATATCACAACTTATTCTAACATAGGAAAAGTATATGTTCACATAGGTGATAAAGTTTCGACAAAACAAGTTTTGGGTGAAGTATTTTTTAATGCATTTACTAACAAAGCAATTTTAAAATTCTTGATTTTCCAGAATACTACAAAACTAAATCCGCAAAGTTGGATTATGAATATGTAGATTAGATCAAAAAAAATAGGGTTTAAAACCCTATTTTTTTTATATATTTTGATAATCTAGTAAACTTCAAATCCTAATTTCAATCTAACTCTATTCAAAACCCCAGTAGCAACAACAGTCGCTTTTTCGGATCCAGATTTCAAAATATTTTCAAGCTCAGATAAATTATTCATATAATAATTATACTTTTCTCTTTCTGTCGAAAATTTTTCGATAATCAATTCGTAGAAAGCCTGTTTAGCGTGACCATAACCAAAATCACGATTAACATTTTTATAATTTTCCTGCATTTGAACAATTTGCGCTTCGTTTGCTAATAATTTATACAAAGCAAAAATCTTACATGTTTCTGTGTTTTTAGGTTCTTCAAGTGGTGTGCTATCGGTTTCAATACTCATAACTTGTTTGCGAAGGGCTTTGTCATCAAGGAAAATATTGATAATATTATTTCTTGATTTACTCATTTTCTGACCATCTGTCCCAGGAATAAGCATCGTATCTTCTTGAACTTTTCCTTCAGGTAAAACAAATATTTCTCCCATCTGATGGTTAAAACGTGAAGCTACATCACGTGTGATTTCAATATGCTGTAATTGATCTTTTCCTACAGGAACAATATTTGCATCATAAAGTAAAATATCTGCCGCCATAAGCATTGGATAGGTAAATAATCCTGCATTTACATCTTCTAATCTATCAGCTTTATCCTTAAATGAGTGCGCTAATGTTAGCCTTTGAAATGGAAAAAAACAACTCAAATACCAAGACAACTCAGCTGTTTGCGGTACATCACTCTGACGATAAAAAATAACTTTATTAATATCTAAACCGCAAGCAAGCCAAGCTGAAGCTGTACTGTAAGTATTTTCTCTTAATGTTTTTCCGTCTTTTATTTGCGTAATCGAATGCAAATCGGCAATAAAAAGAAATGATTCGTTTTCTGGTTTAGCAGACAATTGTATCGCTGGAATAATTGCGCCTAATAAGTTACCTAAATGTGGTGTTCCTGTGCTTTGTATACCTGTAAGTATTCTTGCCATTTTTTTTATTTTTTACCATAGTGATAAAAAGACTTTTCAGAAATTTTGAATAAATCCCATTTATACTGTGGCTAATTTTTAATTTTCATACAAAGTTAATTCTTTTATCAAATTTATAAAGCAATTCCTTATTTTTGATGCTATGAGATTATTTAAAATTATTTTTTGGGTTTTGTGGCGTGTTTGGTTTTATATTGTAATGGGGGTTCCTATTATAATAATGTTTCCATTACTTTTTATTTCGATACTAAAAGAAACTTGGTATCCTTACTTTTTTAAATTAGCAAGAATTTGGGCAAAAATCATTTTGTTTGGCATGGGATTTTATTACAAAATCGAGAAAGAACAAGATATTGAATCTGGGAAAAGCTATATGTTTATTGCTAATCACACATCGATGACAGACATTATGTTGATGCTTGTTGTAGTAAAAAATCCGTTTGTATTTGTTGGGAAAAAAGAATTAGTAAAAATACCTTTGTTCGGGTTTTTTTATAAACGTACTTGCATTTTAGTTGATAGAGACAATCCTAAAAGCAGAACCGAAGTTTTTGCTCGTGCCCAAAAACGAATTAATCAAGGCTTAAGTATTTGTATTTTCCCTGAAGGAAAAGTTCCAGACGATGAGTCGATTGTATTAGATGAGTTTAAAGATGGTGCTTTTAGATTGGCTATAGAGCATCATTTGCCTATTGTTCCTTTAGTTTTTCCTGATAACAAAAAAAGATATTCTTACACTTTTTTTAGTGGAAGTCCTGGTAAAATGAGAGCTAAAATGTTACATTTTATAGAAACAGCAAACAAGACTTTAGATGATAGAAAAACAATAAAAACTGAGGCTAGAAATGTTATTTACGATGAGCTTATAAATTTTGAAGCTGTAAAATAAAAAAGTGCCTTGGCAAGGCACTTTTCCACTTGTTACTACAAAGTATAGTAACGACAACTTAACTAAAATGTAAGCTAAAGCAACATAGCTTAAAACTTGAAACTTATTCCAGAATACAATCCCAATAAATAAGGTTTAAATCCACCAGAATTAGCATTGTATGTATTGAGTTGGTATTTGAACGTTGGTTCAAAATTAGCTTCAAATGATTTCCAAAAACTGTATTTGAAACCTAATCCTATATTAGTACTAAAATGTACTTTATTCAAGTTATTTGCTTCTCCAACAATTGTTGTAAGTCCAGATGAAATTACAGAAACTTCATTTTTATTTAATAAAAGAGAACTAAATCCTGTGATAACTTGAATTCCAAATTTCTTGTCTAATAATTTATAAGAAACCTCAACAGGGATTTCTAAATAACCCGTTTTTTGGTTTAGCAATCCTTCATCTTTTGCTTGAAATGCAATTTCTTTAGATTTTGAGATGTTTTTATCTTCAATAATCATATTTTTTGCATCGGATGCCACATTTATTGTTTTTAAATTACTCACGGAATTAGCATTTTTTGAAGCAAAATCAGCATAATAAACAATATCATTAGTGTTGTAACTGTAATCAAATTTATTTATTCCTGTTCTGATGGAAAGCTTTTTAGAAACCGCATAATCGACTCCTAAACCTACACTCAAAGTATTCTCATAACTTTTAGCATTGTCTGCAAATTGGTTGTCTATTGGAGATCCTTGTGTCGCACTCATAAACAATGGCGCAACATTGGGTTTTACTTTCCATTTTTGAGTGTTTTCAGCAATTTTTTTCTCTTCTTTTTCTTTAGTTTCTTTTTCCTTCAGAATTTTTTCTAGAGGATTTTCTTCAACAACAGCAACAATAATCGAATCTTTTGTAATTATTTCTGGAAGAGTTGTGCTTGCATTTGTTGTATTTGCAATCGAAGAATTAGAGTTTACATCGAGAGAATTTATATTTTCTTCTTTAGTGTTTTCCTCTAAATTAGTTCGAAAATTGGTGTTTTTAGTATTATTATTTTGAACTAAAGATTCAGAAGGTTGATTAAGAATAAAAGATTTATTTTTATTTGAAACTGATTGTTTTGAATGTTTATTTTTTGTGCTTCTGTTTTCAGAATTATTGGCAATTTCTATTTCACTAGAGCTGTCAAGAATATTTATATTATTTTTCTGATTTGATTTTCTCTTTTTAATAACGTAAGGAGATTTGTTTGAAGCTTCTTTATTATTGGTGTTAGATTCAGAAGAAACTAAAATTGTATTTGATGGTTTTTTTGTGCCAAAATTTGTATTCCTATTCGAGGAAGAAACTTTATTGTTGTTATTTTGATTGGCAATAATAAAATTATTTTGATGCGAATCATTTTTAATATCTTGATTACTACTTATAGAAATATCTTTGTTTTGGGCTTTGGTTGCAACCGAATTATGATTGTTTGAATTATCAACTATTGAATTATTTTTATCTGCCGAAATATTCTTGTTTTTAATTACAACTAAATTATTTCTGCTTGAAATTATATTTTTTTCTATATCTTTATTTGTCGTCGAATTTTCATTTTTTGGGCTTTCAACAATCTCATTGTTAATCTTTACATTTTGATTGTTTTGTAAAGTTTCTGTCTTATTTTTTTCTGTTAAAACTAGATTTTCTGTGTTTTTACTTTTGTTAAACTTAAATGTATTTGTGTAATTATTCGCCGTAAAAAATCCCACTACAAGCGCAGCAGCAATTCCTGCGGCTTTTAAATTAAACCAAAACGGAATTACTCTTTTTTTGTTTTCCTTTTTTTCAAGTTGAGTTGATATGTTCTCCCAAACCTGCGAAGAAGGCGTGGCTTCAAAATCCTTGAACTTTTCTTGGAACAAACGTTCTATATTTTTTCTTTCACTCATTTTGCTGATGGAAATGTTTTTTCTTGTGATTGATCTATCTTTTCTTTTAATGACATTTTGGCTCTTGCCAAATTAGATTTACTCGTTCCTATCGTGATTCCGAGCATTTCGGATATTTCTTTGTGTGAATAATCGTCCATGACATATAAATTAAACACTAATCTGTATCTGTCTGGTAATTCTTGAATGATTTTAAGCAAAAAGTCAAGACTCACATTGTTATCATCTATCTCTATCGGTGTATCATCTATAACATCGTTTACAAGTTCTAGAAACGGAGTCTTTCGGTATTGTTGCAAAACGTTATTTATCATTACTCGTTTTGCCCAACCATCAAACGAACCTACAAATTTATATTGCCCTATTTTATCAAAAATAATTAAAAAACCATCTTGTAAATTATCTTCAGCCTCAGCATAATTTCTCGAATACTTCAAGCATACAGAAAATAGTTTACCCGCGTATAGCTGATATAATTGTTCTTGTGACTTGGTATTTTTTTCTAGACATCCTTGTATGAGTGCTGATAAGCTCAAATTTAATTATTTATTATGGTACAACTGGAATTGTGATTTCTTGAAAAATATCAGCTCCATTTGCATCTGTTCCCTTCCAAAGCTTAAAAACATAACTTGTTTCTGTTGTTGGTTTAAATTTCAAAATTTCAGTGATTGGATTTACCGTTGCTGCCGTACAATTGCTTTGTTCTATAACGCTTGTTTGTATTGCAATTGTTCTAACATTTAAATTTTTTTCATAGTAAAACCCTTCAAAAATATGACACGTACTAGGTCGAATATAATTAAATGGCAACTCGTAAAGGCTATCCTTTTTAAATTCCACAGGTAGAACTGCGCTATCTATAGGCAATAATTCTAAATGAAATTTATCTCCTTGAACATCTGTATTACAACTAATAATACTAAAGATAACTATAATTAATAATCCTAATTTTTTCATAACAATTAAATTTATACTCGTAAGATACAAAAACGCAAAATAGGTTGCGTATGAAAATAAAAAAACCCAAAATTTCTTTTGGGTTTTTTTACTACTTATTAGATTCTTTGATAAAATCTTTTATTTTTATTTCAAGTTCATCTGCTAATTCAGGATTGTCTTTTATTAATCCTTTTACTGCATCACGCCCTTGTCCTAATTTTGTGTCTCCATAACTGAACCAAGAACCTGCTTTTTTAATAATTTCAAACTCTACTGCAAGGTCAAGAATTTCTCCTGTTTTAGAAACACCTTCCCCGTACATAATATCGAATTCGGCAGTTTTAAAAGGTGGTGCTACTTTGTTTTTTACCACTTTTACTTTCGTTCTATTTCCTAGTACATTTTCACCATCTTTTATTTGTGTCGAACGGCGAATATCTAAACGAACTGATGCATAAAATTTTAATGCATTTCCTCCCGTTGTTGTTTCTGGATTTCCAAACATAACACCAATTTTTTCACGCAACTGATTGATGAAAAATACTGTACAATTTGTTTTGCTTATTGTTCCTGTTAATTTTCTTAAAGCTTGTGACATAAGTCGTGCATGAAGACCCATTTTAGAATCTCCCATTTCTCCTTCAATTTCACTTTTTGGAGTAAGAGCTGCAACCGAGTCGATAACAACAATATCTATTGCGCCAGAACGAATTAGGTTCTCTGCAATTTCTAATGCTTGTTCTCCGTTATCTGGTTGAGAGATAATTAAATTTTCAATATCAACACCTAATTTTTCAGCATAATTTCTATCAAAAGCATGTTCTGCATCTATAAATGCAGCAATTCCTCCTGCTTTTTGAGCTTCAGCTATTGCGTGTAAAGTTAAGGTTGTTTTTCCAGAAGATTCTGGTCCGTAAATTTCAATTACACGTCCACGTGGATAACCACCAACTCCTAATGCTAAATCTAGTCCCAATGAACCTGAAGAAATAGTTTCTACTTCTTCAACGGCTTTGTCACCCATTTTCATTACAGTTCCCTTACCGTAAGTTTTATCTAATTTATCTAATGTAAGCTGTAATGCTTTTAATTTAGCTTCTTTTTCTGCACTCATTTTATATGTAATTATTTTTAGTAAAAATAGTTGTTTTCTTTGAGATGATAAATATAAGTTTTCAACAAAAACTGTAATCATAGATTCTCTATGAAAAACAAAAAAGCTGCCCTAATTAGACAGCTTTTTTGAAAACCTTGTTGTTATTGTGACTAAAAGTTTTAGAAAATTATTTTCTTAATTACAGTTTGATCATTTGTTAAAGTGACTTTTACAATTAATGCTTGGTTGCTTTTTTGAATAGAACTTACCACAGATTGATTTGTGTTTACATTATTTCTTTCTGACAGTGTTTGTCCTAAAACATTATAAACTGTATAATTTTTGATGTTTTCTGAACTAGAATTTATTTTGATTTCATTATTTGATGCAAAAACAGTAACTTCATTTTCACTTAAATTGAAATCAGTATTGCTTAATGTTTCATTAGTATAGCGCAATACAAAACGATCATTTGTTATTCCTTGTGTTGCTGAAAATTGATATGTAGAAGCAGTTAAATCATGAACTGTATTTAATAATTTATCTTCGATATAAATTTTTTGTCCGTTCCCTGTAAACAATCCATCAACTGCAGCAATCGCAATAGTATAAATTCCGTTTGTAGGAATTTGAATCCCCATAGTTACTATATCATTTACATTAAATGGCAGAGCTCTACCTTGTATAACCATTGGTTTGTTTTCAATCAAGGAATAAAAATTTTGACTAGCTTTATTATCTGTAAAAGCATCATATAAACGATCTTCATCCTGTGTTGCTCCAGCTACATAGCCCACAACAGTTCTGTTTACTGATCCTGTTGGAGTTACTAAATCTAACCAAATTCTATGTTGTTCCTGCGTAACTGCTGTTGATTTAATAACATTACTATTTCTGTAAAATTGATTGTTAGCAAATGTAGCACTTCGCATCTCATTGTTGAAAGTTACTGTGCTAGAACCTGCTAATCCTGGATTCATCAAAACCATAAATCCTTGTCCAGCACCTATATTGTAATCTCCAGGACCAATTGTGGCAGCGGTCAAATTTACAGATATATAATCATTGGGATAATAATTTGAAGTATAACTTTGATAAAAAGGACTTACTGAATTAAAAGGCAATTGACCATGAGTCCAGATTTTTACAAACCCTTGAATATTACTATTGGCTGGTAATGTTAAAAAACTACTTACCGCAATAGAGGATGGATAAGGATTTCCTATAAGATTCCAGTTGTCATCAGTAGCAGTTTTCAAAATTCCTTGAGCGCCAATTCCTGAGTAATCATTTCCTCTAAAAATAGTTGGGCTATACACTCCGTTATTGGGTATTCCAACAAAGTTAACATTCAGGACACTTGTTGTAGCATTAGTAAATCCGTTAGGAGCACGAAGAATATATCCTTTTGCAGGAACCATATTTTCGGTAGTGTTTACCCAAGTTCCTTCCCCTCCATTTGCGTTAGCGGCAGTTGTTCCCCATTTGAAAATGTATCCTGAAGGAGTAAGCGGAGATATACTTTGTACTGGGAATGTTCCCACGGCTGCATTTCCTACTGGTGCTGACCAATATGAGTAATCTTGCAGTCTAAGTTTAGCATCTCTTTTTATAGAAATTGCTCCTGTATTTATGCCTGTATTACTAATTTGAACTATAGATCCGTCATTTTCAACGATAACATTGGCTCCTGAATTTACAGTTAAACCATTTTGAATATTAACGTATTTATTACTATCTACTTTTAAAACAAACGGACTCTTAACCTGAACACTACAAGCATCAAAACTTGGCAAAGTAGTCATGTCATAATTGCCCTCAATTACTACAAACTTTGTTAAATCTGGCGTTCCACTTGACCATGCAGATCCATTCCAAGTTGTTCCTGTTGAAATTGTAACTGTATTTGAACTCAAACTAACTCCACAAGGGCTAACAGCTCTAATTCTAAGATATAACGGACTTATTACTGGCAATCCTGTTACTGAAAAACTGGTAATATTGCCCACATTTAAGCTATTATATCCTGGCAAAAATGTAGCAAAACTACTTTCTGTAGAAACATCTAACTCATAACTAGTTGCATTGGTTTGTGTTACCCAATTAGCAGTAAAAGAGGTACAAGAAACAGCCGAAGCAGTTGGATTTGCCGGTTTATTAACATTTAATGTGCCGTACGTAATCGTGTTCGAAAACTTCCCTACACCACAGGCAAGAATTGGTCTAATCCTATAATAATATGCCACATTAGCAGTTAATCCTGTAACTAAATAATTTGTAACATTACCTACGTTTAAAGCGTTATAACCTGGCAGAACTGTTAAAAAATTTGAAACAGTAGAGACATCTAACACGTAACTACTTGCTCCCGAAACTGCATTCCAATTGGCATAAAATTGTGAACAAGTTGCATTTGTTCCAGCAATTGCAACTGGTGTGATTGTTGTTCCAACAGCATTAGTTATAATTGCGATGGCGTTACTTGGAAAATGACAACTAGCTGCATTTGCAGAAGCTGAAACCACTCTTCGGTAATACAATGTCCCTGCGGTCGTTGTCGCTGGTGGCGAATAATCTTCTGCTGTAGCTCCAGCAATGTCTGAAAAAGTAATATTGTTGGTTGAAACTTGCCATTGGAAACCAATAGTTGGATTTATTGACCCTCCATTATACACATAAGTCGAACCATCAAATAATCCTGGTGCTACATTATTGCAAACGGGATTACTTCCTATCAATGAAATTGTATTAGACGCTGAATCAAAAGGTGCTAAGCTAAATTGTACTTCATTTTGTCCTCCATTTTCATAAAAATCATAAATTAAGTCTGCATCTCCATCAAGATAAATAAAAACATTGAAATAATTAGTTGGAGACTGTTCAACCCATCGATTAAAAACCAATTGATTATCTACATACAATCTAATACCATCATCTCCCTTAAAAGTGGCTATATAGCAACCCGCAGGTCTTGTAGACTTCATTTTATAACGAACTGCATAGGTTTCGGTATAGATAGATGTTCTTGCTAATCCAGCGCTTAACAAAGGAAAACAGTTGGCATTTCCTCCAAATAATTCTGAAAAAGGCTCTGATGGAACTGCATAATATCCAACATAATTCTCAGGATTGAATGGGAAAGTAGCGACTGGAGTTGTAGATGAAGTCCCCCCAGGAGGTGCGCTTCCTGTCCAATTGTAAACATGTCCAATCCAAGTATTTGTTCCAAATGCATTTTGATTATCAAAGGAATTCCCAACACTAATTAAACTTAACGTAATTGTTTTACCTACTGTACTCGAAGAGTTACAAACACCATAAGACAAAGTAATTTTTATTTGTCCAGAAAATGGAGCGACCCAATTTGAAATAGAAGTTCCTATTGCACCAGAGGCATATCCAATATTAACATTAGATGTGTCATAAATATTTAGATTTTCTGAGTCTGTTGAAAAAACATCTCCAACACTAAACGAATAAGTAAATCCTTTAACTACATTAACTAAAACATAATTATTCCCTTTTACATTAGTTACATCCTGACCCTGTGGAAGACTGTTTACACAAAAAGTTTGTGTAGTACCATTTTGAGTTGCTCCTGTTGGAAATATGCATTGTGAATTAACATTAAGAAATAAAAATAAAGAGGTGAAAAGTAATGTAAATTTCATGGTTTTTTTATTTTTTTATTTTTTTTGCAAAGGTATCTTTTTTCAAAAAAAAAGAACATAATATTAAGATTTCAAAATTATAATTACGAATATGGATGTAGTTTTATTCTAAAAAAACTGTAATAACAAAAAAAACCTCTAAAAAATATTCTTTAGACAGTTTTTATGTGAAAATACCAAATTATTATTTTTTAAATTTCTCTAGAAAACAATCTTCTTAACAACTGTTTGACCGTTTGTTAAAGTAACTTTTACAATTAATGCTTGGTTGCTTT
>NZ_JBJXEN010000096.1:0-108463 GCF_046153165.1 Flavobacterium sp. | reverse complement strand
TTCATCAAAACCTGAACAAGCAGGACATGGTTCTCAATTTGTTTCTTTCAAAACAGTCTTTAATAACTATTTTTTGCCAGATGTTCTAACTGAGTTTATGGATATTTCCGAAAAAGAGAAAGAAATTTATTCTATAAAAAAAGGTGATATTTTTTTAACTAGAACTAGTGAAACATTAGATGAATTAGGTATGAGTTGTGTTGCTGTAAAAGATTATTCTGCATCCTCTTTTAGTGGCTTTTTAAAAAGATTGCGCCCTACTCAAGATGACATAACTTATGATAAGTTTATGGCATTTTATTTAAGAAGTGACTTGTTTAGAAAAACAATGACAAATAATTCTATAATGACTTTGAGAGCTAGTTTAAACGAGCAAATATTCTCTTATTTAGAATTAATTCTACCCGATTATAAGAATCAAAAAAAAGCAGGTGATTTTCTTTATTCTATTAATACCAAAATAGAAATAAATAATCGGATCAATACCGAGCTAGAAGCGATGGCAAAAACGTTTTATGACTATTGGTTTGTGCAGTTTGATTTTCCTGATGCGAATGGAAAACCATATAAAACTAATGGTGGTAAAATGGTTTGGAATAATGAGTTGAAGAGAGAGATTCCTGTGGGATGGGAAGTAAAAAAAACTGAGGAAATAGTTTATGATATAAAAACTGGTTTAAATCCAAGAGAGCACTTTAAATTAGGTGGTGGATTAAATTATTACATTACAATAAAAAACATAGAGTATGGTCGTATTTCTTTTGATAAAAGTTGTGACAGAATTGATGATGAAGCAATGGAGAGAATACAAAAAAGGTCTAATCTTGAAAAAGGAGATATTCTTTTTACAAGTATTGAACCTGTTGGGAAAACTTATTTACTATCAGAAAAACCAACAAATTGGAACATTAACGAATCGGTTTTTAGTTTTAAACCAAATTATGATTTAGTTAGCTCGGAATATCTTTTTATGTTGCTTAGTAGTAAGGTCTTTAATGATTTATGTAAAAATGCTTCAACTGGAAGTATTCATAAAGGAATTAGAATTACCCCAATGAAAGCTTTTAAAAACTGTTACCCCAATAACAAAATTTTAATCGATGAATTTACTAAAATTGTTTCTCCATATTTAAAACTGATTGATAAAAATCAAAAAGAAAACCAAGAACTAGTTTCACTTCGTGATTGGTTGTTGCCTATGTTGATGAATGGGCAGGTTAGTGTTGGGGATGTTGGGGATGCTAAAAAAAATAATTATGAGTAAGCAATTTTCATATAACAATTTTATATACGAAAAAGAAAGTAGTAGCGAAAAAGGTGGAGTAAAAATAATTAATGCCATACCTTATCCAGAAAAGTTACATAAATTTTACCCAATTAATAGTTTCAGTGTGGATGCTTTAGTGAATGGATATTTTTACGCTTCACATACTTTTGAATTAAATGATTATTTAGATTCAAGTCCTTTTTTATGGCATGCATTAAAACCACTTGATTTTGAATTTTATAAAGAATTTTTAGGTAAAGATGTGCCAAGAGATGAGCTGATAAAGTTTTATGAAGCTGATGCAAGTAATGTAAATTTATGTAAAGGATACATATCAAAATATTGGGAAATAATATCAAATATTTTTGGCATTATATCATTAACAGCAAATGAAAATAGTTTGTTAATGTGGCCTCATTATACTCAAGAAAAAGGGTTTCAAATAACATTTAATGCTTCTGAACTCGAAGTAAGTATAAATGATAAAATTGGTCAAGGTCAATGTTTTGGGGTTTTTCCGATGAATTATACAGAATTTTTAAACCCAATTGACATAAGTGAATTTGATTCTATGCACATCCCGTTTTTTTATGCAACAAATGTAAAATCAGATAAATGGAAATATGAGGATGAATGGCGCTTTCTGATTGGTAAGCCTATGATGGGAGTACCCAATAGTAAAATGGGATTAAATACAGAAATGGATTTTATTACATCACCTAAAAATAGATATACTTTTTATGATAATCGTCTAGTAGATCATATAACCTTGGGAATTAATTTTTTTACAGCACAAGATTTTAATTTGGAATGGTTAAATGAAAAACATTTTAAAGTTTCTCCTAAAAATTCCATAACCAATTGGAACTATAAAAGCTACAAGAAATTATTATTTTATATTCATGAGAATCTTAAGGATAAAATTTATCATTCTGGTACTAAATACGAGCTTGATAAAAAAAATAATCATTTTCTGATAAGAACAAAAGAGAGATTAGAAATTAAAAAAGTGGGTTGGGATACTTATATTTTTACTAGAACGGAAGATATTATTAAGATATTTTAAAATATAGAAAATGGAAAACAAGGGTGAAGGGTTTTTTTATTTATTGATAAATGGTCTATATAGTGTTTGGGATGTTTCAGAGAAGTTTGGGGTTGTAGCGAAAGGAAAGATTGAAAATGAAAAGTAAAATTTTATGGAAAGTTTAAGTAACAATAACATTATAGGTGGTTTTTCAAAAGAAGAAATATTATATACATATCGTAAAGTTAAAAGAGAACTTTACAATGAAAAAGAGCATGTTTTATTAGAAGATATTGTTCTGTTTGAAGAAAATCTATATGAAAATATAGATTATTTATTTGATATATTAAATGAAGAATCTGAGGAGTTAATAAATTTGTTTATAAACAATGTAGAAAATATTGGTAGCTCAAATTTTATTTTCAAAAAAGTCAATTTTAAACCAACAGGTAAATTTAAGATAAAGAAAACAATTGAAAATTTAAACAGGAAACTTTTTGAATTTGATTCAAAGGAAAATAAAAAACCAGATTCAAAAGAAAGTATAGAATTTAGATATATTAGTCATGTTTCTGTTTTTTTTCAAATAATTGGAGGTTTATGGATTAATAGAATAGGGTATAAATTAGATAAACATTTCCCAGATAATGTTTATGGGTGTAGATTAAAAAAGTTTGACGATGAGTTAATAGATTTACCGTACTACAAACAAAATCATTCACTTTATAAACCTTATTTTAATGATTACAGAAAATGGCAAAATGATTTATTTGATAAAATTGAATTTTTTGAAAATAAAGATATTGTTGTTATTACTTCAGATTTAAAAAAATACTATCATTTAATTGATATTTCTTATTTAAAAGATAAAGTTGAAAGTCTATTTAATCAACATATTATTGATTTAAGTAAGAAAGATAAGTTTTTAAACGATTTAGTATTTATAATGCTGAATAAGTTTAATGAAACTAATAATAAAGATTATAAGGATTTTTATGATAGTGAAAAAATTGACTACAAAAAATTCGGATTGCCTCTAACACTTAATGTTTCAAGGGTTTTAGCTAATATTTACTTATTAGATTTCGATAAGGATATCATTCAAAATGTAAGACCAATTTATTATGGGCGCTATGTTGACGATTTAATAATTGCTGTTGAATATAATAGTGATAAAGACAATTTAGAATTTGAAAAAGTATTAGGTAATTTAAAAGAGTTTGAAATAGAAGAAGACGGTAAATTAAAAAATTTAAAAAACCAAAGTTTTGAACTTTCATTTAATTCAGATAAAGAAAATATTTTCCTTTTCAATAATTGCAAAGATAAAGCCGAACTAAATCAGATTAGGAAATCAATCAACAGTAGTTCTAGTGAATGGAAGCTTTTACCTGACACATCGGAGTATGATGATGATAAAGATTTAGATTTATTTCAAAGTATAAACAAACAGTCAGAAGAAGTCAATAGTTTAAGAAAATCCGATGGTCTTATCTTGAAGCGAAATAAATTCATAAAAGAAATTTTAAGCTTTGAAAGTGATATTAAGAATTATGATAAAATAATTTGGGTAAGTAGACTCAATAATTTTCTAAATATTACCTATGATTTTATATACGATATTAATAATTTCATTGATTTAAACAAGTATGTTCCTAGGCTTTTTGGGTTAATTATACACTCAGGTAATGAAGAAATAATTAAAAAGTATTTTAATGAATTAGCTAATGTTTTTATTGTTTTAGGAAAACATACAGAAAAAGAAAATATTAATAAGTTTAATAAAGCAAAAGGTTTTATTTACAGAAAGATTTATGAGAATTTTATTTGTTCAAATAGTTTATTAAATATTAATTCCATCTATGCCTTAGATTTATTAAATACTGAAATTTTATATATTGGAAATTTTGAGGATAACGTAAAAAGATATTTCAATACAGATTTACACAACATTCCATTTAAAAACTGTTATTTTAAATATCAAGAATATTTTAAGTATATAACAAGTAATTTACATGAAGAGGATATTGAAGATTTAACAAATACTTTTTTTAATGAAGACTTGAAAGATTTTATAAGTTATAATATTCAATCTAGTAAATGTGCTTGTGAAGATCAAAATTGTGATAATTATTGTCATAAAATTTTTGAATCAACTGGTTTTTATTTTTTTACCAGAAGAATTTCATTGTTGGAATTGTCAGTTGCTTTTAAAAATAAAGTGATATCCGATTATGATGTTTTTTTAAAACTAGCAAAAAGATATTATCACAAGTTTGACGTAAATATTGTCCCAAAGGATAATAAATATGACTTTATACATTTTGTTGAATCTAAAAGTCAAAATAACCCAAAAGTTTGTAACACCCATTTTCTTACGAAAGATGAATCTTTTGATGCAATGGTACGTCAATTAACTGAACCTGATAAAAATAGGTTTGACAGGCTTAAACTAATTGTTAATAATTTAATACGTAATAGTAAGAGTATAGATTATGTAGTTTTCCATGAATTGTCACTTCCAAGACATTTGTATGTTCAAATTGCTGAAAAGCTAGGTTTTGTTGGAGTGAATTTAGTTGCAGGTCTTCAATACAAAATTAATCAAAATAAAAAAATAGTTGATAATCAGTTAGTATATGTATTGAAAACTGGCAACAAAAACGGAGGAAGTATTGCTTTATACCAATCAAAACCAATAGGAGCAGTTCATGAAAGTGCCGAGATTTTTAATAAGGCGAATTTTAAAATTGAAGGGCAATTTAATGACAAGTTAATTATAAAGCATAATAGTTTTGTTTTCAGTGGCTTAATATGCAATGATTTGTTGGATATTAACAACCGATGTAATTTAAGGGGAGAAATTGATGCTTTATTTGTGATTGCTTGGAATCAAGATTTAGAGACATATCAACACTTAGTGAAATCCGCTTCTTTAGATGTTCATTGTTTTGTTTCACTATGTAACAATAAGATTTTTGGAGATACAAGAATTCGTGCACCATACAAGGATGAATGGAAGCGAGATATGCAAAAAATTCACGGAGGAGAATTAGATAACTTTATGATTTCTGAATTACCTATTTATGAACTTAGAAACTATCAAACCAATAATGTTCCTCCAAACAAGCCTTTTAAACCTTTTCCAACGGGGTTTGAAATTTCAGATGAGAGAAAGTTTAAATAATTAATACCATTTCTTATTGAAAAAGTGTTAAAAAAACATCAAAGAAAATATGATAAGAATACCAGCCAACAGCAGTGAAATTAAATTGTATTGTTTTCTTGGAGAAGCTTTGTTAAAAATTCAAATGCTGGAACAAGCTTTGAGTTATTCGATTACTCTTAAAATGAATCCTGACGAAACAAAAGAACAAGCGGATGAATTTTTAAAAAAGCATCAGCGTTATACTTTGGGTATGGCAATTAAAACTGCTTTAGAAAAGAAACTTTTTAAAATGGGTATTCAAGAGGAATTAAATTCATTTTTAGAACAAAGAAATTGGTTAGTCCACAGTGTTATTATTGGAAATGAAGAAGATTTTAATGCGGGAAAAATAAAAGAAGAGTTATTTAATAAAATTAAATCTATTTCAGATAAAGCAGAAGTTATAAAACGTGATATTGAGTGTGATATGATAGATTTTTGTTCTTCTAAAGGAAAAGATATGTCAAAAATCAAAGAAGTGTTGTTATTACAAGATAAAGGAATAAGAGTATGCAAAGGTTTATAAACCTAAAATAAATAATTATAAAATTCCAAGTAAAATATAATGCAAGAAGAGTATATAAAATTTAAAAAATTATTAGAATATTTTGTTTCACATTTAGAATGGATTCAAAATAAACAGAGCACTTTTGTTGGTTACGATAAGTATATAAAACCATATGTAGATAATGGAAGTTTTAAAATGACTGGTCAAGGTTATGATGGTGCTGGAATACAAAATCAAATCAAAGGTTGGGAATCCTATTCTTGTGGTAAAATCTGTATCAATGTTCAGGGTAATTATGGTTCTTACAAATCAGTTAAATGTTATTTAAATTGGGATGGTACAGGTTTAAATGTTTTAGCAAGATGGAAAAATAATCAGATAACAGGTTTGTATCAAGATGAGTTTATTTATTGGGAAGAACCTACAAGAAGAGTAAATTCGGGTAAGGAATATTCCTTAGAAAAATTAAAGTTATTTGAAGACGACGAAATTTCAGAAGAGTTAATTGATTTTTATACAACTTTTAAGCAAAGATTTGAAACCTTCCAAAAAAACGAAAAAATAGAAAAATTAATGTCAAGTATCTATAAAAACAGAGATTTATTAAAATATAAAAAGCAAATCATTTTGCAAGGTCCTCCAGGAACTGGTAAAACAAGAGAGGCAAAGTTAATTGCTCAAGAAATGATTGTTTTAACTTCTGATATAATAAAAAACAAACTGGTTGTTGGAAGTAAAATAGCAAATGCAAGCGGAGCAAAGGAGTATTATTCTATTAAAGCTATAAATGATGATTCTGTTACTTTAATAAGTGATAGAACTACCCAAGATTGGAATCCTACATTTAAAGAAATTATTGAAAAATATAATCAATTGACTAAAGGAATAGACCCATCAAATAAAAATGGTATGGATCCTTATTCATTAGCAGTTGCAAAACATTTGAATGAATTTAAATTTGAGGAACTTTTTGAAGAACAATTTAAGTTAATTCAATTCCACCCGTCTTATACTTATGAGGATTTTGTTAGAGGAATTATTGCAAAACCTAACCCTGAAGGTGAAGGTGTCATATATGAACCAGAAAACAAAACTCTTGGTATATTTTGTAAAATTGCTTTAGATAATTATCTTGATAGTAATAAAGATGCTGAATCAATTTCTAAAGAGGTTAAAATTAAAGAAAACTTTGAAAATTTTGTTGAGTTTATAAATGATGAAATTGAAATAGCAAATGGTTTCTATGCTTTGACTGATAATGTAGGGTTGATTTCTACTGATGATGAATTTGCTTTTAGATATAAAGGTGTTAAAGAAGGATGGTTAAAAAATGGGAACAGAATTTTATACAAAGATATTTTGCAATCTTTTATGACTGGAGATTCCTCAAGAAAAGATATCAAAAAGAACACAAAAATTTCAGGATTAGCTAGGCAACATGCAAGTTATTTTGTTAGGGTTTTAAATCTTTTTCAAAAATTTATTGAAAATGAAAATTTAGAAAACGTCGGTGAAAAAGAAATTGAAAAAACTACACTAAAAAACTTTGTTTTAATTATAGATGAAATCAATAGAGCGAATCTTTCTTCTGTTTTAGGAGAGCTAATTTATGCTTTGGAATATCGTGGTGAAGCAGTTGATTCTATGTATGCAGTAAATAATGATACTAAATTGATTCTACCTCCTAATCTTTATATTATTGGTACTATGAATACCGCTGACCGTTCTGTAGGTCATATAGATTATGCTATAAGAAGACGTTTTGCTTTTGTGGATGTTCTACCAAAAAATCTTAAAGAGAAACAAGGTCTTCATAATTTCAATGAAACACTTTTCTTAGCAGTTGAAAAATTATTTGAGGAACATACATCTCCTGAATTTGAAGTACATGATGTGCAATTAGGTCATTCTTATTTTATAGATAAATCAGATGAAGAAAATGGAGCTGGAATGGATATTCGCTTTGAGTACGAAATAAAACCTATTTTATTGGAATATGTAAAAGATGGAGTTTTAATAGGAACTGATATAAAAAATAAAATAGAAGATTTAAAAGCTCACATATAATGGGTTTTAGATTATCTGAACATAATAGTATAGAAATACTTTTCAATGAATTATCAACTGATTCTTTGAATGAGGATGTTTTGTTGTTTGATACTATTAAATCTAAACGGTTTAATGATAGTAGTCATTGTTATATTTTTGAGAAAAAAGAAATTAGCTTTGAACTAAAAGCTGATTATTGTATTGGATTAGATTGGTTGGAAAATTCGGGAAGATATTTATATATTGAGCCTAAACTCAATACCAAATCTTCCCAATTATTTGATGCAATAACCAATTCTGAAGAAGTAATTTCTGAAGTAGATGAAAAATTAATCAATATTTCGTCAGAAATTCGAGAATTAGATTATTTGAAAATGTTATTACAAATAACTAATGTTCCTGAAAGTAATTCTGAAATAAAGGATTTGGTGAAAATTTATTGGAATGCCAAACCTATTGAAATAGAACAAAAAGAAGATAAACTAACGCCATTTTTAGTTGTTCAGTACCTTCAATTAGTGAAAACTATTGTTCGAAAAGGACTAAAGAAAAACTATTATAAAGTTCAGGAAAACTTAAACAATAGAGTTAAGGGTAAAATTTTAGTTGGTCAACACATCAAACAAAATGTTTTTAAAAATAGATTCACAAAAACCTTTTGTGAATACCAACAATTTGGTGAAGATCATGCTGAAAATCGTTTTCTAAAAAAAGTATTGCAATTTGCCAGTAGCTATATTGAAAATCATAAAGACCTTTTTGGAAATAAATATGTTGAATTACAACATACCATTAATTATTGTCGTCCAGCTTTTGAGCTTATTTCTAATCATGTCAATGATTACGAATTAAAGCATATTAAACACAATCCCTTTTATAAAGATTATGCAACTTCTATAGATTTAGGAAAAAAGATATTAAAAAGATTTGCTTATAATATTACCCAAACAACTAAAAACAAAGTAACAACACCACCATTTTGGATAGATATGCCAAGATTGTTTGAACTATATGTATTTAGTAAAATGATTGAAGCTAATCCAGCCGATAAAAAAACAATACATTATCAATTTTCAACTTATGGTAATGCATTAGATATATTAGTATCTAAAGAAGGTTCACAAATGGTTATAGATGCTAAATACAAATTACATTATTTAAAAGGACATCTACATGAAGATATTCGTCAGGTTGCAGGATATGCAAGATTGAATAAAGTAAGAGAGAAGTTAAAAGTAACAGATGATATAAACATTGATTGTTTGATTATTTATCCAGATATGGAAAACGGAATAGATGATTTAACATTTTCAAATATTAAGGAAATTAAGCGTGAAATAGTAGCTTATTATAAAGTTTATAAATTAGGAATAAAGTTACCATTAATATAGGAATGAAAGTTAGATTACAAATTTTAAAAAAATTAAACACAGTTATATCGGATTTCTACAAGGTATTTTATAATAAAAAATTAGTAAAACAGTATAATGGCACCAAATTGATTTAAAAATAATAGTCTAAATTTGAATCAAATAACTCCGTGAAAATTCCCACCTATGACATCAAATAAAAATAGTATTGCGTTACTTAACGAAATGGATTGGTTGCAAAAAGTAATAAAACAAGTAATAGCTAATTTTTTTCATATTGATGGGACCGAAAAACAGGAGCTGGATTTTCCTATGCCCGAATTAGATCCCACCGATATTACTTACCATGCAAAAATAAAAGAATGGAATTTAAACTATAACGAACGACTTTGTCTTGCTTTAATCCTTGCTCCCCAAATTAAACCTGAAATATTAGATGTTTTATTTACGAAAAATGCGACATATGATCGCTATTTTACCGAATTTGGAGGAGTCATCAACAAAAGTCATAGCGGATTTTTACCTACGGGTCAAACCTTTTCCTTTTTGATTTCAGGGATTAATCCGGAATTAAGGCTGGAAGTGTTTAACATACTTAACGCTGACAATATTCTTTTGAAAGAACAAGTTGTAATGATAGAGTCGGCAGAAAAACAATTCCCTGTTTTAAATGGTGTTCTTTCCCTTAATGAGCGCTGGCTACAGTACTTTATTACAGGCACTTTCCCAAAACTGGAATACAGCTCTTCCTTTCCTGCACAACAAATAATGACTCCTATGAATTGGGCGGATTTAGTTTTAGAAAATCATGTCATGGCACAGGTATTAGAAATTAACGCTTGGTTAAACCATGGTACAACTCTTATGACAGAATGGGGTCTGGAAAACAAAATAAAGCCTGGATTTAGAATTTTATTTTATGGACCGCCGGGCACTGGAAAAACACTCACTGCTGCACTGTTGGGGAAAAGTTCCAATAGAGTCGTGTACCGAGTAGATCTTTCGATGATCGTGTCAAAATACATTGGAGAAACCGAAAAAAACCTTTCCAAAATATTTGATTTAGCACAGCATAAGGATTGGATTTTATTTTTTGATGAAGCGGAGGCTCTTTTTGGTAAACGAACAGCAATCGCATCATCAAATGATAGGTATGCCAATCAGGTAGTGGCGTACTTATTACATAGAATAGAAGAATTCCCTGGAGTCGTCATATTAGCCTCCAACTTAAAAGTAAACATAGACGACGTTTTTACAAGAAATTTCCAATCTATAATCCATTTTCCCATGCCCAATCAGCAAGAACGATTGCAATTATGGAAAAATGCCTTTTCAGGAAAATGCGAACTGGATCCAAGTATTGATTTAGAAAATATTGCCGAGCAATATGAGCTGTCTGGAGGTGCCATAATTAATGTACTACGCCACTGTGCCCTAACTGTTATTCAAAAAAATGAAACAATAGTTAGCAATCAGGATTTACTCGAAGGCATCCGACGTGAAATTAAAAAAGAAAATAGAACATTAGTATTACATACTGACTAATACAATATTTGTCATTGCTTCGCCTGTTCACACTTTCAGGCTCGGGTTCGATGAGGGAGGAATAGAATCATGTAAATTTAATTGGATGTGATGTAATTATGTGGTGATGTCCAAAACCCAGAAGGAACAATACAAGCTATCATCTTTTTTGTGTTGGCTTCAATAATTATAATTCAATTAAGTAAAAATAAAATAATACGTCCTTATTCAAAAAAAAGTAGTTGCTAAAAAGTTAAATTTTGATAATTACTTTCCAATAATTTTATTTTTATGATTTTCACCCCAAGCACTTAATTCAATTAATACATTCTTTAAACTGTGGCTATATTCCGTAGCTTCATAAATTATACTTACAGGAGTTGTTGGATAAACATTGCGTTTAACAAGGTAATTTAATTCTAAATCTTTCAATTCATTAGCCAATACTTTGGGTGAAATACCTTTAATTTCCTTCTGAAGTTCGTTAAAACGTTTTGATGATTGCATAAGACAAAGTACCAAAGGAAGTTTCCATTTTCCATTAAGAACATACATTGAATCAAAGACATTTTTGAGCGATCCTGCACATTCTTCTTTAGTCGGAAGTGTTTTGTTTTCAATAATTTTCATAGTAGCAAAGATATAAACTTTCGTAAAAGTAACCGCTTTCCTTTGGGTAACTACTAACTTTTCCATACTCGAATGGAATACCTTTGTTTTTGAAAATAAATAAATTTCTTATGAAAAAAATACTTCATTTAAAATCAAGCCTAATGGGCAAAGAATCTTACAGCATTAAGTTAGGTAATGCTATTGTCGAAAAAATTCAGAAAAAATATCCGAATAATTCGGTAGAAGAATTAAACCTTGTCGAAATCCAAATTCCACATCTTACACCTGCTGTACTTCGTACTTTTTTTATTCCTACAGATCATTTGACAGATGAAGACAAAAGATTAATTAAATTATCTGACGAATTAGTAAAACAATTATTTGATGCAGACATCATCGTAATTGGTGCACCGCTTATCAATTTCACTATCCATTCATCTTTAAAAGCTTGGATTGACCATATTACCAGAGCTGGAATCACTTTCAGTTATGCTGAAGATGGTCGTCCAGTGGGATTGGTAAAAGGCAAAAAAGTTTATGTAGCTATGGCTTCTGGCGGTGTTTATTCAGAAGGTCCAGGCAAAGCCAATGACTTTGTTGCCCCTTATTTACAGGCTTTTCTTGGCTTTTTAGGTATGGCAGACTTAACGGTATTCCGTGCTGAGGGATTAAAAGTAGTAGGTATAAAAGAAACTGCTCTGGAAAAAGCGATTGAGAGTATAGTAATTGATTAGCAACTTCTTTCAATTAGCAACAAAATAATGTAGGTGCTTAAAATAGAATTTTGATAACAATTAAAAAAGAATAGTAACCTTTAAAAAATAAAACTGAAAAGGCTTTGTTTTTTAAAGGTTTTTGTTTGGCGTTACAGAAAAATAGATAAGACTATCTTTCATTTGTGTTTATTTTTTTATTTTGAAAAAATAAACACAAAAACTGTGCTTTTTTTTTCAAAACGAAAATTTTAACACAAAATCTGTGTTTATTTTTTTAAAATGAAAATTTTAACACACAATTATTTTAACCGCCATAGCGAAGTAATTTAACTAAATTTACTGATTGTGTAGGATTTTTTTAATGGTAAGTTTTGGGAATTCCATTTCAAATACATGGTCAACCAAAATGCTGAACAAATAGCTCGTGATAATATTGACAGGCAGTTAGTTGCCTTTTGATGGGTCATATTGCGCAAAAGTTTTAGATAAAAAAGTAAGCGAAGATATGAAGATTTTGAGAGATAAGTTTTCTGCAATAAATCTATCAAATGAACTTAAAACAATAAATAATTAATACGATTCTCAAAAAAATAATATCTAATTTTGCTTAAATTAAACTCTTTACTCTCTTGAAAAATATCCTAATCATTGACGACGAAGAAAAACTTCGCGGGCTTTTGGCTCGAATTGTAAAATCAGAAGGATTTAATGTCATTGAAGCACCCGATTTAAGATCAAGTTTCAAGAAATTGGAACTGAATGATATAGATGTGGTGCTTTGTGATGTAAAACTTCCTGACGGTAATGGTGTTGATTTTCTTCAAAAAATAAAATCTAGTTTTCCACTTGTTGAAGTAATTCTGTTAACGGCTTATGGTAATATTTCAGATGGTGTTCAAGCTATGAAAAATGGTGCTTTCGATTATATTGTAAAAGGAGATGATAACGATAAAATCATTCCATTACTCTACAAAGCTTTTGAAAAAGTTCAACTTCAGAAAAAAGTCCAGCAACTTGAAAAAAGAATTTCCGATAAATATTCGTTTGATGCTATAATTGGAAAATCAAAAGCATTGGAACAAGTTATTGATTTGGCTAAAAAAGTAGCTAAAACCAATTCAACTGTATTATTAACTGGAGAAACAGGAACAGGAAAAGAAGTTTTTGCGCAAGCCATTCACGAAAATAGTTTACACGCAAGTAAATCGTTTGTAGCTTTAAATTGCAGCACTTTTAGCAAAGAAATTTTGGAAAGCGAATTATTTGGCCACAAGCAAGGTGCTTTTACAGGTGCAATAAAAGATAAAAAAGGATTTATTGAAGAAGCTAATGGAGGAACACTTTTTTTAGATGAGATAGGAGAAATGCCTATAGAATTACAAGCTAAATTACTTCGAGTTCTGGAAACTAACGAGTTTATTCCTGTTGGAGATACAACTCCCAAAAAATCCAATTTTCGTTTAATTGCGGCAACTAATAGAGATTTAAAAGTTGAAAGCGATGAGCACCGTTTTCGTTCCGATTTGTATTTCAGATTAAATATTTTTGAAATAAATATTCCGCCATTGCGAGAAAGGGTTAAAGATATTGCACCTTTGGTTCACTATTTTGTAGATAAATTTTCAACTTCAATCAATAAAAAAGCATTGCATATTGAAGAAGAATTTCTTCACAAATTAGAAGCCTATCAATGGCCAGGAAATGTTAGAGAATTAAAAAATGTTATTGAAAGAGCTGTAATTTTAGCTAACAAAGATATTTTGACAATTGATGTTTTGCCTTATGAAATTCAGCATAAAACTGAAAATAATTCCAAATCAATGTCGGCATTTTCAATGAATAGCGTAGAAAAACTGCATATTCAGAAAGTATTAAATTACACCAAAGGAAACAAAGCAGAAACTGCAAGATTACTTGAAATAGGAATTGCCACTTTATATAGGAAATTAGAGGAATACAATATTCAATAAACAACCTTATCATTTTAATAAAAGCCTATCATTTTGATAGGTTTTTTTATGCTCAATTTTTGGCACGATAATCACAAAGTCAACAATCACAATACCTTACAAAATTTTATTTTTATTGGAACAACTTTTGGCATAAGCGATGAAGAACATAAAAATTCATCGTCATGAAAAATAAAATAAATTCGATTTACAAACAGGCCGAACGCTTTGCGGAAATTACCAAAAAAGCTATCATTTCAGGAAATATTTCAAGAGCAAAAAAATTATTAGCTATTGCTGAAAATCTTTTAGAGACTGGTAGCAATGAAACTAAAAATGTAATCTCAAATGTTTATGTCTATTCCGTTTCCTCTTTTATGGAGTTAAGACATTGTAGTATTTCCAACCTTTTTCCTCAAGCATTGAGAGCTGAATACATCAAGCAAATTAATGCAACTTCAGTATAATTCTAAACTAATAAATTAACTATATGATAAGCACTATTCTTTTACTCGCATTAGGGATTTTCCTTTTTGCAATTTGTTTTAAATCTGTCGAATTTTTTGAAAAAATCTAAATTATGATAGCACTATTTATTGTCGCACTAGCTGTTTTTGGCTATTTGGTTTATGTTTTAATTAAACCCGAAAAATTTTAAAATGAACAAGGCAAAATTTAAAGAAATTCTTCTCATTGTTTGTGCTTGGTTACTAGCATTTTCAATGGCTTACTTTGTTTATATAAAAGCCAAAATTTTATTAAATAACAAATAATTAAATTATGAACACAGAAATTCTTGGAGTTATAACTGTTTTTCTTCTAACCATTGTTTTAGCCATTCCAGTTGGGAAATATATCGCTAAAGTATATTTAGGAGACAAAACTTTTTTAGACCCCATTTTTAATCCAATTGAACACTTTATTTTTAAAATAAGCGGTATCAATGACAAAGAAGAAATGAATTGGAAACAACACCTAAAAGCACTTTTAAGTGTTAATATGGTTTGGTTTATCCTTTGCTTTTTTGTACTAATCTTTCAAGGAAATTTGCCATTAAATCCTGATGGAAACCCTTCAATGAGTGCCGATTTAGCTTTTAATACGGCTATTTCATTTGTTGTTAATTGTAACTTGCAACATTATTCAGGTGAAACAGGTTTGTCTTATTTAGGACAATTAATGTTGATGTTTTTGCAATTCGTTTCAGCAGGTGTCGGAATGGCAGCAGCAGCAATGGTTTTCAATGCTATGAAAGAAAGAACAACCGAACATTTAGGTAATTTCTACAATTACTTTATAAAAAGTTGTACCCGTATTTTATTACCACTTTCAGCTATTGTTGCCATTGTATTAGTTTTTAGTGGAACACCTATGACTTTTGAAGGTAAAGATCATATCACAACTTTACAAGGTGATACCGTTGAAGTTTCTCGTGGTCCAGCTGCTGCATTCATTGGTATTAAACATATCGGAACCAATGGTGGTGGTTTCTTCGGAGTTAATTCGGCACATCCCTTAGAAAATCCAACATATTTTACTGATGCCGTTGAACTTTGGGCACAATTGATTATTCCATTTGCAATGATTTTTGCATTAGGATTTTATCTTAAAAAACGTAAACTATCTTATGTTGTTTTTGGTGTAATGACTATCGGATTTTTGCTCTTGGTTATACCAACAATAATCACGGAATTAAATGGAAATCCAGCCATTGCTAAAATGGGAATAACCCAAGCAACAGGGGCAATGGAAGGCAAAGAAGTGCGATTTGGACCAGCAATTTCAGGTTTTTGGAGTATTGCCACAACCGTAATTTCTACAGGTTCTGTAAATAGTATGCACGATAGTTCGATGCCAATGTCGGGAGCAATGCAATTATTATCTATGATGGTAAATGCCTTCTATGGAGGTTGTGGAGTTGGTTGGTTGAATTTCTATATTTTCATAATTCTTGCAGTTTTCATTTCAGGATTAATGGTTGGTCGAACCCCCGAATTTTTAGGCAAGAAAATCGAAGCACGTGAAGTAAAAATAGCAGCTTTTATTGCTATTTTTCACCCTTTATTAATATTGGCAGGAACTGCTTTAGCTTCTTATTTTGCTGCCAATGATACTCCAATGGGTTATTGGTTTAACGGTAATGCAACAGGTTGGTTAAATAATCCTGGTAATCACGGATTTTCTGAAATGCTTTATGAATTTACTTCAAGTTCTGCCAACAATGGTTCAGGTTTTGAAGGTTTAGGTGATAACAATCCGTTTTGGAATATTTCTACTGGAATTGTTTTATTGTTAGGAAGATTTCTACCAATTATTGGACCGCTTGCCATCGCAGGATTATTAGCCAATAAAAAATACATTCCAGAAAGTGCAGGAACTTTAAAAACAGATACGACTATTTTTGGAATTATGGTTTTCGCTGTAATCGCAATTATTGCTGCTTTATCTTTCTTCCCAGCATTAGCTTTAGGACCATTAGCAGAATATTTTACCTTAAAATAATTATATAAAATGACTAAAAATAAATCCAATTCATTATTTGAAAGTAAGCAAGTAAAAGAAGCATTAGTGCAATCTTTTGTGAAGCTTAACCCGAAAGTAATGTTCAAAAATCCAGTAATGTTTACTGTGGAAATTGGAACTGCCATTATGTTTATTGTGTGTATTGCCATATTATTTGGCGCACAAAATCAAGGCAGTTTCATCTATAATTTTGTTGTATTCTTAATATTATTCATTACACTTTTGTTTGCCAATTTTGCAGAAGCAATTGCAGAAGCACGCGGAAAAGCACAAGCTGATAGTTTAAGAAAAACTAGAGAAGAAACTCCTGCAAAAAAAGTTTCCGAATTAGGCAAAATCTATTCTGATGATATTGAAATGATTTCTTCTTCACAACTTAAAAAAGGCGATATGTTCTTTTGTGAAGCAGGTGATGTTATCCCAACCGATGGTGAAATTATTGAAGGTTTAGCAACTATCGATGAAAGTGCTATTACAGGAGAAAGCGCACCAGTTATTCGTGAAGCAGGTGGTGATAAAAGTTCAGTAACTGGAGGAACAAAAGTGTTAAGCGATAGAATAACTGTTATAGTTACTACCGAACCAGGCGAAAGTTTCCTTGATAAAATGATTGCTTTGGTAGAAGGCGCAAGTCGTCAAAAAACACCAAATGAAATTGCTTTAACAATTTTGTTAGCTGCTTTTACTTTAATTTTCGTAATCGTTTGTGTTACTTTAAAACCATTTGCAGATTATGCTAATGCACCAATTACTATCGCAGCCTTTATATCGCTTTTTGTATGTTTAATTCCAACCACTATTGGTGGATTATTATCGGCAATTGGAATAGCAGGAATGGACAGAGCTTTGCGTGCTAACGTAATTACTAAATCAGGTAAAGCGGTTGAAACTGCTGGAGATATTGATGTTTTGTTGTTAGATAAAACAGGAACAATAACTATTGGAAATAGAAAAGCCACTAATTTTTACCCAACGAATGGCGTTTCAAATGAAAATTTTATTCAATCTGCCGTATTAAGTTCTTTGGCTGATGACACTCCTGAGGGAAAAAGTATAGTAGAATTAGCAGGTAATGAAGTGGCTAAAAAACTTTCTATTGAAGGAGCAACTTTAATCAAATTTACTGCTGAAACTAGAACAAGTGGTGTGGTTTTAAAAGATGGAACCAATATTAGAAAAGGCGCTCAAGATGCAGCGAGAAATATTACCGAACAAGCAGGAAACAAATTTCCAGAAGATACAGCAAAACAAGTTATAGAAATTTCTTCCAATGGAGGAACTCCTTTAGTTGTAATTAAAAATGGTGTCGTTCAAGGTGTGATTGAATTGCAAGATATCATTAAAACCGGGATGAAAGAACGTTTTGACCGTTTGCGAAAAATGGGGGTAAAAACCGTTATGGTTACAGGAGATAATCCATTAACCGCTAAGTTTATTGCCGAAAAAGCAGGTGTTGATGATTTTATTGCAGAAGCAAAACCTGAAGATAAAATGAACTACATCAAAAACGAACAACAATTGGGTAAACTTGTTGCCATGATGGGTGACGGAACTAATGATGCTCCAGCACTTGCTCAAGCCGATGTAGGTGTAGCCATGAACAGCGGAACACAAGCAGCTAAAGAAGCAGGAAATATGGTCGATTTAGATAATGATCCAACCAAGTTAATTGAAATTGTAGAAATTGGAAAACAACTATTAATGACCAGAGGAACTTTAACAACGTTCTCCATCGCCAATGATGTTGCTAAATATTTTGCTATCGTTCCAGCTCTTTTTATATCTTCTATCCCTGCATTACAAGGTTTGAATATTATGCATTTGCACAGTCCAGAAAGTGCTATTTTATCAGCAGTTATTTTTAATGCCATCATTATTCCAATATTAATTCCGTTAGCATTACGTGGTGTGGATTACAAACCAATCGGAGCAAGTGCAATCTTAAAAAGAAATCTTTTGATTTATGGTTTGGGTGGAATAATCATACCTTTTATTGGTATTAAATTGATTGATTTAGTAGTAGCAATGTTCTTTTAAAAATTAAATAAGATGAAAAAAATAGTAGCAATTATAACATTTACAATTTTAACAGTAATTTTGTTTGGAGCTATATATCCAGTAGTGATATGGGGAATTGCACAATTCGCTCCAAACAACGGTAAAGGCGAAACTATTTCGGTAAACGGCAAAGTAGTTGGCTATCAAAAAATAGGACAAAAATTTGATAAAATAAACTATTTTTGGGGGCGACCATCTGCTGTAGATTATAATGCCGCAGGAAGTGGAGGTAGTAACAAAGGTGCAAGTAATGCCGATTATTTGGAACAAGTTCAAAAAAGAATTGACACTTTTTTAATTGTGCATCCCTATTTGAAAAAAGCAGATATTCCTTCGGATATGGTAACAGCATCAGGTAGCGGATTAGATCCAAATATTTCACCGCAAGGAGCTTTAATTCAAGTAAAAAGAGTAGCTGAAGCAAGAAAATTACCAGAAGAAAAAGTTAAAGCTTTAGTAGAAAAAATGAGTAACAAACCAACAGTTATGGGGACTGAAACAGTGAATGTTTTAGAATTGAACATCGCTTTAGATAAATTGAAATAATAGAATAAATGAAAAAAATAATAGTAATTGCTTTAGTAGCTTTCGGATTTACAATAGTTAACGCTCAAGAAGTAGAAAAAACACCAAGTCCATTTACCTTTTCAGGTTATATTGATACTTATTACAGCTATGATTTTGGAAATCCAGATAATCATACAAGACCAGGTTTCTTTTATAGTTATAATAAACACAATGAAGCAACCCTAAATTTAGGGTTGGTAAAAGCTAATTATGCCAAAGACAATATCAGAGGAAACTTTGCATTAATGGCAGGAACTTATGCGCAATATAACATGGCTGCGGAGCAAGACTTGATGAAGAATATTTATGAAGCTAATATTGGTGTAAAAGTTTCAAAAACTGCTAATCTTTGGGTTGATGCAGGAATTATGCCTTCACATATCGGTTTTGAAAGTGCCATTGGAAAAGATTGTATGAATTTAACCAGAAGTATTTCAGCCGAAAATTCACCTTATTATGAAGCAGGTGTAAAATTGGGTTATACTTCTAAATCTGAAAAATGGTATTTGGCTGCAATGTACTTAAATGGTTGGCAACGAATCCAAAAAGTTGACGGAAATCAAACACCAGCTTTTGGAACTCAAGTTACCTTTAAACCTTCAGGAAAAGTTACTTTAAATTGGAGTACTTATGTAGGAAACGAACAACCTGATAATGACAGAAAATGGCGTTATTTCAATAATTTCTACGGACAATTTAAAGTTTCTGATAAAACCAATTTAGTAGCAGGTTTTGATATTGGAGCACAACAAAAATTAAGAGCAAGTAGCGATTATGATATGTGGTTTTCTCCTGTAATTATTGCACAATACAAACCAACTACTAAAATACAATTGGCTGCTAGAGGTGAATATTATCAAGACGAAAAAGGAGTAATTATTGCAACAGGAACACCTAATGGTTTTAAAACATTTGGATATTCAGCAAATTTCGATTATTTAGTATCTGATAATATTATGTTTAGAATAGAAGCTCGTTCATTGAATAGTAAAGATGAAATTTTCTTAAAAGATAACAATCCTACAGCTAGTAATTTCTTTATTACTACTTCTATGGCAATATCTTTCTAGTTAGAAATTTTTATAAAATTAATAAATCCTACAAGGTTATTATGACCTTGTAGGTTATTTTCGTTACTTATGGATGCTGAAAAAGAAAAAAACGTAAAGCATTTTCTTGACCTAATTCAAAAATCAAGAAAAGGGAAATTCAAAGTGTATATTGGCATGAGTGCAGGCGTTGGAAAAACGTTTCGTATGTTGCAAGAAGCGCATACACTTATGAAAAAAGGCATTGATGTTAAAATTGGCTATATAGAAACTCATAATCGTAAAGAAACGCATGAGCTACTTGATGGGCTTCCTGTTATTCCTCGTAGAACCATTTTCTACAAAGGAAAAGAATTAGAAGAAATGGATGTTCAAGCAATCATTAATCTTCGTCCAGAAATTGTGATTGTTGATGAATTGGCGCATACTAATATTGAAGGAAGCAAAAACGAAAAACGTTGGCAAGATGTTTTAGAGATTTTAGAAGCAGGAATCAATGTAATTTCGGCTGTAAATATTCAACATATTGAAAGTTTAAATGAAAATGTAAAGCAAATTACCAATATCGATGTTCAAGAACGCGTTCCTGATAATGTTTTGAGATTAGCCGATGAGGTTGTAAATATCGATTTGACTTCTGATGAATTGATTTCTCGATTAAAAGAAGGAAAAATTTATACCGAAGACAAAATCCAATCGGCTTTAAATAACTTTTTCAAATCAGAACAAATACTTCAATTACGTGAACTTGCGTTAAAAGAAGTCGCCAGTCAAGTAGTTAGAAAAGTTGAAAATGAAGTTCCTAAAAATGTGGCTTTGAAACACGAAAAACTCTTGGCATGTATTAGCAGTAATGACAAAACGGCTAAAGTTGTTATTCGGAAAACGGCAAGATTGGCAACCTATTACAACAGTAAATGGTTTGTTTTGTATGTAGAAATGCCTAAAGAAAGTCCAGATAAAATCGCATTAGACAAACAACGTTACTTGATAAATAATTATAAACTAGCAATAGAATTGGGAGCCGAAGTGATTAAAATAAAAAGTAAAAACATTACGGACGCTATTTTGGAAGTTGTAGAGCAAAAACAAATCACAACAGTTTGTATTGGAAAACCACATTTTAGTCTATTTAAAGTAATTTTGTCAACAACGATTTTTAGAAGATTATTAAATAGTCTTTCGTTATCAAATGTTGATCTTGTAATACTATCATAAAATGAAAATAAAAACCAAATTAAATCTAAGTGTAGGATTATTATTTATATTAATAATTTTCCTTACTATGGTAAGTGCATTTTATATTTTTTCGATAAAAAAAGACACTGAAAACATTTTGAAAGCTAACTATAATACGTTAGAATATTCTAGAAATATGTTGATTTCACTAGATCAAATTAATATTGATGAAAGTCGGTCAATTCAAATTTTTGAAATAAATCTCAAAAAACAAATTGACAATATTACTGAAGTTGGAGAAGATAAAGCGACCAATAATTTGCATAATCAGTTTAAATATTTGGAAAAAAACAGAACCGATGAAAAGGTAAAAAGTCAAATTAGGCAAGATATTTTTGAGATAATGAAACTCAATATGAATGCTATAAAAGTGAAAAGTGATATTGCCAAACATACTGCAGAAACTGCCAATTTATGGATTGCTATTGTTGGAACTTTATGTTTTCTCATTGCGTTTAATTTGTTAGTAAATTTGCCCAATAATATTGCCAATCCGATAAAGGAACTCACAGCGAGTATCAAAGAAATTGCCAACAAAAATTATACAAAACGAGTTCATTTTTACAATCACAATGAATTTGGAGATTTGGCAAAATCATTCAATACCATGGCGAAAAAATTGCAGGAATATAACAGTAGTAATTTGCATCAATTATTGTTTGAGAAGAAACGTTTGGAAACCCTGATTAATAATATGCATGATCCCATTATTGGATTGGATAGTCAAGGTGTCATTTTATTTGTAAACAATGAAGCCTTGAAAATTATTGGAATGAAAAAAGAAACTGTTGTTGGAAAATTATCTTCAACTCTGGCTTTAGAAAATGATTTAATGAGGTCTTTAATCATCAATGAAATGGAAGGAGCAAAAGTAAATCCGATGAAAATTTTTGCCGATGGGAAACAGAGTTATTTTGAAAAAGAAACAGTAAACATTACTATAACACCAACTGGTGAAGAACAATCTATAGCTATAGGCGATGTGATTATTCTACGAAATATTACCGTTTTTAAAGAATTAGATTTTGCTAAAACAAATTTTATCGCAACGATTTCACACGAATTAAAAACGCCAATTTCGTCTATAAAAATGAGTTTGCAATTACTTGAAAACAAATCAACTGGAATTATTAATGAAGAGCAGAAACAGCTTCTAGATAGCATCAAAGATGATAGCCAAAGGTTACTAAAGATCACGGGAGAATTACTGGAATTGTCACAACTAGAAACAGGAAATATAAAGTTGAATATAGAAAAAAGTAACCCATACGAAATTGTGCATTATGCCACAGAAGCAGTGAAAGCACAAGCCGAACAAAAGCAAATTGAATTGATAATAGAATCTGAAAATGAGTTGTTGGATGTAAAAGCAGATAGTGAAAAAACAGCCTGGGTTTTAATCAATTTCTTGACTAACGCAATTGCTTATTCTTCGGAAAATAGCAAAATTAGAATCGGATTAAAAAAAGAAAACAACCAAATTGTTTTTAAGGTTACGGACACTGGGAAAGGAATAGACAAACGTTACCAATCTAAAATATTTGATAAATATTTTCAAATTCCTGGTAGTACTAAAACTGGTACAGGTTTAGGTTTAGCCATAAGTAAAGAATTTATTGAAGCCCAAAACGGTACAATTAGTGTTGAAAGTGAGTTAGGTTTGGGTAGTACTTTTAGTATTAGTTTGAATAGTATATAACAAAAAAAGTGTCAACTTTTGCATTGTTAATTAAAGTTGTGTTTGTCAAAATACATTTCTAAATCAGTTATATATACCTTAATGATTTATAATATTCTTACATTTCCAAATTGAATGCCAAAGATTACTGGGCAAATGGCGGTTTTATTTTTTCAACATTTTGTAATAAAATATATCATTTAAAAAATATTTTTAACTATTTGAATTACAACTCGATCTAATGTTCTTTTATTTTTTGCACCAAACTGTATTTTAACATTTCGCAACTTTCCTTTTTCAGTTTCATTTCCAGTAAACGAGACGAACTATGCTTATCTAAAGTATTTGTTGCTCTTGTTTTGATGCTATTTGCCAAACTGATAGTGAATTCATTTTCGGATTGCGATTCTAAATAATGTACAACTTCTAATGCAGCAAAACATTCTACTCGTATGTTTTCTATTGCGATTATTTTGCGCTCCAAGTATTGTTGTTTGTGGTCTATGGCTTTATATTCTCGCTTTAACCATTCCTTTTCACTCTTTTTCTCTTTTTCGGCCATCTTGATACTTTCGGGAGAAACCGATTTAGCTTGTTGCGTGTTAGATAGCAAAGCTGCTAATTGTTGCTTTGCTGCAAGTGGAATATCTCGTTTTCCAGATTTATACATAGACCACTGACTTTCCGTTATTCCCAACAACATGGCCATTTCTTCTTGAGATAAACCTATTAGATTTTTTATAGTGGTAGTATCTTTCATCTGTGTTTATTTTTTTACTTTGAAAAAATAAACACAAAAACTGTGCTTTTTTTTTCAAAATGAAAATTTTAACACACAATTATTTTAACTGTTATAGCAAATCAATCTAACTAAATTTGGTGATTGTGTAGGAGTTTTTTTATGAGTATGTTTGGGAAACTTATAAAATGAAATTATTCCAAATGGTTCTTATTGCTTGCTTAAAAAGGAATTGAGTTTGTTAAAAACGATACTTGGAAAGAATGGAATCGATGAAGATTGGCTCATGAATAATTTACCATAATTTGAATAGAAAAACTATAATATGAGATTAGCAGCTATATACATTGACATACATGAATACTTATTTGAAAATTCACAAGCTATAAATTTGGGAGGAAGATATATCTATAACTTTGATAAAGTAGGAAACACCATTAATGTTAGCAAAAAAAATAATGATGAATATATCGAAGGTTTTTTTGATGAAACAAACCTTGATTCGAAATTATTATCAGTTAATGCAATTGTAGGTCAAAATGGAACAGGTAAATCTTCAATTTTTGATTCTATTAGAAGTCTTTTTATCGACAACCCTAGCGCATTACCACTTAATAATACTTTCTTGTTTTTTGAGACTGATAATATTAAAGAACTTAAAATTGTAAGTTCAATTTATGATGTTGGAGCTGGAAATATTATTATTAAGTCAACTCAAAAAGATTTAATTATCTACAGCCATAGATTAAATAGTGATTGTCAATCGATTTATTACTCACCACATTTTGATTTTAAACACAACCCTAATTTTGACAATGTAGATAGTTTTGATATATCATTTGATAAATTGTTAGAAGAAGATTTAGAAGATTTGGATAATAAAAAACCAAGTCAAGCAGGTTGGAATTATTCTGCCAGTCAAGAACTTTTATTCAAAAATGCAATAAGACAAATTCTATTCTTATCGTCGGATTTAGTTAATAAAGAAAAGATTTTTCATAATCTGTTTGACTTTCCTGAATTTGGTGAAGCAAGATTGGTCATAAGAGGGCACAAAGAAGAAAGGGAATGGAATACACCATCATCATTTAGACCTGGATTAAAAATAATTAAAGAAAAGCTTAAAAAAGAGCTTGATGATTGGCACAAGATAAGAAAGTTCAAAAATCAGGGAAGAGTTTCAAATCAAATTGATGTAAATAAGTATATTTTAAAAAGATATATAATAAGAGATTTAATATCTGTTTTAGAAAGACAAATGGAAAAACAAAATACTTATTTGTCTGAAGGAAAATTTGAATATGAAACCTTTGAAAGGGATAGTGCTCGTGACGATGCTTATAATACATTCTTGCTTTTTATTAATAAATGCCACCTAAGTTTTGGAAAAAAAAGTGTTCAAGCGTTTGATTATGAGGTAATAAAAAAATTAATCGACACACTTTATACTTCGATTGATAAAATTGAAAATGAGAGCAATGTTCAAAATGAAATGTTAATTGTAAATAGTAAAGACGCAATAGACATATTAAAACTTCAAAGAAATTTTATTAATAATTTGTTTAATTATTACACTATTTTCTATGAAGATAAAGGAAAAAGATCATTGGAAAAAAACAATAAAATAGATGGGTTTATCAATTATATGCCTACATTAAAAAAATTAAGTTCTGGTGAAAATGCGCTTTTAAATCTCTTTTCAAGATTATATGATTTTTTGAATTCAAAACTCTCTGGTGAAACACAACTTTTAAAACAAGCTAAAAATTATATTTTACTGCTTGACGAGGCAGATTTAGGCTTTCATCCTGTTTGGAAAAAAAAGTTCGTTAATTCAATCATAAAAACTATTCCACATTTTTTTAATACTCTTGAAAATAATCCTACAATTCAAATATTGTTTTCAACTCATGACCCTTTAACGCTTTCAGACTTACCAAATAAAAATATTGTCTATCTAAATAAAAATATTGAAACTGGTGAAACTGAAATTTTAGATTACGAAAATCCATTGCGGCCTAGTAAATCTTTCGCTGCCAACATTACTGATTTATTAGCAGATTCATTTTTCGTTGAAAATGGGCTAATTGGAGATTTTGCTAAAAAGAAAATTAATGATACGATTGAATGGTTAAATAATATTGATGAAATAAAATCCGCAAGTGAAAGCGAAAATCAAGCTGAAATTTTTAAAAAAATTATTGATGTTATAGATGAACCAATATTAAAAATTAAGCTACTTGAAATGTATGGGGAAAAAATGGGAATATCAATAAAGAATCAAATTTTAGATGAACAAATAAAATATTTAGAAAGTTTAAGAAATGATTAATATAAATAATAGAGCATCCTTAAAAGCTAAAAAAATTCATTTATTAGAACTTAAAAATAAAGTTTTAAGATCTCCTTATATGAATAGATTACCCGTTTATTTGAGAGATTTTATTAGTCTTAATATAGATGTTATTCTTGTTGGAGATCCCGAAAAAATTTCTAGATTAAATGCAAAATATTATAAAATTCAAAAAACAAAAAAAACTAATAAAAGAGGTTATGATTATATATTAAAAAAAATATTTTCATATTCTAATTTTAATAAACAAAAAATAGAATACAATCTTAATGATTTAGCTGAGAATATTTCAATTCAATATTGTCCGTACTGTAATAGACAATCAACAGTTAATGTTACTTCAAGCTCAATAAAACCAGATTTTGATCATTTTTTTCCTCAATCTAAATATCCATTGTTTGGTTTATCATTCTACAATCTAATTCCTTCATGCACAATTTGCAATAGTAGATTAAAAATCGGAAAAGTATTGAGGTTAAATCAGTACCTACACCCTTATGTAGACAACTGTATTGATGATTTTAATTTCACATACAAATATGATATCAAATCTAAAAACTTAATAAAAATTGATTTAAAAAAGGATTTTAATAAATCAATACCAATGAAAATAAAAAATTCTTTTTCATTATTCAAAATAGTTGAATCTTATAATGCTCATACAGATGAAATATTAGATTTAATAAAAATTAAACAAATTTATAGTGATAGGTATTTGAAAATATTAGCAACTCAGACATATTCTGATTTGAAAATATCACAAGAAGAACTTTATAGATTAGCGTTTGGTGTATACTTCGAGAATTCAGATTTTAGTAAAAGACCATTCAGTAAATTAAAGAAAGATATTTTACAGGAATTAAATATCATTTAATCCCGATAGCGCGGATTTGCAATCCGTGCAAGATATAAACACTTCAATATTTTGTTATCGTCGTTCCTCCTCGCAATGACAGAAAGAAAGACGAAGACAAAACGCAACAAACATAATCTCGAAAAACACAATAACTATTTAATTGAAATTCTGTAATTTCACATACTAGATAGGATAGACCTAAAAGTAAAACGAGTAGTAATTAATATCAATAAATTATGTCTAACAATAGTATATCGTTGCACAGGGTTATAAAATCTTCTCCGGAGAAAATTTATCGTGCCTTTACCGAGGCGAATGCACTTGCTTTTTGGATACCGCCTTATGGTTTTCTTTGTACTGTACATGAAATGGATTTTCGTGTGGGTGGTACTTTTAAAATGTCTTTTCATAATTTCTCTACAGGGAATGGTCATTCCTTCGGCGGGAAATATATAGATATTAAACCCAATGAATTTTTGAAGTACACGGACCAGTTTGATGATCCCAACCTGCCTGGTGAGATGATTACCTCGGTTTGGTTGCGTAAAGTTATTTGTGGCACCGAAATAAAAATTGTACAGGAAGGAATTCCTGCGGTTATTCCTGTAGAAATGTGTTATTTGGGTTGGCAAGAATCTTTAGAAAAGTTGACCAAGCTCGTTGAACCCGAAATTCCAGATGCTTAATTTTTTCGTTTAGACAAAATAAATCAAGTCCTCCAGTTATTGACTTAGCAGTTATTGTAAAATAGAATAGGATAAAATTTGAAGCTCTCGAAACTGAAAGTTTATTTTAAAAATATTTACTCCAGATATATTTCCCTATTTGGTTAAAAATTATTCTGATGCAGAGATCCTGATACATGTTGACCATGAATAATATGTTCACAAAAGAAAAGCCATATGACTGAATCTACTAGCACCACTCTTGAATATGGTTTCGGCTCAATAAATTTGAATAGGGTAGATTTTGACTATGATGGTTTGCTAAGAAAATATAGTAGACTAAAGACGCTCCTCCTAGGAGAATCAAAAAATAAATTAGACAGAACTATGAATTATATAACATTTTTTTAATATTATCTAACACTTAATCAATTTAAAGCATCATATTTGTATGGGAAAATTCTTTTTTCATACTATCGCTTATTGCGGGATTTGAACTAAAAAAGTAATATGCTTCTCAAAAGACTAATGGACTATCCAGAAATAGAGAAAGAAAAATCACACATTATTGTAGAAATCATCCAATATATTCCAAATGCAGTTTTAAGTAAAACAATTATAAAAAAAACTACAGGAAATATAACTGCTTCATCGTTTGATGCTGGTGAAGAGTTAGCTGAAAAGACATCGCCATTTGATAATTATATTCAAATAATCGACGGAACCGCTGAAATTATAATCAACGAAAAGAAACACAAACTTACTTTAGGTCAAGGAATTATAATTCCTGCACATGCCAAACATTGTTTTAATGCAAATGTTCAGTTCAAAATGATTTCGACAATCATAAAAAGCGGTTACGAAGACTAACTTGCAAAGCTTGTTTTTGGCTAAAATATCAAAATATAAATCATAAATGAAACTTTATATTAAATATATGGTTAGCATCCGTTGTAAAATGGTGGTTAAAGAAGAGTTGAAAAAACTTGGATTTAATTGCGTTATTTTAAACTTAGGATCAGTTGAAATTATGGAAGAGTTATCTCCAGAAAAAAGAGAAAAACTTAAACTTGTTTTATTAAAATCAGGTTTAGAATTAATGGATGATAAAAAATCTATTCTAATAGAAAAAATTAAAAATATAATTATAGAAATGGTTCATTATACAGATGAACTACCAAGATTGAACTATTCTGATTATATAAGTCAAAAATTAGGTCAAGATTACACACATATATCTAAAATTTTCTCAGAAGTAAAAGGAATCACTATAGAACAGTTTATTATTGCTCACAAGATTGAACGGGTTAAAGAATTACTGTTATATGATGAACTAAACCTTACTCAGATTTCTTACATGCTTAATTACAGTAGCGTTTCACATTTATCTCGTCAATTTAAAAAAGTAACAGGACTTACTCCAAGTTTTTTTAAACAACTTAAAGACAAAAGAAGAAATACCCTCGAAAATATCGGAATTGTATAACACATTTCTATTATTATACAACAAATGATGACTAAATAAGCTCATATTTGATTAAACAAACTAAATGAGATTATTTTGAAATTATATATAAAATATATGGTTAGCAATCGCTGTAAACTAGCAGTGAGAGAAGAGCTCAAGAAGCTAGGATTGCATTTTATCATGGTCGATCTTGGGGTGATCGAAATCATGGAAAATATCAATCCAGAAAAAAGACAATTACTAAAAACAGGATTAATTGATGCTGGATTTGAGTTGATGGATGATAAAAAAGCCATTCTTATCGAGAAAATTAAGAATATAATTGTCCAAATGGTACATCATACCGAGGAACCAATTAAGGTTAATTTTTCTGATTATTTGTCAGAAAAATTAGATCATAATTACACTTATCTTGCTAATTTATTCTCGGAAGTGCAAGGCACAACAATAGAACATTTTATTATCTCTCATAAAATAGAACGTATTAAGGAATTAATAATTTACGGAGAGCACAACATTACCGAAATCGCTTGGAAAATGGGTTATAGTAGTGTGGCACATTTGTCTAGCCAATTCAAGAAAATTACTGGACTATCGCCATCACATTTTAAAAAACTAAAAGACAAACGACGAAGTCCAATAGAAGAAATATAAATTATGAAATTTTTATCTGAAAAATATACAAAACCCTTTTATTCGCTGGCAGTTGTTTTACTGGCAATTTTATTTGGTATTTATTGTTACAATACTTATGAGGTAAAATTGGCTAACCATTTACTACAACACACACAAGAAATTCTTTCTAAAAGTAATGTTGTGCTTTTGGATGTTGTCGATGTTGAAACAGGTACAAGAGGATTCGTATTAACAGGAAAAGAAGAATTTCTTGAACCATATAATAGTGCAATTGCAAAGTCAGAAAAAAACTTATCAGCATTAGAATTATTAACTAAAGATAATTTTAATCAAAAAGCTAGAATTTTGCTTTTAAGAAATCAGATAGAAAAAAAGCTAGAAGTATCAAAAAGGCTGATTAATTTACGAAGAAAGTCTGTTTTAAATGAAGATGAGAAAAGTATCGAATTAGATAATTCAAAAACAATTACCGACAGTATTAGAAGTCTAATTGCCGAAATAAATGCTGCAGAAATTGTATTACTCAAGCAAAGGAAAATAGATAGCGGAAAAATCACCAATAATTCAGATACGTTGCTTGGATTATTGTTCATATTTGTATCAATAATTACAATTCTTGTTTTTTATATTTTTAATAATCATAAAAAAAGAAATGCAGAATTAGCATTACTTAATGAGATTAAAAATTTGTCATCAAAATACTCTTTAAGCCTTATTGAAGCTAGCCTTGATCCACTTATTACCATAAATACTGAAGGAAAAATTACCGATACTAATGAAGCTACAGCTAGAATAACAGGAATTGAAAAAAGTAAATTAATTGGTTCAGATTTTTTTGATTATTTTACTGAACATCAGAAAGCTCGAGAAATATACAAAGAAGTTTTTAAAACTGGCTCAGTTTCAGATTATCCACTAACCATTCTTCATAAAGAAGGTAAACTAACAGATGTCTTATTTAACGGTTCTATCTACAAAGATGATTTTGGAAATGTTTTAGGAGTTGTAATTGTTGCAAGAGATATTGCCGAGCAAAAATGGGCACTAGACTTAAGAGAAGCTAATAAAAAATTAGCTTTTCAGAATGATGAAAAAGAAAAAAGAGCACAAGAATTAGCCATTGCAAACGAAGAATTAGAATATCAAAATAACGAAAAAGAAAGTCGAGCTAACGAATTGTTAGTTGCTAACAAGGAATTAGAATATCAAAACCAAGAAAAAGAAAGTCGCGCAAATGAATTATTGGTTGCTAACGAAGAATTGGCTTTTCAAAATCAAGAAAAAGAAAATCGGGCGAATGAGTTATTAATTGCTAATAAAGAATTAGAATATCAAAATAAAATTAAAGAAAAACGTGCTGCAGAATTAGTTATTGCTAATAAAGAACTAGCTTTTCAAAATAAAGAAAAGGAGAAACGTGCCGCAGAATTAGTGATTGCTAACAAAGAATTACTATTTCAAACAGGAGAAAAACAAGATCGTGCAGACGAGTTAGTGATTGCTAACAAAGAATTGCTATTTCAAACAGGAGAAAAACAAGATCGTGCGGATGAGTTAGTCATTGCTGACAAGGAATTAGCTTTTCAAAACGATGAAAAAGAAAAACGAGTTATCGAAAATAAAGAACTGGAAGATTACAGTTATTCTTTAAAATTAGCTTCGCAATATTCCTTAAGTCTTATTGAAGCCAGTCGTGACCCATTATTTACAATAAGCCCTGAGGGTAAAATTACCGATACTAATGCGGCAACAGTTAGAGTAACTGGAGTATCAAAAAAAGATTTAATAGGATCTAATTTCATCGATTATTTCACGAATCCAGCTAAAGCAAAAGAAAGTTATGAAGAAGTTTTTTCTAAAGGATTTGTAGCAGATTATCCACTTACAATTAAAGATCATAAATTAACAGATGTATTATTTAATGGATCTGTTTACAAATCTGAAGAAGGATTAGTAATTGGAGCTGTTGTAGTTGCACGAGATATAACAGAACAAAAACAACTCGAAAAAGAACTAACAGAAGCTAAAATATTTGCAGAACTTGCCACAAGTATTGCTGAAGATGCTAAAATTACTGCCGAAGCTGCTACAAAACATGCAGAAGAAGCTGTAAAATCTAAGCAACAGTTTTTATCGAATATGAGCCACGAAATTCGTACGCCAATGAATGCTATTATTGGTTTTACAAAAGTAGTACTCAAAACCGAACTTACCGCAAAACAAAAAGAATATTTAACTGCCATAAAAATGAGCGGAGATGCATTAATCGTATTAATTAATGATATTCTAGATTTAGCAAAAGTCGATGCTGGAAAAATGATTTTCGAGAAAACACCATTTAAACTCAAATTATCGATAAATGCGATGTTGCATCTTTTTGAAACTAAAATTCAAGAAAAAAACTTAAAATTAATTACAAATTACGATAAGAATATTCCCGAAGTTTTGGTTGGAGATCCGGTGCGTTTGCATCAAATTATATTAAATTTATTAAGTAATGCTATTAAATTTACTAATAAAGGGGAAATCACTGTAAGTATAAATTTAATGTCTGAAAATGAAGATAAAGTAACCATTAAATTTTCGGTAGCAGATACAGGAATTGGAATAAAAAATACCAAAATAGAAAAAGTTTTCGAAAATTTTCAGCAAGCCACTAGCGGAACATCAAGATTGTTTGGAGGAACAGGTTTAGGTCTTGCCATTGTAAAACAATTAGTAGAAGGACAAAAAGGAAAAATAGAAGTAGAGAGCGAAGTAAATAAAGGATCTATTTTTAGTTTTATTTTAGATTTTAAAAAAACATCTGCCGAAGCAGTTCTAGAGCCAGAAATTATAGAATTGAATTCGGATGTGAAAAATATTAAAATTCTTGTAGCCGAAGATATGGAACTTAATCAACTGCTCATGAAAACATTGTTAGACGATTTTGGTTTCGAGTGTGAAATTGCATCTAACGGAAAAATTGCTGTAGATAAACTTAAAGAGAAAAATTTTGACATTATCTTAATGGATTTACAAATGCCCGAAATGAATGGTTTTGAAGCTACCGAATACATTAGAAAAACAATGAAATCTAATATACCCATTATTGCACTAACTGCAGATGTAACCACTATAGATGTTGAAAAATGCAAAGAAGTAGGAATGAACGATTATATCTCGAAACCAGTTGATGAGCGATTATTGTATAGTAAACTGATTAATATTATAAAAAAACCAGTTCTTATTATTGAGAAAAAAATAAAGGGAAACATAAAAACCGAAAAAGTAAAATATGTCGACATGAGTTATTTGCTAAAATTAACGAAATCGAACCCAAAACTAATGACCGAAATGATTACCGTTTACTTAAAGCAAACACCTCCACTTATAAGCACTATGAAAAAAAGTTTCTTAGATAAAGATTGGGATTTGCTACAAGCAACAATGCACAAAATAATACCATCATTTACTATAATGGGAATGAGTCCTGAAATTGCTGAAATTGCCCATAATATACACGAATATGCACACAAATTAGAACTTACAAAAGATCTAGATGTGTTAATACTACGTCTCGAAAATGTATGCACACAAGCTTGTGCTGAACTCGAAATAGAACTTAATAATCTAAATATATAAAAAGTGAAAAACGAAAATAAAATAAAAATATTTCTAGTAGATGATGATGCTCTTTTTTTAAAATCACTTGAAATTCAATTTCTAGACCATGGTGATTTTGATATAGAAACCTTTGCAACTGGAGAATTATGTATTAAAAAATTGGATATTAATCCAGATGTTGTCATATTAGATTTTCATCTTGATGGAATAGATAAAACAGCAATGAATGGACTAGAAACGCTAGATAAAATAAAAAAGATTAATGCCGAAATTCCTGTAATTATACTCTCTAGCCAAGATAAGATTGATGTTGCTATAAGTTGTATGCATCACAAAGCATTTGATTATGTTGTAAAAAGTGAAACTGCATTTGTACGATTACAAAAAGCAATAAGCACCATTTTTAAATACCAAAAATTAGAAAAACAATTAAGTTGGTATATGGATAGAATGTAGCTTATATTTACATTGAAATTAAATATAAGAAACAATGTATGAGTTAATTTATCGTTCCGTTGCAAGTCCAAATCTTCATGTTGCTGATATTGATAAAATTTTAGAAACCTCTCGAGATTTTAATTCTAAAAATGAGATTACAGGTTGTCTTTTGTTTCACAACAACGAATTCATACAAATTCTTGAAGGAGAAAAAACCATACTACAAGCTCTTTATGCTAACATAAAAAAAGATGAGCGACACTTTAATGTAATACTTTTAACAGAATCGGAAAAAGACGAACGTATTTTTCCGAACTGGTCAATGGCATATCACAAACTAAGTACAAAAGACAATGTAAATATCGATAAATTACTATTTACAAATAATTTTATAACTCTTTCAGAACTTATTGATAAACCAACACATGCCTCAAGGTTATTCTGGTATATGGCAAAACAACTTCTAGAACAGTAGTTTTTATTCTTATATTAAAAATAGGAATATTATAACTTTTTATAAAAATTTTATAATATTTTTTCTTCTTTTCAAGCCTAATTTTGTAAAATAGTCAAATTATGTCAGAAATTAGTTTCAATATCAAGGGTTTATCAAATAAAGAAGTTATTCTTTCTAGAAAAAAAAATGGGCAAAATACAGTTAATTTTAAAGAAGAAAATCACTTCTTAAAATCGATTCTAAAGTTCATAAAAGAACCAATGATTATTTTGTTATTTGTCGCATCAACGATATATTTCTTTAGCGGAAAAATATCTGATGGTATTTTTTTGGCTTCAGCAATTGTACTCATTTCTCTAATTTCTTCTTATCAAAATTCTAGAAGCCGTAACGCTTTAGAAAAACTTAAAAACTTTACAAAACCCAATTGCAAAGTGATAAGAGAAGGAAAAACAATCGAGATAAAAACCGAAGAATTAGTTATAGGAGATAGTTTGTTAGTTGAGGAAGGTACTTTAATTTCAGCCGATGGGATAATTATACATTCAAATGATTTTTCTGTAAATGAAGCCATACTTACTGGCGAATCACTATCGGTTTCTAAAGATAAAACAACAAAAGACAATTTTATTTTTCAAGGAACAACCGTTGCAAGTGGATTATCAATTGCAACTGTAACAGCGATTGGTATCGAAACCAAATTAGGTAAAATTGGTAAAAGTCTTGAAGGAATTGCTGAAGAAAAAACACCCTTAGAAATTCAGATTGGTAATTTTGTTAAGAAAATGGCAATTGCAGGTGCCATAGTTTTTGTGATAGTTTGGATTTTAAATTATTTTCATTCATATAATATTTTTGATAGTTTACTTAAAGCATTAACACTAGCAATGAGTATTTTACCCGAAGAAATTCCTATTGCATTTACTACATTCATGGCTCTTGGAGCTTGGAGAATGATGAAAAAAGGCATTATTGTAAAACAAATGAAAACTGTAGAAACATTAGGAAGCGCTACAGTTATTTGTATTGATAAAACAGGTACAATAACCGAAAACACGATGAGTTTGGCAGAAGTTTTCACACTGAAATCAAACAAAATAACCAATTTAGAGGAAGATTTATCTGATGATGAAGTAGAACTAATCACGATGGGAATGTGGGCAAGTGAACCTATACCATTTGATCCTATGGAAGTGGCTTTACATGAAATATATTCAAAAAAGATAACAAAAGATGAACGTTCTCAATATAAAATGATTCATGAATATCCGTTGTCAGGTAAACCACCAATGATGACACATATTTTCGAAAATAAATCAGGTAACCAAATTATTGCTACAAAAGGTGGGGCAGAAGCCATTTTAGCAATTGCTAAACTTTCTGAATCTGATAAAAAACAAATTTTAGCTGCTATAAAAAAATTGTCTGAAGAAGGCTACCGTATTTTAGCAGTTGGGGAAGCTATTTTTAAAGGTAAAAATTATCCCAAAACACAACAAGAATTTAAATTTGAGTTCAAAGGATTGTTAGCATTTTATGATCCACCAAAAAAGAATATTCATCTCGTTTTACAAAATTTTTATAAAGCAGGAATCTCAGTAAAAATAATTACAGGCGATAATGCCGAAACTACTTCATCTATCGCTAAACAAATAGGATTTATTGGATATGATAAAAGTATTTCGGGAGATGAACTGATGAAATTATCAAAAAGAGATTTAAAGAAACGAGTTTTAGATACGAACTTATTTACTAGAATGTTTCCTGAAGCTAAGCTCAAAATAATTAATGCACTTAAGGAAAATAAAGAAATTGTAGCCATGACTGGAGATGGAGTAAATGATGGACCAGCGCTCAAATCTGCACATATAGGTATTGCAATGGGTAAAAAAGGAACTGAAATTGCTAAAGAAGCAGCATCATTAATCTTAGTAAATGATGATTTAGCTAAAATGGTAAATGCAATAGCGATGGGGCGTAAAATATATTCTAACCTAAAAAAAGCGATTCAGTTTATTATATCTATTCATATTCCTATAATTCTTACAGTATTTATTCCATTAGCTTTGGGCTGGATATATCCCAATATTTTTTCGCCAATACATATTATATTTTTAGAATTAGTTATGGGGCCAACTTGTTCAATTGTTTACGAGAATGAGCCTATGGAAAAGAATACGATGTCTCAAAAACCTAGACCATTTACAACAACTTTTTTCAATTGGAAGGAATTATCAACTAGTATTTTTCAAGGATTAATGATTACTGTTGGATCTTTATTCATTTATCAATATGCTGTTATCAATCAGTTTAATGAAGAAACGACTAGAACAATGGTTTTTGTTGTTTTAGTAACTGCTAATATCTTTTTAACTTTGGTCAACAGATCTTTTTATTATTCAATTTTTACTACTTTGAGGTATAAAAATAATTTAGTCTCTATAATTATTGGAATCACAATTATTATTACCGGATTACTACTTTATGTAAAACCTTTAACAGAATTCTTTTATTTCGAATATCTAAATAGTAACCAATTACTCATTGCAATTGGAGTAGGAAGTATTTCAGTTTTATGGTATGAATTGGTAAAATTATGGAAACGCAATTTTAAAACAATTTAAACAATGACAACATCATTAGCATCGGTTATAAAAAAACTTTTAGTTCTTTTTTTGATATTTTCAGGGTTATTTTTTGCCAAAGAGTTCCTTATTCCATTATGTATAGGAGGGATTTTAGCCACATTATTTTTACCTTTTTGCAATTGGTTAGAAAAAAAGAAATTACCAAAAGGAATTGCCGTTTTTGTTTGCCTTTTAGGATTACTACTTTTAGTTTTTGTGCTAATTTCGCTTTTAGGATATAAGATTTCTGAGCTTATAAATGACATTGCTGTGTTAAAACAAAAAAGTATTGAAACAGTAACTCAAATTCAGAAGTATATTTTTAATACTCTCAATTTATCTATAGAAGAACAATATAAAATTTTAAAAAACGAACAACCATCATATGCTAGTATGGTACAAATTATGATTGGATCTATAACTAGTTTTTTATCTAGTTTTATTTTGTTGCTAGTCTATTTTGTTTTTTTATTATACTATCGCAATCACATTAAAACTTTTTTAATAAAACTTACAGCAAAATCACAACAAGCAGAAATGCAAGAAATTATTCAAAAAGTAACTTCGGTTTCGCAACAATATCTTTTTGGACTTTCTAAAATGATTTTTCTTTTGTGGATTATGTATGGCATAGGTTTTAGTGTTCTAGGTGTGCAAAATGCTATTTTCTTTGCTATTCTTTGCGGATTATTAGAAATTGTTCCATTTATAGGTAATATTACAGGAACAACGTTAACAGTTTTGGTGGCTGCTATCCATGGAGCTAATTTTGAGTTATTGGGAGGTATTGTTATCGTTTATGGCATCGTACAACTTATTCAAGGTTGGGTTCTTGAGCCATTAATATTAGGGCCACAAGTAAAAATTAATTCATTATTTACCATTATTGCATTAGTACTTGGGGAATTAATTTGGGGAATTCCAGGAATTATTCTGGCTATTCCGATTACAGCAATGTTCAAAATTATTTGTGACCATATTGAGCCTTTGAAGCCTTATGGTTTTTTGATTGGAGAAATTCAAATTCCAAAAAAAGAAAGCGTATTTGTTGAGAAATTTAAAAAAATAGTAAAAACTAAAAAATGATACCATTTAAATTAAAAAATTTGGGAAAACTTTTTAAAACTACTTTTTCTGAATGGTATGACAAAGATCCATTCAGACAAAGTGCCATTATTGCTTATTATGCAATATTTAGTATTCCAGGATTATTGGTGTTAGTTATCGCTATTGCGGGCTATTTTTTTGATCGAGATGTGGTAAATCAAAACTTAATAGCACAAATATCTGAAACAATTGGTTCAGAAACGGCTTTGCAAATTCAAGATGTATTATTAAAATCGACTACTGAGAAATCGACAACTTGGGGTTCAATAGTTGGAATAACAATTTTGTTAGTTGGGGCAACAGGCGTTTTTGTAGAGCTTCAAAAAACATTAAACGTGATTTGGAATGTAAAAGTAAAACCACAAAGTGGCATTTGGCTTATCTTAAAAGCCCGATTATTTTCATTTGGGTTAATCTTAGCTATTGCATTTTTGTTGACAATCTCGTTGGTAATCTCAACAGCATTGGTTGCCATTAGCAATTACATACAATTTGAAAGTTCACAATTTATTATGACCATTTATGGAATACTAAATTTTATTATTTCACTTTTAGTAATCTCTGCACTTTTTGCTTTGATTTTCAAGATTTTACCAGATGCAAAAATCGAATGGAAACACGTTTGGTTGGGTTCTTTGGTTACGGGAATTTTGTTTACACTTGGTAAAATGAGTTTAGCTTATTATTTCGGAAAAGCAGAGCCAGAATCGGTTTATGGTGCTGCGGGTTCTATTATATTGATATTGCTTTGGGTTTCGTATTCGTCAATGATTCTCTTTTTTGGTGCCGAATTTACTGCGGCTTACGCCAAAATGCATTCAGGAATAATTCCGCCAACTGCTATTGCTAAAGTGGAAATTCCAACAGCGACAGAAAAAACGATGTGATTATAAACTATCAAAAATGAAAAAAGCATACACAATTCTAACTCAAACTCGAATTGGTCAGGTTCATTTATTGAGTTTAGATGATTTATTGAAAGCAATTACATAAAACACAATGGACTCAATCACACACATAGCATTAGGAGCTTGTATGGGCGAAGCATTTGCAGGTAAAACGCTTGGCAAGAAAGCTATGTTGTGGGGAGCACTGGCACAAAGTATTCCTGATATAGATTTTATAGCATCTTTTTGGATGGATACTTCTTCAAACTTACTCGCTCATCGCGGATTTACACATTCATTTTTATTTTGCCTCATCATTACACCACTATTTGCCTTGGTTGCAGAATATTGGCACAGACCACATAATATAAGTTTAAAACATTGGATGCTATTTTTTGGGGCAGTTATTTTTGGGCATATTTTTTTAGACGCATTCAATAATTATGGTGTGGGTTGGCTAGAACCATTTAGTCACAAAAGATTTTCGTTCAATATGATTTATGTGGCGGATCCATTATTTTCTATATGGTCTGGTTTGGCTTGTTTGGCATTTATTTATTTTAGAAAAAATACTATTTACCGAAAAAAAATATGGAGACTTGGGCTGGGTTTTACAACTATTTATTTGATGATTTGTATTGCCATAAAAATTAAAATTGATGCTGATGTAAAACAATCATTACAAGAACAAAATATCAATTATACTCAATATTTTACAACACCAGCACCTTTTCAAAATAGCTTATGGTATGTAGTTGCGGGAAATAAAGAAGGATTTTACGTTGGTTATAAATCCGTTTTTGACACCAAAAAAACAGTCGATTTTACTTATTTTACCCGTAACAATGATTTGCTGGAAACTATAGAAAATAAAGAAAATTTATATAAATTAAAACGATTTTCTCAAAACTTTTATACCATAGAAAAATGGAATGATACACTTGTTTTTAATGATTTGCGGTTTGGACAAATGAAAGGTTGGGAAAATCCAAAAGGGAAATTTGTGTTTCATTATTTTTTGCAAGAACCTTATGACAACACACTAGTAGTGCAACGTGGCAGGTTTGTAGGTTGGAATAAAAAAACATTCGAGTCACTTTTTGAAAGAATGAAAGGAAACTGAATTTATTCTCGTTGTTTGAAATAAAAAGTAAATAAGAAAAATAGTATTCTAAAAATTTTATAACAAGTCCAATGATATAACTGTTTAAAAATAGTATTTGTTTTGTGATGAATTGCTGCAGTTATATGGATGCAATCTTCTCTGATAATTTTATCTAAAGTTTGTGTAACTTTTTTGGCAAATGCACTATCATCAATATCGATATTTAATTCAATACTCGCATAAGCACTTATGTCATTAATATTGAAGGAACCAATGGTTACAAAACTTTCATCGGCCACACACATTTTTGCATGTAAAACAGTCGATTGATATTCATAGATTTCAATATTTTCTCTGAGCAACCAATCGTACATCCATCGCTCTGCCGACTTAGCAATTTTCACATCAGATTGGCTGGCTAATATTAATCTAACTTTTACTCCTTTTTTTATTGCATATCGCAATTGCTTTCTTATAGTTCTACCAGCAATAAAATAACTACACATAATTGTAATTTGTTGCTCTGCATTTTCAAATATTTCTTTATAAGTGGCCGATATTTCATTTTTTGTTCTTACCCAATCATTTCGACTAATTTTGCATAATGAATTTTCATTTTCTTTAAATTCAAATGTTATATTTTCCTCTTCGGATGGTTTTAAATTTCGTTTAACTTTAAAACCATTCCAAGTTTTCAAACACAACACATAAAGTTCTTTTGCGATTGGACCTTCTAGAAATACTGCATAATCTAACCAAGCATTTATCATGGGTAAATCGTTGTATCGATCCGCAATATTGATTCCACCCACAATAGCATATTTTGTATCAATTACTATCATTTTATGATGTAGTCTTCGTCCAAAATAAAAATTATTATTTTTAAAAAATGGTTCAAAAAAGTGAAAATGGATATTTTGCTTTTTTAAGTTTTTAATGAAAATAGATGATAGATTTCTAGAGGCATATCCATCAACTAATACATAGATTTTGACTTTTTTAGCAGCTGCAATTTTTAGTGCATCTACAATTAAATTCCCTGTTTCATCATCATCAAAAATATAAGTTTGTATGTGTATGCTTTCGGTAGCTTGTATTATAAGTTTTATTAGTAAATCAAAATAGGATTTACCACTTTTTATGAGTTGTATTTTGTTTTTGGTAAATGTTTTATCTACTAAATGTTTCATCTTTTTGGTTCAAATAATTGTAAAATACCAAAGGTTAATCACTTTATGTGTAAAATTGTTATATAACTAATTCAAATTATTATATAATTTACATAAATAAAGCTTCAAGAAAACGCAATCTGGTTTTATATGATTTATAAAATTATTTAAGCATTAACTGAAACCACAAATCCAGATGAGCTGAAAAATATGACCGAGGAAATTGCCAAAGTCGGTTACAAACAAATGAAGAAAGAAGGTTTTATAAAGTAAAATAGACATTAGTTTTCTATTTGTGTGAATATTACAACTTTTAAAAATAGTTCTATAACATAAAGTGACGATGTCTGACTGAACTTTGTCCCGAACAATTATAATATAAACAAGATGAAAAAATTACTATTTCTATGTATATGTATCGGATTTACATTTACATCAAATTCACAAACAGAAGATAAAAAATGGAATATTGGTCTGCACAGTGGTGTTACTCAATACAACGGAGATTTAGGGAGAGATTGGTACAAAACCAATAGTACCATGTATGCTTTTGGAGGAATATCCGTATCTAGGTATTTAGGCAAATTATTTGATGCTAATTTATTATTATCTAAAGGAACAATTGGGTATAATAACGGAACAACGGCAGGTTTTAAATCAGATTTTAACGCAGCTTCGATAAATCTACGTTTCAATATGGTTGCACCAGAATATATAATAAGACCTTATGCTTTTGCTGGAGTTGGAGCTATTTTGTTTGATAATCAGCTCAATTTTCATCAAGAAAAATACGATTATATTTTACCATCTGCCGGAGCGGGTATTAATTTTAGATTGTCGCCAGTAATAATGCTGAATCTACAAGAAACATTTATGTTTTCTAACAAAGACAGACGTGATGGAGTAGACAATGGAACTACTAAATTCAAAGATAAAGACTCTTACTTATCACACATGGTTGGATTAACTTTCAATCTTGGAAGTTCAAAAGATTCTGATAATGATGGTGTTTCTGACAAAAAAGATAATTGCCCAGAAACTCCAGCTGGAGTAGTAGTCGATAAAAAAGGTTGTCCTTTAGATAAAGACAACGATGGTGTTTATGATTATTTAGACAATTGTCCAGAACAATCAGGACCACAAGCACTGAACGGTTGTCCGGATGCAGATGCGGATGGAGTTGCAGATATTAATGATAGATGTCCTAACCAAGCAGGGAAAGTCTCTCTAAAAGGTTGTCCAGATGCGGATAATGATGGAGTTGCAGATATTGATGACAAATGTGCCAATACAAAATCTGGAACTAGAGTTGATGCAAACGGTTGTCCAATGGATAGCGATAATGACGGAGTTATGGATGACATGGATCGTTGTCCAAACGTAGCTGGTATTATTGCTCTAAAAGGCTGTCCAGATAGTGATGGAGATGGAGTTGCAGACATGGATGATTTATGTCCTAAAACAAAAGGAACCTTAGCAAATAAAGGTTGTCCCGAAATTGCAAAAGCTGATATTGTAAGAATAACTTATATTGGAAGTAAAATTTTCTTCGAAAATAATTCTGATAAACTTAAAGTAGCTTCATTATCACAATTAGATGAATTAGCAAAAATATTATACAAATATGAAGGAGCTAGTTTAACTATTGAAGGACATACTGACAGTGTTGGTGCAGATGATTTTAATATGACTTTATCTCAAAAACGTTCCGATTCTGTAAAACAATATTTAATTGGAAAAGGAAGTGCCGACACAAGATTAACAGGTATTGGTTTTGGAGAAACTAAACCAGTTGCTAGCAACAAAACTACACTAGGTAAAGCTAAAAATCGTAGAGTAGAATTGAAAACAAATTATTAAAAATAAGAGTTAGAATTAGTTTTGTTTTTGGTTAAAATGGCTGTCAATTTTTGACAGTCATTTTTTTTTTGCATCATCATAATTATATAACTAAAATAATGAATTATATAACATTTTGGGTTCCTTAAGAGGGTAGATTTACATTAAATATTTAAACTTAATTAAATATATATTTAAACTTAATTATTATGAAAAAAAGTGTATTAAAATTTGGATTATTTTCAATGATTCTATTAGGAATGGTTTCTTGTAAAAATAAAGAAAAAGAAATGGCTGATAAACGAATTAGCGAATTAGAAAGTTATGTAGATTCTTTAAAAATTGTATCTGCTGAAGATAGAGAAGCAAATTGGGGTAAAATTTCTGAAGATTTTGAAACTAAAAATGCAAACGCAAAAGATGCATTGACAAGTCTTGATCAAGATTCAAAAACAAAATCTCAAGAAAAATTAGATGCTTCTAATGCTAAATATGATGAGTATAGAGTTATTGCATTAAATAAGACAGAACCAGCTACAAAGGAAGATGTTGTTACAACAGTAAAACCAAATCCATCACAAACTTTAAGAGATAGATTATTTGGAGCAGGAAAAATAGGTAATGACATGAGCTTTGCTTGGGTAAATAAAGATAATATTCTTAAAACTTATGAGAATTTTTTCCAATCTTATAAAGACAATAAATCTGATTTTACTAGAGAAGATTATGATGAAATTAAGTTAATGTATGAAGCATTAGATAGTAGAAAAAATACTGTTGAAAAAGAAGGTCTATCTTCTGAGGATAATAGAAAAATTGCTGTTATTAAAGTAAAATTAGCCCCTATGTTTAAAGTAAACAGAATAGGAGCAAAAAGTAGAGAAAACCAAGAAGCTAAAGAATAAGTAATAATTATTAGTTCAAATAAAAAATGGCAATTAGAAATGATTGCCATTTTTTTTGCCTTTAAATTAGTAAACTTTTTTTTCGAATAATTATTAAAACCTAGGAATATTATAAATTATTGATATAGTTCTATAACTTTTTTAATGTTATTAAAATGATCTTTATAATTATTTACAAGTAATTAATTTTTAAATGATTAGCTATGTTAAATGTTAAAAAAGAAGGAGTTATTTTAGAAAAAACAACATTAGATTTTGAAAATGAAGGCGTACTCAACCCAGCTGCTATTAAAGAAGGTGATTTTGTTCATTTATTTTACCGAGCAGTACATAAAGGAAATCATTCTAGTATTGGTTATTGCAAATTAAAAGGTCCACTTCAAATAGAAGACCGTCATTACAAACCTATTTTAGTTCCTGAATTTGATTATGAATCACATGGCATTGAAGATCCACGAATAGTAAAAATTGAAGAACTATATTATTTAACTTATACTGCTTTTGATGGAGTAAATGCATTAGGTTGTTTGGCAACTTCTACAGATTTAGTACATTTTGAAAAAAGAGGTATTATAGTTCCGCAAATAACTTATGAAGAATTTAATAAGTTGTCTAACACAAATCCTTCAATGGATTCAAAATATTTTAGATACAATCAACACAATGGAATATTAGAAAAAGATGGAATAGAAATGCTTGTTTGGGATAAAAACGTAATTTTTTTTCCAAGAAAAATAAACAATAAACTTTATTTTATGCACCGTATTCGCCCTGAAATTCAAATCGTGGTGGCTATTGATAAATTAGAAGATTTAACACTTTCTTTTTGGCAAAATTACTTTCTTCATTTTAATGAGTTTGTATTGCTTTCTCCAAAATATGACCATGAGATAAGTTACTTAGGAGGTGGTTGTCCTCCAATTGAAACAGAATTTGGATGGTTATTAATATATCACGGAGTGAAAGATAGTTTAAATGGTTATGTTTATTCTGCTTGTGCTGCACTTTTAGATTTAGAAAATCCTCAAAAAGAAATTGCCCGATTACCTTATCCTTTATTTAAACCCGAATATGTTTGGGAATTGAAAGGAGAAGTAAACAACGTATGCTTTCCAACAGGAGCAGTCGTTTTTGATGATAAATTATATATTTATTACGGAGCTGCCGATGAGAGAATTGCTTGTGCATCTGTCTCTTTACCAGAATTGTTATCAGAATTAATGCTTAATAAAAAGGAAAATGGAAACTAAAGTAACAAATACCAAAAGAAATGAATTTTCAAAAAAGATACAATCTAAAAGTAATAATCATTTCAAATCTAATATTCAGAAAAATGAAGATAAGTTGTCTGAAATTTTATTTATTACATCATATCCGCCTCGCGAATGTGGCATTGCTACTTATTCCGAAGATTTAATTAAGGCATTAAATAACAAATTCCAAAGATCTTTTAGTATCAAAATTTGTGCTTTAGAATCTGAATTCGAAAAGCACAATTATTCGAACGAAGTAAAGTATATTTTAGAAACTGATAAACAAAATTCATATCTGCAATTAGCTGAAGACATTAATGAAAATAAAAGTATTTCGATGGTTCTAATTCAACATGAATTTGGATTGTTTAGAACAAATGAAGAGGATTTTATTCAATTTTTAAAATCATTAAAAAAGCCTATCGTTGTTGTTTTTCATACTGTTTTGCCTAATCCTAATTTAACAATACAAAAAATGGTGCAGGAGATAGACAATTGCACTAATTCGTTTATTGTAATGACAAAAGCTTCATCAAAAATATTAGTTGAAGATTACCAGATTGATCAGGATAAAATTTCAGTAATTCCTCATGGAACACATTTAGTAGAACATTCAAATAAAGATGTTTTGAAAGAAAAATATGGTGTTGCTGGAAGAAAAATAATTTCAACTTTTGGTTTGTTAAGCTCAGGAAAATGTATAGAAACTTCTATAAATGCTTTACGAACAATAGTAAAGAAGCATCCAGATGTATTGTTCTTAGTAATAGGAAAAACGCATCCAACTGTTGTAAAAAATGAAGGAGAAAAATATCGCGAAAATCTTGAAGCAAGAATTACCGCTTTACAATTGAATAAAAATGTGAAGTTTATCAATCAATATTTGCCATTAGATGAATTACTTGAATACTTACAATTAACAGACATTTATTTATTTACATCTAAAGATAGAAATCAGGCAGTTTCTGGAACTTTTTCGTATGCAATTAGTTGCGGTTGTCCAATTATTTCGACACCCATTCCGCATGCTGTCGAAGTTTTGGAAAACGGAACAGGTATAATTATCGATTTCGAAAATCCGAAACAATTAGCAGAACAAGTTAGTCATTTGCTAGATGATGAGCAACTTAGAAAAGAAATTTCATCAAACGGAATCCACAAATTAGCACCAACTGCTTGGGAAAATTCAGCAATTGCTCATGCGCTATTATTCGAAAATATTAGTAATAAAAATATCGAATTACATTATAAAATTCCAGAAATAAATCTAAATCATTTTAAAAATTTAACAACAAAATTTGGAATGATTCAGTTTTCTATAATCAATCAGCCTGATATTAATTCTGGTTATACACTTGATGATAATGCGCGTGCATTAGTTGCCATGTGTCAACATTTCGAACTAAAAAATGATGAGAATGATTTAGTATATATTAATAAATTTTTCAATTTTATTAGATTCTGCTTGCAACCAGAAGGCTATTTTTTGAATTATGTAGATGAGAATAAAAAATTTACAAAACAAAACTCTGAAAATCTTGCCGATTCTAACGGAAGAGCCATTTGGGCATTAGGATATTTGGTTTCAATAAGTGATTTATTGCCAACTGAACTGGCTGATAATGCTAAAAAAACATTGCAATTATCATTGGGTAATGTTTGCAAAATTCATTCGCCACGAGCTATGGCATTTATAATAAAAGGAATTTATTATAATAATATTAAAAATTACTCTGAAGATAATATAAATATTTTAAAGCATTTAGCTGATAAATTAGTCCAAATGTACAAGCACGAAAATGATGAAAATTGGCATTGGTTTGAAAGTTATTTAACCTACGGAAACAGCATTTTGCCTGAAGCAATGCTGTGTGCTTTTTTAGCTACTAATAATCAGGTTTACAAAGAAATTGCTAAAACTTCATTCGATTTTTTATTATCTAAAATATTCAAAAATAATGTTATAAAAGTAGTTTCTAATAAAGGTTGGCTACATAATAATAACGAATTGCATCAGGAAATAATAGGAGGGGAACAGCCTATAGATGTGTCATATTCAATAATAGCATTAAGTAAATTTTATGATGCTTTTCATGAAGAAGATTATTTGCAAAAAATGGAAATAGCTTTTAGTTGGTTTTTAGGTAAAAACCATTTAAATCAAATTATATATAACCCTTGTACAGGTGGTTGTTATGATGGTTTAGAAGATACTTATATCAATTTAAACCAAGGAGCAGAATCGACAGTAAGTTATCTGATGGCAAGATTAACTATCGAAAAATATATAAAAGTTAAAGTAAAAAAAACTCCACAAAAGTATTCAAAATCAAGTCTCATAAATCAAGAAGTAATCTCATAAAATATAAATTATGGCAATTAAAAAACAACATACAATAGCACCTAAAAAAAGTGATGCTAAGAAAAAAACAGAGGCTTCAAATTCTAAAACAAAATCTGATAATTCTAAACAAACAATTAAAAAAAAATTGAATGAATTTGGTGACAACGATTCATTTTAAATAATTATAAATTATGACAAATCAAACTCAAAACTTGTTTATCGTCGAAGATAATCTTGAAAATTCATTGAAATTACATCAGTTTCTTGAAAAACGATTCGGAACCATTTTTAATATTTCAACTTTTACAGATTCTGTTAAAGCATTATCAAAAGTAGATGAAAACACTAGTATAGTCGTATTAGATTATGATTATTTTGGAGATGAAGGCACTAAAATTGTGAACTTTATTAAAAATATTAATCAAAAAACTAAAGTAATAATTCTCTCTAATAATGAGGATATTGGTAATGCGATTGATCTACATAAAAAAGAAGGTGATGGGTACTTGTTGAAAGAGAAAGGAATAAAAAAGAAATTAAGTGCTACAATTTTTGAAGTAATTACTTATCCAGTAAAATATTTAGAACTGAGATATGGTGTAAGTCAGTTTTTTATATACTTAATTTTTTTATTTGTGGTTGTAGGCATTTTAGTTTTTTTAGGAATGAAAACAATCTAATAGAAAATCTATGAATATTATAACATTATCAAATAGTTGTATAACAAATTAACTCTTTGATTGTGACAACTTTGTATTAATGTAAATGTTGTTGCAAAAATAAATACCAACAAAATTTAGAAAATAAATAGTCTAATTCTTTAATGAAAAATAAAAAACAATGACAATAAATAATCATATTTTATCGAAAACTAACAATGATGTTTCAAGCGATAATTGCAATGTTTTTGTTGATGAATTAATGACAATTTATAACTCAGAAAAGAGACTAAATTTATCATTACCTAAAATGATCTTAAATGCGAAGTCCCCCGAAATCGTTAAAGCATTAACTATTCATTTAAAATTTACACAAGAACATTTGTTAAGATTAGAAGAACTTTTCACTAGTATAAATCAACCTTTAGAACCTTAAAAATATGATACCAAAAATTGGAATATCCGAAGTGCATTTGCATAAAAATATTAATTTACTATCCGTTATTTTATCTGATGAAATGACATTATACATAAAAACTAGAAAGTTTCATTGGAATGTTGCTGGAGAAAGTTTTATGGAATTACACAAACTATTCGAAAAACAGTATTCAGAATTAGAACAAGTAATAGATGAAGTTGCTGAAAGAATAAACAAATTAGGCGGCAAAACTATTGGGACAATGAATGAGTTTACTTTACTTTCTCGAATTGTAGAACATCCAAACAAATATCCTGTTCAAGAAGCCATGATTTCTGAACTCTTATCAGATCATGAAATACTAATTGCCGAATTACGCAAAGACATTGACATTTGTATTGATGAAAGTCATGATGCAGGAACTGCCGATTTACTTACAGGGATTTTACAACAGCATGAAACGATTGCTTGGATATTAAGACGTTATTTAAATTAAAAAATATAATTATGAATTACGAAAATTATTATTGGGGAATGAATATCATTTGGTGGGTTTTATGGGTAATCTTATTATTTTGGATTTTCGCAATTCCTTACGATATTCCTGGTCAAAGACGTAAAAAAGATACTGCTTTTGATGTTTTGCAAAAAAGATATGCAAATGGACAAATAACAGAATCTGAATATTATGATAAGAAAAAAATTCTAGAAGAAGAATTGAAAAAATCTTAAATTTTTATAAAATGAAAAAGAAAGAAAAATTTCCGAAAGCATCAAATGAACAGTTAGAAAATAAAGATGGTTATCCTAAGTATCCTGAAAGTGAAGATATTTATAACAAATTTGATAAAGAATTTGATATAGATCCAGAAAATATTTCTAAAAAGAAAGAAATTATTAAAATTGATAAAATTCCTACTTGGAATGAGAAAAATTTTAATCAAGATAAATCTGGTAGTGATTTAGATATTCCAGGTTCTGAGCTTGATGATGATCAAGAAAATATAGGAAGTGAGGACGAAGAAAATAATTCTTATAGTATTGGAGGAGATAATCACAATGACTTAGAAGAAGATAAAGGACAATAAATTAAGAAAAAATCATGATAAGAACTGCAAAAGCACATTGGGAGGGAAACCTCAAAGAAGGAAAGGGAACATTATCTACTCAAAGTGGCGTTCTAGAAAACACAAATTATAGTTTCAAAACTCGTTTCGAAGAAGGAGAAAAAGGTACAAATCCTGAAGAATTATTAGCAGCAGCACACGCAGGTTGTTTTACAATGGCAGTTTCATCAATGCTTAATGCAAAAGGAATTACCGCTAATAAATTAGATACAGAAGCTACTCTTACAATGGAAGGATTAAATATTACTGGAATTCATTTAAATATATCAGGAGCTATTCCAGGTATAAATGCAGAAGAATTTGCAACGATTACTAAAGATGCCGAAAAAAATTGCTTAATTTCTAAAGCTTTGAGTATTCCTATAACTTCGGAAGTTCATTTCGAAATTTAAAAATATAAAAAATGTATCATATTTCAATCATATCATCTAGTATTAGAATAGATAGAAAAAGCCATAACGTTGCTCTTTATTTTCAAGAATACTTGAAAACAAATAAGTTAGCAACTGCTGAAATTTTAGACTTGAAACAATACAATTTTCCCGTTTTTGATGAAAGATTAAAAAATCAAAAATCACCAAGTTTAGAAGCACTTGAATTCAAAAATAAAATAATTGCATCAGATGCAATTATTATTGTTTCACCAGAATATAACGGAAGTATTCCTGCTAGTCTAAAAAATGTTATCGATTTATTATATGAAGAATGGCAAAATAAGATTATTGCTTTTTCTACAGTTTCATCTGGAGATTTTGGCGGTTTAGAAGCATTAACACACTTGCAATTTATATTTTGTAAAATAGGATCTATTTGTATATCTAAAAATTTTCCAGTATCTAAAGTTGAAGAAAAATTTGATAATTTTGGAAAACCAACAAACAAGAAAGAAACTGATGATTTTGCTAAAATTTTTATAGATGAATTTTTGAAATGTATTGAAGCAAGTAAAAAATAATGAATTTATATATTCAAATAATCTGGCTTTTTGTACTTGCAATTCCTATTGCATGCGTAGCTTGGACAGTTACACACGAAGAAATTTTTAGAGAACCACGGAATTTTTGCATTAATAAAAGTCAAAATTCTAAAACATTATTTACTCGAAAAATATTCTATCTTTTTACTTGTGAATATTGTTTTAGTCATTACGTGAGTTTATTTTTTATCATTTTTTCTGATTATAAATTGCTATTAGATGATTGGAGAGGTTACATAATTGCCTTGTTTTCATTGGTTTGGATTGCTAATGTTTACATGAGTATTTTTGCATTTATTAGGCAAGACATTAAAAAAGAAAAATACGAAATCGAAGAAATTCAAAGTCATACAAATAAAGCTGTTAAATGAAAAATGTCCTAAACATAATTTTTATTTTGGTTCTTTTTTTTAGTTGTAAAAAAGAACCAAAAATAAATGCGTTAACAATAAATCCAAGTCAAAATTATACCGATTTATTTCTTAATGAATCGACTATCAATTCGTTTTTTAAATCCAATCCTGAAAATGAAAATATTGTAAAAGAAGTTAATTTATTTTATAAAAATAGAAACTTTCAATATGCTTGGTTCAGTAAAAATGGAATGATACAAGCAGTATCAAATTTTCAAAATCAATTACAAAATTATAGTAATGATTTTAATGATAAAACTTTAAATAATGCACAGTTAGATTCTTTAATAAAAATTAATAAAGATAGAGTAGAAATTGATGAAAAAGAGCGTGAAAAATTAGAATTAATGCTAACAACCACTTTTTTTAAATACTCTGAAAAAGCTTTTTCAGGAGTAAATAAAAATGCGCATCAACTCGATTGGTTTATTCCCAGAAGTAAAAAAAATCTTCAAATCTTGTTAGATTCTTTGATTTTAAAGAATGAAAATGATAAAACTTATGAACCTGTAAACCTATATTATTCTAAGTTAAAAGAAAAACTTAGGTTGTATAGAGACATTCAAAAAAAGGGAGGTTTTCCTATTATTAAAACAAACATAAAAACATTGTCTGTAACAGAATCTGATTCTTGTTTGTTACAGGTAAAAGAGCGTTTATTTTTGTCAGGAGATTTAAAGGTAAATGATAAAACAATTCTTTTCTCTAATAGTTTAGAAACAGCAATTTCTAATTTTCAACAACGATTAGGCTTAACTGAGAATGGAAAATTAGATACTAAAACTTTAGAAGAATTAAACAAAACTGTCGATTTTCGTATAAAACAAATGCTGGTAAATCTCGAGCGTTTACGATGGGTTCCTGTCGAGATTGAAAATGATTATTTACTAGTTAATATCCCTGAATATAAATTGCATGTTTTTGAAAACAAAAAATTACTTTGGGAAACCAATGTGGTGGTTGGGAAAGAAGCCAAGCAAACTAGTATTTTTAAAGGTAATATTTCTAGAATTATACTTAATCCGTATTGGAATATCCCAAATAGTATCATCAATAAAGAGATTTTACCTCATTTGAAGCGCAATGCTAATTATTTGTCTAGAAATAATATGGAAGTCGTTTCTAATACTGGCAAGGTAATTAATGCTTCAACAATTAATTGGCATAAATATTCTAAAAATGTACCGTTTATCATTAGACAAAAACCAGGTGATAATAATTCTTTGGGTAAAATGAAGTTTCTTTTCCCAAATAGTTTTAGTATTTATTTACATGATACTCCATCGAAAGAATTGTTTAATCAAAATAAGAGAGATTTTAGTCACGGTTGTATACGTGTTGAAAATCCAAAAAAATTAGCCTTTTATTTACTAAAAAACGACAAAAATTGGAGTCAAGAAAAAGTAGATGAAGTATTAAAAACTAAAAAAGAAACTGGAATTCCAGTAAAACCTAATATGCCAGTTTATATTGCCTATTTTACAGCATGGGTAGATAGTAATGGAAATCTAAATTTTAGAAAAGATATTTATAATTTAGATGATGAGTTAGCAAAAGAAATTTTTGCAGAGTGATTTTTTATAAGAGTATTAAATTCTAAAAATAAATAATTATGAACAAAATAGTAGTAACCACAGATTTTTCTGTCAATTCTAAAAAAGGAATTCTTTTTGCAATGCAATTAGCAACGCAAACCCAATGTGAACTTATTTTTTATAATGTTGTAACAATTTTTAGACCATCTATTTGGGATAATGCGTATTATAATCAATTTGAATCCAATGAAATAGAAAGAAGCCAGAAATTTCTAGAAAAATTTATTAGTGATATATACCATCAAACTAAAATTAAAAAAGCAGAATATAAGTGTGTTTGTGATGTAGGAATAGTAGCGAGTAATCAAATTATCGAATATGCAAAAACTATTAATGCCAAGTATATTTGTGTGAGTACTGTAGGAGCTGGAAAATTAAATCAATTATTTGGAACTACTGCATCAGAATTGATAAGCTTTTCTCCAACTCCAGTAATAATTGTACCAAAAAATTATCGAGTTAAACCCATTAATTCTATATTTTTTGCGTCTGATTTTAAAAATTTTGATGAAGAATTTAAAAAAATAGAAACGTTTATCAATCCGTTAGAAGCTAAACTAAATGTTTACCATTATGATTACAAATCATTTTTTGAAATGAATAAGAATAAGTTTAGCAAATTAACAAAAAGCCATGAATCAAAAAATATCAAATTTTATTTGCGCCCATTAGATTCTGGAAAACCACTTTTGGATCATTTAGAAAAAGATATTTTAAAAGCAAAACCTTCTATGGTAGTGCTTTTTACAAAACAAAACCGCAATTGGTTTAGTCGATTGTTTTTATCTAGTTTATCTGTCGAATTAGCATTTGATACTAAAACGCCAATGCTTGTTTTTAAGAAACATATTACATAAATATGTGAATATTATAACTTATTTGTAAAGTTATGTAACACGTTTACTATCTATTATTAAGACTTTTACAGTGTAAAACATTCACAATTAAAAATAATAAAATGGATAATGCAAAAACAATTGAAGCATTCAATACGCTAATCGTAATTAACAACGATAGGATTGAAGGATACAAAACTGCAGAAGCAGAAGCGAGAGAAACAGATTTGAAAATGCTTTTTTCTGACTTAATGGAAACAAGCGTACAAAATCGAAAAGAATTGGTTGCAGAAGTAATTAGACTTGGAGGAACTCCTGATGAAGGAACAAGAGTTACAGGTAAATTTTTTCGTGTCTGGATGGACGTAAAAGCGGCTCTAAGTGGTAACGACAGAAAAACAATTTTAGATTCATGTGAGTATGGAGAAGATGTGATTCTTAAAGTTTACAAGAAAATTTTAATTGAAGATCATCAAGATACTAGTTCTACAGAACAAGATTTGTTAAACAAACATTATGCGTTATTAAAATCGGATCATGATAAAGTCAAAGATTTACGTGATTTAATTATTAATGAAAAAAGATAACAGAAGAGTCAATGTTGTTTAGTCAAGAGAAGAAGTTCCTCACCCAAACAGTATGTTTAGGTACTAACAGATAACATTGATATTTTATAGCCTGTAAGATTTTTTAAATCTTACAGGTTTTCTTAATGAATTAAAAAATATGGAAAGAACAATTACTTTATCTACTACTTGGAAATTAATCATTTCTGTTTTAATATGCCAATTGGTTGGAATTGTTTCAGGATTACTAAGTGTAACGCAAAACAATGTATGGTTTGAATCTATTGTAAAGCCATCTTGGAATCCACCAAGTTATATTTTTGGTCCGGTTTGGACAGTTTTATATATATTGATGTCAATATCGTTATGGATCATTTGGAAAAGTAATGTGTATCAACCTATGAAATATGAAGCATTATTATTTTTTGCATCACAATTAGTTTTAAATTTTTTGTGGACTATTATATTTTTCAGATTTCATTGGCCATTAATAGCTTTTATAGATATTGTATTAATGTTCATTCTTATTTTTCTTACTATTTTTCGATTTGTAGAAATTTCTAAAACAGCAGCTTGGTTACTTGTTCCATATATTTCTTGGGTATGTTTTGCTGCAATTTTGAATTATAATCTTTGGAAATTAAATAATTAGACTATGCAAACTTATCTCAAAAATATATTAGAAGACACAGGTAATGTTTCCTTATTTACAGGAAGATTTTTTAAAGAAATTGTAAAACCTCCGTTCCAAATTAATGAATTTATACGTCAGTGTTATGCTATCGGATACAAATCATTACCACTAGTTAGCATAACAGGTTTTATAATGGGATTAGTATTAACTATACAATCAAGACCAACAATGACCAAATTTGGTGCCGAAAGTTGGTTACCAAGTATGGTTTCATTATCATTAATAAGAGAAATTGCACCCGTAATTACAGCTTTAATTTGCGCTGGTAAAATAGCTTCAGGAATTGGAGCAGAACTAGGTTCTATGAAAGTTACGGAACAAATAGATGCTATGGAAGTTTCAGCAGTAAATCCATATAAATATTTAGTAGTAACCAGAATTTTAGCTACAACACTAATGGTGCCTATATTAGTTATTTATGCTGATTTTGTTGGAATTTATGGAGGTTATGTAGGTTACAATGTGAGAGGAAGTATGGGTTTATATCGCTATTTTTCAGATGTTTTTGAACATCTTGAGTTTTTAGATTTAATACCAGCGGTTATTAAAACTTTTTTCTTCGGATTTTTTATAGGATTAATAGGTTGTTATAAAGGTTTTAATGCATCAAAAGGAACTGCAAGCGTTGGTATTGCTGCAAATGAGTCAGTTGTTGCCGCTTCACTTTCCATTTTTATCATAGATATGTTAGCTGTTCAAATAACCGATTTATTCTTTTAGAATTATGAAAAATGAACCTATTATATCCATCAAAAATTTATGGAAAGCATTTGGAAAAAATAAAGTTTTAAAAGGGATAAATCTTACTGTAAACAATGGTGAAAGCTTAGTAATTTTAGGACGATCAGGTTCTGGAAAATCGGTCACTATAAAATGTTTAGTAGGTTTAGTTGAAGCAGACAAAGGTGAAATTAAAGTATTTGGTACAGATATTACAAAACTAAAAAATAATGCACTTAACCCAATTAGAATGAGAATTGGATTTATGTTTCAAAACGGAGCATTATACGATTCGATGTCAGTACGACAAAATTTAGCATTCACATTAAAACACCATACAAGAAATTTATCCGATGAAGAAATTGAGAAACAAATTATTGAAGCATTAGATAATGTAGGACTAAAGGAGGCTATAGACAAAATGCCAGCGGAATTATCGGGAGGAATGCGTAAACGTATTGGATTGGCAAGAACATTAATTATTAAACCTGAAATTATTTTGTATGACGAACCTACATCAGGTTTAGATACAATCACTTCTAGAGAAATAAGCGAATTAATTCTTTCTGTTCAAAAAAAATACAAAACAACATCTATTATTATTACTCATGATATGGATTGTGCAAAAAAGACAGGAAACAGAATTATGATTCTTAAAGATGGTATAATATATGCAGAAGGAACCTACGATGAATTAGAAAAGAGTACTGATGAATGGGTTCGCTCTTTTTTTATTTAATTTAAAAAACAATATTTATGAATAAAAGTTCAAATTATACATGGAAATTAGGAATGTTTGTCATTTTGGGACTAGCATTATTTATAGTTACTGTTTATTTTATAGGGAAAAGCCAAAATTTATTTGGTTCAACATTTCGTTTAAATTCACATTTCAAAAATGTAAGTGGTTTAAAAGTGGGTAATAACGTTCGTTTTTCTGGAATTAATATTGGTACTGTAAAAAAAATCGAATTTATTTCGGATTCTTCGGTGGTTGTTAATTTAATTATAAAAGAAGAAATACAAAAGTTTATTAAAACGGATGCCGTTGCCAGTATAGGATCTGACGGATTAATGGGAGATAAAGTATTAACTATTTCTCCAGGAACATCATCTAATGAAATTGTAAAGGATAATGGAACAATCGCTTCTACAAAAGCTGTTGAATTAGAAGATTTAATGAAAGGTTTGAGAAAAAGTGTCGATAATGCTCAAATTATTACATTGCAACTTTCTGAATTTAGTTTAAAAATTAACAAAGGAAAAGGAGCATTAAATAAGGTTTTGACCGATGAAGAATTTGCAAATGGTATTCAAAAAACCTTGACAAATTTACAGTTAAGTTCCGATGAGTTTCTTGTTTTTACAAAAAACATGAATGATAAAAATGGTACATTATCTAAATTAATGACGAACCCATACTATGCAAATTCTATTGAAAAAACATTATCAAATTTAGAGAAAAGTTCTAATGAATTTGATGCTTTTACTAAAAAGTTAAATAATGATAAAGGAATTTTATCAAAATTAGTAAGTAATGAACGTCTAGCAACATCACTAGATTCTTCACTTACAAATATTGAAAAAGGTTCAAAAAGTTTATTAGAAATAGAAGAAGCAGCCAAACATAATTTCTTGTTGAGAGGGTTTTTTAAGAAAAAGAAAAAAACTGAAGCAAAAAAAGAAAATGAATTGTTATTGAATAAAGATAAATAAAAAAAATAAGATTTATAATCTCAAAAAACCATTAGTGAAAGCTAATGGTTTTTTTATTAATTTACTGTAAGTCAGTTTATTAATGTGTGAATATTGCAACAAATGATAATAATAGTATAACAAAACAATAGGGTAGTCGGCTAACCTTTGTTTAATAATTCTTTAATAATAAATTAAAAAATAATAAAATGAAACAGAAAAAACTATTTACAACAATTGTCTTAACAATTGTTATTTTATTTGGGGCTTGTTCTAAAGATGATTTTCAAGAAACTATAGGAGTTTGCCCAACAGTAATAGGTACTAGTCCACTAAATAGTGAAACAAGTGTATCTCTCAATAAAGTAATTACTGTTACTTTTAATGAGGCAATGAATCCTGCAACTATTACGCAATCATCTTTTACAATAGTAGATGGGACAACACCAATTGCAGGTACAATTTCCTATTCAGGAAATACAGTATCATTTACCCCAACAGGTAATCTTATTGCTAACAAAACTTATGTTGGTAAAGTAACAACACTTGCAAAAGATTTGCGTGGTAATGCTTTGCAGTCTGATTATATTTGGACTTTTAGTACGGGCACAAGCCTATTACCAATTGTTATTACCACAGATCCGGCTAATAATGCAACAGGAGTAGTTTTAAATAAAATTATTAAAGCAACTTTTAATACTCCAATGGATGGAGCGACAATAAACGGAACAACATTTACATTAAAACAAGGTGCAACTTCAATTGCAGGAATAGTTACTTATTCAGGTACTACTGCTTCATTTACACCAACTTTACCACTTACAGCAAATACTGTTTACACAGGAACTATTACTACTGGAGCTAAAAATTTTGCAGGCGTAGCAATTGCTAGTAATTATGTTTGGAACTTTACCACAGGAATAATTTTAGCTCCTATCATTACTATCACAGATCCTTTAAACAATGCAACAGGAGTAGCTTTTAACAAAATAGTTACTGCAACTTTCAATATGCCAATGGATGCCTTGACAATTTCGGCAACTACATTTACTGTGAAAATTGGTTCAACAGCAGTTTTAGGATCAGTTACCTATAGCGGTTCTACAGCAACATTTACTCCTTCAAGTAATCTTCTAGCAAATACTACTTATACTGCGACTGTTACAACTGGAGCTAAAAACGTTGCTGGAATTCCTTTAGCCAATGATTATGTATGGAGTTTCAGTACTATAGTAGTTCCAAATTTAGGAACAGCTTCAATGTTTGGTGCTTTTGGTGGTAATGCAGGAGTTACCAATCAAGGATTAAATACAGTTATAAATAATGGAAGTATCGGTACAACAGCAGCTTCTACTTTAGTAACAGGTTTTCACGATTCAAATGCAATTTATACTGAAACACCTCTTAATGTAGGTAATGTAACTGGAAGTATTAATACGGCCCCACCAGCTCCAGGAACAGCAGCTTCATTTGCTATTGCATCTCAAGGACTACTTGATGCTAACGCCGCCTATTTAAGTATTTCTCCAGCCTCAATGCCTGGTGGTATTGATCCGGGTGCAGGAGAACTTGGAGGCTTAACTTTAGCACCAGGAATTTACAAATCTGCAAGTGGAACATTTAATATATCTAACGGAAACTTAACATTAGATGCACAAGGCAATCCTAATGCAGTATGGATTTTTCAAACTGCTGCAGGACTAACAGTAGGAATTGCTGGACCAACTGGAGCAAAAAGTGTCATAATGATAAATGGTGCTTTACCTAAAAATGTGTTTTGGTACGTAGGAAGTGCAGCAACTATAAATGGTGCTGGAGGCGGAGTGATGACCGGAACTATTATTGCAAATTCTGGAGTTACTTTTTCAACTGCTGGAAATGCCGCTCAAACCGTTTTAAATGGAAGAGCAATATCATTAGTTGCTTCAGTAACTATGGTTAATACAACAGTAAATGTCCCTAATTAATTTTAAAATAAATGATTTATTCTATGCGAATAACTTCAATATTATAACAATAAAATTTAAAAAAAATGAAATCAAATTTTAAATCAATAACAGGATCATGCAAAGCATGGTCCTTAAATAAACTACCAATTAAATATTTTGTTTTAGCTACTTTGGTATGTTTTATAACTCAAAATTCTGTTCAAGCTCAAGAAGTTCAATATACTAAACCATCATGGTGGTTTGGAGCAGCGGTTGGTTCTAATTTTAATTTTTATCGTGGTTCAACACAAGTTTTAAATGAAAATTTTACACCGCCTACAGCATTTCATAACGGTTTTGGAGTTGGATTGTATGCAGCTCCATTTGTAGAATATCACCGTCCAGATTCTTATTTTGGATTTATGTTTCAGACAGGATATGATAATCGAAACGGAAAATTTAGTCAAGTAATTACACCTTGTAATTGTCCTGCAGATTTAGAGGTAAAATTGAGTTATTTTACTATTGAGCCAAGTTTACGATTTACACCTTTTAAATCTAATTTTTATTTATATGGTGGACCAAGATTGGCTTTCAATTTAGATAAGTCATTTACATATCAGCAGGGTAACAATCCTGATTACCCTTTGCAAATAATTAACCCTGATGTAACTGGAGATTTTAGCGATGTTAAAAAAACTATATTTTCAATGCAAATAGGAATGGGTTATGATATTCCAATTGGATCACAAATCAGCAAAACTCAATTTGTACTTTCTCCATTTATTGCTTTTCAACCTTATTTTGGGCAAAATCCACGTTCTACAGAGACTTGGAATTTAACCACAGTAAGAGCTGGATTTGCATTAAAATTTGGAGGTGGTAAAGAAATTGTTACAGATAAAGGGGTTGATGGAGAAGTACAGTTTTCGGTTGGTCAACCCAAAAATGTTCTGGTACAAAATAGTGTGCGTGAAGTTTTTCCACTTCGTAATTATATCTTTTTTAATCTAGGTTCTACTCAAATTCCTGATCGTTATGTTCTTTTGAATAAAGATCAAGTAAAAGATTTTAAAGAAGATCAAGTACAATTTAATACTCCAAAAAATATGTCAGGCAGATCTGAAAGACAAATGCTTGTATATTATAATGTTATAAATATTCTTGGAGATCGTATGCAAAAAAATCCTTCTTCAACCATAAAATTAGTTGGTTCATCAGAAAAAGGACCAGATGATGGTCGTGCAATGGCTCAAAGTGTAAAGGACTATTTAACTTCTGTTTTTAGTATTAATTCTTCTAGAATTGCTATTGAAGGAAGAACAAAACCTGTAATCGCATCAGAACAGCCTGGAGGAAAACTTGAGTTAGATTTGCTTCGTGAAGGCGACAGAAGAGTTACAATTGAAAGTAATTCGCCAGAATTATTAATGGAATTTCGAAGTGGCGATGCGCCATTGAAACCAGTTGAAATAGTTACAGTTGAACAAAACCAAAATATTGATGATATCACTTTTAATAACGTTGGTTCAAAAGAAGCATTTTCAACTTGGATGTTGGAATTGAAAGATGGAAATGGAAAAATTAAAAATTTCGGACCTTACTCTGAAGACAAGATAATTATTTCTAGAAATACTATTCTAAAAAATCAACAACAAGGAAACTTTAATGTTGTAATGGTTGGTCAAACTAAAAGTGGTAAAACAGTTAGAAAAAATGCAACGGTTAGTATTCTTCCTTATGTTGCACCACAAATTCAAGAAAGTATTAGATTTAGTGTTATTTATGAATTTAATGAGTCTAAATCTATAGCAATTTATGAAAAATATCTAACTGAAATTGTAACACCAAAAATACCAGTTGGAGGTACAGTTATTATTCAAGGACATACAGATATTATTGGGGAAGATAATTATAATCAAAAATTATCATTGGCAAGAGCTAATGATGTTAAAACTATTATTGAAAAGAGTTTAGCAAAATTAGGAAGAAAAGATGTTAAATTTGAAATTCATGGTTATGGAGAAGATGCAAATTATTCTTTATTTGAAAATAAATTTCCAGAAGAACGTTTTTATAACAGAACAGTTGTAATTGATATCGTTCGGAATAAATAAATTCTTTAAATACAGATACTAAGGCAGGATAGCAATTAAAAAAAGCTATTCTGCTTTTTTACTAATAATTATACAACTTTTACTAATAATTATACAACTTTTATAAAATTTTAAAAATCAAATTTGTAGAAGTAATAATCATTAACAAATTTTTAAAAAATGGAAAAGTTTAAATTATTTATATTAGGAACATTTCTTTTAGTATATAGTTTCTCACAAGCACAAGTTTCTGTAAATGTAAATATTGGAAGTCCACCAGTTTGGGGACCAACAGTTACAACAGAAGAGTACTATTATTTACCAGACATCGATTCATATTATGATATTCATCAATCTCAATTTATTTATCTTAATAATGGCGTCTGGATTCGTTCTAGATCATTGCCAAGACGCTATAGAAGCTACAATTTAAACACAGGTTATGTAGTTGCTTTAAATGATTATCACGGACATAATCCTTATACTCATTATAAAAACCATAGAGTTAAATATTATAAAAATGACAACAATTTGGAAAAGTCTAGAGGAAGTAATGAGCATCATGATAATGGTAATCACCGTGGGAATGAAAAAGGAAATAAAAGAGGGAAACATTAATTGATTTGATTATAAATCTATGAATATTGAAACTTATATAAATATTTGTATAACAAGTAATTAATGTAAATATCAGAGATTTGTATGGTTATGAAAATTAATTCACAACGTTAAATTAAACATTATGTCAAGTGAAGTAAAACCAGCAAAAAAAATTAAAGACCCAAAAATTGAAAGTCAAAAAATAGTTGACAATCACAAAAAAGCAGCAATGCATCATGAGGCAGCCGCATTACACCATCATGAAGCCGCAAAACATCAATTGGCAGGAAACAGCATTATGGCTTGCGGATGTAACACTAAGGCGAAAGACCAAACGGATTTAGCTAAAAAAGCACAAAAGAAAAATGCAAAGAAACAATCAGCAATAGCATAAGGATTTGATTTTTTGGTTAATTTTTAATTCTTAAAAAGCACCAAATGCAATTTGGTGCTTTTTTAATTTTTAATATAAAAATAAATGAAAACAGAAGCTGAACTAAACGAAAATATTTTAAAAATAACAATGACAATTCGTAACGAATTCCCAGAGTTAATAAAATATTTAAACGAGATGAAAGTGACAATTCCAGATGTGAAGACTCCAGAGATTAGTAATAAAATTCTAAAGGATTATTATGATTCTTTAGAAAATTTACTTAGGAAATATGCTCCAAATCATCCTAGCCTTATTAATAATTTTTAAAACACTAATATGAAAACGATAAAAAAAATAGCAGTTTATATGGATCATTTTACGGCAAATATTATCGAATATGCAAATGATGCCAAAGAAGTGAAAACTATAAAATCAGAATTTAATCATTTTGAAAAAGAGAAAATTTTGCAAAAAGGAGAAAGTCATTTGCATAATAAAGAACAGGATATGCAAAATATGTTTTATAAAAAACTAAGAGAAGAACTTCTAAATTATGATGAGGTTTTATTGTTTGGTGCTACTAATGCAAAAACTGAATTATCTAATATCTTAAAAGCGGATAACAAGTTTACAAACGTAGAAATAATTGTTAAAAATACCGATAAGCTTTCCGATAAAAAGCAAATTGCATTTGTAAATGATTGTTTTTATATTAATTAACTTATTTATGAAAAGTGCTTATTTCAATATCGAAAAATATTTTGAATTATTAGTTTCAATAGTAACTAAAATTCTAGGAAATTCTATCACATTTATTTTCGCATTTATTTTGGTTATATTTTGGTGGATTACAAATTTGCCTACATCTAAGGATTTGCATCAAAATATTGGAGATATTATTTTTGGAATCACTTTTTTAAGTTTATTTATTATTCAAAAATCATTTAATAGATATTCGGCATTAATTCATTTAAAAATGAATGAACTTATTTCATCGCATGAACCAGCCAATAACTCGGTAATGGATATGGGTAAAAAAACCGAAAAAGAAATTGTAGAACTTTATAAAGAATATATAGAAACTGAAACTGATGATTTAGCTGAGAAAGTATTAGATAATGCACTGAAAGATATAAATATTGAAAATCAAATCTAAAGCTATGAATATTACAACTCTTTCCTAAAATTGTATAAAGTATTATACGGCAATCGTTCTCACCTTTGTAATGTTAAGAAAATGTATTCTTAATTTTAAAATTTATAGATATGAACACAACAGAATTAAAAGGAGATTGGGAAGTACAAAAAGGGAAACTCAAACAAAAATTTGCAAAATTAACAGATAATGATTTATTATTTATTGATGGTAAAAAAGAAGAGATGTTAGGGAAGCTTCAAGTAACATTAGGAAAAACAAAAGAAGAATTACATAGTATTATAGAAGCTCTTTAATTAAAAATAATATTAAATTTTAAAATTATGAAAAAGTCAATTTTTATCTTAACAATAGCAACATTTATTTCAGGATTTGTGTTTACAGGATGTAAATCAAATTCGGATAAAGAAGCAGATGCTGTCGAAAACGTACAAGATGCCGCTGATAATCTAGATGCAGTAACTGATGATGTAAATAAAGATGCCGTTAAAAAAGCAAACGATGCTGAATGGCAAACTTATAAAGAAGAAGCAAACAAGACCATTGCAGATAATGAAGCTCGTATCGCAGAGTTAAAAAGTGCAATGAAAAAACCAGGTAAAACATTCGATGCAGCGTACGCAAAAAGCATTGATGCACTTGAAGAAAGAAATACTTCTTTGAAAACAAAAATCTCAGATTATGAAAATAATCAAACAGATTGGGAATCATTCAAACGAGAATTCGATTCGGATATGACTGGACTAGGACAAGCTTTTAAAGACTTAACAGTTAATAATAAAAAGTAAAGAAAAAGGCGAGATTTATTTCTCGCTTTTTTTATGAAATATTTTAAACTGTGAATATTATAACTTTTATTAAAAGTTATATAACATATTCGTTTTTAAATATGACAATCTTTGTAATGTAATAATAATGTTACAAACTAAACAAACATAATATGAAAAAGTCAAAAATTATTATTGCATTATTACTCTTTGTAAGTATCTCGCAGTTCACATTTGCGCAAGGTACTACCGATAGTAGTAAATTAAAATTTGGATTTAAAGGAGGTGTAAATTTCTCGAATCTTTACACAGAAGATGTAGATAGTAATAATGTCTTAACTGGTTTTAATGCTGGAATATTTGCAAAATTACCAATTACTGAATTATTTGCCATCCAACCAGAATTGTTATATACAACTAAAGGAGCTAAACTTACTTACAACAACTCTTTTGTAAATGGAACCTCAAAATTTAAGCTGAATTATATAGAACTTCCAGTTTTGTTGGTTGTAAATCTAACCAATAATTTCAATATTCATGCGGGGCCTTATGTATCCTATTTAGTTGATGGAAAAGCAACTAACGATTCACAAGGTACTTTGTTTGACACTGAAAATAATCTGAGTAATGAAGATTATAATAAGTTTGATACAGGACTTTCAGTAGGTGTAGGTTTCGACTCAGATAAGATTGGTTTTGGAGTTCGTTATAATTACGGATTGCAAAAAGTTGGAAAAGAAAGAAATTTTGCAGGAACAAATTACACTTTTCCTGATGGCAAAAACAGTGTAATCAATTTATATTTATCATATTCAATTTTATAAACTAAAAAATCAAATATCATGGGCAATTTACTATATACAATCGCAGTAATTTTAATTATTTTTTGGGCAATAGGATTCTTTGCATATAGTGCAGGAGCCATTATTCATGTCTTATTAGTTATTGCAGTTATTGCAGTATTATTAAGACTTATTCAGGGGAAAAAAGTATAAATAAATCATTTAAAAATAGAAATTATGGAATCAGGAAAAACAGTAGCTGGTGTTTTGTTAGGAATTGGAGTAGGTGCATTACTAGGAGTTTTATTTGCACCACATAAAGGTACAAAAACTAGAAGAAAAATTATGAGAAAAGGTCAGGATTATGCTGACGAATTAAAAGGAAAATTTGATGGTTTGTACCAAGAAGTTTCAGATAAATATGAAGATATTTTAGAAGAAACTAAATCAATGGTAACTCCAAAATAATTAAACTCAAAAACAATGGAAAATTCTACAACAACAATAGAAAAACTGATTGAAAAAGCAGAAATTTATAGCAAAACAACGCTCGAATTATGCAAATACGAAGCCGTCGACAAATCGGCAGAAATATTTTCGAATCTAGCAGTAAAGTTAGCTATGTCTATTGTTGTTGTTCTTTTTTTATTGCTAGTTAATGTTGGGTTAGCACTTTGTGTGGGACAATATTTAGGTGAAATATATTTAGGTTTTTTTGTAATAGCATTTGGTTATTTATGTTTGGCGATTTTGCTTTATATTTTTAGAGAAGAATGGGTTAAAAATCCAGTTAGTAATTTTATTATTAATAAAATGAAAAATTAGTATGAAACCAATTGATGAAAGAACTGCCCTTAAAGAAAAAATTGCTTTTTTGAAAAACAAACAAGCAGAAGATTTTTTGATACTTAAAGATCAATACCATACAACTATAGATAGTTTTAAACCTATAAACTTAATAAAAAGCTCGCTCCAAAAAGTGATAACTTCACCTGATTTAAAAGCTAATTTAATAAATGGAGCAATTGGTTTAGGAACAAATTATCTATCTAAAACATTATTAAACGATAATTCAGTGAATCCTATAAAACGAGGTTTGGGGAAAGTTTTAAAGTTTGCATTGAAGAATTTTATTGGAAAAAAATCGAAGAAATCTAATGATATAGATTGAAACTATTTTTTTCAATAAATTAAAAACCGATTCGAAAGTTTCGGTTTTTTTATGATTAAAACTATTTAATACTTTAATTTACAGCAATAAATAACATACAGTTTGTTATTTCAGCGAAGTAGAAATTTCTTCTAACATTCATATTATTTTATTTACTTCTTATGTAACGCAATCACTCAAGTTTCTCTTAGTCTAAATAACAATATTAGAATAAAGATCTAGTATTTTAAAGATAAGATTGTATAAAATAACTATTGATAATCTACTAAAATTGGCTTAGAAATCTCAAAATTTTGTAACCCAAAATCGGAAGTCGAAATAGAATTAGTTTTAAATACCGAATTGCCATCTGGAATATTAGGAAAGAACGAAAAAGAAAACTGAAATGTATTAAAAACTAAATAATCATTACTTATAATAATTCCTAATCCAATTTGAGAATATAACTTACTACGCTCAAATCCATTACTTTTATTTCCTAGCATTCCAGCAGAATAGCTTAAATAAGGATTTAATCTAAATCCTATAATGCGCCAAGGAGAATAACCCTGTATTTGAATAGTTGTTAATAGTTTTTTAGTTCCAAATAAGTCATCACTATTAAAACCGTTAATCCCTGTAGAACCATTTAACGTAAGTCTATCTACATTAGAATCTAATCGATTATTACCTATTATTACTTGTGGTTTTACGAATCCACGAAATTTCCAATCTCCAATTTCTTTTAAATTTGTGAAATAAACTAGTTTTAAACTACTAGTAGTTTGATTGGTTTTTCCATTATTTACAAAAGTTCCATATTCTATATTACCACTCAAGTAACCAAATTCAAAATAACTACCTATAGCAATTCTACCACCAGCATAAAATTGATAATCATTATATTTTTTCTGATAACCAGTAGTTAAATTATAAACAAATCCAGAAGCAATATCTTCAATAGTATTAAAATTAAATATGTATTTGTCCTGTGTAAATTTTCTAGAAGAAATCCCTAAACCAATTAAGTATAATTTTTCGTCTGCATATACATCTAAACTATCTTGATTAATAAATGTTTTCTCAGTATACTTTTTGTTAAAATACCTTGCGCTTGTTATAAAATTAGTAGCCCTATTATATTCTGAATTTCCTTTAAAAATTTGGTAAGAATGACCAGCCCAATAATCATGATAATTATATTTTACATTTTGTATTTCGGGTATTAGATCATTATTTAAAGATAGTAATTTATTTAAGTCTTGACCAATAGATATTCCTGCTCCCCAACGTGCATAAGGTGAGAAAAATGGACGCTCTAGACTTATTAATTTAGCGTAATTCCCATCTATGTCGATAGTGTAATTTAATCTTGCAGTTATAAAAGTATTAAGAATTGCTGGGATAAAATAATTACTACTATATCCATTTTTGTTTCCAGTAAGACTATTGGTATAGGAATTTGAAAATTCATGACCTATACCAAAAAAGTTTTTTTCAGTTAGATAAAATTTAGATTTTGTAGAGGATATAGAAAAATCAGGAGCTGAACTCCAAGAATCTAAGACTCTAATATAAACATCGACAGAATCTTGTGAAACCAATTTGATATGAGAAGTAATACTCCTTATATATCGTTGACTACGAACTAATCTTTCAGATTCTCTAACCAATAGCGAATCTAAAGGCTTATTTTTTTTGATTAAAAGTAAATTTCTAATAGCTATATTCTTAGTTTTTAGATGTAATGAATTCCCCGTTCTATCCATAAAATTCTTTGGAACTCGAGTAGAGTCAATATCAGAATATCCAAATGGATCTAATGTTGTGATTTTTATATCTCTAATTATTTTGCCTTCATATTGTGTGTAATTTGGTTTTTTTATTTTCTGAAAACTACTTTTTTGAACTTTTTGTTTGGCAACAGGTTCAAATATTAGTTTATAAACAAATTTTGTAAATTTTCTTTTTTTAGAATATTTTTCAATATTGCGATACATTTTTGAAGAATCAATTTTTTTCGGATTTTCTTGCGCAAATGAAAGTTGATAACTAAACATTATCAAAATAAAAAACATCAATTTTAGCTTTACAATCATTTCATTCTTTTAATTATCAAAATTACTATTAAAAAGGCTAAAAATTTATTTACCTGTGAATTATGAAACTTATAAAAATAATTCTACTAATCGTTAAGCTTAAATTTGTAATGTAATAATTTAAAACAAAACATTATGAAAACACAGATTCAGAATTTTAAAATGATAAGTAAAACTATCTTTTTTGGCGCTATAGGACTTTTATTTTCTACTAGTATCGAAGCACAAAATGCAAATACACAAACGGAGACAAAGACAACAACATTAACAAAAAAAGATTCCGACGGAGAACACAAAACAGTAAAAAAAGAAGTTACAAAAAAAGTTCAAAAAATAGAATTGGGTGAAGAAAAAGCAAATACAAAAAATATTCCAACAGCAGATTCACCAGTTATGGTTACCACCACAACAAAAATCACAAACCCTGACGGAAGTACTAGAACTGTAGATATCGATAGGAGCTCTTATTATGAATCAAATGGGAATAAGTATAAATTAGCATTAGATGCTTCTGGATATATTATGACTTACGGAGATTCTAAACCAGCCTTGTTAAGAAAAACATCAACTAATAGTTATATATTTAGATCAGAAAGTAAAACTGCAATAGGCTATTTCGATACAAATGGCGATTTAGTAGTAGAAATATATGATGATAAATCAGATAAAGTTACAATTGAAAAATATAAAGTTGTAAAAAATTAATAAAGGTTAAAAGTTTATATTAATTAAAAGGTTAAAATCGGTTCATTTATTTGAATCGATTTTTTTTTTCGTTTATTAAGTTTTGAAAGAAATAGTATTTTATATCAAAGAAAAAGTAAATTTGTAAACCATAACTTAATATATGAAAGATAGTATAAAAAATACTTTTCCAAATTTTTCTAATGATTTAATAAAAGATATTAATGAAAACGCTATTCATCAGTTTTTTTCTGCAGGAGAAACAATAATACGAACTGGCCAATATATAAAAAACACTGTATTGGTTTTAAGTGGAAGTATTAAGGTTTATCGTGAGGATGATGATGGAGGAGAATTTTTTATGTACTATTTGCAACCAGGTCAAGCTTGCGCTATTTCTATGATTTGTGCTACAAAAAGTGAGAAAAGTCAAATTATGGCAAAGGTCATAGAAGATGTAGAGTTGGTTATGGTTCCGTTACCACTCATGGACAAATGGATGATGCAACACAGAACTTGGTACGAATTTGTAATAGATACTTACCGAAATCGTTTTGAAGAAGTTTTAGAAGTTATTAATAGTATAGCTTTTAAAGCTATGGACGAAAGACTAGAGTTTTACTTGAAACGTCATAAAGAAGCCTGTGGTTGTAATGATTTGAAATTATCACATCAAGAAATAGCAACAGAATTAAATACTTCAAGAGAGGTTATCTCTAGATTACTTAAAAAATTAGAACAACGAGGTTCATTAAAACTGCATCGAAACCATATTGAGATTTTAAAAGCAATGTGATAAATGTTACAGAAAGCGAATAATATTCTTATGATATTTACCAAATAATTTTTTATAATTATGGAATATATAGGTTATTTTATTTCTATTCTAATAGGTATGACACTTGGTTTAGTAGGTGCAGGAGGTAGTATTCTTACTGTTCCCGTACTTGTTTATTTATTTAAAATAAATCCAGAAAGCGCAGTTAGTTACTCCTTATTTATTGTCGGAATATCTTCAATGGTAGGTTCTTACAGGCATTATCTATTAGGAAATTTGAAAATAAAATCGGCGTTAATATTTGCTTTACCATCTGTAATTTCATTACTTATTGTTAGAGAAATAATCCTTCCAATGATTCCTTCTCAAATTTTTGCTGTTAATGATTTTGTAGTTTCTAAAAACATGCTAATCATGATTGTTTTTGCAGGTCTAATGATTCTTGCATCGATTTCGATGATAAAAAAGTCAAAAGACAAACCTGAAACGATAGAAAACGTAAATTATAAAATATTAGTATTTATAGGTTTTTTAGTAGGATTAGTAACTGGTTTTTTGGGTGCTGGAGGAGGTTTCTTGATAATTCCTGCATTATTGTTTTTTGCAAATTTACCTATGAAACAAGCAGTAGGAACATCATTGCTAATCATTTCTATAAATTCTGCAATAGGATTTAGTGGAGATATATTAACAGGTGTTCAAATTAATTATAAAATGCTTTTTACTATATCAATCATTGCAATAATTGGAATGTTTATAGGAACTGCATTGTCTAAAAAAATTGACGGAAAAAAGTTAAAGCCTGCTTTTGGTTGGTTTGTTCTTGTTATGGGAATTTATATAATTACTAAAGAGCTTATCTTAAAATAAAAGATTTGAAAATAGTTCAAATAGAATTTCTTTAGCTCTATCTTTTTTAGAATTAAACTTTATAAATATTTGATTATAGTATAAGTTAAGTGATTAAATTTGAATATTTTTGTAAAAAAAAAATGAAAAAGAATAAAAAAATAATTGGTTTCACAATTCTTGCAATAGTACTTTTATTTGTAGGAAAGTATGTTTATGACATGAATATAAATCATAATTTCGAAACCATAACCGAAGGGAAAGTATATAAATCTGGCGTGATTCCGCCAAACGAAATAGAAAGTTATGTCAAAAAATATAAGATAAAATCTATTGTCGATTTGCGTTTCCCAGGAACTGCCGATTTAGTTAATAATCCAGAAATCCCTGCCGAATTAACTGCCGAAAAAGAAGCTATTGCAAAAATAAAAGGAGTAAACTACTTTAACAATGGTTCAGACCAAGTTCCTACCCAAAAAAATGTAGATACTTTTTTAAAAATCATGGATAACAAGGACAATTATCCAGTCTTAATTCACTGTTATCACGGTGTAGGTCGTGCCGAAATGTATTCTGCAATTTACAGAATAGAATACGAAAATTTCACGAACAAAGAAGCCAGAGATAATGTAAGAACGCTAATAAAATTTAGTTCTTTCGATGATGGCAAACCAAAAGGAGAATACTTGATGCATTATAAATCGAGAAAAGATTCATTGAAGTAATATGTTTTTAAAAGGTTAAAAAAACCGACAATGATAAATAATCTCGACATTTTTGATTCTGTAAAATCTGAAGCAATAAAAGAATTGTCTTCAGAAATTTTAGAAACAACTTTTGATTTAATGACTGATTCAGAGGTTTTAAAAGAAATTCCAATTTTTGGACTTGGATTTAAGTCTTATGGTTTATATCAAACATTAACAGAGTCATTTTTTGTAAAAAAACTAATGAAATTTTTATTTGAATTAAAAGAGATACCTTTTGATAAGAGACAAAAATTTATTCAAGACTTAGAAGATAAAGAAGAGACTACAAAAGCTGGAGAAAAACTATTGATTACACTTACTCGTCTTAATGATGCCGATAAAGCAACAATTATAGGACGATTATTTAAACATACGATTTTAGGAGAAATCGAATTTAATGACTTTAACAGATTATCTCACATAATCGATAACGCATTTACTAATGATTTAATGTTGCTTAAAAAAAATCCTCATTTGGGTTACATAGATGAAAATATAAAATCAAATCTAAATCAATTGGGTTTATTGAAACAATCAATTTCTGATTTTCAAAAGCATCAAGAATTTCTCGATAGACAAGGTTCAGGTTCCAAGGCAATTCCAAAATTACAATATGAAGCTAATGAATATTGTAAAATTTTAATTAATTATGGGTTAGAATAAAACCAGCATATAATAGTAGTTTGCATCAATGGCTTAATTCTGTGTTTATTTAGAAAATACAAACTGATAACTCAAAGGTTGGTTTATATTTTGTGATTGTTTGGTAATATTCACACTTACTAAGGCAAGCCACTAGGTCTTGTTTTTTTAAAATTACTAGTTGAAACCCAAGAACGACCTTCACAAATAACACTTCCAATTTCAAAACATAAAAAAGGGAGAAATTTAAATTTCTCCCTTTTGCTTTTATAATAAAATTTATTAAATAAATATTGTCGTAATATAATATACAATTACAGCAATTAAAGCTGTAACAGGTATGGTAAGTACCCAAGCCCATAATAAATTTATAGTAATTCCCCAACGTACAGCAGAAATCCTTTTTGTAATTCCTACACCAATTATAGAACCTGCAATAGTATGTGTTGTAGATACTGGTACTTTAAAATGTTCTGTCATAAACAAAGTTAATGCTCCAGCAGATTCTGCAACAACACCTTCAAAAGAAGTTACTTTGGTAATTTTAGATCCCATTGTTTTTACAATTTTCCATCCACCACTTAACGTTCCTAATGCAATCACACTATAACAAGCAATTGGAATCCAATCTGGCATTTGACCTTCTATTTTCACACCGTCTTTATCAGATGGTAATATAACGTGCAACCAACTTGGTAATGAATCTATAGTAGCACCACTAGTGTGAATATAAACTGCAACTGCTGCTGCAATAATACCCATTACTTTTTGTGAATCATTACCACCATGACCTAAACTGAAAGAGGCAGATGATAATAATTGCATTTTTCTAAGTATTGCTTGCGATGTCGCAGTAGAGAAGCTACTAAATAATAAATTAAAAATTGCAATACTAAAGAAGATTATTGCTACCAACAACCATTTAATATTAGATGGTTCTGTAATAGTTGCTAAAAAATGATTGTCAAATCGAGGTTTTTTAATATCATCATATCCTATTAAGACAGTGCTTAAAAACCAAATTGATAATATCATTAAAGCAATTGTTAGCAATTTTGGATAAATATTCTTTTTAGAAGAATACATTAACCAAAGCGATATAAAATAGGAAATTAACATTCCTAACAAAGGCGCTAAAACAATAAAAGCAATAATTACTAATACTCCTGTAGGCAAATGTCCGTCTTCTCCTGGTTTGTACCAATTTACAACATTAAAACCTGCATGAGCAATTGCAGCTCCAGCAAATCCACCAATTAAAGTATGTGATGATGATGAAGGAATTCCTTTCCACCAGGTGATTAGATTCCAGATGATGGCGGCAATAACTCCAGAGAGGATAACCGCTAAATTTATATTTTCAGTTTTTGCAGTTTTTGCCACTGTATCGGCAACACCAAATCCAAAAACCCAAAAGGCTAAAAAGTTAAAAAATGCTGCCCAAACTACAGCTTGAAAAGGAGTTAAAACTTTGGTTGCCACAATAGTTGCAATAGAATTTGCCGCATCGTGAAAACCATTTATATAATCAAATATCAGGGCAAGTACTATAACAACTATAAGTAAGGTAAAATCCATAAAAGTTATTTTTTTTGTTTAAACTGTTATGAATGTTTTACCGAAATAGCTTCAAGTGTTCTAGCAACACTTCTACATTTATCAGTCGCATAATGAAGTGCAGATAAAACTTCTTTATATTTAATTATATTAATCGCATCGCTTTCATTTTCAAACAAATCAGAAACAGCCTTGTCAAAAATAACATCTGCTTTACTCTCTAATTTGTATATTTTTTTTACAGCATCGTTTATTTTTCCAAGATTTTTCAAATCATTTAATTCAATTACTGCATTGTTTATATGATTACAAGCTTCAACATTAATCTCTGTTAATTTTCGGATAGATTTATTTATTTTTCCAACATTATATAATCTCATTCTGTTTGAAGCAGTATAAATATTATTAGCTACTTCATTTATTGATGTAATTAATGAATGAATATCTTCTCTATCAAAAGGAGTAATAAAATTTTTGCTCAATTCAAGATTCATTTTATGAGTAGTTTCTTCAATAGTAATAACTAATGATTCTACTTGCTTGTAATAATCAGTACGATTTCCTTTCTCATCTTTACTAATATTTACTGCCTCGTGCAAGTTCTCAGATAATGCAAATAAATCATTTGAAGCTTTTATAAATAAAGGAAAAAAAGTTTTGTCTTTAGGTACTAAAAATTGAAAGATATCTTTTAAAGCCATTTTGTTTGTTTTAAATTTTGTTGCAAATGTAATAATGTAATGTTAAGTTAACATTAAATATTAAAAAATAATCTTTTATCATATACATAAAATTGAATGATTAAAATCACAATTGATTTTGTATTTTAGCCACATAAAATTAGTATTATTTTTCAAACAATATTGTATAAAAATGGACATAAACTTCAACAAAAACGAAGATCACAATAAACTATTATTATCAGATTTAAGACAACGTTTTGCTAAAGTAAAATTAGGAGGAGGAGAAAAACGCATCGAAAAATTACATTCAGAAGGCAAAATGACCGCTCGTGAACGTATAGATTATTTGCTTGATAATAAGGAAAATAATATCGAAATAGGTGCTTTTGTTGGAGAAGGAATGTACAAAGAACATGGTGGTTGCCCGTCAGGTGGAGTAGTGGTAAAAATGGGTTATATTTCAGGAAAACAATGTATTGTTGTGGCTAATGATGCAACTGTAAAAGCAGGCGCTTGGTTTCCAATTACTGCAAAAAAGAACCTTCGTGCGCAAGAAATTGCCATGGAAAATAGATTACCAATTATTTATTTAGTTGATTCAGCAGGAGTTTATTTGCCATTACAAGACGAAATTTTTCCAGACAAAGAACACTTTGGACGTATTTTTAGAAACAATGCCATTATGAGTAGTATGGGAATTACCCAGATTGCAGCGGTTATGGGAAGTTGTGTTGCTGGTGGTGCTTATTTGCCTATCATGAGTGACGAAGCCATGATTGTAGATAAAACAGGAAGTATTTTCCTCGCAGGAAGTTATTTAGTAAAAGCAGCCATTGGCGAAACTATCGATAATGAAACTTTAGGTGGCGCTACAACACATTGTGAAATTTCTGGTGTGACTGATTATAAAGCCAAAGATGACAAAGATGCTTTAGACAGAATAAAAAGTATTGTGGGGAAAATTGGTGATTTCGATAAAGCAGGTTATAACCGAGTTAAATCAGAAAAACCAGCTCTTGACCCAAATGATATCTACGGAATTATTCCTAAATCACGTGCAGATCAATATGATATGTACGAGATTATAAAAAGAATGGTCGATAATTCTGAATTTGATGAATACAAAGGCGATTACGGAAAAACATTAATCACAGCTTATGCCCGTATAGACGGTTGGGCTGTAGGAATTGTTGCCAATCAGCGTAAAGTAGTTAAAAATGCCAAAGGCGAAATGCAATTTGGCGGTGCAATTTATTCAGATTCTGCCGATAAAGCCACCCGTTTTATTGCCAATTGTAATCAGAAGAAAATTCCATTAGTTTTTGTACAAGACGTTACAGGATTTATGGTTGGAAGCAAATCAGAACACGGAGGTATCATAAAAGATGGTGCCAAAATGGTGAATGCCGTTTCTAATTCAGTAGTGCCAAAGTTTACTGTAATCGTAGGAAATTCTTACGGAGCAGGAAATTATGCCATGTGCGGAAAAGCTTATGATCCAAGATTAATATTTGCTTGGCCAAGTGCCGAACTTGCTGTTATGGGAGGAACTCAAGCCGCAAAAGTATTAGCACAAATTGAAGCTTCTTCGCTCAAAGCCAAAGGAGAAGTAATTGATGAAGCCAAAGAAAAAGAATTATTTGATAAAATAAAAGCACGTTACGACGAACAAGTTTCTCCTTATTATGCAGCTTCAAGATTGTGGACTGATGCTATAATAGATCCTTTAGAAACTAGGACTTGGATTTCGATGGGAATTGAAGCAGCAAATCATTCACCAATTGAGAAAAAATTTAATTTGGGAGTAATTCAGGTTTAGAAAAAATAAATTTAATTCACAATTTAATCCATTATTAAGTAGAATATATGAAAAAAGTACTTCTTCTAATTTCAATATTATTTTTTGCAAATTGTTCATCAATAAAAAAATATAATGCACATATAAATGATTTAATTTCTGAACAAGATTTAAAATCCGATACCGATTTTATTTACAAAAAACTACAAGATTTACACCCAAAATTGTATTGGTATATCTCAAAAGAAAAGCTAGATTTTAAATTTGATAGTTTAAAAACTACAATAAATAAACCAATGACGAGTTTTCAATTTTATCAAAAAATTGCTCCAGTAATTTGCGAAGTACGACAAGGACATATGTTTGTTTTTCCTACAACAAAAAAGTTGACTAAAAAAGAAACCACAAGCATGAAAAAACGTGGAGACGGACCATTATCACAGTTTGATTTTGAAGTTTTTAATAACAAATTATATGTTGTAAAAAATAAATCAAATAATAAATCAATTGAAGTTGGAAGTGAAGTTGTTTCTATTGATGGGAAGAATGTTTCAACATTATTAGATGATTATAAAAAGAACTTTACTTCTGATGGTTTTAATCGAACATTTAAAAATAACTTTTTGGGTCAACGTTTTTCTACAATTTATTCTTTAAATAATGATATTAAAGATTCTCTAAAATATGATTTTAAAATTAAAAATGAATTAAAATCTATTGTAATAAAAAGGCAAATAGTAGATTCTACCGAAATTAAAAAATCAAAAATAGTTCTTACCAAGGAACAGAAAAAAGCAATAGCAAAAAAGAAAGACATTTTGGGTTATGACGCTAAAAGTAAAAAATACATGCGCAATCTTAAATTTATTGAAAAAGATAGCAGTATAGCAGTCATGAAAATAAATGGTTTTCGAGAAGGAGATGCTGATGCGTTTTACAAAGAAAGTTTTCTAAAAATCAAAAAATATGATACAAAAACCTTAATTATTGATATTAGAAATAACGGAGGAGGACGACTTAATGAAATAGCAAAATTATACACTTATCTAACAGATAAAGACTTCAATTTTGTTGAAAAATCCCTAGTTACTAAAAAAACTAGCTTATTATATGCCGATTTTTATAAAGGAGGTGGAGTGGGAACTAAAATTATGAAAACAATTTTTGCTATCGGATATTATCCATTAATGTATTTTTCGGTTCATAAAAATGAAGATAACAAATATTACAAACAAGCAAGTTCTAAAACTAAGAAGCCAGATGTAAATAACTTCAAAGGGAAAGTATATGTGCTTATAAATGGTGGAAGCTTTTCTGCTTCAAGTATTATTTCTTCTAATTTGAAAGGGTCAAAAAGAGCTATATTCGTAGGAGAGGAAACAGGTGGAGCTTATAACGGAACTGTTGCAGGAAGAATGCCAACGATAGAAATGCCAAATTCTAAAATAAATATAAGAATGGGTCTTATGGCTTGTATTCCAGCTTATAAAACAGATGTTGAAGGTCACGGAATTATGCCTGACAAAGAAATTTTGCCAACACTTGAAGATAGAATAAACAATATAGATCCAGAAATGAATTGGATTTTAGATGATATAAAAACAAATAAATCGGACATTTCTAAAAATTAATTTAAAATGAAAATAAATATCTTTTTTCTAGTGGTTAGCGTATTTGTAATTAGCTTAAAATCTAATGGTCAAGAGGTTGTAGATGTACAGCAAGAATGGACATCATATTCACAAGCAATAAATATTGCTGATAAAACAGGTTATGATTTTCGTGTTTCGGTAGCAATTCGAAAAGAAAGTAAAAGTAATTCATCTAAAGCCTCTTTATGGGTTAGAGTAGATAAAAAAGACGGAAAAGTTGGCTTTTTTAATAATAATGTAAATTCTATTAATGTTACCGATAAATGGGAAATATTTGAAATCAAAGGAATTATAGATGATAATGCGGATTTAATAAACATAGGTGCTTTTGTTGAGAATACAGGGAATTATTATTATGATAATTTTAAATTAGAAATCAAGAAAGGGAAAGGAAAATGGGAATTAATTACTATAAAAAATTCGGATTTTGAAGACAATATTGAAAAAGAGCAATTTTGGAAAAATGGTATTGGAAGAAAAGTAGTTAATGTTAAAGACTTTGAAATAGAATATTCTGCCACAAATCCTTATAAAGGAAATAAATGTTTACTAATAAAAGGTAAAAATATTTTAGGTAGTAATGATGCAATTGGTAAATACGTAGATGTTAATGGAGTTAGCTTATATTATGAAGTATATGGTGAAGGAGAACCTTTATTAATGATTCATGGTAATGGTAATTCTATGGGAGGGTTTATAGGAAATGTACCAGAATTGGCAAAACATTATAAGGTTATTTTAGTTGATTGCAGAGGAAGAGGAGCTTCTACCTATAACAAAAATGTAGAGCTTACATTTGATTTGCAAATTGAAGATTTAAAACAATTCTTAGATAAATTGAATATTCAAAAATCAAATATTATTGGTTGGAGTGATGGAGGAATTCTAGGTTTATTAATGGCGATAAAACATCCTGAAAGAGTTAATAAATTGGTTTCTATGGCTGCAAATATTTTCCCCAATGGTTGTGTAGATTTAGATGATATGAAAAAAGTTCGTGATAATTTGATAAAAGACAATAAGGATAATAAAAACGATCTGGCTATAGATCTTTATAATTTAGATATCAAATATCCTAATTTAGAGTATAAAGATCTAGGTGTCATAAAATCTAAAACACTAATCATGGCTGGAGATCATGATGAAATAAAAAATGAGCATACAGTTAAAATATTTGAAGCAATTCCAGGAGCACAATTAGCAGTAGTACCCAATTCAACACATTATCTTCCAGCGAAAAACCCAAAATTATTCAATCAAATTGTATTAGAATTTTTAAAATAGAATTTATTTTTCTAACTGAATTAATATGAAAAACATCATTATTTTTTTATTATTTACAAATTTACTTTCAGCACAACTAACCGTTCCTAAAGATAATTTTACTCATCGCGATACACTTCAAGGCGGATTACGATTAGAAAGAATGTGTTTCGATGTGCAACGATATGATTTAAATATCAAAGTCAATATTGAAGAAAAATCTATTGTTGGTTACAATGATATTACTTTCAAAGTTGTTGAAAATACAAGTAAAATACAAATCGATTTGTTTGAGAATATGAAGGTAGATAGTATTGTTTATAATACTAAAAAGCTGAATTACAAACGAGATAATCTAGCTGTTTTTATCGCTTTCAACGAAAGTTTAAAAATTGGAAATAATGAAAAAATTCGATTTTATTATTCAGGAAATCCAACTATTGCAAAAAGAGCACCTTGGGATGGAGGTTTTGTATTTACAAAGGATAAACAAGGAAAAAATTGGGTTGGAGTAGCTTGTCAAGGAACAGGAGCGAGTTTGTGGTATCCTTGCAAAGATTCTCAAAGTGACGAACCAGATTTTGGAGCAACGATAAAAGTAGCTGTTCCTAACGGTTTAATGAATGTTTCTAATGGACGTTTTCTGGGAAGTGAAGATTTAAAAAATGGTTATACTAGTTGGAATTGGGAAGTAAAAAATCCTATAAACACTTATGACATTACCTTAAATATTGGTGATTACGTGCATTTTGGAGAAAATTATAAAGGTTTAGATTTAGATTATTATGTTTTGCGAGAAAACGAAGAAAAAGCTCGTAAAAAATTTGAGGAAGTGAAACCAATGATGGATTGTTTTCAGTCTAAATTTGGCACATATCCTTTTGCTTCCGATGGTTATAAATTGGTCGAAACTCCTTATTTAGGGATGGAACATCAAAGCGCAGTTGCTTATGGTAATCATTATGATAAAGGTTATTTAGGCAGAGATTTGTCTGGAACAGGAATGGGAATGCTATTCGATTTTATTATCATTCACGAATCGGGTCACGAATGGTTTGGTAACAGTATTACTTCTAGAGATATTGCAGATATGTGGATTCATGAAGGATTCACTTGTTATACCGAAACTGTTTTTTTAGAATGCCAATATGGTTACGAAAAATCACAAACATACATTAATGGACTTCAAAAAAACATACAAAATGACCAGCCCATTATAGGTCCTTATGGAGTAAATAAAGAAGGCTCTGGAGATATGTATTACAAAGGTGCTTTAATGTTAAATACAATAAGAAGTATAATAAATGACGATGCAAAATGGTGGGCAATTTTATTAAAATATTCCAATAAATTTCGTCATCAAATTATTGACACTAAAATGGTAGTTGATTTTTTTAATAACGAATCAGGATTGAATTTGACACCAATTTTTAATCAGTATCTAAGATATAAAACAATTCCTACTTTAGAATTAAAAAAAGAGAAGGGCAAACTTTCTTACCGATGGAAATCGGAGGAACCAAATTTTAATATGCCAATTGATATTAATATAAAAAATAAAATAATTCGTTTAATACCAAGTAATAATTGGAATTTATCTAATATTAAAGTTAAAAATATTAGTGAAGTTGAAGTTTTAAAAAATAAATTCTACATTAATATTCAATAAAAAAATAGTTAATTTTTATTTTATATACTAAAATTTTGTAATTTAGTTATGTAATTTAACTTAATTATTATGAATACGGTAAAAAAATTAAACAAATGGGCAAATGCTCATACCTATTATGGTATAGATTTGCTACGTATTTTAGTTGGTGTTTTTCTTGTTTGGAAAGGAATTTCTTTTATTACCAATACAGAATATTATGATTATTATGCCGAACCACTAAAAAAAATTGGAGGAGGAATGATAATTATTCATTATGTTGTAGCGGCAAATATGGTAGGAGGAGTAATGTTAATTTTTGGGTTATTAACTAGATGGGTTATTTTTTCACAATTACCAATATTATTAGGCGCTATTTTGATAAACTTTATTGGAAAAATGGAATTTCAGAACTTGATATTATCTATTTCTATTTTTGTAATCTGCCTATTTTTCTTAATGTATGGAAGCGGAAGACATTCTGCCGATTATTATTTTAAGATGCAACAATAAATTAACTATAACAAAAAAAGGTCTGAAAAATATCAGACCTTTTTGTTATAAAGCAGCTGGTACTTTCCCCCAGTTTATCCCTCTTTTTATTCGTAAAAGTTGCGTTTCGGTAACTTTTGTTCGTTTGGCTAATTCTCGAAGCGAAACACCTTCATTTATACGTTTCTTAATAATCATAACTTGATTAACAGTTAGTTTTGTATTAGCTCTATGTCCACCATTTATAAGAACTTTTGCTTTTGACTTTATAACGTATGGACTATTTTTTTGATGTAAAGAATTTTCTTCGCGAGTCATCCATTTTAGATTTGAATGATGATTATTTAGTTTGTCATAATCTATATGAGCTACTAAATTATGCTCTTCCGAAGGTTTTTCTACAAAATAAATAGCTACATATCGGTGTACAAGATTTCCAACAGTTTTTTTACGTTTTCTTTCGGCTTTCTGGTATTTCTTTTTATAAATTAACCTTACTTTATCTAGTAATAACTCTGTTTCTGCAATTTTATTTAAAATAGATTTATATCTTTTATTTTTAACATCTAAATTATCTAATTCACTTTTATAGGACTTAATTTCTAATTTAAGAGCAGCAATTTCTTGTTGTGCTGGCAAGAATTTTTCACTTTCTTTTTTTGTAATAGGCGTTATAAGTGATATATTAATAGACGGATAACCTTCTGTTAGTTTAGGACTTAATATTCTTTCAAACCGAGTTTCGAGTGTAATTCGTTTTATATTACCATAATTAGAAACATATAGTTCATATTTTTCAGCAAAAGGCGATTTTAATTCTACCTGTTTCCATATTTCCTCGTCATAAAATCTTTTTATATAACTAATCATAATAAAGTCTTTTAATTTAACTTTCTTTTTGCCCCATTTTCATTAAATAGGCTTTAAGAAAACCATCAATATTGCCATTCATTACGCCATCCACATCACTAGTTTCGTATCCAGTACGAACATCTTTAACTAATTTGTAAGGTTGCATTACATAGTTTCGGATTTGAGATCCCCATTCTATTTTCATTTTTCCAGCTTCAATATCATTGCGTTGCTCTTGTTGTTTTTTTAGCTCAATTTCATACAATTGAGAACGCAACATTTGCATAGCCCGATTCCTATTATCATGCTGCGAACGTGTTTCTGAGCACTGAATCTGAATTCCCGTTGGTTTATGAGTTAATTGCACTTTAGTTTCTACTTTATTTACATTCTGACCACCAGCACCACTAGATCGTGCTGTTATGATTTCAATATCAGCAGGATTAATCTCAATTTCTATAGTATCATCAACCAGCGGATATACATAAACAGATGCAAACGAAGTATGACGTTTTGCATTACTATCAAACGGCGAAATTCTTACCAATCGGTGTACTCCATTTTCTCCTTTTAAGTATCCAAAAGAATAATCTCCTTCAATTTCTAATGTAACCGTTTTTATACCAGCCGCATCACCTTCTTGATAGTTTAATTCTTTAAACTTATAGCCATTTTTTTCTCCCCACATCATATACATACGCATTAGCATACTTGCCCAGTCACAACTTTCTGTTCCGCCCGCACCAGCAGTAATTTGTAGAACTGCACTCAAAGAATCACCTTCGTCCGAAAGCATATTCTTGAATTCAATATTTTCAATATGAGTATTTGTTAATTCATATTGTTCATCTAATTCTTCTTCAGTAAATTCTCCTTCTCTGTAAAAATCATAAGCTAATTGCAACTCGTCAGCCATTTCGATTGCTTTGTTGTAATCTTCAACCCATTTTTTCTTCGATCTAAGATTTTTTACAATTATTTCAGCAGCTTTTGCATTCTTCCAAAAATCTGGAGCAAATGTTTTTTCTTCCTCGTTTGTAATTTCTATTAGTTTTGCATCAATGTCAAAGATACCTCCTCAACGCACCAAGACGCTCCACAATACCTTTTATTTGTTCGGTATTTGTCATAAAATTGTTTAGTTTTGTGATAATTATTTAAAGCTATTTGCTTCACCAGTTTGTTTTATTAGTGTCCCGCTATCGTTTCAATCTTTTGCTTTTTAAAGGAAAAAGCAAAAGGATTTACTCTACTATCGGGGCTAGATAAGCATCAATAATCTATATATTAAACATCAAATTTAAGAATTCTATTCGAAATATGGAAATAAATTTAGTAAGTGATACTGTAACCAAGCCTACACAAGAGATGTTACAAGCTATGTTTCAAGCAAAAGTGGGTGACGATGTGTACAAACAAGACCCAACGGTTAACGCCTTAGAAGAAAAAGTTGCAGCTATGTTTGGTATGCAAAGTGCTTTGTTTTTTCCATCAGGGACTATGGCAAATCAGACAGCAATCAAGTTACATACAAATCCAGGGGAGCAAGTGATTTGTGATAAATATTCACACATTTATCATTATGAAGGTGGTGGAGCATCCTTTAATAGTGGTGTTTCGTGTAATCTTGTAGATGGAAATAGAGGTATGATTACTGCCGATTTAGTAAAAAATGCGATAAACGATCCAGAATTTTACCATGCGCCACTCACAAGTTTGGTAAGTATCGAAAATACAACTAACAAAGGAGGTGGTGCTTGTTACGATTTGCAACCACTTAGAGAAATAAAACAAGTTTGCATAAATAATAATTTAAAATACCATCTTGATGGTGCTAGATTATGGAATGCTTTGGTTGCTAAAAAGCAATCTCCAATACAATATGGAGAATTATTTGATACTATTTCTGTTTGTCTGTCTAAAGGGTTGGGAGCACCTATAGGTTCGGTTTTAGTTTCTGATGCAAAAACTATTAATAGAGCACTTAGAATTCGTAAAATTTTTGGAGGTGGAATGAGACAAGCAGGTTATCTAGCTGCAGCAGGAATTTATGCTTTAGATAATCATATAGGCCGTTTGGCAGAAGACCATCGTCGCGCAAGAGAAATAGGGCAGGTATTACAAAGTTTACCATGGATTGCTTCTGTAGAACCTATAGAAACTAATATTCTTATTTTTTCAGTACAAACTTATCTTGATGAAAAAATAATTACAGAAAAACTGAAAGAAAAAGGGATTTCTATTAGTTCTATGGGTCATGGAAAATTACGTATTGTGACTCATTTAGACTATCGCGAAGTAATGCATAGTTATGTGCTAGAGGCTTTGCAGAGACTATCTGTTTAATAAAAAAAACGAGCTTTTTAGCTCGTTTTTTAGTTTTTTTTATCCCATATTTTCACCTTCACCATTTTCATTTTGTTTCGGTCTTGGATCTTTATCTGTTTTCTTTTTATTGAAACGATAAGTAAAAGATAGTGTAAACTGTCTTTTTCTCCATTGCATTTCGCTGTTTGAATTTACCGATGGCAATTGTAAATCTTGTATTCTTTTTCTAGAATTAAAAACATCATTTACACTAAAAGATATCGTTCCCATATCTTTTAACACATCTTTACTAAAAGCAATATTTGCAGCAGCAACTCCTTTCATCGTTCCTTGACGATATTTTTGTGGTGCATTGTAAGTTGCATTTGTTTGCCAATCGATTTTGTAAGGTAAGCTTATTTTTGATGTTACTCTAGTAAACCATGTGTTAGCACTAAAATCAAAATTTTGTACAACTAAATTATTAGCACTATTTATATAAGAATAATCTCCAGTCGTTTTATCGTTAAAAAAGTTAAAATTTCCGTTTAGTTTCCACCATTTTGTGAAGTTATAGTTTAAGGTAAACTCAAAACCAATTTTATCTTCAATGGCTAGATTAAATGGGGTATTTATAATTACAGGAACTCCATTTATCTGATCTCCACGTTCTTTTCTTACAACCTGAAATGAATTAGTTGTATGATTAAAATAACCTGATGTGCTTAAAGTTATTTTGTCCCATTTTCGTAAATATCCTATATCGTAAGCATCACTCAATGCTGGATTTATATCTGGATTTCCTTGAAATAAATTAATATTACTTGTGTACGATGCAAATGGATTAATAAAACGATCTCTTGGACGAGTAATTCTTTTACTATAATTAAGAGAAAGATTACTGTTTTCAGATATTTCGTAAGTTAAAAAAGCACTTGGAAAAAAATTATTATAATTTTTTGTTTTGTAAATATTAGACGTTAGTTGATTTACTTCAATATGTGAATTTTCATAACGTATACCTAATAAATAAGAAAATTTATTAATTTTTGAACCAAATTGAGTATACAAAGCATTTACAATTTCCTTGTATGCCAGTGTATTTGTGTATGCAGTAATATTTGTAAAAGGACTCGTAGGCGTAGCTCTTTCTTGTACTTGATAGTCAGCTAGAAGATCTATATAATTACCTCTAAATCCAGCTTCTAGTTGAGAGTTTTTCTTAATAGGTAAAACATAATCCACTTGAATTAGATTTCTATTTTGTTTATTTATTTTTTTAGTATTTTCTGAAGAAACAAAAGCATTTGTTTCTAGAATTGTACCTTCAATACTTGAAAATTCGTTTTCTTTTTCTTGTGAAAAGGCACCATCAAAACTTAATTTATGTCCATCTTTTTTAAATTTTTTAATAAAACTTGTGGTATATTCTACATTTTCATTAGTAGATATCAAGTCGTTAAATCTCTGTCCTGTATTTATAAATGATTTATTTCCATTATAATTATAATACAATACATTTTCTTTATTCCCTCCATCATTATTTCGGTAACTTAATGCATTTGTCCACGAAGTATTTTTATCTAGAAATAGTTCGATTCCAAAATTAACATTTGCTCCTTCTCCAAATTTTTTGCTATCACGTCTTTCTTCAAGATATGATTTCAAGCTTCCGTCGGTATTTAGATTCTCTTGATCAATTTTAGTGCTTCCAGGAGTTTTACGTTTATTATAACCTATAGTCGTAAATAAATTAAACATTTCGCTTTTTAAATTAATATTTGCAGAAGCACTTGAGTTTTCAGGCTCTCCAGCTGATATTACAAAAGTTCCATTAAGTCCTTGATTTTTTCCTTTTTTTAGAATTATATTTATAATTCCACCACCACCTTCAGCATCATAGCGGGCTGATGGATTGGTAACTACTTCCACTTTATCTATAGCATCTGCAGGAATAAGACGTAAAGCATCACTAACATTAATTGCACTAGATGGTTTTCCGTCTATTAATATTCTTACATTTTCGTTACCGCGAAGACTTACAGTCCCTTCTGCACTTACTGCAACCGACGGAACATTATCTAAAACATCGCTTACCGTTCCTCCTCTTACTAAGATGTCTTTACCAACACTATATACTTTCTTGTCTAATTTAATATCGACAGTAGTTTTTTCTATACGAACTTCTATAGCATCTAATTTTTGAGCTTCATCTTCCAGGAAAACGGTACCTAAATTTTTATTTAAATTAAGTGTTTGGTTTTTAACCTCAATACTTTTGAAAGAAATAAACTCATATTTAATATCGTAAGTTCCAGGATTTATTTCGATAGAAAAATTCCCTTTACTATCTGTTATTCCTCCAGATACTGCTTGTGTAGCATTTGGTTTTCTGAATGTAATTGTAGCGTACTCTAAAGGTAGTGAGGTCGATTTTTCAATAATTTTTCCAGTAATAATAATTTTTTTACTGTCTGGTTTTTCTTGCGCAAAAAGTGTTGAAATACCTAATAAAAAGAATAAAGCAAAAGCTTTTGTAGTAGAAATCATAATTTTTTATTTATCTACTGCAAAAATAATATTTGCTTTTATTATTTTCTGCCAAAGTATTGTTAAAAGGCTTTAGATTTAAGGACTAGCAAAATAATATTTGAAAAATTTTGCTATATAATTAAATTATTTCATTAATTTTTTCCGTTGGTCTTGCAATTATAGCTTTGTCTCCGTTTACGATAATTGGTCTTTCTATGAGTTTCGGATTATCAATCATAACCTGAATAATTTCGTCATCAGATAGTTTTCTATTTTTATAAGTTGATATCCAGATAGTTTCTTTTTTCCGAACCAATTCTATTGGAGAAATATTTAATTTTCTGATTAATTCTTTTAGTTCTTCTTTAGTAGGAATATTTTCAAGATAATTAATAATTTGAAATGGTTGTTTTGTGTTTTCTAAAAAACAAACTCCTTCTCTAGATTTAGAACAACGTGAATTATGATAAATAGTAATCATATTTTAGATATATTTGGAATATTAATATAAGGTGTTGCAAATTTAATAAAAACAGAACTAACTTAAATAAATATACATGTTTATAGAACAAGCTTATAAAGGAAATAATATTTGGTGGAGAGTGCTAATAACCGCTGCCATCACAATGGGTGTGTTTATTATGAATTTAGTTATGTATTTAACTTTATCAAAAGAAGATATGGCAAATGCTTATGATTTGATGAAGCAGATACCAAATAATTTAGCACTTGTTATTAATTTATTGCCTTTTGCCTTTTTGTTAGGAGTTTTATTTTTGTTAGTGTATTTTCTTCATCAAAGAAGTATTTTATCTCTAACAACTTCAAGGATAAAGGTTGATTACAAAAGAATTTTATTCTCATTTAGCTTAATAATTTTTATTTCGCTAGTAGGTTTTGCTATTTCTTACGAAATGGATAGTTCTAATATAAAATGGAATTTTAATCCAATAAATTTCTCGATTTTATTTATTTTAAGCATAATATTATTGCCTTTTCAAATTGGTTTTGAAGAATACTTGTTTAGAGGTTTCTTAATGCAACAAATAGGTATAATAACTAAGAATAGATGGTTTCCATTGGTTATTACATCTGTTTTATTTGGATTGTTTCATAGTGCAAATCCTGAAGTTGCTGAAATGGGATTTGGTGTGATGATATTTTATATAGGAACTGGATTGTTATTAGGAATCATGACACTTATGGATGATGGTTTAGAGCTATCTTTAGGATTTCATCTAGGGAATAATTTAATTGCAGCGACTTTAATAACTTCTGATTTTTCAGCATTACAAACTGATGCAGTTTTTAAATATTCGGGTGTTCAAAATCCAAATGATATGCTAAATGAAATGATCGTTTCTATCGTAATTACTTATCCAATAATTTTATTTGTTTTGGCAAAAAAATACAATTGGACAAATTGGAAACAAAAATTGACTGGTAAGTTAGATGCAACTCCTCAATACATAAACTTAGATAATGAATAAATTAACTTATAAAAATGTTCATAATAAATTTAAGTTAAATGGATTTCATTTTAACAATGAAGATCTTTGTCGTGTGGCCTATAGTTTTATAAAGGAAGGAAGCGAATACGAAAAACCAGTTGGTGCTTTTATTCTCGACTGGTTTGATAATAATCCTTATCTAGAAATTATGACTTCTGGAACAACAGGGAAACCAAAGATTATTCGAGTGCAAAAACAAGCTATGGTTAATTCGGCATTAGCAACAGGAGATTTTTTCCAACTTCAATCTGGTAATAGAGCATTAAACTGTTTGCCTGTAAAATATATTGCGGGAAAAATGATGTTTGTTCGTGCTTTTATATTAGGTCTCGATATGGATTTTGTAGCTCCAAGTTCTTCTCCTATGAATCGAAATGAAAACAATTATGATTTTGTAGCTATGGTTCCATTACAAGTTGAGAATTCATTAACACAATTAAATCAAATTAAAATATTGATTGTAGGTGGTGCAAAAATAAATAATGATCTAGAAAAAAAGCTAATTCAATCTAAATGCAAAGTTTTTGAAACTTATAGCATGACCGAAACAGTAACTCATATTGCAGCTAAAAGAGTAGGAGATAAGGCATTTACAATTTTGCCTAACATTTTTATTTCTCAAGATGATAGAAATTGTTTGGTTATATCTGCTCCAAATTTGAATGTGAAAAATATAGTTACTAATGATATTGTTGAATTAGTTTCTGACAATCAATTTATATGGTTGGGACGTGAAGACAATGTAATAAATAGTGGCGGAATTAAATTATTTCCCGAACAAATTGAAGCAAAACTTTCAGAAAAAATTTCCAATAGATTTTTTGTTGCAGGAATTCCAGACGAGAAATTAGGAGAAAAATTAATACTCTTTATCGAAGGAAATGAATATCAAATTGAAACTTCTGTTTATGATGATTTAAATAAATTTGAGAAACCAAAAGAAATAAAATTTATTCCGTATTTTGCTGAAACTGAAACAGGAAAAATAAAAAGGAATGAAATTTTAGCTTTGTATTAAATAGTCAAATATTTATTAATCCTTATTTGATGTGTTTCTTCTGTTTTTAAATTGTTTCAGAAGTGTACTTTTAAAATCCTCATCTAATTTTTTTAGTAATAATATTTTTTGAGAACTTATTACACCTTGTAAATCTTTTACAAATTGACGTTTTTTATTTTCCAATTCGGCATCAATATTTTCTGATTCGTTTAGCAATTTTAGAGTTGCTGAATCAGACATTCCAACTGTGTTTTCAGGTCTAAGTTTAAGCATAAGTTGTCTTTTTTGCTTATGTAAATTTGTTTGGCTATCACTAAATTTATTAAAAATAGGCCAGAATTTTTCAGCCTCCTGAGACGTTAAATCCAATTTATTAGAAATAAACGCCACACGAAGTGCTTTAACTCGTTCTGCTCTTCTCTCAAAATCTTGACCAAAACTTATGGTACAAATAAATAGTGATAAGAGTATAATTATTTTTTTCATTAGGTGTGTTTTAGTATAAATATTCTTTAGCATAATTTTTTGTGTCTTGATCGTATAAATCTAATGACTCTTCAATTGCAGTGATATCATCATCAGATAAATTATCAATAATATCTTCAGTACTTATTGTTGTTTCGCAAGCTAAATAATCTTCGGTACTTATATTTTCGGTTTTTGCATTATTCAAATAGATAATTGTAAATAAACCAATTACAAAAACAGCAGCCACTGTCGAAAACCAAAATTTTCTAGTCTCAAAAATAGAAATTACTTTAACCTCTTTTTGAGAAAGCTGATTCATCATTTTAGCTTCAAACTGTTCAAAATAGTTCTCAGGGACTCTAAATCCATTGTCTATTTTTGGGTCGTTATATAAATCAAATTGTTTCATGTTGTTAAGACTACTATTGTATAAAAAGGTTTAATCTGTTTTTAAAAAATCTTCAATTTTTTTCACTGCATGAAAATAGGAAGCTTTCAAAGCACCAACCGAAGTTCCTGTAATTTCAGCAATTTGTTCATATTTTAATTCTTCAAAATACTTCATTTTAAAAACCAATTGTTGTTTTTCGGGTAAAGTAATAATCGCTTTTTGTAATTTGATTTGAATCTCATTTCCATCAAAGTACACATCGCTTTCCAACTTATTTATGGCTTTCTGTTGTAATTCTTCACTCGAAATTCCACTTTTTTTAGCTCGTTGTTGCATAAAAGTGATGGCCTCATTCGTTGCGATACGGTACATCCAAGAAAAAAGTTTACTATCTCCCTTAAAATTCTTCAAATTCTGAAAAACTTTCACAAACGTATTTTGTAAAACATCATCGGCATCATCATGACTCAAAACCATATTTCTTATATGATTATATAATGGTTTCTGATACAATTGCAAAAGCTTCCTAAACGCATCATTTTGCGTTTTTGGATTCAATAATTCGGCGATAAAAGATTTTTCGTCTTGCAAAAGTAGGTTTGTTTTACAAATAAGACTAAAGATATTCAAAAAGGTTTAATCTAATTTTTTTAGAAGCGAATATTTCCGCTTTCTTGCCAATTATATTCCTGCTTTCGCTTATATATTTGTTCTCCCGATAGCTATCGGGACTCACAAAGGATGCCAGCTCAATCAGGGTTAGTTAGTCATTCAATTAAATTCTTGTAATTTCTTCAAAAAAGCAACCCAACTTTCCTTTGCAACTTTGTATCTTAGCCACACAAAACCTTAGCACTTTAAAAAATGATTCAAACCATAATTTTCGACATGGACGGAGTGATTGTCGATACCGAACCAGTTCACCATTATGCTTTTTACCAACATTTTAAAGTTTTAAATATTACAGTTTCAGCAGAAATGTTTGCTTCTTTTACTGGTAATTCGACTAGAAATGTATATCAAAAATTGAAAGATACTTTTAATCTTTCACAAGATGTAGAAGATTTAGTTAATGCAAAACGAGATTTATTCAATGAAGCATTCGACAAAAAAGAAGATTTATTTTTACTTGATGGAGTAGAAAATTTAATAAAGGATTTACATAAAAATGGAATTCAACTTATTTTAGCTTCCTCATCATCAAAAGTTACGATAGAAAGAATTTTTAATAGATTCAATCTGCATCAATATTTTTCTCATATTGTTTCAGGTGAAGATTTTCCAAAATCGAAACCGCATCCAGCTATTTTCTTACACGCAGCGTCATTATCTTTAGCTCAAAAAAAAAATTGTATCGTTATAGAGGACAGCACAAACGGAATAAAAGCTGCAAAAGCAGCAGAAATTTATTGTATTGGTTATGAAAGTGTGAATTCTAAATTGCAAGATTATTCTCTAGCAGATAGAGTAATAAGTCATTTTAATGAATTAAGTTTCGACAAACTTAATTATCCAACCGCTTCTTTATAAACTCTCAAGCAACGTTCTCTTGCAAATTTGTGATCTACAATAGGTTCAGGATAGTAAGAAGTTTCTAATTCAGGAATCCATTTTTTGATGTATTTTAAGTCTTTGTCGAACTTTTTTATTTGTTCTGTTGGATTAAAAATTCTGAAATAAGGCGCTGCATCTACTCCGGAACCAGCCGCCCATTGCCAGTTGCCTACATTACTTGATTGTTCGTAATCTAAAAGTTTTGTAGCAAAGTAAGTTTCTCCCCAACGCCAATCGATTAGTAAATGTTTGCATAAAAAACTGGCTACTATCATTCGTACTCTATTGTGCATGTGTCCAGTTGTATTAAGTTCCCTCATTCCTGCGTCTACAAAAGGATAACCTGTTTTTCCTTCACACCATTTTTGAAATAAATCCTCATTGTTTTCCCAAATAATAGCATCGTATTTTTCTTTAAAACTTTTATTTATAGTATGTGGAAAATGCCACAATATTTGCATAAAAAATTCTCTCCAAATGAGTTCTTTAAAAAAAGTTTCATTTTTACTTTTTATAGCTTCCTTCATCATTTTTCTTATAGAAACTGCTCCGAAACGAAGATAAATTCCTAGAAATGAAGTTTTGTTTAAAGCAGGAAAATTTCTTGTAGCTTCATAATTATCTATCAGATTTTCTGATATATCATAAGGAGAAATTTTTATTTTTGAAGTTTTGAATCCTATCGCCTCTAAACTCAAAAAAGGGTAGGAGTGAACAACAATTTTATCTAAATAATCTTCTGAATTGTAATTTTTCAGAATTGTTTGCTTAAATTTTTCTTTCCATTTGTTAGAATAAGGTGTATAAACAACATAAGGTTTTCCGTCATCTTTTGTTACTTCACTTTTTTCGAAAATAACTTGATCTTTGCTGGTTAGAAATTCGATATTGTGGCTCACAAAAAGCTGATTCAGTTCTTTGTCTCGTTTGCGAGCATAAGGTTCGTAATCATGGTTTGTGTAAATTGTTTTTACTTTATTTTCAGTAATTAGTTTTTCGAAAATTTCTGATGGTTTTCCGTGAAATACAGCTAACGATTTTCCTTTATCTTGCAATTGTTCCTGCATTTTAGATAATAATTCGTGAATAAAAGTAACACGAGCATCCTCTTTGGTTAGTTGAGAAAGTATGTTATCATCGAAAATGAAAATAGGCAAAACAGTTTCATCACTATTTAAAGCATGAAAAAATCCTACATTATCATCTAATCGCAAATCACGGCGGAACCAGAATATGTTCATTTGTAAAGTTTTGTTGTAAAACAATGTTGTAAAAAAACGTCAAGTTACGATTTAGCCCCGATAGCAGTGTAAATCCTTTTTATTTTTTAATAAAAAGATTGTAACGAATAGCGGGATTATGGCTGTAAAGAAACGGAATGTTGTGCTCCTAAAGATTTTAATTGTTGACTAAAAGTGTCGACATTCCCCCATCGACATGGAAAATTTGACCAGAAATCCAACTACTTTTATCACTAATCAGGAAGCTTGCCATTTGTGCAATATCATCGACCGTTCCGAAACGTTTCAGCGGGTGACGCAAGGCTGATTTTTCTTTTTTCTCGTCGTTATTTAGGAATTTATCAGCCAGTGGCGTATCGGTTAACGATGGCGCAATGGCATTTACACGAATTTTTGGTGCATATTCGGCAGCAAGTGCTTTTGCAAAACCTTCGATGGCTCCTTTTGCAGCGGCAACACTAGTATGAAATGGTATTCCCATACTTACTGCAACACTACTAAACAAGACGATACTTGATTGTTGTGAAGCGGTTAGATTGGGTAAAACGGTTTGAATTACTCTGACAGCTCCAATAAAATTAATTTGTAAATCATTTTCGAAGGCTTCTATTTTTAGTGCTTTGAATGGTCGCAGGTTGATACTTCCTGGGCAATAAATTAATCCATCGATAACCGCAGGTAATTTTGTGGTGTCAAGAGTGTCAGTAATAACATCGAAAGGAATGTGTGTAACATTCAAATTGGTTAAACCTTCATTTGTTCTAGAAGCTACAAATATTTTATTTCCAGATTCTAATTCTTTAGCAATAGCCAGACCAATTCCGTAGGAACCACCTATTAATAATATGTTTTTCATGATTATTTTTCTTTAAATTCTCCAAAAAGTTCAATTAATTTTTTCTCTCGGTATTCGAATATTTCTTTCAGTTTTGGTTTCACTAAAAAAGGATGAACTAATTGTCCTAATATTCCCATAGGAATTTTATAATCTACAATATCTTCCATTTCGACACCTCCAGGAATTTCTCTTAAAAAATGTTTGTGATGCCAAAGGGAGTAAGGACCAAAACGTTGTTCATCAACAAAATATTTTTTGTCTTCAACATGAGTAATTTCAGTTACCCATTTGGTTTTTATTCCTAAAACTGGTGTTACAATATATTGAATAATTTGTCCAGCAAACATGGGTTTATCTGCACCTGATTTTATTATAAAACCCATATAATCGGGTGTTATCGCTTTTAGGTTTTTTGGATCTGAAAGAAAATCCCAAGCTTGTTGTAAGCTTATTGGTAAATTTTGTTTTGAATGTAAAGTATAAATTTTCATTTTATATGATTTTCTGTAAATGTATAAAACGTTTAATATTTTTACAATAAAGTTAAACAAAATATTTTCATTTTATCTTTTCCTTAACAATTGATTTGGATTTGAAACTTTATCTTTGGGAAAATAAATTTTAAAAAAAATGTATAAAATAATTGTTGCCATAGCCATTATGATTGCTTCTTATAGTATTGAAGCTCAAGTAAAATTGCCTCAGGCGAGTCCTAAATCGACACTAATACAAACTGTTGGATTAACAGATATTGATATCGAATATCATAGACCAAGTGCAAAAGGAAGGGTTATTTTTGGCGAATTAGTTCCTTTTGATAAAGTTTGGAGAACTGGTGCAAATGAGAATACAACAATTACTTTTACAGATGATGTTATTATAAATGGATCTCCTTTAAAACAAGGGAAATATGCTATTTATACGATTCCAAAACCTGATAATTGGGAAGTTATTTTTTATTCAGATTCAAATAATTGGGGAAATCCAGAAGTTTGGGACGAATCTAAAATTGTATTGAAAGTAAATGCAAAACCAGAAACTTTAGACAGAAATGTAGAGACATTTACAATTGGAATAAATAATACAGATAGTAATTTTGCAAATCTTGAATTTTCTTGGGAAAAGACAATTGTTGTTGTAAAAATAGAAGTTCCAACACAAAAACTGACGATGTCTAGTATTGATAAAACTCTTTCAGGTCCTTCGGCAGCAGATTATTATTCATCTGCACAATACTTTTTTCAATCTAATGGAGATTTGAATAAAGCATTGAGTTATGTAAATAAAGCATACGAATTGAATGATAAAAAACCATATTGGTACACACGTTTAAAATCACAAATTCAAGCTAAATTAGGGGATAAAAAAGGCGCAATTGAAACAGCAAAAGTATCATTGGCTGCAGCACAAGTAGCAAAAAATGAAGATTATATAAAAATGAATCAAGATAGTATTACTGATTGGTCTAAAAAATAAGAATATTTAAAATCAGTTAAAAAAAATGCTTCATTATAATTAATGAAGCATTTTTTTTAACTAATATAATTCCAAATATTTTTCTTCTTAGACAATTCGATAAATACTTTTCTCAAAGTTTGATGTTCGGGTTTTTCCATAGGCGCATCATCTTTTAGTAATTGTAAAGCATAATTTCGAGCCAGCAATAAAATGTCTTTGTCACGAACTAAATCGGCAATCTGTAAATTTAAAACACCACTTTGTTGCTTGCCCATAATATCACCAGGACCACGGAGTTTGAGATCTACTTCGGCAATTTCGAAGCCATCATTGGTAGCCACCATAGTTTCCATTCGGGTTTTAGAATCGGCACCAATTTTGTGTGAAGTCATTAAGATACAATAACTCTGATCGGCGCCACGACCTACACGACCACGCAATTGATGTAGTTGCGACAAGCCAAAACGTTCGGCACTTTCTACAATCATAACACTGGCGTTGGGAATGTTTACGCCAACTTCAATTACTGTTGTAGCAACCATTATATTGGTTTTTCCTTCGGCAAAACGTTTCATTTCTGCCTCTTTATCGGCTGGTTTCATTTTTCCGTGAAGAATCGAGATCGCATATTGTGGTAGCGGAAAATCACGAGAAATACTCTCATAACCGTCCATCAAATCTTTAAAATCCATTTTTTCAGATTCTTGAATTAAAGGATAAACGATATAAATCTGGCGACCTTTTGCAATTTCCTCCCGAATAAAATGCCAAACTTTCAATCGGTTAGAATCGTATCGATGCACCGTTTGTATTGGTTTTCTTCCTGGTGGCAATTCATCAATGACAGAAATATCTAAATCGCCATACAAACTCATGGCTAATGTTCTAGGAATTGGCGTAGCAGTCATGACTAAAACGTGTGGTGGAATGGTATTTTTCTTCCATAATTTAGAGCGTTGTTCTACACCAAAGCGATGTTGCTCATCAATAATTGCTAATCCCAAATTTTTGAATTGTACTTTATCTTCTAATAAAGCATGTGTACCAATTAAAATATCTAAACTTCCATTTTCTAGTTCATCATGAATAATTTTTCTAGCTTTAGTATTACTTGAACCAGTTAATATTTTAATATTGATATTTAAGTGTTTAGCTAATTCTGATAATCCAATAAAATGCTGATTGGCTAATATTTCTGTTGGTGCCATTAAGCAAGCTTGAAAGCCATTGTCTAAAGCCAAAAGCATACTCATAAAAGCAACAATTGTTTTTCCAGAACCAACATCACCTTGTAATAATCGGTTCATTTGGGCTGGATTTCCCATGTCGTTTCGAATTTCTTTAAGGACTCTTTTTTGAGCATTGGTCAAATCGAAAGGCAAATGGTTGTTAAAGAATTCAGTAAAATAGGTGCCGACTTTATCAAAAGGGAAACCTTTTATTTTGTGTTTTCTAATTAAGTTTTTGGTGATTAATTGCAATTGGATAAAAAATAATTCTTCAAATTTTAATCTAAATTGCGCTTTCGCCAAAGCTTCTGCATTCTTTGGAAAATGAATGTTTATTAATGCATCTTTTTTAGAAATTAGTTTTAATTCGTCTATTAAATAGCTGGGTAATGTTTCTGAAAATAAGGTATGCGTTTCTAGAAACAATTGTTGCATCATTTTATTGACAACCTTGTTAGATATTCCTCTATTGGTTAGTTTTTCGGTACTTGGATAAACAGGTTGCATGGCTGAACGAATACTTTGCTGGTGTTCACTTAGCAATTCCATTTCTGGATGCGCCATATTAAAAGTATTGTTAAACGAAGTCGTTTTTCCAAAAATCACATAAACAACATTGAGTTTTAAACTTTCTTTGACCCATTTTTGCCCTTGAAACCAAACCAATTCCATTTGACCAGTATCATCGATAAATGTAGCAACTAATCGACTTTTTCCTTTAGCAAATTCGACTGTTTTTATATTAATTACTTTACCTATAATTTGAACTTCGGCTGTAGAATTTTGCAGTTCATTAATCTTATAATATTTGGTACGATCTAAATATCTATTTGGATAAAAATTAATTAAATCTCCGTATTTATAAATGCCCAACTCTTTGCGCAACAAATCCCCACGTTGCGGACCAACGCCTTTTAAGTATTCTATGGGAGTTTCGAAGAGATTGTTTTGCATCTTGCGAAGATAGTTTTTTGTTGGTAAATTTAAAAAAGTATAATTTGAAAAGAGTTTGAAATATCTATATTTGAACTATGCCAATTTTTACTACGACATTTTTTAAAAACGGCTCAAAAATATAAGATAAAATGACTAAATCTATATACATTCTAGGTACTGGACTTTCTCATAATGGTTCGGCAGTATTATTAAAAGACGGGCGTGTTTGTGTTGGAATAGAAAAAGAACGCATTAGTCGTCGTAAACATGATGGTGGTAATGATACTTTAGCGATTCAATATTGTTTAGACGCTGAAGGAATTGAATTAAAGGATGTTGCTCTAGTTGTACAATGTGCAAATTTTGATATACCCGATCGAAATCAATTTAATGGAAAAAGAATTTTTGCTAATTCTGAAACTCCTAAAATAGTTGATATATCTCATCATTTAGCTCATGCTTATAGCGCAGTAGGAACTTCTCCTTTTTCTGAATGTGCAGTGATGGTAATAGATGGCTGTGGTAGTCCATTACATCAATTTATTGAATTGCATCCCAACCAAAAATCATTTATAGATCCAATATTTCTTGAAGAAAGTCAAATGTTGTGTGAGAAAGATAGTTTTTATCATTTTGACGGGCAAAAATTATCTCCTTTACTAAAAGATTTTAGTAAAATGGCGGAACATAAAACCAGTTTATTTTCGTTACCAACTACACAACATTCTATAGGTGGATTTTATGCAACAATAAGTAAATATGTTTTTGGAGATATGGATGATGTAGGAAAACTGATGGGATTGGCACCATTTGGAGAAACTGAAATCTATAATTTTGAGGCCTTCGAATTTAAATCTGGTAGTTTGTATCTTAATGAGAATTGGCAAAATAATTTCATCAATCCATCAACAGGATATGATTATTTTAAAGAAAACTTCGGTTATTATGCCAATGTAGCTAAATGGGCACAAGAACAAGTAGAAAAAGCGGTCATGAGATGCATAAGCACTCGAATTGAAGCATTTCCACATAATAATTTATGTTATACAGGTGGCGTGGCTTTAAATGCTGTTGCTAATGCCAAATTACAAGATTTAAAAATTGTTGATGATATTTATTTTGAACCAGCAGCAGGAGATAATGGATTGGCGCTTGGATGTGCTTTTTACGGATGGTTAGAGTACTTAAATATGCCAAAAGTTACACATGATGGAAGTACTTGTTTTGGTAAAAAATACAATGAAACAGAAATAGAAGAGGAGTTAGATAATGATGTTTATGAAGCCTATTCTAAAAAGAAGTTTTCTAATGAAGAAGAATTGTTAAAATATTGTGCTGATAAACTGAACAAAGGAAAAACCATTGCTTGGTTTCAATCTGAGTCTGAATTTGGCCCTCGTTCTCTTGGTAGAAGAAGTATTTTAGCACATCCTGGAATAGAAAATTTGAAAGATCACATTAATAGAAATATTAAGTTTAGAGAAGATTTTCGTCCATTTGCTCCAGCAGTTTTAAAAGATAAGGTCAATGAATATTTTGAGAATGGTAGGAACAGTCCGTACATGATTTTAGTAGATAAAACTCGAACAGAATATCTTGATAAATTAAAAAATGTGACACATCGTGATGGTTCTGCTCGTGTACAAACAGTAGATGAAAAGTGGAATGATCGATTTCATAAACTCCTCAAAGAATTTTATAAAGTAAGCGGTATTGCAGTATTATTAAATACTAGTTTAAATCGAAAAGGAATGCCAATGGTAGAAACACCTAAAGAAGCTCTTCAATTGTTTGGAGAAACTGCATTAGATGTTTTAGTCCTAGAAAATTTTGTTTTAGAAAAGAATTAAAAAAGAAATATTGATAATTAATCTTTCAATAAATCATCAATAATTTGATTGGCTTTGGGTGAATTCATTTTTTTTAATTCTTGAATCATCAATTCTTTTTGTTCAGAACTAATTTTAGGTATTGGTTTTACAAATTCATTTTCTGTTGCTTGTTGAAAAAATAAAGCATCAGTCCACTTGTTTCTAATACCATCAATAACCAAATGAATTCTGTCTTCCTTTCCGTGATTTGAGACTGAATGGGTAAAATTAGCGTCTATATACCAACATTCTCCTTCATTCATAATTAAACGTTTATCATCTAAAATAAACATTACTTCGCTATTTGTAATTATAGGAATGTGTATTCGGAAACATCCATCTTCATAACCTAGACAATGATCTTTGTGTGGTTTAATTTCGGCACCAACAGATAAACGCAGCAATCGAACAGATGTTTTTTTAAATTGAAACTGTTCTAATATTTCTTTAAAATAATCGCAAGAAAGTAATATATCAGTATAAAGGACTTCGTTGTTTCCAGTATTTAGAGCATAAATATTATCCCATTTTCCTCCTTCGGACATTAATGCAATCGAAGACCAATCACCCTCATAATCATTAGTATTATAATGGTTTATCCATTTTTTTGACATAACATTCTCAACATCTTTTTTTAGACGTTTTGTGTCAAAAACAAAAGGGAATTTTATAGATCGAATTAATTCACTCATCATTTAATCTCTTAACCATTTTATCATTGTAGGAAAAGGTTTTATACCTTCTTGTGAGGCACGCTCCTTGCTTATTGTGAGTCCCATCCATTCTAAAAGAGGCAATCCAATATAATTTTCATTAGTATAATTTTCAATCAACCAAGGTGATTCATTTTTATATCCATTTGGGTGAAAAACAAACTCTATAGGTAATTCTAAATACCTTAAAGCTGCATAAGACCAAAGCATAGAAACAATTTCATCTCCTTGTGTAGGCCATTCTTTAGACATAGAATCGGTACCTATTAATATTCTCTCTTCCGATGTTGTCACTGCTAAGTGTCCTGCTTCGTGCAAAATATCTCCTGGATATAATAATTTATCAAAATCTATTTCGATACAATTTGAGGCAATTGCTAAACCTGGTAGAAAAGTATTATCCTCTAATTGTTTTTCAATTACATTGATATGAATTTCATTTAAAAAATGCAAAATTTTAAATACTTCTGGTGTTTCTTTCACGTTTATCATTTGTATAAAAATAATAAAAAATTATATAGTGGTTGGTATCAGATCACAATACCAAAATCCAAAATCGAAAGCATCAGAACTATTTGTATCACAAGCTGTATTAGTTGATTCTTGTTTTGGTTTTTCATATTTTCTATATACGATTTCTCCAATTTCAAATTCGATAGGTTTAGAAAAAATGGGTCCATCGAAAGTAAAAGTATGAAACTCTCCGTTTTCACCACAAACATCTACATCACTTGGTAAATCAGCAATAAATTGCGCATCGATAATTCTTCCAACGAAACTTTTATCTAAATTTCGTTCATTAACACAAACCACAATAGTTTTGAAACCCAAATCTAAAAACTCCTGAATTAAATCATGGGTAGGAATTTTCCACAACGGAAAAATACCTTCAAACTCCATTTCGGCTAATTTATCTTCACGATATTTTCGTAAATCTTCTAGAAAAATATCGCCAAAAATAGAATGAGTTATTCCTTTTTCTTTGAATTTAGTTAATGTTTCTTGCATTACATCTTCATAATCTTCCATACTTGGCATTTCTGGAATTTCCATGATATGAAGCGGTAATCTGATGTTTCTGGCTTGTTGTTCTAACAATTCAGTACGAACACCATGCATCGAAATACGATTGAATTTTTTATTCACACTCGTAAGCAACGAAACAATTTCTATTTCCGAACTTTGCAAAGTTTTATATAATGCCAAGGCAGAATCTTTTCCGCTACTCCAATTAAAAATGGCTTTCTTTTTCAAATTTTTTTATTTGATTGTAAACTTACTAAAAAGTCATAAATTACTTTGTATTTTTGAACTTTAGATTCAAATTATATGAAATATTTATGATAACTAAATCACGAACAAAGATGAAAGTTTCCTCATAAATATACCATAATTCCAATAAAAAAATAAATAGTATCTACATATGAAATATATTCTTCTTTTATTTTCTGTATTTTCTTTTGCCCAACAAACGCAAAAAGTTGATTTTACAAAATGCGTTGCTAGTTTAAATCTAAGCAATCAAAATAAATCTGTTAACGGAACGATTTCCTATGATTTTAATGTGATTTCAGCTATAGATACTATTAGAATTGATTCAAAAAATATGGCTTTTTATAATGTGGTTATTAATGGAAAATCAGTTAAATATAAAAATAATGATAAAGAGTTATTACTTTTTGAAGGTTTTAAAAAAGGGAAGAATCGATTAGATTTTACCTATTATGCTACACCAAAACAAACTTTATATTTTATCGGAGAAGACGAAAATTTGCAAATCTGGACACAAGGTCAAGGAAAATATACAAGTAATTGGTTGCCTAGTTTTGATGACGTAAATGAAAAAGTAGTTTTTAATTTAATGATAGCTTTCGATTCTGATTATCAGGTAATTTCTAATGGAAAATTGATAAAAAATACTGAAAATAAGGCTTTCAAATCTTGGTATTATCAAATGCAAAAACCAATGTCTTCTTATCTTGTAATGCTTGCTATTGGAAAATTTGATAAACAAGTTTTAGAATCAAAATCAGGAATTCCTTTAGAACAATACTTAAAACTAGAAGACAAGAATAAATTTGAATCAACTTATAAATATTCAAAGGAAATATTTGATTTTTTTGAAACCGAAATAGGAGTGAAGTACCCTTGGGAAATTTACAAACAAGTTCCAGTAAACGATTTTTTATATGCAGGAATGGAAAACACTTCGGCAACTATTTTCTCACAGGATTTTGTAGTTGATGATATAGGTTACAATGATAGAAATTATATTAATGTTAATGCGCATGAATTGGCACACCAATGGTTTGGCGACATGATTACGGCAAAATCAGGTAAAGATCATTGGTTGCAAGAAGGCTTTGCAAGTTATTATGCACTTTTGGCAGAAAGGAAAATTTTTGGAGAAGATCATTTTAATTACGAATTGCTAAAAATAGCAGAAGAACTTAAAGAAGCTAGTAAAACAGATACTATTCCAATTCTAAATGCAAAAGCCAGTTCACTTTCTTTTTACAAAAAAGGAGCATGGGCTTTACATATTTTAAGAGAAGGCGTTGGAGAGAAAAACTTCCAAAAAGCAGTAAAAAATTATCTGAACAAGTACAAATTCAAAAATGTAGTTACCGATGATTTTTTGGCTGAAGTAAAAAAAATTTCTAATTATGATGTGGATGATTTTAAGAAACATTGGCTAGAAAAATCAGGTTTTAACGTTAGTGAAGCGATTACTGTTTTAAGTAAAAATAAATTTATAAAAGAGTATTTAGATTTACAAAAAAACGAAAGTATTTCATTTTTAGACAAAAAGAATCAGTTTGAAACCATTTTAAAGTCAAATGCATTTTATCCAATAAAACAAGAAGTAATATATCAATTAGCAGCTATTTCTTTCGACGAAAAAAAAGAATTAATACAAATTGCAATGCAAAGTGGTGATGTAAATATTCGTCAAGCTGTTGCTGAAACTACGCCAAAAATTTCGTTAGAATTCAAAGAGCAATATGAAAGTTTTTTAGATGATAAATCTTATACAACAAGAGAAATTGCATTACAAAATCTATGGACACAATTTCCTAAAAACAGAATAGAATTACTAGAAAAATCGAAAAATTGGCAAGGAAGAAATGATAAAAATCTTCGTATACTTTGGCTCACATTAGCTTTAGGAACAAAGGAATATGAACCAACAAAAAAAGCGGAATTATATAATGAAATTATAAATTATGCTTCTACTAGTTTTGATAGTTCGATTAGGCAAAATGCATTAGAAATTTTAATTAAAATAAAACCATCAGACGAAAGGTTTCTACAATCATTAGTAAATGCAACTACTCATCACAAATGGCAGTTTGTAAAATTTGCAAAAGAAACTATTCGTGGAATGATTAAAAGAGAAGAATTCAGGAAATCATTTGAAAACTTACTTCCTAAACTTCCTGAAAAAGAACAAAATTCACTTAAAAATTTGCTTAAATAATTCTACCTACTTCGTCTTTCAGAAAAGATAGAGCAATTGTACTAGGAGATTGACTCTCTAATAAATCTCTCAAAATAGCTTCACGCAATTTGTTTGCAGAATCTACTTTTTCGTTCATATTTGTCTTACGAATATTTTGAATAGTTGTGTTTTTTGCTGTTTGAATTATAGTCCAACATTCATCACTTAGATAAATTTGTTGTGTAATATTATGCTCATATTCTTGGTTTATATGCTCTATAATTAAGTTTTCGTATTGGTCTTTATCTGATGAAAAAGGTGTAATTCTAATCAATAAATTCGACGGATTTATACGTTCTAAAAACAAAGCCATGCGTTCATAAGCCTGTAAACGTAAAGGCAATGAGTCTTTTTGATTTTCTTTTTGCAACAACCAACGACGCATATTTTGCTGGTCTTTAAAATAAGAATTAAACAAATAATAAGCTACACCACCAGTAATTAAAGAAGGTAAAGTATATGCTAGTATTTCTATTATTTTTGAGTTATCCATTTTATTAAAATTGATTTGTTGAAATTATAATTGATTTTTCTTTTGCAAATAAACTCAAAAAAATAATTGTAATACAACTTTTCTAAACGTATTTTTGAATTTTAAAACCATATAAATTTTATGAAAAAAAATATTTGCCTTCTATTATTAGTTATATTTTCATTTAAAGGTTTTTCTCAGGAAAAACAAACAATTTACTATTTACAAGACATTATATCTAAGAAACCTATAGAAAATGCTACCATTAGTATTAAAAATTCGAATTTTGGAACGATTTCAAATGAGGAAGGAGCTTTCCAAATTGCAGTAAAAAGTGATTCTGAGATTTCGATTTCACATTTAGAATACAAAAAATATAGTCTTAAACTCTCAGACCTAGATAATGATTCTAAAATAATTTATTTAGAGCAAAATACATTAGAATTAGAAGATGTAATAGTGACAAAAGAACCTATTGAACAATTGTTATTAAAGGCAATAAATATTTCAAAATCTAAGTTTAACAAACCTATAGTCTTAAACACATACTACCGTGAATTTCTTAAAGTAAATGATAAATACACACGATTTACAGATGGTTTAATAGATTTTCATATGAATGGAAATACGAAAAAAACAGATTCAGATTTGATTGTGAATCAAAGTAGAGCAGCAAAATTAATTAGTGATGATGATGAGACTTTAGATTTAGCTTCAGGTTTGGATGTTCGCAAAGCAACTACAAAACAATATAATTTTTATACAATAGAAAAAATATTATACGATAGTAAAAATTATCAAGATTATGATTTTGAACTAAAATCTAAAATTGAAAAATCTGGAAATGAAGTTTATATTATAAATTTTCAACCAAAAGCAGATCTTAAAAAATATCTTTACAAAGGAACAGTCGTTTTTGACCCAAATACATATTTAATTTCTGATCTTGAAATTGCTTCCGATCAAGCGAATATTCAATATACAAGAGTAATTAATATTCTAATTATTAAAGCATCTATGTTAGATTTGAAATTAAAATCATCATTTAAAGTTAGTAACGGAAATTATCTTTTGTCTTTTACTACTAGAAAAGGAAAAATTAAAATTTGGAACAAAAAGAAATATAATGAAGTTATAGAATATAAAAGTGATTTAGTTGTAACCGATTACAAAAAAGACGATTTTAACTATAACAAGAAGTCAGTATATAATGATAAATCTTTGTATGAAAGGGGAAATCATTACACAGATAAGTTTTGGTTAAAGAACAATTCAATGGTCTTAACAGACGAAGAACAACAAGTTATTACAAGGTTAGAACAGGAAAGTAGTAAAGTAAATTAAGTTTTAAAGACATTCTTTTGAATGTCTTTTTTTATACTACTTAATATAACTATTTTTGTACAAATTAGGAAAGTAAAAATGCAAAAATACATTAGTCAACTTAACGAAGCGCAACAAGCACCTGTTTTACAAAAAGATGGGCCAATGATTGTTATTGCTGGAGCAGGTTCAGGAAAAACGAGAGTTCTTACCGTTAGAATTGCTAACTTAATGAGTCAAGGTGTTGATGCGTTTAATATTCTAGCACTCACATTTACCAACAAAGCAGCACGTGAAATGAAAAAACGTATTGCAGATATTGTAGGAAATGCCGAAGCCAAAAACCTTTGGATGGGAACTTTCCACTCCGTTTTTGCCAGAATTCTTCGTTCGGAAGCCGATAAATTAGGATATCCTTCTAATTTTACGATTTATGATGCCCAAGATTCTGTTCGGTTATTAGGAGCCATTATTAAAGAAATGCAACTGGACAAAGATATTTACAAACCAAAACAAGTTTTTAGTAAAATATCGTCTTACAAAAATAGTTTAATTACGGTTAAAGCCTACTTCAATAATCCTGAATTACAAGAATCTGATGCGATGGCAAAGAAGCCTCGTTTGGGAGAAATTTACCAAAATTATGTCGAAAGATGTTTCAAAGCGGGTGCCATGGATTTTGATGATTTGCTATTAAAAACCAATGAATTACTGACTCGTTTTCCAGAAGTTTTAATGAAATATCAGGACCGTTTCCGATATATTCTCGTCGATGAGTACCAAGATACAAATCATTCACAATATTTAATTGTTCGAGCGCTGTCTGATAGATTTCAAAATATCTGTGTTGTAGGTGACGATGCACAAAGTATTTACGGTTTCCGTGGCGCCAATATTAATAATATTTTAAATTTTCAGAAAGATTACGAAAATGTAAAAATGTTTCGACTGGAGCAAAATTATCGTTCTTCAAAAAATATAGTTGAAGCAGCGAATTCGGTTATCGATAAAAATAAAACCAAACTCGACAAAGTAGTTTGGACAGCAAATGATTTTGGTCAAAAAATAAAAGTTAATCGAAGTGTAACCGACAATGATGAAGGTCGTTTTGTGGCAGGAGAAATCTGGACGCAAAAGATGACGAATCAAATGACGAATGGTCAGTTTGCTATTTTGTATCGTACCAATGCGCAATCTCGTGCCATGGAAGATGCTTTGAGAAAACGCGACATTCCGTACCGAATTTATGGAGGATTGTCTTTCTATCAAAGGAAAGAAATTAAAGATATATTGTGTTATTTACGTTTGGTTATCAATCCAAAAGACGAAGAAGCACTCATTCGTGTCATTAATTATCCAGCACGTGGAATAGGAGATACAACTGTCGAAAAATTGACTATTGCAGCCAATCATTACAAACGTTCTATTTTTGAAGTGATGGAGGTCATTGATAAAATCGATTTAAAATTAAATTCAGGAACCAAAACCAAGTTGCAAGATTTTGTGACTATGATTAAAAGCTTTCAGGTTATCAATGAAACGCAAGATGCTTTTTTTCTTGCCGATCATGTCGCTAAAAAAACAGGATATATTCAGGAACTCAAAAAAGACGGTACACCAGAAGGGATCGCCCGAATTGAAAATATAGAAGAATTACTAAATGGTATCAAGGATTTTACCGATGGACAAGTAGAAGTAGATGGCGCTCGTGGCGCTTTATCCGAGTTTTTAGAAGATGTTGCACTGGCAACCGATTTAGACAAAGATACTTCCGATGAAGATCGAGTAGCACTGATGACTATTCACCTAGCAAAAGGTTTAGAATTTCCAACGGTTTTTGTTGTAGGAATGGAAGAAGATTTGTTCCCAAGTGCCATGAGTATGAGTACTCGAAGCGAACTCGAAGAAGAACGCCGATTATTTTATGTAGCCTTAACACGTGCCGAACATCAGGCATATTTAACCTATGCACAATCTCGCTATCGTTGGGGAAAACTTACTGATAGTGAACCTTCCCGTTTTATCGAAGAGATAGATGGAGAATATTTAGAATATCTCACACCACCTGAAACAAATTACAGATACAAGCCACAAATTGATCATGATATTTTTGGTGATGTAGATAAATCGAAATTAAGATTAGCAAAACCTATAACAGGAACGCCACCTAAATATATTACGGATAACGAACCAAAATCGGATCTCAATATTCGCAAACTAAAACCAGTTTCTAGTAATTCAGGTTCTAACAGTGCTAATTTATTTGATAACAAATTGGTTGCAGGAAATATAGTGATGCACGAACGCTTTGGAAAAGGAGAAATCTTAAACCTAGAAGGCGCTGGTGCCGATAAAAAAGCGGAGATTAAATTTGAAGTGGGTGGAATTAAGAAATTGTTGTTACGATTTGCAAAGTTAGATGTGATAGGGTAAAATTTATGCATTAATTTTTCAACAAATTAAAAATTAAAAAATAAACGAGTATGAGTCAATTCATCAAAATATATCCAGACAATCCCAACGAAGCAGCTATCAAAAAAGTCGTTGATGTGCTAAAAAATGGAGGGCTAATTATTTATCCAACTGATACTGTATATGGTTTGGGTTGCGATATTACCAACACCAAAGCCTTAGAGCGAATTGCAAAAATAAAAGGAATTAAGCTAGAAAAAGCCAATTTTTCTTTTGTTTGCCATGATTTGAGTAATATTTCTGATTATGTTAAGCAAATAGATACTTCTACTTTTAAAATTCTGAAACGAGCTTTACCGGGACCATATACATTTATTCTGCCAGGAAATAATAATTTACCCAAAGAATTCAAGAAGAAAACTACAGTCGGAATTCGTGTTCCGGATAATAATATTGCGCTAGAAATCGTGAAAATGTTAGGAAATCCTATCGTTTCAACTTCTATTCACGATGATGATGATGTGATAGAATATACCACCGATCCAGAATTGATTTTCGAGAAATGGAAGAACCTTGTCGATTTGGTTATCGATGGTTGTTATGGCGA